>NZ_JBRAMC010000004.1:0-560898 GCF_052959335.1 Vreelandella sp. H-I2
TCACCCGTCCGCCGCTCGTCAGCATCCCGAAGGACCTGTTACCGCTCGACTTGCATGTGTTAGGCCTGCCGCCAGCGTTCAATCTGAGCCATGATCAAACTCTTCAGTTTAAAATCATTGTGATCCTCACTCGCTAACCGACGGACTAGCCGACAGTAGCAAAAGCGGATCAAACTTGGCTCAAGGTTCAAACGAATTCACTGTGATATTCCTAAGAGTATCGTTGTGTTCGCCTGCCTTGATATTTAGTGATTTGTCACTAACATCAGCAAGCGCCCACATGAATTACCTGATCAAATTGTTAAAGAGCTGTTTCGCTGTGGTGGCTCATTGAGCTACCTGGCTGGCCGTTGACTTGGCTTGCCTCAGCGAGGAAGGCGTATTCTACGCATTTCCTGCTGGTTGTCAACATGCGATTTTAAAACCGCCAACTCGTTGACAAACCAAGGTTTTTACACCTTATGCACCGCTGGTAACGCTTGGCGTCCCCGGCAGCGGATGCGTACTTTACGGATTCGCTGCCGGGTTGGCAAGGGGGCGTTATAAAAAAACATGAAAAAGTTGTAACCGGCATTAGCTCTTGGTTTTTGCTTTGCGCATAACAGCCAAAAAAGGGCCTGAAGCCACGTAGGTACCAAACAGCAGTAGCAGCATCACGGAAGGCTCAACAGAGATCATTACGAAAGCCAGAACAATGGCCAACAGCACCACAAAGGGTACTGGCTTTTTAAAGTCGAGATCCTTGAAGCTGTAGTAGCGGATATTGCTCACCATTAATACGCCTGCTGCTGCCACCACTACCAACATCAATAGCTTGAAGCCAAAGGCATCCGCATCAAAGCTATGAAAAGTCCATACACTCGCGGCTACCAGCGCTGCGGCAGAGGGGCTTGGCAAGCCGATAAACCATTTCTTATCAACACTGCCAATCTGGACATTAAAGCGCGCAAGACGAAGCGCTGCGCAGGCAACGTAAAGGAAGGCGACCACCCAGCCTGTCTTACCAATGTCTTGAAGAATCCAGGTAAAGGCAACTAACGCGGGCGCCATACCAAAGGAAATCATATCCGCCAAGCTATCATACTCAGCCCCAAACTCACTTTGCGTATTGGTCATTCGTGCGACACGGCCATCCAAGCCATCCAGCACCATGGCAATAAAGATCGCGACGGCAGCTGAGGTAAACTCACCATTAATGCCAGCGACAACCGCAAAGAAGCCGGCAAAAAGCGCCGACGTAGTGAATAAGTTAGGAAGTAAATAGATACCCCGGCGACGAATCTTTTTACCATCCTCAACGGTCTCCTCAACCACTTCGGTTTCACGCAAGAAGGCAGTCGCCAAATCCTCGTTGCCAACGACTTCTGACTGGTCAGCATTGTCTGGCTGTTCAGCCTTACCAGCCTTATCAAGCTGGCCTGAATTTGGTTGCCCAGAGTTTGAGTGCTCTTGATCGCGAGCGTCCTGTGTCATAGGTTTCATCCATTAAAAGTGAAGTCACGTGAACAGTGATTGCTCTCATTCTACACGGTGAGTGCCACTCAGCCAGCCAATTGCTGCATTGATGCCCTGGGTGCCGAGGTCAGCGAGCGTTAACAAACTAATAACTAATAAAAAGCGCCGCTCCGGTGAAGAAGCGGCGCTTTTGCTTACGCTTAAGTGCTTGCTTTTAAAGCGACGTCTTTTCGGGCTTAAAGCGACAAAACCTTATCACCCCGGGCAATCCCCGAAACCCCCGTGCGGGCAACCTCAAGAATTCCCACTGGCGCCATGGCCTGCAAAAAGGCATCCAGCTTGCCCGCGTCGCCGGTGATCTGCACGGTATAGAGGCTTGGGGTGACATCGACAATTTGCGCACGGAAGATATCCACCGTGCGCTTCACTTCATCGCGCGCCGCACCAAGCGCTTTCACCTTGACCAACATCAGTTCACGCTCGATATGGTTACCTTCGGTGAGATCCACCAACTTAACCACATCGATCAGCTTATTGAGATGCTTGGTAATCTGCTCAATCACTCGGTCATCGCCCACGGTAGTCACCGTTAAGCGCGACAGAGACGGGTCTTCCGTGGGCGCCACGTTAAGCGTTTCAATATTGAAATTACGCTGGGAGAACAACCCGACTACACGTGACAGCGCACCCGGTTCATTTTCTAACAGAATCGAGATGATATGACGCATCAGGTACGCTCCGTTTTAGACAGCAGCATGTCACGCATGGCGCCTAACGGCACCTGCATCGGATAGACGTGCTCAAAGGGGTCGACCTTCACGTCAAGAAATACCAGCTCATGCTTGTCAGCAAACGCACGCTCTAGCGCTGGCTCAAGCTCGTCAAGCGTATTAACAGTAATCGCCGTAAACCCGTACGCCTCAATCAACATATGAAAGTCAGGTAGCGACTCCATATAAGAGTGAGCGTGACGTGATTTATAGTTCAAATCCTGCCACTGACGCACCATGCCCAGCGATGCATTGTTAAGGTTGACGATCTTAACGCCCACCCCGTACTGCTTACAGGTGGAGAGCTCCTGCATCATCATCTGGAAACTGCCTTCACCGGTGACACATACCACGTCATCATCCGGGAAGTTCTGCTTAATCCCCATCGCGGCGGGAAAGCCAAAGCCCATCGTGCCCAAACCACCCGAGGTAATCAGTCGGTTGGGTTTATCAAATTTGTAGTACTGCGCCGCGAACATCTGGTGCTGACCAACATCGGTTGTCACGTAGGCTTCGCCCCGAGTAACACGGCAAAGCGCTTCGACCACTTCTTGAGGCTTAAGCAATTCACCCGGCTTGGAAGACTCGTAAAGCTTGCCTTCACGATCGGCGCGCCAGCCATCAATTTTCTCCCACCACTCCGTCAATGCTTCAGGATGGGCAATCGTATGGCCCTGCACCAAGCTGATCATCTCATTGATAACACTGGAAGCCGGTCCCACGATCGGCACATCCGCACGCACCGTTTTAGAAATCGAACTTGGATCGACATCCACATGAATGATTTTGGCTGTGGGGCAGAACTTTGACGTATTGTTGGTCACGCGATCATCAAAACGCGCCCCAATGGCAATAATCAGGTCGGCATGGTGCATGGCCATATTCGATTCATAAGAACCGTGCATGCCCAACCAGCCCAAACACTGCCGGTCACTTTGAGGGTACGCGCCAATGCCCATTAAGGTGGTAGTAATCGGGTAACCCAACTGTTTGACCAGATCGGTCAGGCCTTCGCTGGCCTTGCCCGTCACCACGCCGCCACCGGTATAAAATACCGGGCGCTTGGCTTTGAGCATCATTTCCACAGCCTTTTTGATCTGCCCCGTATGGCCGCGCGTAACCGGGTTGTACGAACGCAGTTTGACCTTTTTCGGGTAAACGTATTCATAGCGCTCGGTGGGGGCGGTCATATCTTTAGGTATATCGACGACCACTGGGCCGGGGCGGCCGGTCGACGCCAAATAGAAGGCTTTTTTCAACACTTCTGGAATTTCAGACGGGTGGCGAATCGAGAAGCTATGCTTCACGATCGGACGTGTCACACCGACGATATCGGTTTCCTGGAAGGCGTCTTCACCGATCAAATGGCTCGCCACCTGACCACACAGCACCACCATGGGAATTGAGTCCATGTAGGCGGTGGCAATACCGGTGACGGCATTCGTAGCACCCGGGCCTGAGGTCACTAGCACGCAGCCCGCTTTACCCGAGGCTCGGGCATAACCATCGGCAGCGTGGGTAGCCGCTTGTTCGTGACGCACCAAAATGTGCTTCACCTTGTCCTGGCGGAAGAGTGCATCGTAAATATGCAGCGCTGCACCGCCGGGGTAACCATAAATGTATTCGATGCCCTCATCTTGCAAGAAGCGGGCGATCATATCTGCGCCGGAAAGCAGTTCCACTGTATTTCTCCCCTAGAGGTCTCGAGTGCGATCCACAGGACATCCTGTGGTGTCGAGTGCGGCGGTATGCCGCTGCCGGCCCATGCCGGCACCTGATGCCAAACCCTGGCATATGGCCCGGTTAGGGCCTGCACTCTCATCACGGCGGATCGCCGTGTCGGGGCGTTGGCCAGGTTGAGCGGTTAGCCCAGCCCGGAAGTCCTTCGGCGGGTAGAGGCCTTCGCCTACCCTTCGCGCGGGGATTAGGGGTTGCCCGTGGAGTCCGCGCCCGCAAATCAGGAACCGACAAGATTCCATTAGCGCTGGCAGCCTGTCAACCTCCTATCGGGGCTAGCCCACCAAAGGTAGTAAAAGCGTGCACAAAAAAGCCCCGCTGGCGCTCGCCAGCGGGGCTAATTGGGCAGGTTAATAAAGCAAGTATCAGCTTATGAGGTAAATACCAGTTTGCCCTCATCCGCATTGATATGAATGGTGTCGCCGGGTGCAAATTTGCCCCCCAACAGATCTTGCGCCAGCGGGTTTTCAATACGGCTTTGAATTGCCCGCTTGAGTGGCCGCGCTCCATACACGGGGTCGAAGCCGACTACCGCCAGTTGCGCCATGGCCTCAGGGCTGACCTCAAGTTTCAAGTCGTGCTCAGCAAGGCGGACCTTCAAGCGCTCCAATTGAATACCGGCAATCGCCTGAATCTGCTCCTGGCCGAGGGCGTGGAACACCACAACTTCATCGATACGGTTAATGAGTTCAGGCCGGAAGTGATTACCCACTACCTCCATGACCATGTTTTTCATCGCCTCATAGTCACGCTCTTGATCACCGCTAGGGTCGCCGCCCATGCGCTGAATAATATCCGAGCCCATGTTAGAGGTCATCACGATGACGGTATTGCGGAAGTCCACCGTACGGCCCTGACCGTCGGTTAAGCGGCCATCTTCCAACACCTGGAGCAGAATATTGAAGACATCCGGGTGGGCTTTTTCCACCTCATCAAGTAGCAGCACGGAATATGGCTTGCGCCGCACGGCTTCGGTTAAATAGCCACCCTCTTCATAGCCGACATAGCCAGGAGGCGCACCGATCAAGCGAGCTACGGAGTGCTTCTCCATAAACTCCGACATATCAATACGCACCATCGCCTCTTCAGTATCGAACAGGAAGTTAGCCAGCGACTTGCACAGTTCGGTCTTACCCACCCCGGTGGGACCGAGGAACAGGAAGGAGCCATTGGGACGATTGGGATCGGAAAGCCCCGCCCGCGAGCGGCGTACCGCGTTGGCTACCGCCTCGACGGCTTCATCCTGACCGATCACCCGCTCATGCAGCGCCTCCTCCATGCGCAGAAGCTTATCGCGTTCGCCTTCCAGCATTTTGGAGACAGGAATGCCCGTCCAGCGCGAGACCACCTCAGCGATCTCTTCCTCCGTGACGTTAGAGCGCAGCAACTGGTGACTGGAGGTGTCCGTTTCGCCTTCACCGCTTTCGGCAATTCGCTTCTCCAATGCCGGGATCTTGCCGTACTGAATTTCCGACATACGTCCCAAATCGCCCTGACGACGCGCCTGCTCCAGGTCAATACGCGCCTGTTCAAGTTCGGCTTTGAACTGGGCAGCACCTTGAATACTGGCTTTCTCGGCTTTCCAGATTTCATCAAGATCGGCGTATTCGCGCTCTAATTCGTGAATCTGGTTATTGAGTGCTTCCAGGCGCTTTTTGGTCGCCTCATCGGTCTCCTTCTTGAGCGCTTCACGTTCCATTTTGAGCTGAATCAGGCGCCGATCCAGGCGATCCATCTCTTCGGGCTTGGAGTCCAATTCCATACGGATGCGCGATGCAGCCTCATCGATCAGGTCAATGGCCTTATCGGGCAGTTGACGATCGGTGATATAGCGCGTCGAAAGCTTGGCCGCGGCAATAATTGCCGAGTCGGTGATATCCACGCCATGGTGCACTTCGTAGCGCTCTTTGAGGCCTCGCAGAATCGCAACGGTGTCCTCTTCGGAAGGCTCATCTACCAACACTTTCTGGAAGCGCCGCTCCAGGGCCGCGTCTTTCTCAATATATTTGCGGTACTCATCTAGCGTCGTTGCGCCCACACAATGCAGCTCGCCGCGGGCCAGCGCGGGCTTTAGCATATTACCTGCATCCATCGCGCCTTCGGCTTTACCGGCGCCGACCATGGTGTGCAGCTCGTCGATAAACAGGATCACCCGTCCCTCTTCCTGGGAGAGCTCTTTGAGTACCGCTTTTAAGCGCTCTTCAAACTCGCCGCGGAATTTGGCACCTGCCAACAGCGAGCCCATATCCAGCGAGAGCACACGCTTGTCTTTTAAACCTTCGGGCACTTCGCCGTTAACAATACGCTGAGCCAACCCTTCGACGATGGCGGTTTTACCCACGCCCGGCTCGCCGATTAAGACAGGATTATTTTTGGTGCGCCGTTGCAGCACTTGAATGGTACGGCGAATCTCATCGTCACGACCAATGACGGGATCGAGCTTGCCATCCAGTGCCCGCTGAGTAAGGTCGAGGGTGTATTTATTGAGCGCTTCGCGCTGATCTTCAGCGTTAGGATCATCGACCGTAGCGCCGCCGCGCAGGCTATTAATAGCCGCTTCGAGGGCTTTACGATTAATGCCCGCTTCTTTAAGCAACTTGGTAATCGCTGAATTCATTTCCAGCGCCGCCAACAGCACTAGCTCACTGGCGATAAACTGGTCGCCACGTTTCTGTGCTTCGCGATCGGTTAAATTGAAAAGCTTGACGAAGTCTCGAGAAGGTTGCACTTCGCCGTCGAACTGCCCCACCTTGGGCAAGTTATCTAACTGCTGTACCAGCCCATCGCGCAGGCGCGAGGGATTACCCTCGGCTTTTTCAATCAGGGCTTTAATACCGGTGTCTTTGGTGTCGATCAGGGCTAGCAGCAAATGTGCTGGGTCTAGCTGATTATGGCCGCGGCCAACGGCGAGCGACTGCGCCTCGGCAATCGCGCTTTGAAGCTTGGCGGTAAATTTATCAAAACGCATGAAGTTCCTCCTGGGGTAGCCGTGCGTTTGGACGCACCGCGTGACCCGATAACGTGTCATTAGACATGCTAAATCACTATTAGCTTGACAAGTTAAATGGCGTCAGTTCCACGCTTTTCAAGAGGTATTACAGTAAACCGCTGGCTTATGGGATCATTTATCGGCGTTAATTGATCCAGATCACGCTTGCCATGCGTCCCGTTTTGCCACCATCGCGACGGAAGGAATAAAAGCGCGATTCACAGGCGGTACAGAAGTGACCACCGCTTATGTGATTAACGCCCAACGCCTCTAACCGAAACCGCGCCAGCCGGTAAAGGTCGGCCATATAGTGGCCCAATCGATAGGGGCTATGGTCAAAAGCATCAGCGATATCAGGATGCACCGCCACAAAAGCGCCATAGACTTCCGGGCCAACCTCAAACTGGGCATTTGAAATAGCGGGCCCTAACCACACCAAAATGTCGTCGGGGTCCGTATTCATGGCGGCAATCGTCGCTTCCAATACACCGCCTGCCAAGCCGCGCCACCCTGCATGAGCAACCGCCACTTGGGTACCCGCTCGATTGCAGAACATCACCGGCAGGCAGTCTGCCGTCAGCACCACGCAAGCGTACTCGTTGGAGGTCGCAAGCGCGGCATCCGCGTCTGCAACATCAGGTTGGTAAACCTGCTGAACGCGGGCGCCATGCGTTTGGTTCAGCCACAACAGTGGCCGCTCATCCCCAATCTCTTTTTGCAACAATCGCCGACATAGCGCGACATGATCCGGGTTATCACCGACATGAGCGGCCGTATTAAAAGCAGCGAATTCACCCTGACTAGGTCCCGATTCGCGGGTGGTCACAAAGGCACGAACATTGGCCGGCGCAGGCCAGTCAGGCACTAAAAGCGTCGGCCGTAAATTTATGGCATCGCTCATCGCATCGTCTCATTATCTTCGCGCAGGTAATCCAACAACATTAGCAAATCATCGGGAAGGTCTGCCCGAAAGGTTAATGTTTCGCCACTTACCGGGTGTTTGAAAATCAATTTCCGCGCATGGAGAGCCTGGCGAGGAAACTCCCGCAAAATCTCCTTCAACGGCTCCGCCGCGCCTGGCGGCAACTTGGCACGCCCGCCATACATAGGGTCACCAATCAGCGGATAACGGGCATGGGCCATGTGCACCCTAATTTGGTGGGTACGTCCGGTTTCGAGCTTACAGCGCACATGGGTATGTGCACGAAACCGCTCAACCACACGAAAATGGGTAACCGCCGGTTTGCCCGATGTCGTCACCGCTTGGCGCTTGCGGTCTTTAGGATGACGGCCAATCGGCGCATCAATGGTACTACCCGATACCGGCTTACCAATGACCACCGCGTCGTATTGGCGCGACACGCTGCGTGCCTGCAACTGATCAACCAGGGCTGTTTGCGCAGGTAGCGTTTTTGCCACCATCATCAAGCCGGTGGTGTCTTTATCCAAACGATGGACAATACCTGCCCGGGGCACTTCCGCCAGTGCCGGGTGGTGATGGAGTAGCGCATTTAATAGCGTGCCATCCGGGTTGCCAGCGGCTGGATGCACTACCATACCCGCCGCTTTATTGATCACCATGACCGTGTCGTCTTCATAAACGACATCCAGCGCAATGTCCTGCGCTTCAAAACGCGTGTCGTCTTCAATAGTGGCCTGCAGCGCCAGCACTTCATGGCCATGCAGCTTTACTTTCGGCTTGGCTTGTGCGCCATCCACCGTCAACTCACCCGCGTTAATCCACGCTTTTAAGCGTTCGCGCGAGTAATCGCTGAACAACTCCGCCGCCGCTTGGTCCAACCGTGCACCGGCTAACGTAGCGGGCACGCGCTGCGTGTCTTCAACTATTCGAGACATGAAAAACCTCTTTAAGACGCAAAAAGCCCCAGCAAAGCGAAAAAATTAACCCCGGCCTGGAAAAACACCCGTTGACGACAACCGACGAAACGTCGCTAAGCCTGCGTTTTATGCCGAGGTGTTTTATAGTGGGCGGACTGCGACCTATTCTACCATTTCTACTTATGGCCATCGCCGCTTTTTGGTGATTGAGGCTTGTTTGCAACGAGGATGATGATGCGCGTTTTTTCAGCTGCCAACCGCTTTGGTGCTCTAGCCCTAAGCCTTGCCCTTTTAGCGGGCTGTGCGAGTAACGATACCAGCGAAGAAGAAGATGATGAATTTGCTGGTGTGCAGGAGCGTGAGCTCTATGAATTGGCCCGCACGGCCCTAGATAGCAACCGATACCCGATTGCGATAGAGCGCTTAGAAGCGCTAGACACCCGCTATCCCTTTGGCGCACATGCAGAGCAAGCACAACTTGAGCTGATCTATGCCTACTACGAAAACAGCGAATGGGAAGAAGCCCGGGCAGCAGCTAGCCGCTTTATTCGTCTTCACCCCGACCACCCGCAAGTAGACTACGCCTACTATCTCCGCGGCCTTTCTGCTTGGCAAGCGGGCCGTTTTAGCCTAGAGCGCCTGCGCCTGATTGACATCTCAAAGCGTGACTTGGGCGCCTCTCGAGATGCCTATAATGACTTCCGCGAGTTGATTCAACGCTACCCGCAAAGTGAATACGCCGCCGATGCTCAGCAGCGCATTGTCTACCTGCGCGAGTTGATGGCTCGCCATGAGCTGCACGTTGCCGACTACTACCTGCGCCGCGGGGCTTATTTGGCAGCTGTTGAGCGTGGCCGCTGGGTCATCGAAAACTATCCAGAATCCAGCGCTACCCGTGATGCATTGGCCACTATGGTAGAAGGTTACCGAGGACTAGACATGGATGATCGCGCCAGTGAAGTCTTAGCTGTACTGCAAGAAAACGCGCCAGACCATGAGCAGTTGCAGGGCAGTCGTTTTATACCTAAGCATTTAGATCAAAATGATTAAGGCTTTGAAAGGCCACACTAATTAAACGCTGTACAACTTTCGCTTACTAAACCACGCCTCGGCGTGGTTTTTTTGTGAGAGCACCTAGAAAAACATTAACTTTCAGCGACTCGCTAAAAAAAAGCACGACCTGTACAAATAATCGATATTATCTATACAAGTATTGTACAACTGTATATGATTAGCTTTCCTTAAATAAAAAAGCGCCTAAACGGCACCTGAGGGAGCAATCAATGTCACTTCTTAACGCCCGTTCTTCCAAGACCAAAATAAGCACACGCTTAACGCTAGGTTTTTCCACCCTATTGGGGCTGCTGATGCTGTTAACAGCGGTGGGTGTTTACCAGGTCAATCAAATTGACCGAGACCTAACGACAATCAATGACGTTAATGGCACTAAACAGCGCTTCGCGGTGGACTGGCGAGGCAGCGTACATGATCGCGCTATCGTGCTTCGCGATATTGTCATCACAGCAGGTAATGGCAACCTCAATTCACTTGAGGATGAAATGGAACGGTTGAGTGATGCATACCGTACCGCTACAACGGGTATGCAGCAGGTGACCAACGAGTATGCCGGTACTGCTGAAGAGCAGAGCATTATTGGTAGTATCAATGAACAAGCCACGCTCACACAGGGGTTGACCGAGCAAGTCATCGCAGCCCGCCAGGCAGATGAGTATGCCAATGCACAAACGCTATTATTGGAGCAGGCTGGTCCCGCTTACACCGAGTGGCTTAACCGCATTAATCAGTTTATCAATCTTCAGCAAGCGCTCAACGACGCGACCACGGCGACAGCCCGCGACACCGCCTCAGGCTTTCAAATGCAAATGTTGGGACTAACGTTATTTGCACTGCTGGTGGGCGGTTTGATAGCGGTGTTCTTATCCCGTCAATTGCTGCGCGAATTAGGTGCCGAACCCCATGAAGTTAAAGCGCTTGCAGAAGCCATTGGACGCGGCGAGCTAACCAGCCTTGGACACCTAAAGAAAGGCGATACCCACAGTATAATGGCGTCTCAAGTTGCGATGGCCCATCAGCTACAAACTATCGTGACGCAGGTTCGTGCTTCTGCAGAAGCAGTTGCCAGTAACAGCGAACAAATTGCTGAAGGCAATAATGACCTTTCCTCACGCACAGAACAGCAGGCAAGCGCTCTCGCAGAAACGGCTTCTGCTATGGAACAGCTTAATAGCACCGTTAGACTCAACGCCGAAAACTCAGAGCAGGCCAGCCAGGAAGCGACGAGCGCTTCACACACAGCTACCCGCGGAGGTGAAGCTGTGCATCAGGTGGTCGATACCATGAACGACCTGAATAAAAGTTCACAGGAAATTGCGGGTATCATATCCACGATTGATGCGATTGCTTTTCAAACCAACATCCTGGCCCTCAACGCATCGGTCGAAGCCGCCCGCGCTGGCGAGCACGGCCGTGGTTTCGCCGTAGTCGCAGAAGAAGTGCGTCGCTTAGCCCAGCGCAGTGCGGATGCCGCAAAAGAAATTAATACTCTGATTTCCAGCAATCTAGAGCGGGTCAACCATGGCAATGAACGCGCTGAAGAAGCCAGTAGATCGACTGAACAGATCGTCGCGGCTATCGAACGGGTAACCAGCATTATGAAGGAGATCAGCCACGCTAGCGCAGAGCAAAGTACCGGTGTTCAAGAAGTGGGCCGAGCAGTGACTGAGATGGATCAGGTCACCCAGCAGAACGCTGCCCTAGTACACGAGAGCGCCACCGCCGCCAATAATCTGCGCCAAAACGCTCACGCTCTTTTACATGCCATGGCCGTCTTTAAGCTGCCGAGCAATATGCATCCAAAAGCCCAACAGAACACCCCATTAACAGCTGCACAAACGCGCTCTAGTGCCGCCAACAAGCCCGCCCTGCCTGCCACCATAACGCAGCAGGCAGAACCTGAGTGGGCAAACTTTTAATCCCGGTTGCCGGGCTTGATAAATTTAGGATTCACAAAACTGAAGGTTGCTTAATCGCCGGGCTGCCAGCCATTTACAATCGGATAGCGGCGGTCCCGGCCAAAGCCGCGCGGGGTTACTCGCACGCCGATGGGTGCCTGTCGGCGCTTATACTCGCAACGATCAACCAGCTTAACCACTTTATAGACATCTTCATCGTCAAAGCCGGCAGCAATGATCGCTTCAGCACTCATGTCGCCCTCAATGTAACTCACTAAGATGGCGTCAAGTACATCATAGTCAGGCAACGAATCACTATCCTGCTGATCGGGTGCCAGTTCTGCGCTGGGTGGGCGTTCAATCACTCGTTCAGGGATGGCAGCCGATTGCGTATTACGCCAGCGAGCCAGGCGATACACCCAGGTTTTATAGACATCTTTAATCGCGTTATAACCACCCACCATATCGCCATACAGCGTGGCGTAGCCCACCGCCATTTCGCTTTTATTACCGGTCGTCAGTACCATCAAGCCTTTTTTATTGGAAATCGCCATTAGCAGCACACCGCGACAGCGCGACTGAAGATTCTCTTCAGTGGTATCTCGCTCGGTTCCTGCAAAGCTGTCTGCGAGTGTCCCCATAAACGCCTCTACCATGGGCTCAATGGGCATAACCTCGTAGTGCACGCCCAACATCTCGGCTTGCTCTGCAGCGTCCTGCTTGGAAATATCCGCCGTGTAGTGATACGGCATCATTACCGCCTGCACCCGCTGGGGTCCGAGCGCATCAACCGCAATGGCCAACGAGAGCGCCGAATCAATACCGCCGGAAAGCCCCAATACCACACCGTCGAAACCACTCTTATTAACATAGTCACGTAGCCCGGTAACTAGCGCGCAATAGAGACTCTCTTCCGGCTCTACCTCGGGATCGATCTCACCGGGCTGGGGCTCCCACACCGTCGCACTCGTTTGCAGAAACTGTATTGGCATTAAGCCTGCTTGCCAATACGGCGCCAACACCTGTACTTGCCCACTGGCATTAACACAGCAAGAGCCGCCATCAAACACCAGCTCGTCCTGACCACCAATGGTATTTACATACACAATGGGTCGGTTAACGTCTTGAGCGTGCAGCTCCAATAAACCCAACCGCTCAGCGGGTTTGTCTTGATGATAAGGCGAGGCATTCAAGCTAATCAGCACTTCAGCACCTGCATCAGTGGCAGCCCTAACCGGTACGCCATCCCATAGGTCTTCGCAAATCAAAATGCCTAACTTGGCGCCCTTATGCTCATAAACAAGCGGCTCAGTGCCAGACGTGAAGTAACGCTGCTCATCGAACACTTGGTAGTTAGGCAACGCCTGCTTGGCATACTCACCTTCCCACTGGCCGTTATAAAGCAGGCCAGCCAAGTTATAACAACGCCCTTCACGTACGCCGGGGTAGCCGATAATCACCAATACATCGCGGGAAATTTTCGATGCCATTTGGGCGCGAGCTTCACGCAGTCGGGCCTCCATAGAGGGACGCAGTAGTAAATCTTCCGGCGGGTAGCCCGACAAAAAAAGCTCAGGAAAGACAACAATATCTGCCCCATGCTCGATCCGCGCCTCACGTACTGCTTCAATCGCACGTGCGGCATTGCCGGGAATATCCCCGACCAGAGGATCGAGTTGGGCCATTACCAGCGTTAAGTCTTGCATGGGCGTTAAAATCTCTTGAGAATCTTTAAAATTGAGTTAACCGTCGCATACACATTGTCCCGCAAGGGCTGCCAACTGGCAAAGGCCATGCGACCATTCACCCCTTAAATCCCTAATTCGGGAGACAAAAGAAGGATGAACCTATTGATCATTCGGCTGATTATCTTCGCCGTTATATTCTATGCCGGTTTAAAGCTTTACGGCATCTACCGGCAACGTAAGCTCGAACATGAAGCGCAGCATAAACAGGTCAATCGCCATGAAGGTGGCAAAATGGTGCGCTGTCGCTGGTGCGAAGTACACGTACCTGAAGATGAAGCGTTGCGCGACCAGGAGCAGTGGTTCTGTTGCGGCGCGCATCGCGACCGCTTTTTACAAGAGCAGCAGGATAAAAATGAATCCCCTTAAGTGTGTATAAGTCGCTTTGGCGTGGGCTGGTAAGGCGCTGGATCAATCACCGGCTCACGTCCAAGCAGTTGGTCTACCAATAAATGGGTTGAGGCAGGCGCCAATACCAAGCCGTTGCGATAGTGCCCGGCATTGACGAATACATTGGGCCATTCCGGTAGCGCGCCAATAAACGGTATGCCTTCTGGTGAACCAGGACGCAAACCAGCCCACTGATGCGCTACCGGGCACAGCGCCAAGGCGGGCAGTATGGCTTCTGCGCTCTGCTTTAGCGATGCCAGTGCAGCCGCGTCAGTGGTCTTATCAAACCCAGCTTCTTCAAGAGTCGAGCCCACTAACAGCAAACCATCTGCACGCGGGATGATATAACGCCCATCTTTTAACACGACGCGCTGTACCAAGTCCTTGGGCGCTTGGTAGGTGATCATTTGCCCTTTTACCGGCCTTACCGGCAACTGCACATCAAGCTGAACCAGTAACTGAGCAGCCCAGGCACCCCCGCAAACAATAATTCGCTCAGCCTCTAATGGCCCCTGAGACGTCACCACGCCCTTCACTGGGCCATTTTTATGGATAAAGCCACTGACCTCGCACTGCTCTCTCAGCGTTACCTGAGGCATCGCGGTTAGCCGCGCCTTTAACGCTTTGGCCAAACGCGGGTTGCGCACACTGCCCAGCATCGGCATCCACAGCGCGCTGTCGCCAGCCATCACCACATTGGGCTCTTTCTTGTAGACGAAATCTTCCTCCACCCGTTCTAGCGGTTTACCCAACTGACGCGCCCAATGCAGTGCTTTTTCGGCATCGTCCACATTCAGGTAGAGCAACCCTTTTTGGCGATACTCGGGATCAATTCCCGTCTCTTCCAATAACCGAAGTGCCAACGAGGGGTAAGCACCTTCCGACCAACGTGACAGTTGAGATACTGCAGCACCGTAACGCCAGGGATACAGCGGCGAAACAATGCCGCCGCCAGCCCATGAGGCCTCCTGCCCACACCTACCTCGCTCGACCAGCGTTACTTGTTGCCCTGCATCAGCCAACTGCAGCGCCGTCATCATGCCGATCACGCCACCGCCAATAATTAAGAAATCGCTCACAAGATTGTCCGTTTTGGCTTACATAAAAAATAGTGGCTATCGCCTAGGCTGATTTAGCCGCCAGGTGATCAGGTCGTTAATAACGGGCAGTGAGCATAGCGCGGCCATAAACAAAATCAAGCCAGGAGAGGCGATGAACGATGGCCATAACAGCACACGTACCCTACCTAAAAACGGGTTTACGCTGCTTGAGCTACTGATCTCGCTATTACTGGTTGGCATCATCGCTGCCTGGGGGTTGCCCAATTTTCAGGCATTAGGCGAGCGTATTGCACAGACCAGTGAAGTCAACCGCTTCCAAAGTGCGTTTTCATTAGCGAGAAATACGGCGATCAGTCAACGCAGCCAGATTACGATTTGCCCTGCTTCTGAAGGTCGAACAGCTTGCGATAGCGAATGGAGTGGTGAGCTCATGATCATAAAGGGAGATAAAACAGATAGCGTTCAAGCCGACGACATTTTGCGTGTGATCCCAGCTCAAGAGAACACCGAGGTCGCTTACAGCCGCGGCTGGTCACGGATACGTTACAACTCAATGGGCTATACCAGCGGTTATAATGGCAGTTTTGCCATTTGTTCAGGCAACAGTGTCGAAAGCTCGATGGGTAAAAAGCTGGTGCTCAGCCAGTTGGGACGTCTGAGAATTGACGAAGCGCCTATCGATTGCTAGACGCTTCGTCCCAGAATGCAACGTTACCCGGCAATACCGTCCAAATAACGCTCGGCATCAAGCGCAGCCATGCAGCCACTGCCCGCTGACGTGATCGCTTGACGATAAATGTGATCCATCACATCGCCACAGGCAAATACGCCGGGCACACTAGTCGCAGTAGCATTACCTTCCAATCCTGAGTTCACTTTGATATAGCCGCCGTTCATGTCTAACTGACCAGCGAAAATGCCGGTGTTGGGGCTATGGCCAATGGCAATAAACAGCCCAGGCGCATGGACCTCTTTACTGGCGCCATCCTTGGTAGATTTAACTTTTATACCCGTCACCCCGGAGTTATCGCCAAGCACTTCCTCGACTTCCTGGAACCATTCAAGAACGATCTTGCCTGCCTCGACTTTCTCGAACAATTTATCCTGCAAGATCTTTTCTGCCCGCAGCGTATCGCGGCGGTGCACCAGGGTCACTTTAGAAGCGATGTTAGAAAGATAAAGCGCTTCCTCCACAGCGGTATTCCCGCCACCTACCACAATGACTTCCTGGTTACGATAGAAAAAACCATCACACGTCGCGCAAGCCGACACCCCTTGGCCCATAAACTGCTGCTCGGTGGGCAACCCCAGATAACGCGCACTGGCACCGGTAGCCACAATCAGCGCATCACAAGTATAAATGCCGCTATCGCCTTTCAACGTAAACGGTTTTTCACCTAAGCTGACCTCATGGATATGGTCAAACAGCACTTCCGTATTAAAGCGTTCGGCATGCTGTTTCATACGTTCCATCAATTCAGGGCCTTGCACGCCTTGAGCATCGCCCGGCCAGTTATCCACGTCGGTTGTGGTGGTCAGTTGGCCACCTGCCTGAATACCGGTGATCAGTAGCGGTTTCAGGTTTGCCCGCGCGGCGTACACGGCAGCCGTATAGCCTGCCGGGCCGGAACCAAGAATAATCAAACGCTCATGACGAGTTTCCATGACACCACCTTGTAAAGATCTGACTGATAGCTTTGTTGATAGCTGTCTAAATGATTTGGCAAAGATTCTGCCTGAAATGGTGCCAAGTACAAGCTATTGCAAGGTTTCGTCTACGCTATTAGGCGAAGAAACCTTGAAAGGCCCTAAACAAACACCCATGTTCTATTACTAAGTTAACGCCATGCTGGGGTAAGCCATACAGGGTTAAGCCATACTAAAGGAAGACAGTGACCGTCACGCTAAATGCAATACTCAGCAATTAGAGGAGAGAGACATGAGCAAGACACCCGATACGCTAAGCACCCTAGAGGTTGGCAGTACAACGTATCACTACTACAGCCTCCCCCAAGCGGCCGAGGCGCTGGGCAGCATCGACAGGCTCCCCAAGACGCTCAAAATTCTGCTCGAAAACCAACTGCGCTTCGCCGACGACGAGAGCGTATACCAAGAAGATATGCAGGCCCTGGTCGACTGGCAGACCGAGGGTAAATCCAGCCGTGAGATAGGTTATCGTCCAGCGCGTGTATTAATGCAGGATTTCACCGGCGTCCCCGGCGTGGTGGATTTAGCCTCCATGCGCGCGGCTGTCGAGAGCCTTGGCGAAGACCCAGCGAAAATTAACCCCCTTTCACCCGTCGACCTAGTCATTGACCACTCTGTAATGGTCGATAAATTTGGTAACCCCGCCGCATTCCAAGAGAACGTTGATATTGAAATGCAGCGCAACCGTGAACGCTATGAGTTTCTGCGCTGGGGCCAACAGGCGTTCGACAACTTCAGCGTAGTGCCCCCCGGTACCGGCATCTGCCACCAGGTCAACCTGGAATATTTAGGCAGAGCGGTATGGACCAAGGACGAAGACGGCAAAACCTTCGCTTACCCCGACACGCTCGTTGGCACCGACTCTCACACCACCATGATTAACGGCCTGGGCGTACTTGGCTGGGGTGTGGGCGGTATCGAAGCCGAAGCAGCGATGCTCGGTCAGCCGGTATCGATGCTGATACCGGAAGTCATTGGCTTTAAATTGACGGGCAAACTACGTGAAGGCATTACCGCGACCGATTTGGTACTGACCGTTACCGAAATGCTGCGTAAAAAAGGCGTGGTGGGTAAATTTGTTGAGTTCTACGGCGACGGTTTGAAAGACCTGCCGCTAGCGGACCGTGCCACCATTGCCAATATGGCTCCTGAATATGGCGCCACCTGCGGCTTTTTCCCGGTTGATGAAGAAACCTTAAACTACATGCGCCTAACCGGACGCGAAGATGAACAAGTTGCGCTGGTCGAAGCGTATAGCAAAGCGCAGGGACTATGGCGCGAACCCAACGACGAACCAATATTTACCGACGCATTGCACTTGGACATGACCGAAGTGGAAGCCAGTCTTGCTGGCCCCAAACGCCCCCAAGATCGTGTCGCACTGCAAGACATGGCGGCAGCCTTCAACAAGTTCATGCAGGAAGATACCAAGGCAAAACCCACCGAAAGGGGCAAACTCTCTTCTGAAGGTGGCCAAACCGCCGTGGGTATAGAGCGCAGCTTCGAACACGACACCAGCCGGGCCGTTAAGCTTAATGAGCAGGGCTTCAGCCTTGACCCCGGTGCGGTGGTCATTGCTGCCATTACATCGTGCACGAACACCTCCAACCCCAGCGTGATGATGGCAGCAGGCTTGCTAGCACGTAAGGCCCGCGAAAAAGGCTTAGTGACCAAGCCATGGGTGAAGACCTCCCTGGCGCCGGGTTCTAAAGTGGTTACCGACTACCTGGAAGCCGCTGGGTTAAACGATGACCTGGATGCGCTGGGTTTCAACCTGGTCGGCTACGGCTGCACAACCTGTATCGGTAATTCCGGCCCACTACCGGATGAGATTGAGCAGGCCATTAACGATGGCGATCTTGCCGTCGCGTCGGTACTTTCCGGTAACCGGAACTTCGAAGGCCGTGTTCACCCACTGGTTAAAACTAACTGGCTGGCGTCACCGCCCCTGGTGGTCGCCTACGCCCTGGCCGGTAACGTTCAGCGTGACCTCACCAAGGAACCTCTTGGTAAAGACAGCAGTGGCGAACCCGTCTACCTAAAAGACATCTGGCCCACTCAGGCAGAGATCGCCAGCGCCGTCGAGAAGGTCAATACCGCGATGTTCCGTAAAGAGTACGGCGCGGTGTTTGAGGGTGATGAGGTCTGGAAAGCGATCGACGTTTCAGAGAGCAAAGTCTACCAATGGCCTGAGTCGACCTATATTCAGCATCCGCCCTTCTTTGAGGGTATGGGACGCGAGCCGGATGCCATTGAAGATGTGCACAGTGCCCGTGTACTGGCGATGCTGGGTGATTCGGTGACTACCGACCATATCTCCCCGGCAGGTGCCATTAAGCCTGATAGCCCCGCTGGACGCTATCTGCAGGAGCACGGTGTAAAGCCAGTCGACTTTAACTCTTACGGCTCACGTCGGGGTAATCATGAAGTCATGATGCGCGGCACTTTCGCCAACGTGCGGATCAAAAATGAAATGCTCGAAGGCGTCGTCGGTGGTGAAACACGCCACGTGCCCAGCGGCGAGCAGATGGCTATCTACGATGCGGCCATGAAGTACAAAGAGGAAGGTAAACCGCTTGTCGTGATCTCCGGTAAAGAGTATGGCACCGGCTCTTCGCGGGATTGGGCGGCCAAAGGCACCCGTCTGCTAGGCGTTCGCGCTGTTATCGCCGAGTCCTTTGAGCGCATTCACCGCTCTAACCTGATCGGTATGGGCGTTGTGCCGCTTCAGTTTGCAGAAGGCGAAAGCCGTCATACGTTGGGATTAACCGGCGATGAGGAGATTTCGATTGCCGGTTTAAGCGACCTGACACCGGGTGGCACGGTCAAAATCGTGATCAAAAATGCCGAAGGTGAACGTAGCGTTGATGCCAAGTGCCGAATTGATACGGTAAACGAGCTGGCTTACTACCGCCATGGTGGTATCCTCCACTACGTGCTGCGCAAGATGATCGGCGCAGCCTAGCGGTAAAACTTACCAATGCTTGCATGCCCCCACCTCGGTGGGGGCTTTTTTTTTAGAAAGCGCGACGACGGTAGGAGCGGTAATCCGGCGACCAGGATGCTTTCTCAATCAACTCTCGCAGCGTCGTGCCACTGGTTTTCAGCGCCACGCCGTTCTGCTGCGCCTGTGCGGCCACCTCAAAAGCAATCGACTTGCTGATATCGCGAATACGCGACAGCGGCGGCAGCAGTGCGCCTTTGCCCTCTTTAACCAGCGGTGCTTCACGGGCCAACGCCCGCGAGGCACTCATCAACATCTCATCGGTCACTCGATTAGCGCTGGCGGCTATCACCCCTAAGCCAATGCCTGGGAAGATATAGGCATTGTTACACTGAGCAATCGGATAAGTGCGGCCGTTGAAGACAACCGGCGCGAAGGGGCTACCAGTCGCGACCAAGGCCTGGCCATCGGTCCAGCGAATGACATCTTCCGGCACAGCCTCTGCTTGGGAGGTAGGATTAGAGAGTGGCATGATAACCGGGTGTTCACAGCCAGCGTGCATCGTGCGCACGACCTGCTCGGTGAAGATACCGCGCTGACCGCAAACACCGATCAATACCGTTGGCTTGATCTGGGCAATTGTCTCTTCCAGGTCTTGACCATTCCACTCGGCCACCAGCGACGGGTCGTGGGCTAAACGGCGCTGAAAATCGCGCTGCCACTCTTGATCGCTGGTCATTAGGCCTTCTCGATCAACAATGAAAATGCGCGCACGCGCTTCGCTTTCGGTCAGGCCTTCGGCTTCCATGGCGACGACTACCTGTTCAGCAATACCACAGCCCGCAGAACCGCCACCGACAAATACCACACGTTGGTTGGCAATGGTTTCTTCGCGCGCCTGGCAGGCTGCCATCAACGTACCGACCACCACCGAAGCCGTGCCTTGTACATCGTCGTTAAAACAGCATAGGTCATCGCGGTAACGCTCTAACAGCGGCACCGCATTGGCCTGGGCAAAGTCCTCAAACTGCAGCAGTACATTAGGCCAACGACGTTTAACCGCGGCAATAAACGCCGCCATAAAAGCGTCGTATTCTTCCTGCCCCACCCGCTCGTGGCGCCAGCCCATGTACATAGGGTCGTCTAACAGCGCTTTGTTATTGGTGCCCACATCAATCATGATCGGTAATGTGTAGGCGGGACTGATGCCGCCACAGGCGGTATACAGCGCCAGCTTTCCAATCGGGATACCCATGCCCCCGATACCCTGGTCACCCAGGCCTAAAATCCTTTCACCATCGGTCACCACGATCACTTTGACGTTATCTTTCGTGGCGCTGCGCAGGATGTCATCCATATATTCGCGGTCAGGGTAGCTAATAAACAGCCCCCGGTGGTTACGATAAATATTGGAGAATTCCTGACACGCCTGACCGACCGTAGGGGTATAGATGATCGGCAACATCTCTTCAAGATGCTGAGAGACTAAGCGGAAATAGAGCGTTTCGTTATCGTCTTGAATCGCGCGCAGATGAATATGTTTCTCAAGATCGCTATGGCACAGTTGGTACTGCCGATAGACCCGCTCCAACTGGTCCTCAATGGTTTCCACTTTTTGGGGTAGCAAACCAATCAGGTTAAACGCCAAGCGCTCCTGCTGAGTAAACGCGCTGCCTTTATTCAATAGCGGCATTTCGAGCAAAGAAGGACCGGCGTAAGGAAGGTATAGGGGGCGTTTACTTTGGGTAGTCATAAGCACTCTCTTTTTATGTCAATCACTGCTGCGATGCAGCAATATCAGGCGTTTGCGGCGTTTGGTCGTAATGTAACATGCTCCTGCGACAAAGGTGGAAGAGACCGACGGTGAAGATATAAAAACGCCTCGGTTGAATAAGACTCAAACCGAGGCGCTACTCTTCTACTTTAGAGCTTTATTTTAAAATTAGCTCGTTTTTGCAATTGGCTTTCGCCCCTCTACGCCCCCAAAAAAGAAGGGCCTTAGCTTTACACCCAGCATATTGCCGGCGAACGCAGCGACCAACCATACCCAGCCGTGCAGGCTACCCGACGCAATGCCGCTGAAGTAGGCGCCGATATTGCAGCCATACGCCAAGCGCGCACCATAGCCTAACATGAGGCCGCCAATCACAGCTGCCAAAATGGACTTTAGCGGAATATTAAAATTAGGGGCAAAGCGACCGGCCAGGTTAGCCGCAGCAAGCGCGCCGAGCATGATACCAACATTCATTACGGTAGTGATATCGCTCCATACGCTGGCCTCAAGGGCCGCTGCATTGCCCGGCGCTTGCCAATAGCCCCACTGGCTTACATCTCCGCCAACAAGCTCATAGCCCTTGGCGCCCCACAGTGCGAACGCTGATGTAATCCCCCATGGCCGGCCTGCCAATGCCAAGGTGACAAAGTTCAAAAGCGCCAGCGCTACGGCGCCAGCGACCAACGGCCAAGGTCCTGTCAACCAGCGCTCGTAACCGTGCTTATTGACGCTAGGCGCCTGCTCTAACTGCCCATGCCGACGCTTCTCCATCACCCAGGTAAGAGCAGCTATGGCTGCAAACAGCACGAGACTAATCGCGATCCCACCACTCACCCCGGCAACATTGACCAGTGATACCGGCTGGAAGGCAGGTAAGCTCTGCCACCAGGCAAAGTGCGCCGAGCCGATTACTGAGCCGACAATAAAAAATACCAGGGTGATCAACATTCGTGCGTTACCCCCACCCGCCGTAAACAGCGTACCCGAAGCGCAGCCACCGCCTAACTGCATACCCAATCCGAATAAGAACGCCCCCACGAGCACCGAAATACCAATAGGCGCTACAAAGCCCGACACCTCATTACCAAACAGAGTGCCAGCGCCGAGTGCAGGGAAAAACAGCACCACAGTGATCGTCAGCATCACCATCTGTGCGCGCAGGCCGCGCCCTCGCCGCTCGGTAATAAAGACACGCCACGCCGAGGTAAAACCAAATGCAGCGTGATACAGCGCCATGCCAAACAGCCCACCAACAATCATCAATAGGCCTATATGAGCCTCAAACACTACCCCTATAAGCAGCGCACCCAGCACAATCGCCACCGTGGCGATCAACGATACTCGATAACTCTGAGGCGCAGTAACCGCCGTAGTCGACATACATTCACCTTTAGCAATGCTAAAAGCGCCTGTCACAAAACAGGCGCTTTTAGTCAGTATGGATAATGGTGACAAGCTTAACGCTGCCACTATAGAGCGTACAATTATTTGTGCTGCGCTATTGATGATGAAGACATATAACTACTGCGCGTCTTCATCCCGGGTGACGTACAGCCGGTTCACCAATACAAACGCGACCACCGTTAGCGGTGCGGCCAATAACAAACCGGCTAAACCAAACAAAGAACTTGCCGCAAATAACGAAAATAACAGCAACGCGGGGGGTAGGCTTACGGCACGCTGTTGTACCAGTGGCTGTAAAATATTGCCCTCTATTTGCTGAATAATGGTATACGCAATCAGCACAAACAGCGTGGTTTGAGGGCTCACTGTGAAAGCAAGCAGCAACGCTGGAATAGCGGCGATCAAGGGCCCCACCAGGGGCACAAAATCCAATAGCCCAGCCACTAGCCCCAAGCCAAGCGGAGCTGGCACGTCTAACAGCCACATAGTGATGCCCACCAAGAGCCCGGTTACCGCCATGGCCACTAACTGCCCGCCAAGCCAATAACGGAGTGCCCTACCGCTCTCATCCAGCGCTTCGCCCAAGCGTGGCCGGCTTTTAACCGGCGCGAGTAACAATAAACCACGGCGATAAAGGTCCGGCTGTGCAGCAAAATAGACCATGCCCACAATTAGCGCGAAGAAGCTGATAAGACTGCCTCCCATCGAGACCACAAACATCCCGACCTGAGAAATACCGTCCTCTAATAAGCTGCTTGCCCGATCAGCAGCATCACTCACCAAGGGCGCCAACTGCGTCCCCTCAAGTTGTTCCTGTAGCTGTTCCCAGGCCTCAGGTAACAGAGTGGCTAGCGATTCCAGCTCAGCAGATACCTGGGCACCAAATGCCCAGCTCATCAAGCCTAGCGCCAGCGATAACGCGATAATCACGGTTAACAGCGCCAGCCACCTGGGCGCGCCCAACCGCAGTAGAGGCATCATGCAGGTTTGCAGCACAGCGGCTCCCACCACTGCGCCAAAAATTAAGATCAGCAGACCAACAATTTTCCACAACATTAATGCAATGACCGCCAGCGCTAATACAATGAGCGCCTGCTCCGTAAACATCTGATGTCGGTAGGTGCTTCGCATTCAATATTCCCTTTGTAGATGCGTTGCCAGCAACAAGCTAACGTCAAAATAGAAGACATACTTGCCCTGTGTGCAAACTACTATAGGTCATTAGCCAACCTGATTTCTCTCAATTTGCGGACGTATCACTGTCTTATCGCAAGATTGGCTAGGGCAAATTATTGCAGGTACTACTGGTTCGATTAAGGGCGACGTTATGATGGGGCAAGATGAAAAGCTGTAGCCAGGCTTTTCCGAAGACAGAAATTCGAAAAAATCGTCGTTTCTTTACCTGATGCTCCAAGCTACTAACCAAGCAAAAAGAGGCGACCAGCGCTTTTCCGATCGGGGATTTATGGGCTATTGCTTAGAAATTCAGTAAACATGGGAGGTAGGAGCTCATCGATATAGCTGTCATTAAACCCTACTAGACTCGCCAATGCCTCGGGGTCGGGCAGCGTCACCTGCTGACGGTCTCGGATAACCAGCCCCTTATCACGCAGCATCGAGAAGGTCCGGCTCACGTGTACCGGGCTCATCCCCAGCGCGTCGCTAATCAACTGCTGAGTGAGTGGCATGAGGAAGGTATTGTTCTCCACTGCCCCGATCCGCTTGAGTCACAGGTAGAATTCGTAGAGGAAGTGTGCCAGTTGCTCGTGGGCGGCATACTGGCCAAGATAGATCAGCCGCTCGGAGAGTATCGCCTGCTGACGAATCGCGGTGGCCATGATGCCGACGGCCAGGTTTGAACGTCCAAAGAGTTCAAAAAGCTGCTGATAGGAGAACGGATAGACCACACCTTTACTAATCATCGCCGCACTTGATAATCGGCGGGCGAAGCCAAAATCGCGCATGCCGATGATATCGCCTGGAAGGTAGAACTTGAGGTTCTGCTTAGAACCATTTTTCAAGCTGCGATAGGAGTATGCCCAGCCCTCCTTGACCACGCAAAAAAGATCCGCATCCGCACGCTCCTGCCATAGCACCTCGTTGGCTGACATGCGCCGAGGGCTGAGTTCAAGGCCCAGCAAAAGCGCCTTGTCTTCAGGAGACAGCGCACCTTGAATGCTAAGGCCCCGCATCACTACTGTATCGAGGAGAGCCACTCTGTTACCTCTCGGGCGAATGATTTCTTAGCACCATTCTAAAACACATGCTTACATCCATAACTTATAATATGTTATGGATAGTGTTTATTATCATACGGTTACATGAATGCGTACTGAGCACCACCAGGAAGAACAGTTTTGAGCTGCACTTGACACGAGCTAGCTTGGCTTTAGATAAGCGGACATAACAGAAAAAATATTCCATTTCTGTACAGCAAGGTATTTTCGCTATTTCTTTATACGAAAACCGCTGAAAGAGAAATTGAGAACGTCATACGCAAGATGGGAAGAAAATGACCTGCAGCTATTGGCGAGAAGTGGACGCTTAATGAGACATGATGTAAGAGAAACCTTCGCTTTTTTAACAAATGATCCAATCTGGCAGTCACATCAAGGTTAGATAGCGGACTGCATCTCAGTGTCCAACTGAGGGGAAAAACCCTTGGAACATCACCGAGGATAAGTAGGACCTGGTTGTGATAGCGGGCTATGTTCGGGTAGCTGCTCCAGGCGAATGCTAGTAATAGCTTCACCGGAGCAGCAAAGATTAATGCAATTTCTTTAATCTTTATTCACATCGGTTGAGCATTCGTCCTAAAAGAAAAAGTGGGGTAAGCTTTTTGGCTACCGGTGAGTACCGCCATCCCAAAGCGCTTTTCGATATCGCCCATTTCCACAAACTTCTCCCCGCGCTGATAGGCGGCACGCAGGTGCTCGCTTAATTCGGTGACAGCAGCAGACGGCATGGCCCACTGTGACTCAGGTAAGGGCTTCGACCACTCCGCCAGCCAGTCCTTCGGGACGGCTTTCGGCAGGATGTGCTTCATGCGGTACTCGGTGTACCAGTGAGCGAAGCGAGCATGCTCCCATAGCCGCTTGCGCCGAAAGCGCCGCCAGCGGGCGCTGTCATTCGTACGCTCGCATTCGGCTTTTTCACGGGCCACGTAGGCGTCGTACCACTCCACGCCCCACTCCTTGGCGGAAGGCGTAATAGCATCAGCGCCTTCTTCCATAAAGCGGCGAATGTACTCCCACTGGGCCAGCGCCCCCGGTAGCCCCCCTACGCCGACCATAATGCCCGCCCCTGGCAAGGTATAACCAGGGCGCTTCGGGTCGGGTGGCAGCAACGCAAAGTTCCAGCCAAAGCCAGTGACCGCCCCAGGCCCCAGGTTGGGGTTAAACCCACAGACTGCGACGACATCTTCCCAGGGCACCAGCACCGTGCGGCGCTCACGCTTGCAGAGTCGGCAGATGAGATCGTAAAGAGGGGGGTAAACAAAGAGAAAAGCCATGGCACCTATATGCAATAGCGTTAACCCCAAGGGGAAATTTTCCCGGGCACCGCGCAGCCACTCGCCTATTTCAATGATGCCCATGCCACCCGGAATGGCTGAGGCGATCCCCACGATAGAAATCATCCAAAGATTGTGAGGGGCAGGCAGCCAGAGACGCCCCGGAGGATCGACCACAAAGGCTACTTCACGACGCTGGCGGTGCAACCGAATAGGCGGCATACGCTTTAGTACCAAGTTAACCGCGACGATACCAGCGACAAACGTAAAAAGAACAACGAAATAGAGCCCCCCCCAAAAAAGGCTGCTAACTGCGGGTCAGGAGGGAATCCCCCGATACCTACCCATACAACAAGGAAAAAAGCCATCATGGCTACGACGCCTACGCTCAGCATATGCCCCGCCGTCATCATGCTATCCGGGCTGGCACCCTGGCGAATATCCATGATGGACTCATCGTGGTGCACATCGATATGGGCCACATCCACGGCGTAGTCGCTATCCACCGGTAGCGGCAAGGGGCTCAGGCAGTACTGCTCACTCCCGGCACGGCTTTCCCGCTCGCCGGCTCGCATGGGGGCCAACGCTTCTGTGGAGCTGGTGTTAAACATTCGGGTTATATTCAATCACTTTAGAATCAATACCGATTTGGGAAGCAATACAGGCATCATTTAGCTAATATTAGCGTACGCCAACTTTCGATTTAATCGTCGGCATTCCGGTTATACGGTTTGGTTTAGACTAATCGTTAGATCAGCCTGATTATCAACGAATGCTTTCAATAAACCGAAAATCCCGAGCCCAACGGGCATATAAAGAATAAAACCCAGCCCGCCAAAGTAGAGAGAGACGATTAGTCCCCCTATTGTGTAGAGCAGCATAAAGACAAACATCGCCTTCCCGAATTGCTCTTTTTTCTTCATCACGCTCGCCAGTCGCTCCTTATCCTCGGTTCCGATCAACAGCTCGCTTTTACAATGCGGGCAAGTGGCCGTCTGGGCTTGCAAAAGTCCAGTAATCCATTGCGACTCTTCGGAGAAGCAAGAGGCACATGAGGGGCACTCAAAATCAATGTTTTTAATTAAAGCGTTCTCTTCTTTTGCGCCTACTGCTTTTTCGGTCACTTCTTTACTCTCCAATACTGGTTTATTGATGAATATCATTGAAAACGCTGGCTGCGTACTTACTCTCGTTGCCTCAGGCCGAAAGTGACGTCTCCTCGCCATAAACCTCGGCGAAGATGGCAGTGATCGGCCGGTTTGGCTGTTGCGCGTGGCGCTGTCTGACTTCTTTTGATAGGCGCATGAGCTCTTCGCTAGGCTTGGCCCACTGGGCTTCGGGTAGCGGTTGAGACCACTCATCAAGGCTCGCAGGCAGGGTCTTCTGACCGGCTTTTTGGATGACGCGGACTTCCCATTCGGCAAGATGGAAGGGAATCGTCCATAGGTCGGGAATGTGCCACAGGTACCACATCGTGACTTTGAACAGGCCGATGTCGTTCTCCCGGTAGCGGCGGTGCAATCGACGCCGGGCATTGTGGAAGGTATGCACGCCCTCGTAGGGCGGATCGCCGGGGCGATGCAACCCATGCGGATCCTGGAGTTCCTCGCGGGTGTTGACCTCGTACTCCATGTAGGCCCGCACCGCTTCCCAAAGCCCCAATGCCAATGGCATCCCGGGCTGTGATAATTCCAGGAAATGCTGCTGCCCTGTCTCAGGCTCGATAAACCCTATGCCCAAGCCATACTGGCGCTGTACGCCGTATTGCGTCATACCCTGCGCTTGAGTCACCCAGGCCGCCACACTCTCCCAGGGCACAATGATGGGTGGCTTACCTCCGCCTGGAGCAAAAGCCACCTCACGACGCTGGCGGTGGAAACGAGTGGGGACAGCCTCACGGAACTTGAAGTGGTAATGGGCTTTAATCACTAGGGCTAATATTAATGACAATGTGCAGATGACTAAAGCCTGAGCAAATACCTCATCAAATACGAGCCCAGTAACTAGAAAAAATGCATCAACATCTTTTCCATATATTCCAATTGCCCCCCCCAATCAAAGGCAGCAGAAAAGCTAGCATTAAAAATCCTATAAAAGGTATGCCTAACGTAAACTGCCAAGTAAAAGGCGTGGGAAGACTTCCACCAAAGTCCAGATAGGCGTCGCTTACTTCCCCAATCGCCTGGTTGAAATCCAAGGGCGCCGCTCCCGTGGGCAAGGGGGTAGGCGATATATAAATAACCTTGCCTCCTGGAAAGGACTCAATATCCCCAGCCCGGTGGGGCCGTAGGATATCCGGGCGCGGCGTTGGGTGTTGCGTGGCCGACATAGGGGAGCCTTAAATCAAGTAACAAGAGGGGGGGGCAATGTGTTGCCCACGTCAGGCTGAAATTGTCGTCTCCTCGCCATAGACCTCGGCGAAGATGGCGGTGATCGGCCGGCTTGGCTGTTGCGCGTGGCGCTGTCTGACTTCTTTTGATAGGCGCATGAGCTCTTCGCTAGGCTTGGCCCACTGGGCTTCGGGCAGGGGTTGCGACCACTCATCAAGGCTCGCAGGCAGGGTCTTCTGACCGGCTTTTTGGATGGCGCTTATCTCCCATTCGGCAAGATGGAAGGGAATCGTCCATAGGTCGAGAATGTGCCACAGGTACCACATCGTGACCTTGAACAGGCCTATTTCGCCCTCGCGGTAGCGACGGTGCAACCGGCGCCGGGCATTGTGGAAGGTATGCACGCCCTCGTAGGGCGGATCGCCGGGGCGATGCAACCCATGCGGATCCTGGAGTTCCTCGCGGGTGTTGACCTCGTACTCCATGTAGGCCCGCACCGCTTCCCAAAGCCCCAACGCCAGTGGCATGCCGGGCTGTGATAATTCTAGAAAGTGCTGCTGCCCTGTCTCAGGATCGATAAAGCCTATCCCCAAGCCATACTGACGCTGTACGCCGTATTGCGTCACCCCCTGAGCCTGGGTCACCCAAGCCGCCACGCTTTCCCAGGGCACAATGATGGGTGGCTTACCTCCTCCCGGCGCAAAGGCGACCTCGCGACGCTGACGGTGAAAACGGGTGGGAAGAGCCTCGCGGAACTTAAAGTGGTAGTGGGCTTTGATAAACAAGGCTAATATGAATATCAATGTGCAGAACACTACTGCCTGAGTGAATACCTCATTAAATAGCCCGTCAAACCCTTCATAAAATAGGGCAATATCCTTTCCAATGAACCACATTAGCCCCCCCCCCCAACACTGGAATAAGAAAAGCCAACATTAAAAAACCTATAAAGGGTATGCCTAACGTAAACTGCCAGGTAAAAGGCGTGGGAAGACTCCCCCCGAAATCCATGTAAGCATCGTTTACTTCCCCAATCGCCTGGTTGAAATCCAGAGGGGCTATTCCCGTGGGTAAGGGAGTCGGCGACAGGTAAATAACCTTGCCACCAGGGAAGAATTGAACATCTCCGGCCTGATGGGGCCGGAGGATATCTGGGGGCGGCAAGTCCGGTGCCTGCTGGCTCATAACTGACATCCTTGTCGCGTCAACATGTTTAGGCTTCACCCCCCTGCCGCCGGTAGGCTTCGGTGAACACACTTTCAATAGACAAAGCAGGATCTTGTTGGCGAATAATGCGCACTTCTTCGGAGAGTCTCACCAGTTCCGCGCTGGGCTTGGCCCACTGTTCTTCAGACAGCGGTTTCGACCACTCCACCATTTCGGCAGGTAATAGATTGGGCCGCGCTTTCCTCAGCCGTTTGTTATCCCACTCGGTTAAGTAACCTGGCAGATTCCAGAGCTGGATGATGTCGATCGCGTACCAACAGCTCCAATACAACCAACCGATTTCACCGTTAGCTCGGCGCTGATTGATATGTCGCCGCGCATTACGCAGGGTGTGTACGCCTTCCCAGGGAGGGTCATCCTTGCCTCTGACGACTTGAGGGTCTTGCACGTCGGCAAGTGAATTGACCTCGTACTCCATATAGGCACGCACCGCTTCCCAGTGGCTGATGGCCAAGGGTTTTGCCATGGTCATAAATTCAAGCTTTAGCCACTGGCCAGTTTCTGGATGTGCGTAGCCAAATCCCATACCGAACTGCTGCTGAACGCCGTATTGAGACACACCACGGGCTTCTACTACCCAGGCCATCAGCGATTCCCAGGGGACGATCACCGTTTCCTGAGTGTCCTCCAGCACAAAACAAACTTCGCGGCGCTGGCGGTGAAAGCGAACTGGGAGGGTATCCCGCAAACGCCGAAGACTAGTCCAGTGCCCAGAGTACATCGCTAAAAACCCAATCCCCCCCCTCCTAGACCTGTCAATAAAAAAGCGCTGTAAAAAAACAGAACGAACTCGTACGAAGCATCCAGCATTGTTAATAAAAAAAGACTTGGAACAATCACGCCGAATAATAAAAAAAAGCCAAACGCCACGCCGGTCAATAGTTGCCAGCCAAAAGCATCCATATATCCGCCACCCACATCCAGATAGGCTTTGTTAAGGTTGTTAAGAGTGCCGTTCATATCCAGCGCATCATGCGCCGTTGACAGAGGTTTTGGGGCCAAGTATGTAATACGGCCACCGGGGATGGATTGGGTTTCCCCTGCCTGATGGGGCTGGGTTGTGTCGGGCTGAGGCAAGTCCGGTGCCTTCTGACTCATAAGTGACATCCTGTTTGTTTTGACATATAAAAATTACGCCTCTATCCGCTGCCAGCGACCTGGGTCGCCGCGCCGAGAAAAAGAGGAAGGCGTATAGCGCTTACCACTGCCTACACCGCCACGGGGGTCAATATAGATATATGTTTCGTTTGCTTGGTAGTCGCCTTCACCATCCAGTTGCTCAAGCTGGATACCGATCACCCAATGCTCGGTACTATAGCCTCGTTCCGTAGGACGATGTGCGGACGTACTGCCTGACAGGATGGCATGATCATCGTTCACGTCTGCGTTAATTACTAGCGCCTGCGTTAACTCCGCTGACGCATCCAGCCAGCGCTCTGCGGCTTGAATGGTGCCATCCCGAGGCCTTATCTTAACCGGCTGGCTGTACCTGCCATGCTTTAAGGGAGACTCGCATGGGAGCATTACTTGAACAGCACTTTCTCTTGATCAGCTAGCTTCAGTAGAAATAACTGCCACCGCGCGAGGAACCTGCCATCTACTTACATATTCCCCTTGATCAAAAAGCTAAAACTGTGTATCCCACAGCTTCAACCAGACAGACTTTTCAAAACACATTACAGATTTCAAAAAAACCATTCTTTTATATATAAAAACGTCCCTCCTGCCAGTATAAATAATGCACAAGGAATATAAGTACAAATAGGAAATGCCACAATAAATTTTATTTTACCAGGTATCTTATCCATTTTGACCGTATCGAAAGCATGCGGGAATTTTTTTCGGACAAACCTAGAGTTTCGGAAAAATAAAAAAAATCCATAGCTTGCCGCTCTACCCATTTCCCAAGGCCATAAGCCTTTAATCCCTCTATGTGGAAAGTCGGGGCTATCGAAATACTGATCTACTTTTTCCATATAAAAAAGCAACATCACTCCCCATATTAAAAGTGACAAAACAGCAACAGCTATTATGAAAACTGCAAATAAACCAAAAACCATATTAAATTCATTCATTTTCGTTACCGTATATAAATTCCCCCAACGCCTCTCCCCCTAGCCCACCTAGTTTTCCACCTACGTCCCCACCAACATACCCAGCGCCGCCAACCACAACTAGACCGCACACTAGAGCGCCGGCACCAGCAGTAGAGACACCCAGAGCCACGCAAATCCCCCCGGCTAAATAACCCGCAGCACCACCTGCCACTGCACCACCTGCAACCCCCCCACCAAAGCTTGCTCCCTCTCTAATTCGAGCCCTTTGGCACTCTTCTTCCCGCCCAGAGGTACATGCTTCAACTGTATTTGAATATGCAGAAACTGCACTGAATCCTAGCCCTAAATAACCGGCTCTCCCCATCCATTTGCTCGCATTAGCAATGCCTGCATAGTTATCTGCATAGCCCGGTATACCTGATGCCGCCGACCCTGCCTGTCGCCAATGATGCACCGTTGTCTTGGTAGTCACTCCTAGTGCATGACGTAAATTAGGATGTTCGGGTATCCCCAATCCCATCCGCGTCACACGATCAAGCAAGGTATCAAGTTCCCTGAACAAAGCTTGTCGACTAGCGTAAAATTCTGGATTATTCAGTCGGCCCGTTCGTTCATAGGTACGCTGGTACAGCCTTTCCAGCTGCCTTAATTTTGTTTCGATCTGTTGGGTGTGGTTTTTTATGCCTGACGCCGTATTACCGATAGCCGCTCCAGCCCCACTTGTTGCAGCACCTAATAAATTGTAATAGTCAACCGTTCGTTGAGCTTCCTCATGAGTTAACTCAGCGTTTATTTCATTGACGTCGCTCGCGATTTGCATCAAAAGTGTTTCTTCACGCGTACATTGCATGCTTCTTGGATCGCTTAGAACAACAACTTGGCCAGGCACAACACCTTCACCCAGCTGCGGGTTTAAGCGCTCAAGCATTGCGTCCACATCACTGCTTAGATTGCTTGAAAATAAGTGTTCTTTCAGTTCTTCAACTGTTTGTGGTCGCTCTACAATATAGAATCCTGGTTCGACTTCTTCTTGCTCTACGCAAGGACTATCAGCCATGATGTCATCTGGACAACGGCTATCATTTATTTCACTAGTCTCTGGAAGGATTAATTCCATGCCCGCTTGCAGTCGATTTGGGTTAGCCAGTGTAGGGTTGAGCTCCATGATAGAGGAAACTGAGACCGCTTTTTCTCTAGCAATCCCGCTTAACGTATCACCATTTTGCACTATATAGCCCATCAATCCGACCTCCCTTCTTTAATTCCCCAAATAGCTTCTTCAACTTGAAGCTGTCGTTCAAGTGCTGCTACTTCGACATTCTCAATCAATTTTTTGATATCGTCTCTCTCCATTAAGTCAAAGTATTTATAATTCGTAACAGTGAACCATTCAATTTCATAACTACTTTTAAAACCCAATTTTTCGGCTATATTAACAGTGCTTAAAATTTCTTCCCTGCACACATTTTCAAAATTCTCTTTACTTATTTCACTAGCCAACTTTTTTTCCAAGCGAAGATAAAAATCTTCTTTTTTTGCGCTTTTTAGTTTTTCGATGCAATTTTGAGATAGCTGAAACCATCCCTCTTGTTTATTTGTGTCAAAAAAATCATGCCTGACAGAATTATATAATTCCCAGCTATCACCAGCATATGCCGCCCATTGATTAACCGGCCCATTGAACTTTGAAAAATCCTCATCACTCAGGGCCCGCATTATTTTTGAGAACCATTCTGGAGAATAAAACCTCCAGTAGGCTAGCTGATCGTTAGGAAGACGTACGCTTATTAAGCTCTTTAGGTACTCAAGGACTTCAAAATGGGAGTAAGAACTTACAAAAACCAACCCATTTTTGCGCCAATCTTTCTCATGATCCCACACCTGACTTTTGGCACTAGGTTTATATAAACAAGGGCTTACACCTAGCGATGCTTCATGCCGAGTTCCATAATATATAGGTGAAACCTGAGGTGATACTTCATAGTCATATATGGATTGCATCGCTGGAAAGACAGCCTCATCCAGCAGTATAAATACCGATTCGTCTTCTTTTTTATGCAACATCTCTAACACTGAAAACTCACTCATTACATAACCTTCATTTACACGGGCATGAAGCTAATGGACAGCTGCCATCTGCCTGCTGATAGCATTGAGCACTGAGGAGTAGCCCCTCTTTCGCAACTTGTTTTAGCTGCTCTGATGAGTTAGGAAAAACGGGAAGTACAACCTCATGGTTCTCACTTTCAGCGTTAAGCGAGAGAAGAGGCCCCTGCGCGGCCTGCCCACTACCACTGCCGGGGCTGCCGCCGGAGTTGATCTTGACCTGCGGACCTACAATGGTGACGCCGCTGGGGTCGATTTTCAGAAAGCTGCCGCCTGCTTTTAGGGTGATTTCCGCGCCTGCTTCGATCACCACCTTCATGCCTGCCTTGTGGTGCACTTCCTGACCGGCTTCCATCAGGTGCGCTTGGCCGACCTTTTCGTGGCGGGTGCCGTCGATCATCAGGTGGTCGTCGCCATCGATCTGGGTGTGACGATTGTTATGCACCGTGTGATGGTCGTCGTTGTCGATCTCGCTGATGCGGTCGTTGTGCACCTTGAGGTGGCTGTCGTGGCGAATCTCTTCAGTGCGATCGTTAAGCGTCAGTAGCTCCAGGTCTTTCTGGGCGTGGAGCCAGATCTGCTCTTCGCCGGCCTGGTCTTCAAAACGCAGTTCGTTGAAGCCCTCGGCCTTGTGGCTCTGGGTGCGCAGTACCGTGCGGGTCTTGTGTTCCGGCAGCGGGTAGGGCGCGGTATTGACGGCGTGGTAGGTGCGCCCGGTGACCAGCGGCTGGTCGGGGTCGCCTTCCAGGAAGGAGACAATCACTTCGTGACCGATGCGCGGAATGGCGATGCTGCCATAGCCGCCGCCCGCCCAGCCTTGAGCGACGCGTACCCAGCAACTTGCCGTGTCGTTGGGTTCAGCGTAGCGATCCCAGGGGAACTGCACTTTGACCCGGCCGTGTTCGTCGCAGTGAATCTCTTCGCCCTCCGGGCCGACCACAAAGGCCACCTGGGGGCCATCGACGCGGGGTTTGGGGTTGGGCGTCGCCCGCCAGGGCGCATCACCGGGGATCAGCGTGACCTGGTTGTGGTAGCGGGTCATCCCGGCACCGTCTGATTGGGTGATGCCGTCTTCTTCCAGCGCCTGGGGTTGCTCGCCGAAGTGGCTTACTTCAATGGCCTGCCAATCGCGGTTGAGACTTTCGGTATCGTGATCAGTCAGGGTGAAGCGCAGTCCTGGGGCAAGTTCGGGCAGATCGCTTTCTGCTTGGGCGGTAATAACCTCGCGGCGCAGCTGTTCCAGGCGAATGCGGGTAAAAGGCTTACCGGAGGCATCCTGCTTGTAGCGGCCAGGGTAGTCGAAGTGTTCGTAATCGGCGTTTTGTCCGTGTTGCTCAACATCGCGGCCCAGATGCTCATGCAACTGCGCATACGCCGGATTTTTAAAGCTGTAATCTTTTAACGTCGCCGTCGCGGCGGCCACGCGTGCCGTGTGGCTGAGTTTGCGCACATGGCGAGTGGGGGCGGTACTTCCTGCGCGGCTGTGGTAGATGCGCTCGCCCACGTTGGTCAGTACTTTTGGATCATCGGCAAAGATTAAGCGGTGGGTGCCGCTGTCACTCTTTTCAAATTCATGAAAGTAGAACAAGCCTTCTTCGGCAGCTAAACGCTCAATAAAGGCGAGGTCGGTCTCGCGGTACTGTACACAGTACTCACGCTGCTCCGGTTCGCGGGAGACGGCAAAACTCACATCGGTAATGCCCCGCTCATCACACAGGGTATTAATGATGGTGAGCGGGTCGACTTTCTGAAAGATCCGCGAGTTCTGGCGCAGCGAAAGCCGCCACAGGGCAGATCGCAATACCAGGGAGTAAAACGTGCGGCGGTGGCCTCGGTCACCGCGACCAAACTCGCTGACAATCCCGTGCACCCGGCGCAGCGGTTCGCCGTCCTGCCAGATGGTGAGAGTGGCTTCGCGATCCAGCAGCTCGGCAGCATTAAGGTTGCCATCTTTGCTGGCCAGGTTGAGCGCCAGCTCAAACGGCTGAGAGAGTGCTTCACGGTGGGTGAAATCGATCACCGCGATCTCGTCTACGCCGGGTAGCGTTAGGGTAAATTGTAGGCCTGACATATTACCTTCCTTAAATTACCGTGCGATCGCAGGTGTGAGAGGTCATCTGTTCTAGCGTGTAAAGCCAGCCGTCAAGAAAAAGCCAAAGTTGCCTGCCCATTACTTCAAAAATATAAGATGGCTGTTGATCTGAAAGCTCATGCACACTCAATGTTGTGACAATGTCTCTTTCCAACCCAAAACCGTAGAAAGTCCCCATCCGCTGACTCGCATCGGGTATGTGCCCTTCTTGAGCTGCGTTAGGATGTTCTTCAATCTCATAGATAGGATTTAGGTAGTGAGTGCCATCCCAAAATAGAAAGTCACCTTCACTGAGCACAATGGTTTCATGACGATGGCTAAGCGCCCGCTCATGAGTTGTTAAACTGCCTCGGTATTTCTCGACATCAACAACGCAATAGACCCCATACAACTCGTGTACTGGCATTTCCTCTTCACCACCGGCATACGATGAAAGCGAAGAGAACACAGCCGCAGCTGCAAATCCAGGCGCGACTGAACTACCTCTTCTACTCCCCATATCAACTTCCCTCCCCTGAACCCGAGCCAATCACAACGCCGCCGCAATCGATGGCGTGGCCGGTCAATGCAGCAGGTTTGCCGTCAATAAGAATCGTGCTGGAACCTTGTGCAATCGACCGTGGGTGCTTGGGATGCTTGGTTTTGTCGTGGGGCTCTAACGGATCGCCCACCCGTGCCACCGGTTTTCCATCCATTATGACCGTACCACTACCGGCTAGGACGGGCGTCGGGGGAAAGCCATCGTGGTCGGTTCCCATATCACCTACGAGTACAAATTTCTGGCCCATTATCACTGCTCCTGTTCCGGTTCTGCTTATTCGACCTGCCTGCCACTGTGCCGTTGCGCTGTCGGATTACTCATCCCACATGGCGGGCGCCTCATAGCTGGCAACATCGAAGGCGTCTACGTATTGGCGGGTAAAGCCTGCCGCTTCTAGGCTATCAATCGCCGAGTGGCAGGCCAGAGGGAGGCGTGTTTGCAGCGGCACACCGCTTAAACTTCGGCGCACCGCCATCAAAAGGCGAGTGCCGTGGCCGCTGCCTTTCCACTCCTGGTCGATGTAGAAATAGCGCAGTTGCCAAGCGGCTTCATCATCCGGTCGGCAGGCAAGCACCATCCCCAGTGGCGGCCCTTCCCCGTGGCGAAGCGCCAGCAGCCGCCCTTGCCAGTGAGCCACTTGGCTCTCTTCCAGCTGCAGCCATAAGCCATGATGAACCGTAAACTCCAACGCCCTACGCAGAGTGTCCAATACGCTTTTATCGCGCAGTACCCACGGGGAGTGCCCCTTGGCATCCGCCTGGTAGACCGCTTTAATAAAACTATCGATATCCTCACCGCGCGCTTCTTCTAACGGGCGAGCGCGTTTTGCCATACGCCGCTTTTGGCGTATTGAAGGTTGGGGCGCTCCTGGCGTAAACAGCTGCTTAAGTCTGGTCAGCATCGCTACCTCGATCAGCGTAGAGGGCGGAAGGCAGTTGAAACCCCGATGCCAGTGGCCGCGTAAAGGGATTGGGTGCGCCATTGGCGAACAGGCGATAGCGCATCGTGCCGCCATCCACGTTGAAGCGCAGTTCCAGCTCTCGCTCGCTAATGCTGGTGATATCGGCTTGTTCCAATAACCGGAACCACGCCCAGGCGCCGTCTTGACTCACACTGCGGGGAGAACGGTTCACTTCGCTGGGCACCATGGTGATGAGACTTTCTGTGCCGCCGCGCAGGGTATTGGGCCAAATCATCGAAACGCGTTGGCTGGCGCTGTGGGCATATTCAATCAGTTGACCATCAACACTGATCACACTGCGCCGCTTATCGGGGCTTAGGCTGATGGGCTCCAGAGCAAACTCAACATCCAAGGCACCATCACGGCTAAAATAGGCGCGACGAATCTGTTCGGCCTGTTGAACGGCCGTAAGCAGGCTATCGCGGAGCAGTGAATTCCCCTCGGCATCCACCAAGTACTCTGGGGCGCCTTCAATAAAGGGTTTTAGGCTCTCTTCATAAAAAGCGTCCAATGTTCCGTTAGGAGCAAAGAAATCTTCAAAATCGTTCAGCGCCACCTCTCGGCTGGCACCTGGGGCGAGAGGATAGCGGCCGGCCAGGCGCTCTTGATAAGGCGCGACGACATCATCAAGCCAGAGATGTTCCAAGTGACGCGTCGCGCTGGCCATCATCAAGTGCCAGCTCTGATCGGCCAAGTCATGCAGCATATTGCCTACCGGCTGAGGCGTGTTATCTGCAATTCGCTGAAGGTTGAAAATCGGGTCATTACCACGCAGCGCGAGCCGATCCCGCACATTGATGAAGGCAGCACGGCCGGCATCGCTCGACTCTTCAATTTCAAGCAAGTAGTCACGCAACGCCGTTACCGCGGCTTTTATCTCTTCAAGCGATGAAGGGTTGTCGTTACGCTCCTGGCTTAGCTGATTGATAGGTGTAAACGGCTGTTCAATGGCTAACGCAAGCTGGTAGCGCTGGGATTGTTGCAGCGCTTTACGAGCCTGCTCATCATCGCCTGGCAGTTCAGGATAAAGGCTGGTATTGCGTTCTACAGCTGCCAATAGCCGATCAAGTGGCCGCTGCGCGCCAACCAACGCATCCGCCACCACGATGGCTTGGTGGATATCCGGCAGAGGAACCAACTGAGTATCACGCAGGGCATCGCGCCAACTAACATGGTAATCACTAACGTAATGTTCGCGTAGCGCCGTTTGCAGTTGCTGCTTATCGGCATCACTAAAGTCAATATTGTTGCGTTGTCCCAGTACCCAAACATCAATCAACGCCAGCTCTGTGGCTCGCTCAAGCTCTTGTAAAAAGTAGTTCTCGAAGCCGTCCCGGGTGACCAGGTGCGGTAAGCGAACATGGTTGGGATTGTCGTTACGCGCCATAAACACGGTATCGAATAGCGTTCCCACGCTACGGCGCAAATCAAGTGGTTCCCCTTGGCGGCTACCGGCTACTTTAAGCGCGGCGTAAACACGCTCATCAATCGGTTGGCGTGAAAGCTCTTCTTGGGCTGCCGTTAGGCTGCCACGAAGAGGGGCCATCGCCTGAGCGGGAAGCTGTTGGCCTTCAGCGATATGGCCCTCCAGATCGCTATGCTCCAACGCGTAATCCAGATGGGTTAAGAGGTGCTTTTGGACCTCGCCTTGCTGGGGAAAATAGCCTTGCCAGCGCTGTGCCATGAAGCGCTCTACCCGCTCCGGTTGTCGGCCGCTAGCATCAGACATCATGCGCAGCACACGCAGCAGTGCCAACTTTTCGTTACTGTCTGGCTCTGCACGGTTCATGTCGTCCATGATGCCGATCATCAAGGCAGGTAGGAATTGTTGCTCGAGCATGGCGAGATAGGCACGCTCAATTTGTGCCCCTATGATGTGCCCTTGGTACAGTCCCATATCCGCCAGGTAAGGCGTGTGCGTGCGGTACTCAGAAAAAGTTTCCAGCGCATACCGTAGCCGATTTAAGGGCTCTAAAAATTCATAACCACTGGGGTCATCGCTTTGAAATGCCTCAGGCTGAGTAGCTAAAAACGTTTCGGCACGCTCCTCCACAGCAGCAAGAGAAACACTGTTTTTTTGATAGAAATGTGTCCAGCCACCCACTAGACCTATGCCCATAATCAAGCATGCGGCAAGGCTAAGCGTTCGTGCGCGACGTCGCTGTTGAGTGACCCTGGCGTTATCCCCGGCCAAACCCGCTTCTGGGTAAATGACGTTATCGAACAGCTCTTCGGTGAAGTAGAGCGCACTGCGTGTAGCACGGTGAGCTGGCTGAACGCTGTCATCCATGCCGTAACGGCGCGCAGCGGCATCCACAAAAGGATCTTCGGGAACGCCCTGCTGGTAGACGGACGTAAAATAAGTGCCACGTACCATCGCTGCTGTGGAGAAACGGTCACTGGATAATGCCTCGGTCAAGAAGCCAAACAGCACATCGCGCAGGCCAGCCAACTGACGTACAAAACGGAATACTGATTCACGCTCTTCGCGGTCACGACACTCTGAGAGCATGGTCGGCATCAGTTGGTTTAAACGCGCCAGCATAGCGTCGTAGTCAGCTTCAAACTCAGTTTCCCACTTGCCAGCGGTGTCCATTGATGCCGGAGTAAAGGTAAACCCCAGCGGCGCACGGCGAGCATCACGGGAGTAGTGCCGAAAGAAATCATCAAAGCCGTGCAGCAAGTCCATTTTGCTAAACGTCACATAAACCGGCAGACGGGTGCCATGACGCTCCATCAACTCTCTCAGGCGGCTGCGTAGCAGTGCCGCATACGCTTTACGCACCGCCACTTGAGCATGGCTCAGCCGGGCTAGATCCAGCACCAAGACCACACCATCCAGAGGACGCTGGGGCCGGTTCCGCTCAAGCCAACCGACAAAATGATCCCATAGCCGGCTCTGTAGCGCCTGCGGTTCGCCTCCTTCCATGGCGCCTTGCGTCAGTAGTTCACCATCGGGGTCGATCAATACGGCTTTATCACCGATCCACCAATCAAAACCGAGCTGCCCTTGCTTGCTGCTTTGGCCGGATGCCTTCATGACATGGGTCAATGCAAAATTTTGCCCAGAACGGTTAATCAAGCTGGTCTTACCTGCGTTCTCCACTCCCATCACCAAGTACCATGGCAGACGGTAGCGGCTACTATTTCCCCCTCCGAGGCTCTCGGTAATTTCGCTTAACACACTATTAAGAGACGCTTCCTGTCGCTCGACTTGAGACATAATCGGGTCTTGCTGGCGCGCATCTTCTTGCTGCCGCTCTTCATCAAGCCTGCGTAAACGGCGTGCCAAGCGAACACCCCATACCACGGCGATCAGAGTGACCACCACCAATGTGGCCAACAAGCGATTCGTAAACGGTGCGAGGGGCATAACACCACCCACTTCCCACCGAGGCCCAAGCCACCAGATCGCGATCAGCAACACGATTATCAGGACTGCCCAGAGCAGCGTTGAGAGCCGCAATAGCCCTTTGGCTTTATTGCCGTGAGCATTAGCCCGATTTTGCGCTGATTGTGCCTGCGACATACCTGGCACCCAGCGGCTTAGTTTTGATTTTAATGTTGACCACATTAGTCTTTGTCCCTCGTCCCTTTAATGATGAACATTATGAGTACGTCTCTTTAACCGCTGCTTTCAGGCGCGCCACCAGCGCAGGCTCCCACTGCTCTAACGCCAGATCGATGACGTATTGATGCAAGGTGTGATAGTGCTGCTGCGCTAAACTCTCTAGCCCGTTTTCGTTTAACAGATCAGCACTTGCCAGGCGCCAATAGGCTTTTTCACGCGGTGAACGGGCTGAGCTAAGCCCTTGATCCAGTACTGATAATGCAGCACCAATATCACCACTTCCTGCTGCGTCTCGAGCCTCTTCAAACCCCACCTGCCAAGCTTCATGTCCACCAGCCCCACCGCCCCCAGCTGTGTTGCTGTACAGCCAGCGCTGCGTCTCATCGTCTATAAAACTCGTTCCGTTATTGAACGTCAGGGTTTCGATGCCGGGGAGCCGCTCTACAAAGCGTTGCGCTTCATCACGAATAGCCTCAGCGCAACGGGGATGGCCAAGCTGTTTGGCAAGACCAGCACTGAGCCGGTGGCCTTCCAGCCAGTAGGGGCTAACCGCCAGGCTATTTTCGATCCGCTGCCAAAGCTCACTGTCGCCACCGCGAGCAAGCGCTTCACGATAATCGGCAATACGGTCTGCCGAGACTGGCGCTAACTCTGTTTTTCCCAAGGTTTTACCCATGGTTTTCCCCTCCGCTTTAGCCGCTGGCAGCGCTTGGATGGCACTCCAGACTGCGTAGCGACGGAGGCGATAAGCAAGCGGCTCACCAGGCGACTGTTCGCTCAAAAAATCAGCCATTTTGAGTAGCGCCTGACGGTTAGAGCGCTCGTTGCCCGCTTCTAAGCGCAACTCTGGCGCTTTAGCCGGTGCCTGGGCTGAACCATGAGCCGAGGGAGCTTGTTCAGCGTTGGGGCTTTGTTCTATCTCATTACGCGCTCCCTGCTGAGTAGGGTGATGGCTATTGGATGAAGCGGATGACTGGCTCGGCCGCTGAGCTATGAGTTGGCGGCTTAGTTCGTTAAGCGCGTCTCCTGGCAACGAACGCTGCTTTACTCGTGTCTGTAACTCCGTGAGTGCGCTTTGGCACGCCTCGAACTCATCTTCTGCATTATGAAAATCGAGCCCGTTGGCAAGCTTGACGCTACGTTGGGTAAATTGCTGAAACAGCCGGGGACGTAACTTGGCACCTCGTGGGCCATTAAACGGATAGGCGTGCTCCCACCAGGGCTGCTCCAGTGCGCAGGTTAGTAAGCGCAGCGAGAGGGCGAAACGCACACCGTTACCATCGTGCTGCAGGCAGTGAAGTAAATGGCCTAATACTTTTAAGTCCTTACCACGCTCACTGAGCATACGAATAGCGAGCGTTTCAGCCGTCTCCCACGCGACATTGGCATGTTGCAGCGAACCGACTTTCATCATTTCAGCATCGAGAGTCAGGTAATCGCCCGTCTCTTCAAGCGGAATGCCAACAGGGTGCCCTTGATCATTACCTGCCAACGGCGCTAATAAAGGGTCAAGATGAATTTCAGCAGTGATGCGCATCATTAATACTCCCTTACCAACGGCACGCTTCGCGTAGCGGCTGAATGAGTTGGCGGAGACCGGTAATATCAAAACGCAGCCCATCTAGACGCGATACTTCGCTACTAATCGTGACTTCGTTAGCGCTCAGCAGTTGGCGTAGTGTTTCGATGGCGGGCAACCCACGGCCCCCATTGATGACATGTCCAGCATCACGCACTCGCCACTGCTGTCTTACACTGGCACTATTGGTGCTTAGCTGTAGATCAACACGGGCGTTATCGATAGGCTCCGGCAAGTGAAGCTGAAATCGCGTAATTTGTTTTTCACAGGCCATGACCATAATGGGCCGTGGCGGTGTGGTACCCAGTGCAGGAACGCTCATCAACACATCTTCGCCGACGTGCCCCATCACCAAGCCAAGTGCATCGCTATTACGCCCCCTCTCTTGACGCTCTATCGCGTGCCATAAATCGGGTAGATCTCTCTCCTCGGTCGGTGAGGAGGTGTTTTTGAATACATCGTCATAGCAGCTCAAACGCTCTAGCCGCGAGGTCTCATCAGTGCATGCCAAGGCGTTTTCGAGCATTGTCTGGTGCTCACCCGCCAATGCATGCGTACTCCCCAAAACAGCGATGACAAGTAGCCCCCAGCATGACCACTGGCGGATTAGTAACGACACTCTCATTTGGTATCCAGTTCTAGCAGTTGGCATTTATGTGCCAGTGTTCGCTTAGGTAAGCCAAGACTTGCAGCAGCTTGGGCGCGATTGCCGCCAAAATGCCTTAACCGCTGGCGAATAATGGCGGTTTCAACGTCGCGAAGTGCTTGACGTAAATCGTCGATATCGTTCGGCAAAGTGAATGCCATGCTATTTCCCTGCGGTGTTGATGCACGGGGTGACTCAACCTCCTGCTCCCCTGGAAGCACATAGGCATCTATATCCGCGCCCTGCGGCGTCATGGCACAGGCGTAGTCAATCAGGTTTTTCAATTCACGGACGTTACCGGGATAGTCTCGCTGTTTGAGTAAGCGCAACGCCGCCGGCGTAATCCCCACCTCTTCACGCTCCTCTCGCAAGCAGAAATCGGTAATAAATGATTGCGCCAACTGAGCAATATCATCGCGCCGTTCGGCAAGCGGAGGTAGGTTGAGGGGGAATTGGCCCAGCCGATAGTAGAGGTCGGCACGAAATTGCTGGGTACGAATATGTTCCCGCAGCGGTTGATGAGTGGCCGCTACTAGACGCAAGTCAGCACAGCGCTCTTCGCTTGCCCCTAGAGGGCGATAGCGGCCACTTTCCAGCACCCGCAATAGTTTGGCTTGCAGCGCGAGGGGCATATCGCCCACTTCATCAAGAAACAGCGTACCGCCATCGGCTTGGCTGATTAGCCCTTCCTGGGCCTGGTCGGCGCCAGAAAATGCCCCCTTGGCATGGCCGAAAAGCTCGGACTCCAACAGCGCTTCGGGAATAGCGGCACAGTTAATCGCCATAAACGGACTTTTCGCACGAGCGGAAAACTGATGAATAACACGTGCTACCCGGTCTTTACCGGTGCCTGTTTCACCCTGCAGCAAAACAGCCAAGTTTGTTTCTGCCGCGCGGACCACTTGACGCCGCAGGGCCTGCATGGCACTGGATTGACCCAGTAGCTCTGCTGATAATTGATCAGCCAACGCTTGGCGGCGCGCACCGTCATTCAGCTTGACTAACGAATCACGCAGCGCCCGTGAACGATGGCGTTCACCCTGCTCCCGAGAGAGTCGCGCCCACAGCCTGCATAGCAACGCCTCAAACGCCGCCATACCAGGATCTTCATCAAGGGTGGTGAAGGTATCTTCTTCTCCCACCATCAACAGCACGCCCAGCCACTCTTGCTCGCCATCCTGGGCGCGCAGCGGTCTCACCTGGAGACGCTTGGCGCCCGCAAAGTGGGCGACCTGGGATTGAAACTCTGCATGATCCAAGCGCGTACGGGCATCGCCAACGCTTAACGTGATGGCTTTGCCACTTCGGATAACGTGGGCATAGGGGTGGCTGAAGTCACTGCAATCAAACTGTGCTGCATCATCATCCCGCCCAAGCCAACGCCCACTCCCCTCTACATAGAGACATTCAGCACAATCAAGCCCTAATCCATTTCCTAATACCTGGGCTGCACGTTGGCGTAGCGCCTCTGTGCTAGCACTTTCCACCAGTGTTAATGCGATGCGCATAGCGGCTAGCGGTGAAGTTGAGCGCGAACCGTTGTTAGCGAAAGTGTCGAGGGCTTGAAGCGTCATGGTGTCACGCTACCTCCGCAGTAAAGGTGCCCTGCTCGGCATCGATACCTAGCGCTACCCGAGTCACCGGTTCACGACGCGCCATGCGCTCCAGCAACGCACGTGAAAGCGGTGGCAGCAGTTCGCCATCGATCACCGACTCAAGCATCCGCGCGCCGTTTTCGCTCCGCGTTGCACGTTTACAAATCGCCTCGGCCAGACTGTCATCCAGTACCACCTCGGCATGGCGATGGCGCTCGCGAATGCGGGTTGCCAAGGTATCCAGCTTGGTCTTGACGATGTCGCGCAGGGTATCGCCGTCCAGCGGTAAATAGGGCACCACTTCCATCCGTGCCAACAGCGCTGGTTTGAAAAATTCTGCCAGCACCGGGTAGAGCGCGGTATCCAGCGCCACTGGGTCATTGCCGTAGCTAACGATGGCCTCGTAGCCAAGGTTAGAGGTCAGGAAGAACAGCACGTTTTTACAATCAATAACGCGCCCTTCCCCGTCGGCCAATTCACCTTTATCAAACGCCTGGTAGAAGAGGTTAAGCACATCGGGATGGGCTTTTTCGACTTCGTCCAGCAGCACCACCGAATAAGGGCGTTGACGAATCGCTTCGGTCAGTAGCCCGCCCTCGCCAAACCCGACATACCCCGGCGGCGAGCCAATCAAGCGCGAAACCGTATGCTTCTCTTGGTATTCCGACATATTGATGGTGGTAAGAAATTGACGGCCGCCATACAACTGGTCGGCAATCTGTACCACGGTTTCGGTTTTGCCCACGCCGCTGGGACCTACCAGCAGGAACGCGCCCAGGGGACGCCCTGGGCGGCGAAGATCAGCCCGCGCGGTCAATAAATGGCGGTGAATACGCTCAATAGCACTGCTCTGCCCTTGGATTAACGACTCCAGATGCGTCGGCAGTTCGGTGAGCCTTGTGAGCTCGTCGCTGGTCATGCGCTCGACCGGCACCCCCGTCCAATCACCAATCACCTGGGCAATCTGCGCCTCTTCTACGCTGGGGTTCACCAACGCGAAAGATTCTTGGAGCTGGGCTAACTGTTGCTCACGCTCGGCAAGCTCTTGATGTATGCCTTCTGGTATTGGCTCGGCTTCATCGCCCTCTTGCGCGTCTAGCAACTGGCGATGCATCGCCACAATGGCATCGACGCACTCACGCTGCGCTTGCCAGGCGGCTTCCAGGCTTGCCAACTCATTTTCCAGCTTGGCTAAGCGTTCGGTTAAGTCCTGTTGGCGTTCGCTATCGGGTTCGCGTCCCAGCAGACGTTCACGCTCGACCTGATCACGCTCGCGCAGCGCGGCGGTATGCTCGCTCTGCAAGTGGCTTAACTTACGCGGCGGAGTATCCAGTGCCTGCGCCAATCGGGTACAGGCCGTATCCAGCACGTCAATGGCTTTATCGGGCAATTGCCGACCGGCCAAGTAACGGGCAGAGAGCGCCGCGGCAGCTCGCAGGCCGCTCTCACCGATCAGCACGCCGTGGGCGCGCTCATACACATCACGTAAACCGCGCAGAATGACCAGCGCTTGCGCAACGCTTGGCTCGGAAAGCGCAATGGGCTGGAAGCGACGCGAGAGCGCCGGGTCTTTTTCAAAATACTTTTTGTACTCACGCCAGGTAGTGGCGGCGATGGTACGCAGCTCGCCCCGCGCCAGAGCAGGCTTGAGCAGGTTGGCCGCATCACCGCCGCCTTCCTGATTACCAGCGCCAATCAGCGTGTGTGCTTCATCAATAAACAGCAGCGTAGGCCGCGGGGCATTTTTGACTTCGTCAATCACCGCTTTAAGGCGCTTTTCAAACTCGCCTTTCACCGCGGCACCGGCTTGCAGCGCACCCAAATCAAGGGTCAGCAGCTCAACGTCTGCCAGCGCAACGGGCACTTGCCCTGCCACAATACGGGCTGCCAACCCTTCTACCACGGCACTTTTTCCCACCCCTGCATCGCCAACCACGATGGGGTTGTTTTTGCGCCGACGTCCCAGGATATCGAGCATTTGGTCGATTTCCGGATCACGCCCTAGTACGGGGTCAAGCTCGCCATTACGCGCTTGTTCGGTCAGCGATGTGGCAAAGCGCGCCAGCGCGCTGTCATCGCCAGCGGGACGGGCAGCCTGGCGTTGATCCGCATCGGCATCATCCCGAGGCGCTTCGGCTGAATCGGCCGTAAGACGCTCCAAGTGGCGGCGTAGATTTTCCCGATTGATGTCCGCCAACAGTCGAGCAGAGCCTGCTCCTAAATAGCGGTCGGTATTATGAAGCAAGGTAGTTAGCACCGCCCCACCGCGCAGCTCGCTATGCTGGTACTCCGTGGTGGCCAACAGCCAGGCATCCTGAAGCAGCTCCACCAGCAAGGGTGAAAAGCTGGGAGTGGCTACGTCAAGGTCCCTAGGTGGACGCGTTTCTTCAGCCAGTTGCGCACGCAACTCAGCCACATCAATGGCGAATGTTTTACATAAACAACGTACATCGCACAGCGGTTGATCAAGCAAGGCTTGCAACAAATGCGCGACGGCGACTTCAGGCGCCTGCTGCTGCGCGCTTAGCACGGCGGCCTGCTCAAGTCCTTGGCGTGTGATCGTATTTAGCCGGCCAATAAGCGCTGGTAGCTCTACCCTGAGCATGGAGTCTCCTAACGGTAAATTTGGTTAAGAAGCGAGGTTATCTGCTCGGCTTGTTGGTCAAGCGACCAAGACAGGCCCAAATACACCGCCACCATGGCTAACCCAAACAGGCTGAAAATGCCACATACAGGAAAGCCACTACGTAGCCGTTGGCGAACTCTCACAACATTACGCAACGGCTGTGTCAGCGCTTCCTCAGGCGGCTGGTCAAGCGTGGCCAGTTGATCGCCCAGAGCACGAACTATTTGTTCATATTCATCGCGCCCGTGGGATGCGACTCGATAGCGGCCTTCAAAGCCAAGGCATAGGCAGAGATAAATAAACGCCAACATATCTCGGTAGCGCTGGGGCTCTTGCTGTAGCCGCGAGAGGATTGAAAACACTTTTTCGCCGCCCCAGGTTTCATTATGAAAACGCGTCAACAGCGAGTGCTCAGCCCACTTACTCTGCCGCCCCCAGGGCATTCCCATAACCGCTTCGTCAATGAAGGAGCAGAGCACGTAGCGATAGGCGAGCAATGTGGCGCGGTCATAGCCCTGTTCCGTCAGCTCAATCTCAATGGCGGCAATTTCATCCACTACCTGGCGATAGAGACGCTCGATATCGCCTGCACTATCTAGCTGTCGCACTCGCACCACCATGCCAAGCAGGCTGCTAGCGGCGTCCACCAGGGGATTAAGATTGTGCCCACGCAGGCGAAACCAGTAGTCCTCGTCAGCATCTAGTTGTTCAGCATGGCTATGGATCAGATGTTCCAAACCACGCTCATTTATCAGATCCTCATGGCGAACTTTGTCGTGTGCACCACGTGGCCTTACAAAGCGTTGATCACCCGTTGCGAGATGTTGCATGGCTTAACTCCTGATGGCCCAGAACTGCATTTCCAGCCCTGGAAATTCACCGGCGACATGGAAGGCGAACCCGCTGGCCCCGTTGAGCATGCCCCACGCTTCACTCTGGCGGTCCAGTTGGAAATAGGTGTAGCCCGCGTGATAGGGCAGTTCGCGGGGCGCGACCGGCAAGGGTTCAAGCGGAACACCGGGTAGTTGCAGGCTGATGAGGTCGCGAATACGCTCGACGCTGGCCACTTTGGTTTGTTGCAAAAACAGCTTGCGTAACCGCTCGTTGGGCATGTCGGCGCGAACCGCCAGAATGAACTCCGCCGATTCGATGAGGCTAACGTCAGTAAGGGGCGCCACCAGCAGACCAAAGCGGCGCGCCTGAAGCTGAATGGCAACAGCCCGAGGCTCTAGTACAGTGGAAAGCGCTTGACGCAGCATCTTCATCAGCGGTCGGAAAGCACGTTCAGGATGGTCATGCTCGTAGGCCGGACACTCTGGCGGTAACCGCGATTCGTCGGTAAAGGTCACCAGTTCACAGGCGACTTCGTGCATGGTGTCGTACAGCCGCTCCGGGTGGAGCTGGCCCAGCCGAGCAAGGTGTTGGAAACGCGGTTGCGCACGGTTTAGCAGTTGTAGCAGCATAAAGTCAGCGACATCAGCAACGCCTGCTTGATTCGGCGTAGAGAGGCGTTGAGCAATGTTGCGTGCCCGCTCGCGCATTAAACCGGCCATCTCACCCACGAATCGCTGTAACCCTGGTGCTGCCTGAACATTGAGCAAAGTAGGCAGGAATTGCTCATCAAGCACTAAACTGCCATCCGGGCGACGCTCAACAATCCGCGCTACGGATAGACAGGCGTAGCCACTACGGTCGTCACTCTCTAGTAGCAAACGCGGAGAAACCCGGGCCACTTCCAACTCCGCTGTCGCACCATCGCGAGAGTGAAGATCACGAACGCTGCGTGAAGAGAGGCGATAACGCGCAGGTAGGTCGTCTCCCGGCCAGCGCACTTCGCCCACGCCATCGGTTGCCAACGGCAGTCCTAAGTAGACCACTTGGTTGGTAATGCTGGCATCGCTGATCTCTAACGGCGTTGGCTCGACATCATCGGCCGGTAGCTGAAAGGCGACACCATCCGGCATAACCCCGCTGGCACGGCTAATGGCAATGCGCCCAAAACTGAGAAACTCGTTATTTAATTCCAGCGTATGAAAGCCGTATAAATAATGGCTAATCCCTTTTAGCCGTGCATCAATTAGCCCTTCTAAACTGCGTTGCTGCTGCTGAAAATGCTGTGGCTTAATAAACAGGCCTTCACTCCATACCACTCGATTACGGCTGGACATTACTCTTCCCTCCTTAGTTCTACTTCGCTATTCCGGAGGTGAACCAGCAGGTGGTAATGCTCGCCGCGGCTCTTCACCTTAACGACCTTCTTCCACTCGGCATCGTTGGGGGTGGCGTAGAAAGCAATCAGCCCGATGTAACGCGTCTCTTCATCAACTTCGAACGGTTCGTAAAACTTCCACTGCCCTGGTAGCAAGGTAAAGTCATCATGGGTGAGGTAGTTGGTACCTAACGCCTCTTCCAGATCACGGCTCAGTTGCCCTAAGTCGGCCGCCATCAGCATGGAGTCATCTTTTAACTGCAGTACCTGGAAGCGCAGCGGAGTACCTTCCCCGTCCACATTGGGATTGACGTTTGGCTCGGCAATCATGCTTAGATCAACTGTCGTAGGCTGATCTTCTGGATAGCCGACAGGAATCGATGGATCCTGTATTACCTGCCATGCCTTGCCCGTGGCTTCACGGGTCGAGGCACAGCCTGCCAAAAGCAAGACGATGCAAAGAAACCAGGCAAGCCGTGCCATATTTCGCACGCTCATGCTCTGCATGCTCATGCTTCCTCCCGCTGCTGGCGTCGCACCGATTGGTCGTAGGCTTGCTCAAAAACTTCCCAAAACAGCTTTTGAAAACCCTGCTGGCGGCCAGAATTGAGCTCACGGTAATAGTAGTGATACATCTCCCATGCCCAGCCGCCTTCATCTTCAATGCGATTACCGGCACCACGGTAAGCATGGAAACGCTTGAGTAACGCTTCAGGGGAGAACGCATCAAGTATTGACCCGAGTGCATGACCAATCGCCTCTTCCACAGCAGCTTGATGCTGCCCCTGGTGACGTAAACACTCGGCTACTGCTTCAGGTGCTGATAAGTGCACCGGGCTACGCTGGGCAGAAAATAGGGTTTGAGCGGTTTCATCGTAGGATTGCCCCAGGCGCAGTGGATTATCTTCGATTGGCTGTAAACGACGATCACGGAGTGGGTACTTACTGTCATTCTGGGATTGCTGCAGCACCCGTAGGCCATCAATGGTCGCACGCAGGGTTTGCCCCGCCTCTTCTAAGAAAGCCTGCTGCTCCTCGCTATCACGAAAGGGTAAATCGAGACCTAAGCCCCTTAGCAGCGGGTCTGCACCAACATGGCCAAGCGTCTGTGCTGTCGGCTTCTGCCAGCGATCTTCCAACTGCTCCCCAACCGAGCGCTCCAAATCGTTTATCTGCCGCTCATCCATACCACTGCTCCTCCGCGTTGCTGTGCCGTTTGGTGTTTTAATGTCAGGTAGGCTTAAGGCTTCATCATGGTGCTCTTGTTGCTGCCATTGCCCACGGTTGTGTAGATAAGCCGACGCTTGAGTTTCATGCCTTTGATACGTTTGCTGGCGATGTGAGAGTGTCATCGCCTCTAACGGCTCCATGGTGGGTAGTGACGATTGATTCTCTTCATCTAGTGCAACCATCGGGTCATGTGCAGTCGAACCCGGCAAAGCTCCACCTAACGCCTCCATCGGGTCACCTTTTTCTGCATCGTGATTAAAGGTTTCACCGCCCCGCACTGACCAAACAACGCCATGGGTTGAGACTTCGTCGTGTTCTTCGTCAATCAGCGTGGCAAGTGAGTGGATGCCAGGCTGCCAGGCATGCCGGTCTCCGAGATGGACTTTCAAGCAATATTCGCCGATCAAAAGCTCGTCGCCATCGCGTAAAGCTACTTTCCGATGACGCCCAATCGGCAGTGTGGTCCGGTTAATGAAGGTGTGACCGCTCAGGTCTACCAGGCAGAACTTGCCGTCAATTTTGATAATTTCGGCGTGGCTGGGCCTAATTCGCCCGCTATGATCTTGCAGTAACCAATCGTCGTGCTGGCCGCTGCCTAGCGTCCCTCCTTCCTGATGGAAGACAAAGCTACTGGTTGAACGGCCTTCAAGCTGCTCGCTGTTAGTAACTACTAACGTAATGGCGTCAATTTGATTGTGCTGCATGCGTTAACTCGTCATCTGTATACGGACACAACGACGCGTGGTGCAGTCATCGTGTTCGGGATCAACAAAAGTGGTCCATCCAAGTTGGCATGATCCGGCATCGCCTAAACGCATGGGCTTTACTTCACTCTCCAGCAATTCGAGTTCAAGGTCATAAGCCAAGGGCTCACGCAAAACAAAGCTGACCAGCGTTTTGAGAGGGCTATGCTCTTCACCATCGGGAAGAAAGTCCCTGAATCGAGCTAGGCTTAAGCCCCGCAAACACAGCGCAAACTTGCCGTTCACATCAGCGACACGCGCACCGACGACCATGTCGCCGCCCAGTGTCATTCCCGAGACGCCCATGCAACTGCGCTGATCAAGAGGAATTTCTACCCAGCGCTGCACCCACTCTTCTATCTCTACGCGAGCCAAGTCGAAGCAGTGGCCTACAATGCCGCTAACCACATCTGGCGAGCGCGAGCGCCCAGCCAACAAGCCTGCATAAGCAAGCATTTTGCTCCAGTTGATCGACGTCTCACCGCGCAAATCACTGTCAGCAAGCCCTACCAGCGCGAAGATAGCCGCAGAAAAGCCATCCTTTGCATCATCTTGATAGCGAATATAGTGGCGGTATTTACGCCAGCTACGATGAACGAGCGTCAGCAGTCGATGGTTAAAGAAGTCGAGGAAATCTCCGGCGCTCCCCTCTTGATGGGCTGCGTTATGCGCCAAGGTTTCCAAGTAGTAGCCGGGCAGCGGCGACTGAGCGCCCTGCAGGCCAAAAAAACTGACTTCCATCTCATACTGGCCCGCTTGCTTTTCTTTCAGTGCCAGCACATCGCTGCCTGGAAACCCTAGCGAAGCCGATGCGGTATAGCGCACCCGCTGAAATGTAGGCACGCTGCCGCCATGCCGCTGCTCCAAATCATCGTTGTGATGACGGTGCAGAAGCTCTACTAGTTGATAAAACTCGTAGCGTCGTGCTCCCCGCATGACAGGTGCCAGCGCTACATCAGGGGCTGCTGCCCCACCTGTAAGGTCCATTGATAGCGCTCTTGGTTATGGCGGTTAATGACATGCAGTTCGTGAAAAGAGTTGATGCTTGCGTAGAGCGAGAAGAAACGCGCCAGCACACTGCCAAACAGGTAAAGACTCCCCTCGTCATCGAAGGCTTCTTGATCCAACGTCATCACCGAGCGCAGCCCACGTACGGGCAATCCTTTGCGCAACCGGTCAACAGATTGCGTATCTATTTCTAGAATGCCCGATAACCTTTTTTGTGCGATCCGTTCTGCCTGCCTGTCCACTAGCGCACGGAAATCATAGGCACGCAGTACTGAACACAGCGCATCACGCTCTAGCAGGGAAAGGTAGTTCAGCGATAAATTGGAAATTAGTATCCACAGCAGCCCATCATCGAGGGCAGGTCGTAACACCGGGGTTGGCCGGGTAATATTACGGAACGTTGCGTAAGCCGGACTCTCTTCCGTAGCTACACATAAGTCGCCAATGGTCAGTCGCTCAGGCAACTCACGATTGCTGCACGTCAGTTGCAGAGAGATCGTTTCACGGCGCCCCAGGCAATCGCGTTCATCACTGCGCACAAACGCGATATCGTGATCAAAGCCATCACTACGCAGGCTCTCGCGCACCCTTATACGAAAGTGGAGCGCTTCTCTTCCCCGATCTCGCTCAATTTGATGCTGAAAACTCTCGAAAGGTACGTAGTTGCGCGGCTTCTCCTGCCTCTCTTTACGTCCCCCCTCTAAATGGCCCTGAACAGTATCAACACTAAAAATTTCGTAGTGGGAGGGAGCACGACTGCTAGGCCGTATTCGGTATTCGCTGCGCTCGCCACTTAAATCAATAGGCTCAGCATCGTGCTCGAAAAGATTAATCGCTGGTGTGCAATAAAGCGCCAAGTGCTCGTCCTGCACACGGATATCAGTCGGTAGTGTTCGAGAAAATACAAAGCGCAAAGTGGCCTTGCTAGCGGCTCCATCTGGCAGATAGTGGCCGAGTCCAGCCACATCAAAAAAGTGGAAAGCTTCAGGAAAGCAGAGATACTCCTGCAGGATGCGATACCCTTGATGAACATTCTGCGGGTAAGGTAAGAGAGCCTGATCGCGCTCGAACCCTACTGCGTTAAGCGCATTTGAAGGTAACCGCTGCGTTTGACCATCAACCTCGAGCTCCAATTTTGCCAAGTAATGGCTCATCCATAGATACAGCGTGCGCGCAGTGTAACTATCGCCCCCTAAATGCAAACGCAATGAATCTATACCCATGGTATTCATCGGTTGATCACTGCGAATTTCCATCGCTAGCTCAACGATCGAAGACTCTCGCGTATGGCGTGCAACAACACCTAGCGGCGCCAATGGATAGAGCGTGACATCATGGCAAGTTCTAAACAGGCATGGCGTGCCCTCTATCGGCTCACTGGCAAGCTCTGTTCCACGTTTAACCCGCTGCTGCTGGCTCAAGGAGTACCAACTGGGGGTAAACTGCACCACTGTCATGCTAGGCACTGGGCGAAGATAATTCGGCCACAACATGCTGATTAAAGAGTGGGTAAGCTCAGGAAAATCATCCTCAACTTTTTCCCGCATACGACCAGTGAGAAAGGCAAACCCTTCTAATAGCCGCTCGACGTCAGGATCCGTACTGCGCTCAGATAGAAAGCGGCTTAAACCGGGATTTGCATCAGCAAACTCCCGGCCCTGGCGCTTTAAAAAATTAAGCTCGTCTCGATAGTAGCGATTCAGCATTCGTGCCTCTCAGGCCTATCAGTTGAGACACTGATAACGCTTGTTGTTTAGCAACAAATCGATCGTCGCTTGCGTGTTTTCTCTTCCCAAAACGACAGTGGCATGTACCTGAAAGCGCAATTGCAACGGGTCGCCATGATTTGGTAAAGACGCTACGTCCACACGTTTGACTCGGGGCTCATAACGCTCGATGCACTGACAAATGGCCTGTTGAATATTGCGCTCCAAGTCCAGCACACCAATCGTTGCATCATTAAAGTCGAGTAATCCTAAGTCCGGCGCGCATGCACTGTTCCCAGGGTGACTATTGAGCAATTCAACCAAGTGACGTTTGATCGACTCAACGACCTCTGTCACCCCGTCTGCGTCCTTTCGCAACGCGGACTGGCGAGGCTCAGCAAGCCGTTCAAATAAGCGACTGCCCAAGAACTCACTCCCCAACAACCCACTGCCATCTGTGGTCATAATTGCCGCCCTTTACTCTTTATCGAGACGACCAACCAGCGAGAGCTCGAAGTTCGCACCCATGTACTTGAAGTGCGGGCGAACAGCCATAGAGACCTGATACCAGCCTGGATCACCCTCAACATCAGACACTTGAATAGAGGCGGCACGCAGCGGCCGACGACTACGAACATCCGCTGGTGGGTTTTCTTGATCAGCAACGTATTGCCGAATCCAGGCATTGAGTTCACGTTCCAGATCCTGACGCTCTTTCCATGAGCCAATTTGCTCTCGCTGAAGCACTTTTACGTAGTGCGCCAAGCGGTTAATGATGAACATGTAGGGAAGCTGAGTACCCAGCTTGAAGTTAGTCTCAGCGGCTTTACCTTCAGCCGTATTTGGAAAGACCTGAGGTTTTTGAACAGAGTTGGCTGAGAAGAAGGCAGCATTATCACTACCCTTGCGCATGGTTAATGAAATGAAGCCCTCTTCGGCCATTTCAAATTCGCGGCGGTCAGTAATGAGTACTTCGGTAGGAATTTTGGCTTGCAACTGGCCAAATGCCTCGTAGGTATGTACGGGTAAGTTTTCAACGGCGCCGCCACTTTGTGGGCCAATGATATTGGGACACCAGCGATACTTGGCAAAGCTATCGGTTAGGCGCTCCGCCAATAAGTAAGCGGTGTTCCCCCACAAATAGTGCTCATGCTTTTCACTGACATTTTCGCGGTAGTTAAACGTTTTAATCGGGTTTTCTACCGGGTCATAAGGTGTGCGCAATAAGAAACGCGGCGCTGTTAAGCCAAGGTAGCGGGCATCTTCTGACTCACGGAGGCTACGCCAACGAGCGTATTTTGGCCCTTCAAAAATAGCCTTGAAGTCTTTAATGTTTGGCAGCTCTTCAAAGCTCTCGATGCCAAAAAAGGCGGGCGCAACAGAGGACATAAAGGGCGCATGCGCCATCGCCCCCACGGCTGCCGAATGTTGCAACAACTTCATGTCAGGGGTGGAGGGAGAAAAGTCGTAATGACCGATGATGCCTGCTACCGGTTCTCCGCCAAACTGACCGTAACCCGCGTTATAAACATGATGGTAAAGACCGCTCTGACTAATCTCAGGCGCAAACTCAAAATCTTCCAGCAGTTCCTGCTTGGTGGCATGCAACACATCAAGCTTAATGTTTTCGCGGAAATCCGTGCGATCAACCAGTAATTTCAAGCCTCGCCAAGCCGACTCTAATTGTTGGAAATTTGTTTCGTGCAGAACTTCATCTACTTGATGGCTGATTTTGCGATCCAGCTCGACAATCATGTTATCAACGAGTGATTTGTTAACCTTTGGAGCCGCATCATCCCCATTTAGCAGTTCTGCAATAAAAGCCGCCACCCCCTGCTTGGCAACATCGTAACCCTCATCGGCGGGTGCCATGAGTGTTTGCGCCATTACCTGATCAAGCAAAGAGATTTCTGTTTTCGTCTCTGCCGCTGTGTTCTGTTGCTTTACTGTCTTGCTCATAGCTGTGCCTCGAGTCCGCTGCTCTGCAATAAAAGAACGCTGATCTGCAATAAAAAAACGCTGCCAATAGAGAGGAGTTATTTGCCTTTATCAACATCCAGCAATGCCAGCTCATTCAATAACTGCTGGCGGGCATCGTCGTTTTCTAGCAGTTTTTGCAGCCGATCTCGGAAAGCAGGCACATTGCCCAGCGGCCCCTTCAAAGCAACCAGGGCCTCACGCAATTCCACTAGCTTGCGCAATTCAGGCACCTGTTTTGCAACAGCATCAGGAGAGAAATCTTCGAGTGAGTTGAAGGAAAGTTTGACCGCAATATCTGTTGGCTCATCGCTTTCCTCAAGGCGATTGGGCACCGCAGTTTGTAGGCTTAACCCCGCCTCGCGCATCACCGACTGAAAGTTGTTTTTATCAACAGAAACAGATTGACGCTCCTCGATAGGTGTCTCTTCCTCCCCCCCTTTAAAATCCCCTACCACCAATAGCTTTAAAGGCAATTCAGTATCAGCCTGCTGATCACCGGTAGCGGGTACATACTTAATATTGATGCGTTCTTTCGGTGCAACGGTTCCTTGCTTAGCCATGATAGTTAGCCCTGAAGAGAGATGTATCAATGTAACCGTGAATGGTTCTCAATCCCGGGAAGGTAACGAATTATGAAAAACTAAGCCAAGCGGCCTCTATTACTAATAAGCACCGGAATTTTTCTCCTTTATAAACCCCATCATCGATTTTTTTTATTTTCTGCATTTTTAGGCGAAATTAACGGAATATAGGCCAAAATAATCAGCACATTATATGATAATTATAATTTGTAAGATATTTCTTACAGTTTCTATCGGCAATCTCTTAAGATTATTGACAGAAATAACACACAAAGAATTTTGAAAAAAGTGATCAGACACCAATAATGATAGATTTTAATGCACCAACTTCAGCTTAAAAAATGACAACAAGAGCAGCTTCGTTACCAGCCGAAACTTAAGAAACATCTTTCTTTACCAATCAAGACGCTAAATTATATTTAAAGTAAGTAAGCAATTGGTTGCCCAACAAGCGAGTAGTTGCTTAAGCCAGGCCATTTTTCGCCTAATAATAATTAACATATAAAGTTAAAAAAAATTAAATTATTGAAAGTTAAGGTAAAAAAAAATGTGGCATATTACTTGCTCTAATTAGGGTGTCCATACGACATCACTAACTATTCCACTCAAGGAGCAGACCATGCCAACACCATGTTATATCAGCATTGAAGGCCAAACGCAGGGCAACATCACAGCAGGCGCCTTTACACCTGATTCCGTCGGCAACATCTATGTTGAAGGCCATGAAGATGAGATGCTGGTTCAAGAGTTTAAGCATGTTGTTACCGTACCGACTGACCCACAGTCTGGTCAGCCCTCAGGTCAGCGTGCTCACAAACCCTTTATCTTTACTGTTGCCCTGAATAAATCAGTGCCATTGATGTATAACTCACTTGCCTCTGGCGAGATGCTGCCCAATGTTGAGCTGAAGTGGTACCGCACTTCTGTCGAAGGTAAGCAGGAACACTTTTTCACCACTACATTGACGGATGCCACTATCGTTGATATCAACCTACGCATGCCGCACGCCCAAGACATCAATAAATCTGAGTTCACACAATTGATGGATGTATCGCTGGCTTACCGCAAGATTGATTGGGAACACACGGTGGCAGGAACTTCCGGCTCGGATGATTGGCGCGCCCCGATTGAAGGTTAAGTTATCGTTAAATATCTAGGCGATGCCTGAAAATATAGGCTAGAAACAAGAGAAGCCCTTTCCAACCGGAATGGGCTTCGTTGTTTCTACTGTCTCGTTACAGACTTATCGCTCTTGATACAGAGGCTGAGGACAAGTTCTAAACAAACCGCCCCAGGCCAACGGCTGAGCGCAAGCGATCCATTGTTACGGCGGCTTCTTCCCGTGCCCGCTCCGCGCCTTTCTGCAGAACCGCCTCAATATGGGCTGGGTCTTCCATGAGTGCGTTATAGCGTTCACGCGGCGCGCTCAAGTGGGCATTCAGGTATTCAAATACCAGATTCTTTGCATCGCCCCAGCCAATACCATCGGCATACTGTTGGCGCAGGCTTTCGGTTTCTTCCGAAGTCGCAAAGGCTGAGTAAATTTGGAACAGTGTGCAGCTATCGGGATCTTTTGGCTCACCGGGTTCCAGCGAGTTAGTTTTAATTTTACGCACCAGCTTTTGCAGTTTCTTCTCAGAGGCAAAGAGCGGAATCGTATTATCATAGCTTTTGGACATCTTGCGTCCATCCAAGCCATTCAGAAGCTGTACTTTGTCATCAACGACGGCTTCCGGGAGAACAAAATGCTGACCTTTATAGAGATGATTGAAGCGCCCTGCGATATCGCGAGCCATCTCGATATGCTGAATCTGGTCACGCCCTACCGGCACCTTGTTGGCGTTAAACATTAAAATATCGGCCGCCATTAGCACGGGGTAACCAAACAGGCCCATGGTAATGCCTTTGTCTGGGTCTTGGTTTTCTGCTTCTTCGTTCTCAGCCACTGCTGCTTTATAAGCATGGGCGCGGTTCATCAAGCCTTTGGCGCACACGCAGGAGAGCATCCAGGTGAGCTCGGGAATTTCTGGAACATCCGATTGGCGGTAGAAAATCGCATTATCGGTATCTAACCCTAGCGCAAGCCAAGTCGCAGCAATCTCCAGGCGAGACTGCTGCACCCGCTTGGGGTCTTGGCACTTGATCAGGGAGTGATAGTCGGCCAGAAAATAGTACGACTGCACGTTGGAATCCTGACTTGCCTCAATGGCGGGCTTGATCGCTCCAACATAGTTGCCCAAATGGGGCGTGCCGGTGGTGTTAATACCGGTAAGGACGCGGGTCTGACTCATTGGAAATTAGCCTATCACTGGAATAATGCGGAACGAACTGAGAATTGGAGTCTACCACGCTGGAAATTGCAAGTAGAGGCTCGGGAAGCTCTATAATCGCTTAATATCCTTCAGTTAAACGGTGCCCAGCTGCCGTTCCCCGTTCCGCTATTTGCATTGCCAGGTTCATCGCCAAAACTCCCCTCCCCGATAATACGGCCTGCACCACTCACATCAACGCGCCGTCCCCATACAACACCTCGCAAACCGCTACTTCCCACGATATCAACAGTAGCAAAAGGGGCATAAATCATGGCCATCACTTGGGCACTTCCAGCGATTGTGACGCGCTCGCCCAACGAATAAATAGCGAACCTTGGGTTCCCGCTTTCAGTCTTCACAGTCAAGTTTTTCATTTGCAACGAACTTTCTAGATCTACATTACCTGTCACCAGCACGGTTAAGGAACTATCCCCTGCAAAGATAAGCCCTTCATCACCACCGCCTCCAAGTGTTAAATCACCATCCACGATAAGAACTGCATCCCCTGTCACTGTTAAGCTACCATTCGTTTGGTTAAAGTCCCTTGTTCTCACCACGGGAAAATCACCTGCTATTTTCGGCACCTCGGATACATCGTAATTAACGGCTGCCGCCATTACTTGATTCTCTCCAGGTTCTTCAGACTCATTAAAACCAACGAGTCCACTACCACTGATCGTGGCATCAACAAGAGGCCATTGCCCAACGCGAACACTGGTATATTCATATGGATGTTTTGTCAGCGACTGTGTCTTTCTATCTACAGACGCATAGATGTCATGGATGCTAAGCGGATCTTCTTCAACCGATTCAAAAATGACATTTTCTCGAAAATTTTCCGATTTTTCTTCGTCCCAATAACTTGGAGAATCAATCGACCCGGCCGCATCGATTGAGTCAGGTGGCGTAGCACCTCCTTTTATCTTTACGTCACCGCTAGTAACAAGACCGCCGCTTACGTGGGCACTTCCTGTTAAATTAATGCCACCGCCCCCTGCCACTATTGCTCCATTACCAAAACTGCTTCCTTTATCAGGTGATGGTTCAGCCCCCCCGCCATCACCAAGGGAAAATAAATAATAATAAACTGCTATAAAATTATTAATCGGTTCCTCTGCACTACTTTTAACTTGGCCAATAATTAATTCAGAATTTATTCCGCCATTTTGGCACTCAGCGTAATAATACCCAATTGACACACTACTATTTTCTTTAAACGAGTCAATTGCATTAAATTCAGAAAAGCCTCCAGGGTTAGCAGTGGTATTTTTAATCGACTCTCTTAACTCTTCACAGCTCACGTTACTATCGATTTCGGAGCTTTGGCCCACTCTAGCAATCGCGCCCGATTCTGCTGCCATTTGAGCCAATATTGAAGCTCGATAATTACCCGCTAAACGCTCATCGATCAACGCGCTCTGCATACCTGACATGCCTAACATTAGCGCCCCGGCGAGTAGTGCCATAACAATCACTAGCGCTGCGCCTTGCTGCTGTTTCATGGAGCTGACTCTTGTGACGTGATGACTTTATTTCGCTCATTGATAGTAAAGGTAAGCTCATCGCACATCGCACTCCCGCCTTCTCGGCAATCGCCAATGGACAACCTGATTATGCGAGACACATCATTACCACTATATTCAGAAAGAGTTGGGCAGGCTGTCGCGTCATCAACTTGGGCGAGATCAACTACTGGCTGGTTTTGGGCCTCATCTTGCAGAACACAGAAATGACGCGTACCACTGTCAGAGCTTCGCTCATCTGGGACGATAGCGTAGTCACCAATTTCTCCTTTACGACCTGCTTCAGTCAGGGTGCTTACCGCAAAAATTAATGTCTCTTGTTTACGACTAACCTTGTCAACGGTTTGAAACGTTTGAAAGGTGGTTAAAAACAGCTGGCCAGCACCTAAAATAATGACCGTACCGATCGTCATCGCCACCATAAGCTCCACTAGGGTAAATCCGTGTTGGCGCTGTTTCATTGCTGCACCTCAAGCCTTGGGAGACGGAAGGTGTAGTCAAATCGGTCATTCTCGCCATTACCCAGCACCATGGTCACGGTAAACAGGCACTCGTCTCCGGCGCTGCCTTTGACGATGCTGCTTTCGACATCATTGGCATTCTGAAGCGGGTTATGGTCGTTATCTGCAAACCAGTCATTTTTCCATTGCTGCTGAAACGCCGCTAGGTCGATGCTAGCGCAGGTTTCGTCGTTCTCAAGCGTGGCCAACTCGGCCCAGAGCCGTTCCTGTGCATCCACCGCGGCGACGCTTGCCACTGATCGCTGGTAGCCTGCATTGGCACTTTGCAATGCTTTAAGCTGCATGGCCGCTACACCGATCAGGCCGATGGAAAGAACCAACAACGCAATGAGCGCCTCTATGAGGCTAAAGCCACGTTGTTGTCTCATGGCTCGCCTCTACGAATGCTGCCTGTCGTATTAATAATAAGTGTCACAGGGTCGATGTCGTCTTGTTGCGGATTGAGCGTAATGCGACAAGGGACGGAGCTATCAGCACGGCAGCTATCAATATCTGCATCACCTAAACTTTGAAAAGTGAGCGAGAACGCTTGATCTGGCGTGGTTATATTAGCTGCCTGCCCTAACCGCAAAATCTCATCGGTCGCATCGCTTTTGGCTACCCAATAACACCAATCCGAGTAACGATAGGTGGTGTTTTCTTCACCACTTTCATTAGCCTCTTGAGCGACTTCGTTATTTCTACAAGATTCAGGGCGGCGATTTGTCATTGCGGTATTGGGGGGAGAAAAGATAACGGATACATCACTACGCTGTTTAATCGCCTCGCTGCGCGCAAAACTCAGAATAGAGATCATTTCGTTGACGTCGCCCGTTAACTGTTGGCGAGCGAGAAAACCGGCAAACGCAGGCACCGCCATAATAGCGATGATCGTTGCAATTATTAGCGTTACTAGCAGCTCAATCAGGGTAAACCCGCGTTGTTTACTCAACTCACCAGCAGGCATCGGGTAACCTTTCGCCACTCGAACTGAGCGTAATCACTTCTTCGCAACCGTCATTCTGGTCAGTGCTGGCGGTTAGTAGATAGCCGTCACCATTAATACTCTCCTCAACCTTATAATTGTTTTCTGGAGAGGTGTTATTAATAGGGCAATCGCTATATGTATATGAACGTGTATAGCAGCGCTCAAGCTCGGAGGCAGCCTGCATAAGGCCCGCATGCGCATCGGTGCGCACTGATTTTTGTACATAACGGGTATAACTGGGGTAGGCAATAGAGGCGACAATGCCAATAATCACCAGCACAATCATTAACTCAATGAGGGTAAAGCCGCGCTGGCCCTTCAAGAAAGAACGGCCAGTAAAAGGATGAGAAACATAAGACACGCGGCTTTGCTCCTGTATTAGTCGACTCATACCGTTTCAGTATGTCGCAAACTAATATGCTTTGCATCACGATTCCATTTCTTAGCCGCTCACAATTACCTTTTCGCGTAGCTCCTTGGGCATAGAAAACGTGATGGTTTCTTCGCGGCCCTGTAACTCTTCGGGCATCGATGCACCAAGGCTTTGCAGCTTGGCGATCACACCTTTTACCAGTACTTCGGGTGCACTGGCGCCAGCGGTCACCCCGACACGCGCCACGTTTTCCAGCCACTGAGGGTCAATCTGCTCGGCGTTGTCGATCAAGTAGGCGGGGGTGCCCATGCGCTCAGAAAGCTCACGCAAGCGGTTTGAGTTTGAGCTATTGGGACTACCGACCACTAATAACAAATCACTCTGGGCCGCTAGCTCGCGCACGGCATCTTGACGATTCTGCGTGGCGTAGCAGATATCGTCATTGCGTGGCCCTTGGATGTCAGCGAACTTATCCCGCAGGGCGTCGATCACCTTGGCGGTGTCATCCATCGACAGTGTGGTTTGGGTCACAAAAGCCAGCTTGGAAGGATCACGCACTTCCAGTTTAGCGACATCTTTCTCGTCTTCTACTAAGTAGATGCGCCCACCGTGTGAGGTATCGTAGCGCCCCATGGTGCCTTCTACTTCAGGGTGGCCTTCGTGACCAATCAGGATGCACTCCTGCCCTCGTTTGGCGTAGCGCAACACTTCCAGATGCACCTTGGTGACTAGCGGGCAAGTGGCGTCAAACACCTTCAAACCACGACGCTCAGCATCAGCTTGTACCGCGCGGGAAACACCGTGGGCAGAAAAGATGACGATGACATCGTCAGGCACTTCGTCCAGCTCTTCAACAAACACGGCCCCGCGGTCGCGCAGCGTTTCGACCACAAAGCGGTTATGAACGACCTCATGCCGGACATAAATGGGCGGGCCAAAGACATCAAGGGCACGATTAACGATATCGATCGCGCGATCCACACCGGCGCAAAAGCCGCGTGGATTAGCCAATTTAATCTCGATGGGTTGTGCCTGCTGCGCACTGGAAGATTGAGTGCTTGGTGACTGCGTGCTTGGTGAATGCATTAATAGCGCCTTGATGCGAAACCGCATCTGCTTAGTGAGTTCGATCGCTGCCGGCTAGTGGGCTGAGCTTAATGAGTGGTCACCGGCTTAACGTCCAGTACCTCAACCTCGAAGGTGAGCGTGCGGCCCGCTAACGGATGATTAAAATCCACCTCAATACGACCACCGTCAATGGTTTTGACCACGCCTGGCAATTCCGTTCCCGCTTTATCGGCAAACGACATCACCATGCCAATTTCTGGCGCTTCATCGCCAAAGTCTGCGCGTTTCAATGTCTGAATATTTTGCGGGTTATGCTGGCCGAAAGCATGTTCAGGGGTTATCTGAAAGGTAGCCTCCTGGCCTGCAGACATGCCTTTAATAGGATGCTCAAAACCGGGCGGAAGATTGCCATCGCCAAACTCGAAAGTGGCCGGTGCTTTCTCTTTTGTAGAGTCCACTAAGGTGCCATCTTCCAGCTTTAAGGTGAAGTGCAGCGTCACTTCCATGCCTTCGTCAATACGGTAGTCGCTCATTACCATCCTTACCTGTCTATAAATGACTTTTCGTGAATGTCTTCGCGTTAGGGCAGACCGTTATTAACAGACCTTCATGACCAGACCGTTATGAAACGTTTCCGTGCGCTTTTTTGCGCCGCCGTTCACCCATAATAGATTCCCAAATCAGGGCCACCGCCCCCAGGGTAATCGCAATATCCGCCACATTAAACGCCGGGTAGTACCACCCTGCGACGTGAAAGGAGAGAAAATCGACCACATAGCCATGCACCAAGCGGTCATAGAGATTCCCCAGCGCACCACCGATAATCAACGGCAGCGCTATCGCCAACAGTTTTTCATCGTGTTTGATACGTGAGAGCCAAATTGTTAAGCCTACCGTCGCGCCAATCGCAATAATGGCGAAAAACCAGCGCTGCCAGCCGGGGTGCGTGGCTAGGAAGCTAAACGCCGCGCCAGTGTTATGCAGCAGCGTCAGATTAAAAAACGGCAACACTTCCACCGGCTGTGCGTAACCCAGCTGGCTACTGGCCACGTATTTCGTGGCCAAATCCAGCACAATCACCGCCAACGCTAGCCACAGCCAACGCAACGGCCGCTGCATGGTCGGCCGCGCGCTTGCATCAGGCGGGCTCTTATCAAGCATAGTAGCGAACCTCACCGCTGCCCTCGGGGAGGTTACTAATGCAGCGACCACATAAATCTGGATGATCAGCATGAGTGCCCACATCGGGGCGATGGTGCCAGCAGCGCTCACACTTGGTGTTGTCACTCGCCTTAACCGTCACTTTCAAGCCTTCAAGCTCGGTGGCTTCGGCTTCACTCGCATCAGCCCCACTTGCAGCAGACAGGGGCTTAAGCGTGACTTCACTGGTCAGCATGACAAAACGCAGCTCGTCACCCAGTTTAGCCAGAGTCGCCTGCAGCTCATCACTGACGTACAGCGTCACTTCGGCCGCCAGGCTGCCCTTAATCACTTTGGCATTACGGGCATCTTCCAGGCACTTATTCACCGAGTGCTTGACCTCCAGCACTTGCTCCCAGAAAGCACGGCCCAGCTCGGCATTCTCTTCCAGAGTGCCAAGGTCAGTGTAGTAGGTCTCGAGCAGCACGCTATCCCCGCGCTTACCAGGAATATTCTCGTGGATCTCTTCAGCGGTGAAAGAGAGAATCGGCGCGATCCATCGACTCAGCGCTTCCACCACGTGATAAAGCGCGGTTTGTGCACTGCGCCGTGCTAAAGAATCGGTTTGTGTGGTGTATTGGCGGTCTTTAATGACATCCAGATAGAAACCGCCCAGTTCCCGCGCGCAGAAGCCGTGTACCTGCTGATACACATCCAGGAAGCGGTACTCTTCGTAGGCTTTTTCGATCCGCGCCTGCAATTGGTGGGCACGATCCACCACCCACTGATCCAGCGCCAGCATATCGCCAAACGCGACTTGATTACGCTCTGGATCAAACCCGTTTAGGTTAGAAAGCAGGAAGCGAGCGGTGTTACGAATCCGGCGATACACATCAGAGGTGCGTTTCAAAATTTCGTCGGAGACGGCCATTTCACCGGAGTAATCGGTGGAGGCGACCCACAGGCGCAGAATATCGCCGCCTAACTTGTCCATCACTTCCTGAGGCGCTACCACATTGCCCAGCGACTTGGACTGCTTGCGCCCCTGGGAATCAACGGTAAAGCCGTGGGTCAGCAGCTGACGGTACGGCGGGTGACCGTCAATCGCCGAACCGGTGAGCAGCGACGAGTGGAACCAACCACGGTGCTGGTCAGAGCCCTCCAGGTACAAATCTGCCCGCGGGCCGTTTTCATGGCCGTGAGGGTGCGAGCCGCGAAGTACGTGGCGGTGGGTCGTGCCGGAATCAAACCAGACATCCAGCGTATCGGTGACTTTGTCATATTCCGCCGCTTCCGCGCCCAACAGTTCAGCCGGGTCGAGTTTGAACCAGGCATCGATGCCTTCCTGCTCAACGCGCTTGGCCGCCTCTTCCATTAGCTCAACGGTGCGCGGGTGCAGCTCGCCGGTTTGCTTATGCAAAAAGAATGGGATCGGCACGCCCCAGTTGCGCTGGCGGGAGATACACCAATCGGGGCGGTTGGCGATCATGCTGTGCAGGCGGGCCTGCCCCCAAGCGGGCGTAAACGCGGTGGCTTCGATGCCTTCCAAAGCGCTTTCACGCAGCGTTTTGCCATCTTTGCCTTTAATATCCATGCCCACAAACCACTGCGCCGTGGCCCGGTAAATCACCGGCGTTTTGTGCCGCCAGCAGTGCATGTAACTATGTTTGATCGGGATATGCGCCATCAGCGCGTTCACTTCGCGCAGCTTCTCGACGATATTGGGATTAGCCTTCCAGATCATCTGGCCGCCGAAGAACGGCAAATCATCTGCGTAAACGCCATTGCCCTGCACCGGGTTGAGCATGTCGTCAAACTCCATGCCATGCTCGCGGCAAGTGATAAAGTCATCCATGCCGTAAGAGGGTGCGGAGTGCACAATACCGGTGCTACCGACTTCAGACTCGACGTAATCCGCCAGATAAATGGGCGAGAGTCGATCGTAGAACGGATGGCGGAAGTTGATCAGATCAAGCTGCTTGCCTTGGGTAGTGGCAATCACCTCGCCTTGCAAACCAAAGCGTTCCAAGCAGCTTTCCACTAGTTCTTCTGCTAGCAGTAAAAGGCGCTCGCCAGTATCGACCAACGCATAGGTAAACTCAGGGTGAACGTTCAGCGCCTGGTTGGCGGGGATGGTCCACGGTGTCGTGGTCCAAATCACCACCGCCGCCGGCTTAGTCAGTTCAGCTAAGCCAAACGCGGCCGCCAGCTTGTCGGCGTCTTCTACCGGGAAAGCCACATCGATGGCATCGGACTTCTTGTCCTGATACTCGACTTCCGCTTCCGCCAGCGCTGAACCACAGTCAAAGCACCAGTTAACCGGCTTCAAGCCTTTAAACACGTAGCCCGCATCGACCATCTCGGCCAAGGCACGAATCTCGCCTGCTTCGTTGGCGAAATCCATGGTGCGGTACGGGTGATCCCAATCGCCGATGATACCCAGGCGAACAAAATCAGCCAGTTGGGTTTCAACCTGCGCCCCGGCGTACTCACGACACAGCTCACGAGCGTGTTCCGGTGCCAAATGCTTTCCGTGAGTGGTTTCTACTTTGTGCTCGATGGGCAAGCCATGGCAGTCCCAACCTGGCACGTAAGGGGCATCGAAACCGGCTAAATTCTTCGATTTAACGATAATATCTTTGAGGATCTTATTAACGGCGTGACCAATATGAATACTGCCGTTGGCGTAGGGAGGGCCATCGTGCAGTACAAACAGCGGCGCACCTGCGCGCGCTTCTCGCAGGCGCTGGTAAATGTTCATATCCTGCCACTGGGACACCCGGCCCGGCTCTTGCTTCGGCAGCATGCCGCGCATGGGGAAATCAGTTTCAGGCAAATTCAGCGTGTGCTTATAATCCATGGTCTGGTCAGCCGTCGTTAGCATCGGCGGCATCATCCGCCGAATAAGAATCAGAAGAAATCGTATTTGAAGACGCCGCATTTGAAGACATCGCCTCACGCCCAAGCGGGGCCGAGGCCAGCGGAAGAGAATAACGTTGATCAGTACTACCATCTTCAGCACTGTCTTGGTCGGCCGCCGCCACCATTAAATACTGGCGGGCACGGTCCTGGTCACGTTCAATTTGCGCTTTAAGTGCATCAAGGTCGTCGAACTTGACCTCACCCCGTAGGCGCGTACAGGGGTATACCGTCATGCGTTGACCGTAAAGGTCGCCGGTAAAGTCCAGCAGGTGTACCTCAAGTGTCGGCCGATCTGAACCCACCGTGGGCCGGAAGCCGACGTTTGCAACGGCCGGGTAGCGTTTCCCGTTTGCCAGTTCCGCCACCACTGCGAAAACACCGCGCAGCGTTAACGGCTGAGGCAGCAACGGCAGATTGGCGGTGGGAACGCCAAGCGTACGCCCCAGTTGCTGGTCGCGTACCACACGGCCATGTAACGAATAGGGGCGGCCCAACAAACGCGCTGCGGCGGAAAAATTCCCGCTGGCCAGCAAGGTACGCACCCGCGAACTGGAAACCCGCTCGTCATCCACGGTAAAAGTACGTGTGTGCTCAACGCCAAAGCCTTGCTCACGGCCCACTTCCGCCAGTAGGGCAAAATCACCGCGGCGATCGCAGCCGAAGCGGAAATCATCCCCCACCACCAAGTGTTTAACGCCTAACCCATCAATCAATACCTGATCGATAAACTCGCGCCCCGTCAGGCTGCGCAGCGTGTCGTTAAACGGTAAAACCAGCACTTGCTCAGCGCCAAAATCGCGCAGTAGCCGCACCTTCTCGCGCAAGCGTGTTAACCGCGGTGGCGCTTGATCACCGGCAAAAAACTCGCGCGGCTGGGGCTCGAACACCACCACTGTCAGCGGCACACGCCAGCGTGCGGCATGTTCACGGCACTGCTGAAGAATGGCTTGATGACCGCGGTGCACACCATCGAAGTTACCGATCGTCGCAACGCAGCCACGATGAGCCGCTTTCAAGTTGTGCAGACCTCGAATGACGCGCATGGCACCTCAGCCAGTGGGAGGACAAAGCCTCTGATTATAACGAACCTACACGCCAGGGTGCAGCGTTATGAGTGCATTTTAAAATGTCGAACGCGTAAGCCTAATGCTGCCAGCCACGCGAAGTAGAGTGAGCCACCCAAGATGACCAGCCCAGTGACCCAGCTTACCCGCTGCCAAAGGCCAAACGTGAGCCATGCCTGCCAATCGGGCGCTATAAAATAGAGTGCCGCACACATCAAAGCGCTGCCACCCAGCAACTGCACAGAATAACGCTTCCAGCCCGGCTGAAAGACCAACACACCTTGCTTATACAGCAAGTAACCCAGTAGGCCAGCGTTCAAAAATGCCGACAGCGCAGTCGCCAATGCCAACCCAGCATGGGCCAGCGGCCAAATCAGCAGTAAATTAAACACCATGTTAGCAACCATGGCGACAATGCCAATTTTTACTGGGGTTTTGGTATCTTGACGAGCAAAAAAGCCCGGCGCCAATACTTTGATTAACATAAAGGCCACCAAGCCGAAGGCGTATGCGCGCAGGCTCATCGCCGCCATTTGTATGTCGTTATCGGTCATTGCGCCGTAATGGAACAGCGTAATCAGCAGTGGCTCGGCCAATACCGCCAGTGCTAGCGCCGCAGGCAAGCCTAACAGCAATACAATCCGAATCGCCCAATCGAGCATGGCGGCAAAGTGCTCTTTGGACTGTTCCGCATGGCGCTTAGAGAGCGCGGGCAAAATAACCGTCCCAATCGCTACCCCAAACACGCCCAGCGGCAACTCCACTAAACGGTCAGAGTAATAGAGCCACGACACACTCCCCGCTGCCAGCAATGAGGCCAGAACGGTATCCAACAGCAGGTTGATCTGTGATACCGACACCCCGAACAGCGCTGGCCCCATCAGCCTTAGAATGCGACGCACGCCCTCATGGGCAAAGTTTGGCCACGGTGTGGGCATCAGCCCTAAACGTAATAAAAACGGCACCTGAAAAACCAGCTGCGCAGCCCCAGCGATCAACACGCCCCAGGCCAGCGCCATGGCGGGCTCTTCCATAAGCGGCATTAAAAACAAGGCCGCCCCAATCAGCGAAAGATTAAGCAGCACGGGGGTAAATGCGGGTACTGCAAAACGATTCCAAGTATTCAGCACGCTGCCTGAAAAAGCGGTCAGCGAAATCAGCAATAAATAGGGGAACGTTAAGCGCAGCATATCGGCGGTCAGCGCCAATTTTTCCGGTTCACTGCCAAAGCCGGGGGCAAACACCCAAATGAGCCACGGTGCACAGAGCATGGCCACGGCTGTAATCAGTGCCAGCACTGCCGTTAAGCTACCGGCCGTGGCATTCAGCAGCGCGCGTATTTCCTCCCGGCTACGCTGGGTGGAGTACTCTGAGAGCACGGGGACAAATGCCTGGTTGAAGGCCCCTTCCGCAAACAGACGGCGTAGAAAGTTAGGAATCTTAAACGCCACGAAAAACGCATCGGCGCCATCTCCCGCCCCCAATAAGGTAGCGATAGCCACATCACGCGCTAGCCCCAGCACCCGCGACAGCATTGTCATCGCACTAACGACGAGGCCTGAACGCATAAGCCCGCGCCGGACCACGTTAGTACCAGGCGTCGTGTTAGGTGTTTTTATCGCCGTCATAAGCTATCCAGAAAAACCGTCCAGAAAAACTAGCCAGAAAAAATCATCCAGGCACAAAAAAACCGGCCGTAGCCGGTTTTTTTTATGGCGCCTGCCGGCTTACGCCGCCAGTGCCTTAATACGCTTGTTCAAACGGCTCTTCAGGCGAGCTGCTTTCTTCTTAGACAGCACGTCTTTGTCAGCAATACGGTCAACGACCGGTTGCATTGCCTTGAACTCTTCCATTGCCTTGGCGTGGTCGCCGGTGCCGATCGCTTTCACTACACGCTTGATGTAGGTGCGGACCATGCTGCGCTGGCTGGATTTCAGGACGCGACGGTTCTCGGCCTGGCGGGCGCGCTTGCGAGCTTGCTTGCTGTTCGCCACAGGGTATCTCCTTGGAGAATAAAGGTTGCCGTTTAAGCGACAACGAAATTAAATATGTGTTTGTCGGCTGCGCTATCACAGCTCGACATTTCCGCAACATGACACTTCTATATCAACCAGTTGATTTGGCAGGCGTTTCACCCTACCAAAACGTACAACAGGCAGTTAAATGAAGCTGCCCATTCACGGGTCTTGTCTGAGAGGATGGCATAGTCTATCACGCACTAACCGTGCTTGCCAGCGGTTGTCAATACTGCACGCCAGCCTTAATACTCTCTTTAATACCCTCTTTGCCCCACACCACAAAATCGAGGTTAAGCACTGACACCTCATAATCGCTTCGCCCGCCTCGCAGGCTAGTTGCTCAACACTTTTCAGTAACACCTTCGTGATAATGAGCATAGCAACCTCAAAAAAAGTGAGCTGGAAACGAGCATAACATGCGCGACATCTCTTCAAACTAGGGACAAGAAGGTAGCAGATGCCACATGCTTCGGCAGGGCGCTAGGTAAGCATGACCAAGCGCGCGTAGAATGATGCTAGTAAGGTGAACAAGCTCCATTATGGTAAAATCATTGAGGCTCTCTGCATTGATTCCTAAAAGAAAGCGACCCAATGGAGCGAATGTCATTACGGCCATCCTTCGAAGGAGAGGTTGTTTCGGGGCAAACCTATGTATTGGTCGACGATGTTACTAATTTGGGCGGGACATTAGCAGAGCTAGCTAATTATATCTTGATTAATGGCGGGAGAGTGGAAGGAACCATCGTGTTATGCAATGCTGGAAGAAGTCATGACTTCGTACCTTCGAAAAAAACGTCACGTTTACTGAAGGAGAGATTTGGCAATGAAATCAAAGAAATATTCGGAATTAGAACAGAAGCGCTTACTACAAACGAAGCCAACTATCTTATCGGCTTCAGAACGACTGACGAGATCAGAAATCGACTCTTTAAGGCAAAAAAAGAAACAACTAAACGATTACGGTCTAAAGGCATTCAGTGACCGGATGCAAGCCAAGGGTTTGTAGGTCTCTAATTTCAGGAAGCCGCTTCTCCGCAACGTTAACACTTATATTTGGCACCAATAGCGGCATGGCGCTTTGAAATGCGCGATGAACAATAGCAGCGAGTCTCGCTCGTAAACACGCTGCAGATGAACCTGCACAATTAAGACTTGACCTACCTGAAGCCAAGCTCAGCCGTTATGGCACTGCCTGCCCGGTGGGCGATAATATTTTGCGCAAGAAATGGCGCGTGCGCTCGTCTTTGGGTGCGGTGAATAACTCTTCAGGCGGGGCTTGCTCGACGATGCCGCCTTCGTCCATAAATACCACGCGATCTGCCACATCCCGAGCGAACTGCATCTCATGGGTGACGACAATCATCGTTTGACGCTCTTCTGCCAACTGCTTCGTCAGGCTTAATACTTCCTCAACCCACTGCGGATCAAGCGACGACGTAGGTTCATCAAACAGAATCACCTCGGCATTCGCCGCCATGGCGCGGCCAATCCCCACCCGCTGTTGTTGGCCGCCCGAGAGCGAAGCCGGGTAAGCATCGGCTTTTTCCGCCAGGCCGATGCGCTCCAGAATCTCCCTGCCCCGCGCATGGGCCTTAGCTTTCGGCAGCTTGTCCACCACAATCATCCCTTCGCAAATATTCTCTAGCGCAGTTTTGTTGGCGAACAGGCCATAGTTCTGAAACACAAACGCAGTTCGGCGGCGCAAAGCCAGAATGTCTGCCCGGCTGGCATGCTGCGTATCAACACTCAAGTCACCCACCTGCAACCGCCCGGCATCCGGTCGTTCAAGGAAGTTAATACAGCGCAGCAGCGTTGACTTACCCGTACCGGAAGGACCAATAACGACGATGATCTCGCCCTTGGAAAGGCTCAAATCAACATCACTAAACACCGTGTGGGCGCCGAAGCGCTTGGTGATGCCTTGCAGCGAAATCATCGTTGGTAGGCCTTATTTAAGTAAATTTCTAACCGGCGTTGCCCCCAGGAGAGTACTTCCACAATCGCCCAATAAATCAGCGCCACCAGTAAGAAGGCTTCTAAATAGAGGAAGCTGCCCGCCGCCTCTTTTTGCGTGGCTCCCATTAATTCGGTAACCCCTAGTGTAAAGGCCAATGAGGTCGCCTTGATCATATCGATAAAATAATTCATCAGCGTAGGCGTCGCCACGCGAGTGGCTTGGGGAAGAATAATACGCCGCATCAACTGGGACTGGGTCATCCCGATGGAGAGCGCGGCTTCTGTCTGGCTGCGGTCAATCCCTACAATCGCAGCACGAATAGATTCGGCCATATAGGCAGAAAAGTGCAGTGTCAGCCCCAGCACTGCAGCGGTAACACCAGTAATCGCGATCAACGAACTAATCAGTTGCGGCAAGCCGTAGTAGAAGAGAAACAGTTGAACCAGCAACGGCGTACCGCGGAAAAACGAGATAAATAGCAGCGAAAGCCCATTTAACACCGGCACTTTCGATACGCGAACCACCGCCAGCAGGCAGGCCAGGATCAGCGCAAAGAGCATGGCGATCGTCGCCATCTGAAGCGTGAGGGGCAAATAGCGCAGCAGAACCGGCAACAGCCCCCACATATATTCAAGGTTAAGCATATTTTTTTAACATAAGTTATACCGCTTATAAGCAAGCGGCCGTGGCAATGCCACAGCCGCATTAAATCAGGGTAGCCTAAACGTTATGGCTGGGTGATATCCGTATCAAACCACTTTTCCGATATCTCACGTAGCTCACCATTATCGCGCAGCTCGGCAAGCGCTGCATCAACACGGTCACGCTGTTCCCGGCCAGCTTCGTCATCACGGAACGGTAGCGCATTTTCAATCGTCGAGAACGGCTGACCCGCCAGCTCTAATGGTAGGCCTTTCTCCTTGATGACCTGCGTAGCACTCACACGATCCATCACAAACGCTTCTACCCGGCCCAATGCCACATCCTGTTCAATGTTAGATTCATAAGTACGAATATCGATTTCGTCAGCATTCGGCTGTTCACGGAGCAACTGCTCGTAGTTGGAGCCCAGGTTTACCGCAACGCTTTTGCCGGACAGATCCTCAACGCCTTGAATAGCGTCATTACCCGCTCGCACCACGACCTGCGCCCCGTCATACACATAGGGCTCTGTGAAAGCATACTTGGCTTCGCGCTCAGGAGTGATCGTGATCTGGTTGGCAATGGTGTCGATACGGCCAGACTCAAGCATACCGGCCAAGCCAGAGAAGCTGGCGGTAACAAACTCGATGTCATCACCGGTTATCTCACCCACGGCATTCATAACATCGACTTCAAAGCCTTTAAGCTCGTCCTGCTCCACAAACGTAAAGGGGAAATAACCGCCCGACATACCCACGCGCAGCGTATCGGCTTGAGCAGAAGTGGCGAATAGGCCGCTAGCAACGCTCAACGAAAGCGCAGCGAGAGTGGTAGTCAACTTGCGTGGTAGTGGCATGATTCTGTTTCCTCGTTGGTTGATAGCCCGACGATACGAATAACCGCATAGAAAGCCTGCACAAAAAGCCATGCGGATGTAATGGCTACCATCTTACCCCCACGACAAAAACGAATAAAAGAATATTAAAGTTAATTTTTATTCTTATTTTGAATATATGCTCAGCCCTAGCGGGTTACTTGTGCTGTATAGCGTAGAACGTATTCGCCGTGGCCGCTTGGCGCTGTGCATCCAATATGTCACCCCCAAGCGCCGCTAGCTCCTGAGTAAACGCCACAAACTTTTCCAACTGCACCTTATCAAACCCGCGCCTGCTCTTGGGCTTTTTGAGAATCACGCTCACACCGCTAATTAGGTGCTCTTCTTGCTGGAAGGTATCCGCGGACGGCATCACCCCTGGGGGGTAAGCATTAGTGACCAATACCGGATTTTGTGGGGTAACACCCGGCACGCTGTAAACATGCAGCGCAGCGTCGTAGTGGGCCTCCCAATTTTGCAGGGTCGTGTGTAACTTATTATTGAGTGCGAGATCAGGCTGGTTAAACATTACAAAGAGTACGTGGTTAGCGCTATTGACGTCAGTGTCTTCACTTTCAGGAACCGCTTCTTCAACTCTATCGTCTTCGGGTAGCGTAGAGGCGCTATTCAACTGAATGGCGTTACTATTGATAGCGGCTTGATCAATAGCCACCTCGCCACCTAGGGGTGAAGGCACCTCGGGCTTAGCGGAAGGTGCCAACTTCTGCCCAGACCTCAACCACTCCCCGCCTCGCCACATCCCACTTTCCAGCACGCCTCTACCGCTCAGCAGATAATAACAAAATACTATCAAGCAGTTAAAACTCAGCCAGGCTGCTGCTATCGCCAAGGTGACCGTCAGTTTATGCGGATCCATAGGTGGTTTCCCGCTAGGTAAGAGTACGTGATTTGAATTTTTATAATTGCCCTTCGGCTCACTATAACTTACTTCTCATCGAAAAAACGAGGTGGGCCAACTTAGCGGGCTAATCAATTAGTGGGAGAGGAGAAGTTAAAATGAGGAAGTTGATAATGGACTAGGGCAGCCTTAAAGCATGTGTCTAGCGCAGCATCGCCAACGTATGTTCACGCTGTTGCTTAATGGCATTGTCTAAAATATCCAATAACGCTTGGTAATCGTCGGGCATCGTATTGTTAAGCCCATAGATCTCGATACGGTCGATGGTGGCTTGGGTTTCACGGATCAGCGCTTCAAGCTTTTCAATCACCTCCTGATGCTCAGTGGCTTTCATAGAGCCTCCAGAAAGAAACGGGGCCTATCGGCCCCATCGGCACTTACTGCTTTAGCCTTGCCGCCAAGCTTCAGCTTAACCCAGCAGAGAAAGAACGTTTTGCGGGGTCTGGTTGGCCTGAGCCAGTACTGAAGTACCAGCCTGCTGCATGATCTGTGCACAGGTCATGTTGGCAACTTCCACTGCATCGTCAACATCCACGATACGGGACTGAGAATTCGCAGGGTTAGCGGACGCTCGCTGATCTGGTGGCAATCAACCAGATGCCGTGCAGCCGCTTTTCGGGCTTCAGGCGTTACCACTTTTTTGACAGCACATCCTTCATGGCCTCAACTTCCAGGAGCTTGTCAGCCAGAAGCTTTTTCAGCTTCTTGTTTCCCGCTTCAAGCTCCCTCAAGCGCCTCGTTTCATTCACTTCAAGGCCTGCGTACTTACTACGCTAGTTGCAGAAGATGTCACTGGCAATTTCCAACTTGCGGCATAGGTCGTCTACCTTGGCGCCTGCCCCATGTTCCTTAATAGCGCCAATAATCGGCTCTTCGATATAACATGTCTTTTCATAGTGAGATCTCCGTCAACAAAAATTAACTGGAAATCTCATCGAGTTCATGGTGTTAGTTTTAGGGGGATAGGCCACCTCAGCGCCAGCGCATCGTTTATAAACTATATTATAAAACATTTTATTACTGATAAACTCAAGACATGCTTTCTGCCAGCCTTTTATCTAAAAAAGGTGAAACTAGCACTTCGTCTACAAATATAGGCTCATAAAAAGCTACACGGTCAAGCACCTCTTTTTCTCCTTCATCGAAATCAACACTTATACCATTACCAGGATTTTTATTAGCATTATGATGGATATTTGCTGCAATATCATGCGTCTCTTTAGCTTTAATCTTATTTTCCACCTTCAAACCAAGTTTTTCACCAATTGCTAAAGTTTTGTGAAAATCGTTAAAATCACTTGTTGAAGCCCATATATAATCTTTACCTAGCTTATTATAAATATCTGCAGCCTTAAGCTGGCGAAAGTAAGAATCTAACACTCCCCAAAAACAGATCTGATAGTCAGTTAGGCTTTCCGGCTGAAAGATAGGCAATGTTCCAGGATAAGAGGGGTCAGAAGAAAAGTGCATACCCATTTTAGTTCGCATGGGGAAGCTACCACGTTTAAAGAGGCTTTTAGCCACCTCACGAAACTCTCGATTAAGAAAAACCAACTTAGGAAAAACCCCCATCCTGATCAATGGGATAAAAAAGCCTTTCCCAAAGACATTACTTGTTTCTACATAATTAGACTCATCGAACTTATTTATAAATTCAATTTTCTCCTCTAAAAATTTAATAGCGTATCGCGGGTTTTCTTTCACCTTAGGTAATAGTGAAGCATAATTAGGTTCAGGCTCATGTTCACTACGTGTATCTTCAAATATTTTAAACACTTCTGTTAACATGGTTGTTCCAGTACGACCATGTGTCACAGTAAAAATAATGTTTTTATCTGTTTTGTTCATAGATTACTACCGTCAATTTTTTTAACAGGCACTGCTGGCCTCCCAGCAACAATCGTATTTTTGGGAACATCTTTTGTTACTAAACTACCGGCAGCTACAACTGCATTCTCTCCTATATGCACAGGACCAAGAACGGTGACGTCAGACCCGAGCCAAACTCCTCTCTCTAGGGTTATATCTCTACCACTATCTGGCACTGCTTTTAAACGAGCAATGCCCGTTTTTTTATAATCATGACTTCCAGTCAAAAGCATGCATCGATGCCCAAAGAAACAATCCTCCCCAATAGTTACATTCCCCGACCTGGTGTTAACCAAAAGATCATTAATAGGAATCGTTGCTTGCTCCAAATTAAGCCGAGATCGATCTCCCCAAACACGCGGCTGCCTTAACTCTAGGTCAGATATATAGGGCATTAACAGCTTTACAAAAGCAGCAAGCTCTTTTTTCTTAACAGTTCGAAGCAACGTCATGAACTCACTGTCATCCGTATTTTCAGAAACTGTTCGTTTTTTCTCTACAATCTCTGGGGATTCATTTTGAATAGGCAACATAGTCTATCTCACTTCATCAATTGATCAAGGTCATCTGAAATTGTCTCATTCTCGTCACTTAAAGACATAACAGGCTCATTTTTTATTGAAGGACCAACATACAACTTCTCTTCAAGCAAATATTTCTCAGCTTTATCTGCATCTATTTCAGCCAAAATTTTATATGCCATATCCTTGATGCCGTACACCGTATGCAACAAAAAAGAAAGCTTTGAACGTTGGCCTGCATTTAGCTCAGCCAGCCGCTCGTGAGTGGGGAGGAAAACGGCATCGACACTTTGAAGCTCGGTAGCTTGGCGAATTTCTGCAGGCACGCTGACCGGCAGGTGGCTTAAGTGCTGTTGGTTGTTGAAACGGTATAGACGGAAACCATGACGTGACATCCAGTGCTGAATTTCAGCTAAGTTTGGCTGTCGTTTATGCGTAGGTTGAAAGGCAATACGCACTTGAATGACTAATGTATCTTTAAGAGCTTTTTTGCCGTTTTCAAGTATCGCCGTTGAATCACTTAAATCGTCCAGAATTAACCAATCCAAACTATCCAGCCCTTTGATGCTATCTAACGCGATGGTATTGATCGGAAGTTTAGCAAGGACGTTCGTACCAGCTGGGTTGGCTCCGTGCTGCTGCTCCATTGGCAGCGGTTCCAAGGTGCTGCTCAATGCTGGGTCTAAACAGGAGTAAAGCGTCGCAGGGTTGCCATCCCCAAGCACTACATGGGGGAAAACTTGTACATCATCGCTACCTTCGAATTGGTTCGGGTTTTCCACTCGGCTGGCAGGGTCGAATGAAACAATACCAAAAGCGTTTAACTGGCGTAAGCCTTCCAAGCCCTGATTTTGAACCAGCTCTGAGCCATTATCAAGTGCTATAATCTTGCTAGGTAATGACCAGTTAAACCCGGTCGCCTCGACTTCCATACTTTCTGCGTAAACAACGTCAATGGGAGTTTCTTCATCTTCAAATTGCGCCTGCCCCGCTTTATCGAATGTTAAAGCGGCAGGCTGCTTTCCTTCACAATGGCGTTGCCAAATGGCACGCATTGCATCGGTAAAGTGTTTTGAAAACCGGGAGGCATCACATACGGGCGACTCTAATAAGACTTGGCGAAGATGCTGCCTAATGGTGGCAAGGCTATCTAAATCCGATGCAAGCTCCAAAACTCTTTCTCGGTACTCTTCCCAAGAGCTAACAACAAGTTCTGACATGCCAGCATTAACCAAATGGGTAGCGCTATGCCGTCCTGCAAAGGTAGGGCCAGGAAGGGAGACGACCGGAACTCCCATTAATAAAGATTCACAAGTAGTTAATCCTCCTGAATATGGCCATGGGTCTAAAGAGATATCCACATCATTGTAACATTGGAGGAGTTCAATATGAGAGGAAGGCCCTTCAATACGTAGTCGATCTGCCGAAACCCCTTCTACCTCCATTAAGTTAATAATACGCTCACGCATTTCAGGATTACCGAGCTGCATGCTTTTAAGGTACAATTGGGAATTGGGCACCTGATGCAACAGTTCAGACCATTGAGCTAGCACTTGTTTGTTTAATTTAGTAGCATTATTAAAGCATCCAAAAGTTATATACCCATTTTTCTTAGCTGGCAACGATGACACTGTAGGCGTGTAACGAGGAGGTGCATAACAAATATAATCATCAGGCATCCGAATTATATTTTCCGTATAATTACCATCAACGCCTAAAGGAGTTTCTATTCTATCACTTAGCAAATAATCTATTGAAGACACACCAGTGGTATTAATTAAACCACCAACCCATTTGACTATAATAGGAGCGGGTGCATTTTCAATAACCATCATTCGATTACCAGCATTATGCCCGGAAAGATCGAAAAGTATGTCAATGTTATCTTCTAACACTCTACGTTCAAGTTGCTCATCACTCATATACTCAACTGATAAAAAAACATCAGCAACTTCTTTGAACCTACTAGTTATGTGATCTTCATGATTATTTGTAGAGTAACAAAAGAATTTAAATTGTGCTTTACCACACTCTTCGAGTACGGATATGATCATTTGACCGACGGGATGACTCCGAAAACCATCAGAAATCATTCCAATTTTTAACTTACGATCCAAAACCTTACTGGTTTCAGGTCTTCTATCAACATGCGAAGGAGAATACTTGACCCCCCATTGCTTAATAATGTCTAAAATATCCTTTTCGGACATATCGGGATGATAATGGGCTGTTGTTAACAGGTTTGAAAAAGCCAAACGACTACTATTAGGAAGCTCTAAGGCTTTACGGTAAGCAGCCATACTTCCATCAATACGGCCCAAGTCGTTCAATGCATTACCATAATTATTCCATAGTGATGCATAGCCAGGAGAAATTTGGAGCCCTTTTTCATAGCAATTTAATGCTTCACTATGCTGATGCAAGGCGACCCATACCATTCCTTGCAGCGAAAGGTACTCAGCTTTACCAGTATCTAAACGGCAGGCTGTCTGTATATGAGTTAATGCTTGCTGATTTTGACGACGCTGGTGTAATAAATAAGCCATGCCGTGGTGCGCTTCAGCGTAATTTGGCTCTATTTCCAAAGCTTTAGCTAATAAAGTCTCAGCTTCTTGAACGTCACCCAATCGATATTTGGCTTCTGATAAGCGCCCATAAACCTCATGGTTAGCCTTATTCTCATCAATTAGCTTTTGGTACTCAGCCGCTGCTTCCAAGCACTTCCCACTTTTAAGCAGAGCGTCCCCTTTGCTTCTACGGGTAGTATGAGGATTAACGGGCAATGAATTTGCCCTATTGGCTTGCTTAACTGAGGAAGACCGACGGGATTTATGACGACTCATATATAGACTCACTGCTGGAAAAAGGGCTCAGGCCATCATAACAACTGGCACACAACCTCCATAAAAAAAACAGGCCCTGTAAACAGGGCCTGTTTCGCTGTACCTACCGATAGCCTTCTAGCGACTAGGAAAGGTTTAGCCCAGCAGAGACAGGACGTTCTGCGGCGTTTGGTTAGCCTGGGCCAGCACCGAGGTACCCGCCTGCTGCAGGATCTGAGCACGAGTCATATTCGCTACTTCACTTGCGTAGTCAGCGTCTTCGATACGTGATCGGGCAGCAGAGAGGTTGGTTTCGTTGGTCTGCAGGTTGGTGATCGCAGACTCAAAGCGGTTTTGGATCGCACCCAAACCAGAGCGCAATTCGTCCACCTGCTTCAACGCAGAATCCAACTGCTCCATCGGATTAGCAGTAGCTCCGCTGAGCAAATCTTTAGCGCCCAACGTGGAGCCATCAACATCAAATTCTGCTGTATTAGGGGTAGTAGTGATATCAGCATCTGCTGGATCCAGTGCAACACGGAACGTCTTTTCATTCGCGGCGCCAGTACCAGCGAACTCAAGCCCCTGAAGGTTCAAAGAGTTGACCTCAGCGTCACTAGCAGCAGTGATAGTCACATCTACATACCAGTTACCAGCTTCATCAACCTGGGCAGTTCCACCAGTAGCAATTGAACCACCTGCAATGCCAAGCTGAGTTGCCAGATCCGCGCTGAAATCCGTTACTGTAGAATCATTGATGCTAGTTGCAGTACCGTATGCTTTCTCAAAAGCTGCAGTTGCTGTAGCTCCACCGCCTGTAAGACCAGTCAAGTCACCCTGCGGGCCGTTAACATTAAAGCTAGCAAGGTTCAGAGTACCTGCCGTGATTTTTTCCAAGGTAACGTCGATTGATTCACCGTCGTTGGCACCTACCTGGATAGACAAGCTACGGTCTTGAGCCAGTACTTTAACGCCGTTAAAGTCAGTCTGCTCAGAGATACGGTTGATCTCGGTCAGACGCTGATCAATTTCGTCCTGGATAGACTTGCGGTCATTCGCTGAGTTGGTGTCGTTAGATGCCTGAACAGAAAGTTCACGAATACGCTGCAGGTTGTCATTTACCTGGTTAAGAGCACCTTCAGCGGTTTGCGCAACGGAGATACCGTCGTTGGCGTTACGCTGAGCCTGTGACAGACCAGTGATCTGTGAGGTCATGCGGTTGGCGATGGCTTGACCAGCGGCGTCATCTTTAGCGCTGTTGATGCGCAGACCAGAGGACAAACGCTCCATCGCGGTAGACAGTGCGTTCTGTGATTTGCCAAGGTTGTTTTGGCCGATCATCGCTGTGATGTTGGTATTGATCACTGACATGGTGTGAGACTCCTTGCTTTGGACACTGGCCCTGAGGCCTGCTTTCGGCCACTGTTTGTGCCGTTATATTAATTAACGGCAGCGCGAGGGGGATCTTTAGGGGAAGTGGTAAAAAAAGATGTAAAAGTTGGTAACTGAAATAGCAGGTGACTCATGCTTGTATGGATACTTGCTAATAGCTTGGGAGTGGCTAGCTGAAGGTAAAGAGTTGCGAGCTAAAGCTGCCTCCTATAGTGCACCCATTCCGGCTCGCAATGTGATTGCTTGATCATGGCATTGCATTACTTCACATATAAAAACGGCCTCACAATTATAGGAGGCCGTTTGTTCATTCGATCTTGGGATTAACGTTATTTCTTGCGGCCTAGTTGTGCATCAAGTGCATCAAATTGCTGGGTGAGGTAAGAACTGGTTTGGTTCATTTGTGCGATCATGCCATCCAACTGACCAAATTGCTTGCGATATCGGGCGATGGTGCTCTCAATCGTCTTTTCCATACGCTCGTAGCGTTCATCTAAACTTTTTACGCGGTTCTCCGCCCCCGTAATAGCGCCTTTGATAGTCCCGTTGTCACTTAACAAGTTATTTAGCGTCGTGGTTAGCTGCCCTGCCATACCGCTTGCTTCATCTTTACCAGCAAAAAAATCGTTGAGCGCGTCGGGGTTCTTGGCCGCTAGATCACTTAACTTGTCTTCATCAAGCTTCAGCGTACCGTCACGCTGCAAGGTAATCCCCAACTGATTAAGGGTCGAAAGCTCACCGTCTGCCACACTCCCTATCATCACACTGCGCAACCGAGACTCAATGGTGCGCACCGTACTGTCTCCTAGCAACTTACCGGCGGTTTGGGTTTTACTATCGTATTTTGTAAGGTTATTAATTGTCCCTTCTAAGCTGTTATAGGCTTTGACAAACGCACCTACCGCCTCGCGCACCGCCAGGGTATTTCGCTCGACGCTTACCGTGCTAGTAGCCGTCTCGCCGTCGTCCAACGTTAAACTTGCAATGTTGAGTGTGACGCCTTGAACAGCATCTTCAATTTGGTTACTGGCACTGGTGATATCAATGCCATTTACCTTCAACACAGCATCTTTACCCATCTGTTGGGTAGCGGCATCTTCACCAAAGGGCCCAGCCACAGCCGCGCCATCGGCATCCACAAAGCTAAAACTGTTGATGGAGGCCTCAGCACCACTTTCCTTTGAACTCAACGCCAATCGATAGCCCGTGCCATCATTGATGATAGAGGCACTGACTCCCGACTCTTTGTCCGCATTAATCGCATCACGAATATCGCTTAGGCTGCTACCGGCTGTCAGTGCAATATCAATACTATCGCCATTGCCAAAGCTAAGCTGAAACGCAGTCGCCCCTTGTAAATCGAGCGTAGCATCTTGATCATCAACACGGCCGGAAGCGAGCGTACCCGCAGTGGCCAACTGGCTAACTTGAACGCGGTAACTGCCGGGCAATGCATCGGCTGTGGCTGTGGCTTTTACGCCCTCTCCCTGCACATTGGCAGACAGGCTCTGATAGAGTTCAGGGTCGTTTATTTTCCCTACTGCGTCTTTAAAAGCGTTCAGCGATGTTTGCAGCTGGCCATAGGCTGAAACTTTGGCTTGCTGTTGTGTTTTCTGCTGCGTGATGGGCGCAAGCTTACCGCGCTCTGCTTTCTGCAGTTGATCCAATAGGCCAGTCAGGTCAAGACCCGAGCCAACTCCAAGGGAGGTTATCGTCGCCATACTGGGTGTTCCTCAGTGAAAAGGCTAAACCAAAACATGCAGCGCATGAGTGTACGCTGGCAATTGTCATATACAATCTTATCGACTGATTAGCGGATGACTTTAGCTCTTTTTCTTTCGCTAAATGGGTTGTTTTTCTTTTGCCAGCAAAAACGCCTGCTTAGAGCAGGCGTTTTAGAGTATTGATGAGTCGGTGGGGATTATTAACCACGTCCTAGCTGCGCATCCAGCGCATCAAACTGCTGGGTGAGATAGCTACTGGTTTGGTTCATTTGCGCAATCATACCATCCAGCTGGCCAAACTGTGTGCGGTAACGAGAAATCGTTTGCTCGATTGATTGCTCCATACGGGTATATTGCTCTACAAGCGATTTGCTAAGATTTTCCGCCCCGCTAATCGCTCCTTCCACTCGGCCATTAGGGCTAAGCAATTGTTCGACAGTAGTATTAACTTGCCCCGCCATACCCGCACCATCTGTATCGCCTGCGAAGAAGGTTGCAAGCGCGCCTTGATTATTGGCAATGGCATCATCAAGTTTGTCATCATCGATCTCAAGCTTGCTATACCCAAGCCCGCTATCGTACTTGTGCGAAATACCAATATCGCTAAGAATGGAGAACTCACCCTCAACAGCCCCACCCAGCACATCACGCAAGCGCGACTCGACAGTACGGATGGTGCTGTCGCCTAAAAGCTCACCCGCTGCGCCGGTTTCGAAATTGAAACTGGTTAAATCGCCAATTTTATCTTTAAGGCCATTGTAGGCTTCCACAAAGTTGGTAACAGCCTCACGAACAACGCGAGTGTCCTGCTCAACGGTAACCGTGCTATCGCCCACTTCTTTTAGGTTAAGTGTCACGCCCTGGATAGCGCCTTCAACCTGATTGGAAGAGCTGGTGATGTCAATGCCGTTAACGGTGAGCGATGCATCAGTACCGCCTTGTAGTGTGTTAGCGGTATCGGCAGTAAACGGTGCCGTACCATCGAAGCTGAAATTGGTAATAGAAGCATCAGCACCGCTTTCGCTAGAGCTAAGCGCAAGGCGGTAATCGGTGCCGTCATTGATGATAGTCGCGTTAACACCGGAATCTTCGTTGGCGTTAATTGAATCGCGGATATCTTCGAGGGTGCTGCCTGACGCTATATCGATCTCTTGGGTGGTACCATCAGCGAAGTTCAGGGTTAACTTGTGGTCAGCATCCGTAATTACTTGATCAGCAGCTGCCACCCCTTCTGAAGCGAGCGTGCCACGAGTAGCTAAGGTATTCACAGTGACGTTATAGCTGCCAACCTGCGCTTCCGCATCGGCAGACGCCGTGATGGCTGAACCACCCACGTTAGTGGAGAGGCTTTCGTAAAGAGTACTGTCATTGAGTGCGTCTGCTGCAGTTTGAAACTGCGAGAGCGCGCTCTGTAGCTGACCATAGGCGGAAATCTTGGTCTGCTGGGTTTCCTGCTGCTCCAAAATCGGAACAAGCTTCTTTTCCTCGGCCTTTTGCAATTGATCCAATAAGCCGTTGAGGTCTAGCCCTGAGCCAATACCGAGTGATGAAATGGAAGCCATGCTTTACCGTCCTTTTTTATAACGTCGTTACGCTAATGTTTACGCTGCCCCATGCAGAAGCCTATCGATGTATTAATGAATACCTTCGGCTATTCAACCGTAAACTTGAATAATTGCACTCTATTTTAGGTATTTAAATGTTACAGAACGTGTGTGCTAAGCGATAAATAACGTTCTTATAGTCTGAGGTAAACTCAGTTAAAACACATTAAGCATCCCATCTTCACCTAATGATAGACCTTGGTCTAATCTAGACGTTAGTTTATAATGCACTGCAACAAGCCCACCTTGGGCTGACTGCAGGAGAACACACGATGCCTCCCGAACTAATGTCTCCAGAAATGGCTGTACAACGCCCTATTCAATCGCCTCAGGGGCTATCTAACGCCGCGAATATTCAGCGTAGCCTTCGCCAATGTTTGTCGGTTGCCGCTGAGCTGCTCTACGATAACGGCCATGTCCTTGAAACCATTACCCTGCCCCAGCGTGGCTTAGCCCGCCGTGAACTGTTAGCGCTTAGCGCGGCAGCGCCCACCTGGGCCACCTGCCAACAGGTAATGGAAGCCAGTGAAGCGGCCACTTTAAATGAGCATGGCCGACTTGTATTGACCCGCCTTGGCCGTGAAATGATGTTTGATATGTTTGGCCAAGGGGCCGCTGATTGCGCTTAGGCCTATCCATGCGGCATTAAAACTGCGCATAAAAAAACCGCCCGTAGGTGCTGCCTACGGGCGGTTTTTGTTTGGGCTTAACGCAGACCGAGCATCGAAAGAATGAAGAGAACTACCACGATAAGACCAATGATATAAATAATATTACGCATTTTTGCGCTCCTTGCTTATTGCGTTTCGGGGAAAATCAAATAGTTGCTTGCCCTTAAGTTACCCCCATAGCCTAGCAGGCTTTTTCTTCTTTTGCGTAGTCTAGGTACATTTCCTTACTCGGAAGTGACATCTCTCGTCATATCCGAAGCGTTTGAGGAACCTCCCCGTCATCTACACCTCAAACCTTTGCCACTGTTACAGAGGGTGCTGCAATGCACGCTACTGCTTTACTGGTTTCGTTTGCTGTTATGTCATTGTTCTCTATCTCTATTGCAGCAGCAAATGAACCGTCAGCGAATGCACTGCAGGCACTCGACCAACAGGCCCAGGCGCTAAACCGCATCCACAGCGTGGTGGTGGCCTATGACGGCGACATTATCCATGAGCATCATCAGGGCGGGCCGGGTGTTGCCTCGCCTACCAATATCAAGTCGCTGTCCAAAACCGTGCTGGCCGCGATTACTGGCGCGGCGATTGAAGCGGGTGTTATCGAATCCGTTGATCAACCCATGGTTGAGTTGTTTGGCGAACACCTGCCTAGCGGTATTGATCCAAAAGTCAGCGAGATCACCGTGGCGCATCTACTCGCCCAGCAAGCAGGGTTGGAGCGTACCTCCGGCAGTAACTATGGCGCCTGGGTGGCTAGCGACAACTGGGTTAACGATGCACTGACCCGCCCTTTTGTCGATGAACCTGGTGGAGAGATGCTCTATTCCACGGGCACCAGCCATCTGCTTTCTGCCGCCCTCACCCACGCCAGCGGCGAAACGACCCATGCGCTTGCTCAGCGTTTACTGGGTGGCCCGCTCAATATTTCTATTCGCCCCTGGTTACGTGATCCGCAAGGCATCTATTTTGGCGGCAATGATATGCAGCTCTCGCCGCGAGCGCTGATAGAGGTGGGCGAGCTGTATCGCAATGATGGCATCGTGTTTGATGAAACAGGTAATGGCGAGCGCGTTCTGCCAGAAGGCTGGGTAGAGGCGTCGTGGCAGCCACGCGGCACGTCACGCTGGACCGGGGACGGTTACGGCTTCGGTTGGTTTATTACCCAGTTGGCAGGTGAAGATGTTTACTACGGCCGCGGCTACGGTGGTCAAGCACTGTACGTTATTCCTGAGCGAAAGATGACGGCAGTGATCACCTCGAACCCCAGCCCACCCTCACCGGGCGGGCAGTTCCAGCATCAGTTGAATAGATTGGTAGTGGGGCTTTTATCGCCAAGCGAAAAGGCGGCGTTTTAGACCGCTTACTCGCCTTTGTGGCCCAGCCCCATCAAGTAGATAGCGGCCGCCAGCGCTAATACGGAGAGCGCTAAATAGATGGCTTCGAGCGGCGTGGCAAAACGAATATCCACCACGGCGCGGAAAAATTCAATAATCACCGCCAGAATGACCACGCGGGCAATTTTGTCTTTTAATTGATCAAGCGATGCGACGTTAAAGGGGTGTTGAGGATAGCGCACTTCCGCTTGATCAATACGGGAGACAAACAGCCGGTAAACGCCTAAACCAAATATCAGCAAGACGATGGCAATCAGATAAATATCGACAGCAATGATGATATCGGGCACCAAACTGTCATGGATATCTTGAGTGCCGCCCAACAGGTAGTAACCCAGCACATCGGCCACCACTTTTAAAATATCCACGGTGCCAACAATAAAAAGTATTAATGAGCCCAACAGGCTGGGTATCACTGCAAGCATGACTAAAAAGCGTGAGTTCCATAGCGCCGTCTCTATGCGCCGCTCCCAATGCCCCTGCTTTTCCGGCGGCTTAGGCGGCGTAGGTGGTGAAGCGTCTGACATTACAATTCCTTGGCTAAAAGTTCCTTGTTTAAAGCAGATTCACCGCGATAAAAACGCAGGTGGCGCCGAATAGCGTAAACCCTAGCAGTAATGCGATTCCATCGCGGGCCACCAACCCCAGCCCGAGCAGCGTCAGCGCCAGCCCCGCGCCGTTGGCCGAAAAGGGAATAAACTCCATCGGTGGCATCGCCAGAGCGATCAATAAACAAACCACGGCCGTCACGCGAATACCGATATATCCCGTCAGCCACGGCAAGCGAACCCGCAACAGCCCATCAATCCAGCGGGCGGGCTTTTTCATGTAATGAATGCCCTTATCAAACTTTTGACGCGAAAGGGAACGCTTCAGCAGCCAACGGGGCAACCAAAACGCTTCACACCCCGCTAGCAATTGTACTGATACAAGCAGCACCAGCGCAGCCATTAGCGTCGGCATACCGGGTATATCGCCAATAATGGGGGTAAGCGTAATCAGCCCGGCGACCAGCAATAGCGGCCCAAATGAGCGCCGCCCCACGGCATTAACGACATCATCAACGCTGATTCGAGGAGCGTCCTGCTCCATGTTCTCGATTGAGTCAATTAAGTCCATTAAATCCGATTCTTCGTTGCGGTTATGCATCGTGGTTATTGCGCTCCTCAATTTGCAGTTTGGTGCGGATAAAATCGCTATGGCTAACATGGAGCAAATCCGCCAAGCGGCGAATACGGTGTTCTTCGAGCGGGTCAACATTGCCGTCGGCCCAAGCCAGTTGCCACATTTGTGCGACCAGCTCACAGCGCTGGTCGTAGTTATAATGCTCTTTGATAAGGCTGACGAACTGATAGTGATCGACGGCGTCATCCACTTCCGCCTGTGCCAACGCCATCAACTCTTCTACGTCGCTTACGCTTAGCCGATAGCGCTCAATTAGCATGCTGCGAAGTGCGTCAAGCTCTTCATCGGTGGTGTCGTAGTCAGCGCGGACGATTTCACACAGCAGGGCGGCAGTCGCCAACTCCAATGTGAGCGTTTGATTTTCGCGCTGTTCGGGTTGCGCCAGGGTGCGCTGGAAGAAATCACTAATGGCGTTCAGCATCGGGTTCTCCTGAGTAGGTGCAGCTCGTCCTTAGCTTAGTCCTGTTTGGTGAGCTGTTCTCTCAATTGTTTGGGCACTTGCTTGATAATCAGGCGATCCTGAGCGGCGTCGTACTCAATGCTTGAGCCAAGCAGATGTGAGTCAAAACTAATCGAGACACCACCTGCACGCCCCGTAAAGCGGCGAAACTGGCTCAAGGTGCGCTTATCAGGAGGGATTTCCGGCGAGAGGCCGTAATCGGCGTTGCGAATATGCTCGTAAAAGGCTTTCGGCTGCTGTTCGTTAACCAGCCCGGAAAGTTCTTCCAGTGTCATCGGTTCGCCACGGCGCAGCTGTTCGTTGGCGTAGTCCACTAGCGTGTCGGTTTTTTCGCGACTCACTTCGTCGTCGTAATCTTCTTTCTCGACGTAGTCGCTGAACGCTTTGAGCAGCGTACGGGTTTCCGCCGGGGCATCGACGCCCTCTTCCATGCCCAACAAGGCCACCAAGCCTTCAGCGAGTTTTTTGCCGCCGCGGTCTTTCAAGAACGAGACATACTGCGCATTCGGCGCATCGCTCTGCCACTGGGTGAGGTTAATGCGCGCCGCGAGGGTGAGCTGGCTGGTGTTGAGCTGCGCGGCGGGCACCGCTTGGTGATCGCTATTGATACCGATCCCTTCGCGCTGATGCACTAAGGCTACCAACAGGGTTTCCGTATCGCCCTGGCGCTGGTGGCTGATCACTAAGTAACCACTTACCGACAACTGCTCTTGAAGTTGCTTGGCGAGACGCTCAGCCAGTGCAATAGAGAACTCGGCAAAGCTTTTGTCACCCGCAAGGTAGTCGCGCAGCCACATGGCCAGCGGTCCGGCCTGTTCGCCCTCCTCTGCAAAGCGCCCCCAGCCTTTGGGCTTGGTGTTGTAGGTGTCATTCAGCGCACCCACCAGGCTTGGCATCACCGGGTCGTCGCCGGACTCAGAAGACTGCTTTTCAGAGAACTGAGGTTCAGAAGAGCCGGGCGCAGCGGTCAGGGTTAAGCGCTCACCGTCAAGCGTGGGGTCAAGGCGGTGCACAATACTTTGCAGTAACGGCATAGGGGTCTGCTAGTTTCCAGAGGTTCGTTTTAAAGATGGCTAAACGTGAATTAGGGTTTAAGGCGGTAGCCGGTGCGAAAAATCCAGCCAATCGTGGCCAGGCAAGCCACCAGGAACAGGGTAATCATGCCCACACTTGCCACTAAGCTGACATCGCTAATACCGTAAAAGCTCCAGCGAAAGCCGCTCACCAAATACACCACGGGGTTGGCCAAGGTGATGGTTTGCCAAAACGGCGGCAACATATCAATAGAGTAGAAACTACCGCCCAAAAAGGTCAGCGGGGTAATCACTAGCAGCGGTACCAGTTGCAGCCGGTCAAAGCCATCCGCCCAAATACCGATGATAAAGCCGAGCAGGCTAAAGGTGACCGCCGTAAGCACTAAGAAGGTCAGCATCCAAAACGGGTGGGCAATCTCCAGCGGTACGAAAAAACTCGAGGTCGCCAGAATGAGTAGCCCCAGTAAAATCGATTTCGAGGCCGCCGCCCCTACGTAGCCAATCACAATCTCTAAATGTGAAATAGGCGCTGAAAGCAGCTCGTAAATGCTGCCCGAAAACTTGGGGAAGAAGATGCCGAAGGACGCGTTTGAAACACTTTGTGTTAACAGCATCAACATAATCAGCCCAGGCACGATGAAGGCGCCATAGCTGACCCCGTTGACCTCACTGATTCTTGAGCCGATCGCCGCACCAAACACCACGAAGTAGAGCGACGTAGAAATGACCGGCGAGACAATACTTTGCAGTAGCGTTCGGCGCGTGCGCGCCATTTCCGCCATATAGATGGCGCGAACAGGATGCAGGTTCATGCGCGCTCCTTAACCAAATCAACGAAAATATCTTCAAGCGAGCTCTGCCGGGTGTTCAGGTCTTTAAACGTGACGCCTTCCCGCTCTAGGGCGGTTAATAGCTCAGAAATCGCGTGACTATCCTCTTCCTGGCTACCGTCGTAGGTATAAATCAGCTCATGCCCTTCAGCCGCTAGGCTCAGTTCAAAGCGTTGCAGGTTGGCAGGCACCTCGGTTAACGGGTTGTGCAGGTTAAGGGTCAACTGCTTACTGCCCAACTTGCTCATCAAAGCGGCTTTCTCTTCCACCAGCACCAACTCGCCGCGATTAATGACGCCGATACGGTCAGCCATCTCTTCGGCTTCTTCGATGTAGTGGGTGGTCAGAATGATAGTAACGCCGTTATCGCGCAGTTGGCGCACGACATCCCACATCTCTCGGCGTAGTTCAACATCGACCCCGGCGGTGGGCTCATCCAGAAACAGAATGCGCGGCTCATGCGAGAGCGCTTTGGCGATCAGCACGCGACGCTTCATGCCACCCGAAAGCGTCATTAGACGGTTGTTGCGCTTATCCCAAAGCGCCAGCGACTTAAGCACTTTCTCGATATGCGCAGGATTAGGCGCTTTACCAAACAGGCCGCGGCTAAAACTAACGGTGTTCCAAACGGTTTCAAACGCTTCGTTGGTGAGCTCTTGAGGCACTAGCCCAATGCGCTCGCGGGCTTGGCGGTAGTGGGTAAGATTATCGAACCCATCGACCAGCACATGGCCAGCGGTCGGATTGACCAAGCCGCATACCACGCTGATAAGGGTGGTTTTGCCCGCCCCGTTGGGGCCGAGCAGGGCAAAAATTTCGCCACGTTGAATCGTTAAATCAATGTGGGTTAACGCCTGAAAACCACCCTCGTAGGTTTTATTCAGGCCGTTAATGCTAATAATCGGGTCGTTCAAGGCGTACTCCTCACACCGCGATCAAGTGACCGCGGTGCTTGACGGCCTTTTAGGCGAAATTAAGAGTGTTTGGTTAGGAAAAGTTAAGTGCGGCTGGTAATTTCTAGCAGGTGATAACCAAACTGGGTTTTCACCGGGCCGTGCACTTGGCCGACCTCGTCATTGAAGACGACCTTATCGAACTCAGGCACCATTTGGCCGGGGCCAAAGCTGCCGAGGTCGCCACCTTGGCGGCTGGAGGGGCAGCTGGAGTGCTCTTTGGCGACTTCAGCAAAGTCGCGACCGTTTTGAATTTCTTCTTTGAGTGCTAGGCACTGCTCTTCGCTGCTGACTAGAATGTGGCGGGCGCTGGCTTGTGTCATTGGTTGCTCCTGACTAAGTAATTCTGAGAATCATTCGGGGCGATAGTTTACCACGGCTTACCCAGGGCTCCGCTATAGCGCAACGCTTCACCCACCTTGGCCAAGGCGCGTTCGTGAGCACTTACCGCCACTGGCCCGCGAGCACAGCTAACGATCACCCAGGGCCCTTCGGTGGTAGTCTCAACGTTGGCACGCTCGGCGATACCGGCATCGCAGCTACGCCGCTGCTGAGTGCCGGTTTTATGGGCTAAGCTTACGCCGCTGCCCAGGCCCGCTTTAAGACGCCGCTTACCGGAACGGGTTCCCTGCATCACCGCGAATAGGGTTTGTCGCTGCTCGGTGCTTAAGTCATCCATGCCGCCGTCTAGGCTAGCCAGTAGGTCGCCAAAGGCGCGTAAGGTGCCCACGTTTTTGCCGGTAGCTTCATAGGCATCAAAGGCGTGATCGTAATCAGGCTGGGTGAAAGATGCTGTGCTAACGCCTAGCGCGCGGGCCAACGCCTGGGCGCGCTGACTTACCGGATGCTGACGCAGAGCGATAAAATCCATTCCGCCAAGCGCACGTGCATCCGGGTGCAGCTCGCCATAAACACCTTGGCGGACGCCGACCAGTTTTGAGATGGGTCCGATGTCATCGGGGTTGCCACCGCTTGCCGCGATCATCATGCCGGCGCGCTGATTCACCGCTTCAAGCCCTACCCGATCAATCAACATATCCGTGGCGGTGTTATCGCTGACGGTGATCATTTGCTCCATCAAGTAGCGAATGGAGATCGGTGTGCCGGGGTCGTGCCAGTTGGTTGGGCCCGCGCCGTCGACAAAGTCGCTACGCGAAAGTGTTAATCGCTCATCCAGCGTCAAGGTGCCTGCCTGTCGTTCGGCCAACACTTGCGCCGCCACCGGTATTTTAATCAGCGAGGCTAAATACCAAGGGGCATCGGCGCGCCAGGAAAATGCTTCACCGCTGGCGAGGTTCTGTACATAAACGCCCAGCTCGCCCTCAAAGACGCCTTCGATAGCCTTCAAGCGTGCAGTTAAATCGCCCTGCCAGGCGCTCTTTTTATCTACCTCATAGTACCAATGAGCATCGTACCAGTTTGTCTCGTACCCGTTGGTCTCGTCGCTGTTTGCATAAGCGGGTAGCGCCAACATCAGCGCTACCGCCACAAGCCCGTACTGTATCCAGTGTCGCAAAATAACTCCGAACTTTTAGTTAACGGTAATTGTTCACCCAGCGAGTTAGCCAAATCCACGCGGCGGCGCCAACTATCAACAGCCCGCCAATGCCAAGCGACTGTGGATAGGTATACATTCCTTCGCCTTCTAACAAAAAGCGCAGCACCAAAAAAATCATCACAATATGGAAAATAAACGCCTTGAGGGCATCAGAGCCGACAATCGTTAGCGGCACTAATGCTTTTGCTGCTTTAGCACCGCCCGCCAGAGCAAGGGCTAACAACACCAAGGCGCCGCCAAGACTAAACAGCATAAACTCAAGCCCTGGTGGGTGTTTGCCGACATTGTTCGCTACTGCCAGCATCGCTGCGTGCACATCACCACTGGCAAAAGCCAAGCCATAGAACCCTGCAATCATCAGCGCGCCCAGGCCCAATAGCGTAAGCACTAAACGTCGTCGTGTGGCGGGGTCAGAGTAGCAGCGCAACAGGGCTTCTCCGATTAACAGACCAATCAAAATTAACGGCGCACGGCTAATTTGCCCCCAGGTATAGTGGTCTTCGTGATCCACCAGCAACGCTTTGAGGATATCGTTGCCACCAAAAGTAAGACTCTGCAGCCAGACGGTAAGCGCGGTTAATGCGCCAATGGTGGCGAGTCGACTCCACAGCGGCGCCCGCGCCCATAGCGGTAGTATCAGCGGCACCCATAGCAGCGCAATGGCGTAGAAACCTAAGATTTCGACCCAAATCGCAAAGCGGCCATACAGCAACGCATCGACAATTTCACTGGGTGGGTAGTAGGGAAGCATTTCAAAGACAGTCAGCGCCTTGTACCAGAACCATACTTCTACGGCACGTAGCCAGAGTTTTAAGCGGCGCCTTGGCCAATCGTCACTTTGGGTATGCGAAAGAAACGCCACGGCCAGCGCGATGCCAAACACCATAATAAACAGCGAAGAGGAGAACTTGGTCAGAAAATGGATCGGCACCATGCCCCAATCGGGCACATTACGAATGCCGACGAGGCCACTGACAGCGTGACTTAATATCATCAAGCCAATGGCTAGACCACGCGCCAAATCAATCGCTTCTATACGGCCTTCCGCCTTGGGCAACTGGGGCTTGTCTGTCCATTTTAGAGGCGTCCAATTCAGCGGCGTCCATTTCACAGGCATCGAAACGTCCTTGTAGGGGCAAGGATCGAATCATTACGCAAAACGAGGCGTTACACCATAGCCGGCAGACCTCCTCTAAGCCCACCCAGCGTCCACCGCCAGTTCCTGACCGGTAATTGCATGGCTTTCGGCGCTGGCTAAAAACAGCACGGCGGGAGCGATATGTTGGGGCTCAAGGCGCATTTTTAGGCACTGGCGCTCTTGAATGGTGATTTCGTCCTCGGGACTAATCCACTTTTCGAGCTGACGTTCGGTCATCACCGCGCCGGGCACCAGCGTATTAACGCGGATATTATGCTCACCCAGGTCGCGTGCCAGGCTGCGGGTTAAGCCGTGCACTGCGGCTTTAGCAGTGACATAGGCGGGCAGGCCGCCCAGCGCCATTTGTACGCTGACTGAGCCAAAGTTAATGATCGAGCCACCTCCTGTCTCGATCATCTGTTGAGCCGCCGCCTGGGCAGCAAAGAACATCGGCCGCAGGTTGAGCGACATGCGTTCATCCCAGTAGGTAACATCCACATCCTGCCAGCGGTGACGATCATCACTTGCAGCATTGTTAATCAGGGTATGGATTGGGCCGAGGTGCTGGCCGGTCTCGGCGATCACTTGCTGTAGGCTTGCTACGTCGCGAATATCGCAGTGATGAAAGCGCGGCGCTTCGCCTGTCTCGGCTCTTAGCTCCGAGACCAACGCCTCACTAGCTTCATCGTCGATATCGACAAACACCACCCGTGAGCCCTGATGGTGAAAGGCGCGTGTAAGCGAAGCCCCGATGCCACTGCCGCCGCCAGTAATAAAAACCACCCGCTGCTCAAGGCTCGCATAGCGCGCTGAAGGTTGGTTCATAGGTGTCTCTCTTCCATTTATTGTTATTGCCGAAGACCGTTTCTACATATCCACCCACTGCCCACCGGCGGCGGACGAGGCCAGTGCGCGGGTAATGAACGTCAAACCATCGACACCATCGGTGACGCCGGGCGTTGGCATCACCACTGCGTTGGCACTTTCGCCTCGTTGATGAGCCTGAATCTGCACGGCGAAATCACGATAGAGCTGAGCAAACGCCTCCAGGTAGCCTTCCGGGTGCCCCGGCGGAATTCGCGCGGCCGCCATGGCCGCTTCGTCCAGGCCCGGGCCGTTCCGGGTCAATATCCGTGGAGGTTCTCCCAGCGGTGAGTGCACTAGCTGATTGGGCGTTTCCTGGCGCCAGGCCAGGCCACCTTTACTGCCATAAACGCGTAGCTGCAGGCTGTTTTCATTGCCCGGCGCCACTTGGCTCGACCACAGCATTCCCCGTGCGCCACCTTTAAAGCGCAGTAACATATGCACGTTGTCATCCAGCGCACGGCCTTCAACAAAGGTGTGCATATCGGCAGCAAGTGATTCCAGTTGCAACCCGGTGACGTAGCGCGCCAGGTGGTAGGCGTGAGTGCCGATATCCCCCAAACAACCTGCCGGGCCGCTGCGTTTGGGGTCGGTGCGCCACTCGGCCTGCTTGACGCCGCTCTCTTCCAGGCGGGTGGAGAGCCAGTCTTGCGGGTACTCCACCTGCACGACGCGAAGCTCGCCCAGCTCACCGTTGGCCACCATCTCTCGCGCCTGGCGAACCAGCGAGTAGCCGGAGTAGTTATGGGTCAAGCCGAAGAAGAGTCCCGTCCGCTCCACCAGCTCGGCGAGGGTTTGCGCCTCCTCAAGGGTGATCGTCATCGGCTTATCGCAGATGACGTGAAAACCCGCTTCTAGAAAGGTGCGCGCTACGTCGAAGTGCACATGGTTGGGGGTTACAATGGCGACCACGTCAATACCATCCGGCCGCTTGCGCTCCGCTTCGGCCATGGCTTTGTAATCGGGGTAGGCGCGTTCATCCGCCACGTGCAGTTCCGCTGCGGCAACCCGGCTGCGCTCGGGGTCAGAGGCAAAGGCCCCGGCGACCAGTTCATAGTGGTCATCGAGCCGCGCGGCGATGCGATGCACTCCGCCGATAAATGCTCCCTGTCCACCGCCGACCATACCCAGTCGCAGCCGACGCGGCGTGTCGTGTTGAGTGCTCATGTCGTGTTGCCCTTCGCTGTCGTTGAATTAATGGGGTTGAATTAATTGAGGCACGTTATTAAAGACCGAGGATGCGGCGATTGGCAGCCTGGTCGGAGCCGCCGTCAGCGAAGTCATCAAACGCCCGCTCGGTCACCTCAATAATGTGGTCGCGGATAAAGCTCGCGCCTTCCCGGGCACCGACTTCCGGATGCTTCAGGCAGCATTCCCACTCCAGCACCGCCCAGCCGTGGTAGTCGTTGGCCGCCATCCAGGAGAAGATCGACTTAAAGTCGATCTGGCCATCACCCAGGGAACGGAAGCGGCCCGCGCGCTCCGTCCACGACTGATAGCCGGAGTAAACGCCCTGCTTGGGGCTGGGGTTAAACTCGGCGTCTTTAACGTGAAACATCTGAATATGGTCGCGATACACGTCCAGAAAGCCGCGGTAGTCGAGTTGCTGCAGGATCAGGTGGCTGGGGTCGTAAAGGATGTGGCAGCGTGGATGGTTGCCGACCCGCTCGAGGAACATCTCAAAGGTGATGCCGTCGTGCAGGTCCTCGCCGGGATGAATCTCGTAGCAGAGATTCACACCCGCCTCGTCAAAGGCGTCCAGTATTGGCCGCCAGCGTTTCGCCAGTTCATCGAACGCGGTTTCGATCAATCCTGCCGGGCGCTGGGGCCAGGGATAGACGTAGGGCCACGCCAGCGAGCCCGAAAAGGTGCCATGGTCGGTTAGGCCGAGATTTTGCGATGCCTGGGCGGCCAATTTCAGTTGTTCAACGGCCCAAGCCTGGCGCGCACTGGGATTGCCGCGCACTTCGGGTACTGCAAAGCCATCAAACATCTCATCATAAGCCGGATGCACGGCGACCAGTTGGCCCTGCAGGTGAGTGGAAAGCTCAGTAAGTGCCAAGCCATGCCCAGCCAGGGTTCCTTTGACCTCGTCACAGTAGGTCTGGCTTTCGGCGGCGCGCTTTAAATCGAACAGGCGCGCATCCCAACTGGGGATTTGCACACCTTTATAACCTAACCCTGCCGCCCAGGCCGCAATGCTATCCAGGCTATTAAAAGGGGTATCGTCACCGGCGAACTGGGCGAGAAAGAGCGCTGGCCCTTTGATGGTTTTCATAGGACTCTCTCATATCGTTTGGATTAAGCGCTTGGTTAGGCGCGGGAAGAAGTAATGCTGTTTTCCCGCGCCTATTAATGACTACTCAATCAATAAGCAATCAACAAGCGATCAGAACGGCGAATCGGGGAAGTAGTACTGCTCGGCGTTCTCCTGGGTAATCAGCGGCGAACCCAGAATGTATTCGCCCAGCACGGGGCCATTGGAGACAAAGTGCTGCACGGTCAGGTCCATCGCGGTGGCAATCATCGCGGGCGGATAGAGCACGTCCACCGGTACCAGCTCATCGCCCTCCATGACCCGTTTGATAATGTCCTTCATGCCCGCCCCACCGACGATAAACAGCTCATCTTCACGGTCTGCTTGACGTACCGCTTCAATGACACCCAGCGCGATGTCGTCATCCTGCGCCCAAACGGCATCGATGTTCTCGAAACGTGCTAAATAGTCCTGCATGACCTCGAAGCCATCATCGCGATTCCAGTTGGCGTGCTGCATGTCGAGGATATTGATCTCAGAGCCTTCGATCGCCTCTTGGAAACCTTGCACACGCTCGTCATCAATCACTGTGGGAATACCCCGCAGCACCACAATGTCGCCTTCATCGTCCAGCTGCTCACGAATATACTCGCCGGAAACGCGGCCTAACTCATGGTTGTTACCCGCCACGTAAAGGTCTTCGATACCCTCTTCCGTTAGCCCACGATCGACCACCGTGACGAACACGCCTGAGTCTTTAACCCGGCGCACCGGGTCAGTCAATGGGCCCGACTCAAATGGCAGCACGACTAAGGCATCGATGTTGCGCAGTGATACTAAATCTTCCAGGTCATTAGCCTGCTCGCCAGCGGTGCCCGCGGTGGAGATGGTGATTTCAATATCCGGGTAGAGTGCTTCAAGGCGCTTTTTGGCCTCTTCGGCATGGTAGTTGACCCCGCCAGTCCAACCATGAGTGGCTGCTGGAATGGAAACACCGATGGTGAACTCCTGGGCAACGGCGGCGCTGGAAAGCCCTATGGCTGCCGTGGTAGCTAACGTTGCTACGGCGGTTTTGATAGTCGGCATCGTAATGCTCCTTTTGTCTTTGTAGTTGTTAGACTTGTTGATACGTTTTTGGCGGTTGAGACGTGTTAGGCAGTTGAACGTGTCAGGTTGCTATCGTTGTTATATGGTTGGTGTAGGTTTGGCGTTAAGGCCCGGTTTTTCTCCATGACGCACGCTGCAAATAGACCGCCACAATAATGATGATCCCTTGCACCGTACCGTTGAGATAGTTGGAAATGGCATCGGTTAGATTGAGAATATTGCCAATCATGGTCAGCATGATGGCACCCACTACCGTGCCCCAGATACGTCCATGCCCACCCTTCAGCATGGTGCCGCCAATAATCACCGCGGCAATCGCTTCAAGCTCCCACAACACCCCGGTAGCCCCCGAGGCAGAGCCCAAACGCGGCACATAAATAATCGTTGCCAGCGCCACACACACGCCTTGCAGCATGTAGGTCAGAGTTTTCACGCGATCCACATGAATGGCGCTGTATTCGGCGACTTTTTCATTGGAGCCGATGGCAAAGCAGTAGCGCCCAAAGCGGGTGTAGTTGAGCAAGATGTAACCTATGACGGCCACTGCCAAAAACACCCACACGGGGATAGTGATGCCCAAAAAGCTGCCGTAGTAGACCGGGCGATAGATATCGCGCACGGCCCAATCCAGAGTGAGGGTTCCGCCATCGGCAAGGTAGGTCACCAGCGAACGGTAAATCCCCATGGTGCCGAGAGTGACAATAAACGCTTCAATCTTGCCTTTCGTCGTCACCATGCCGTTGATAAAACCAGCGCATACCCCCAACAGCAGCGACGCGCCAATTCCCAATAGCACGGTGGTCCACCCCGCGCCGAACTGCTCCACGAGGCTGTTCATCAGAATTATCATGACACCCGCAATAAAGGCCGCCATTGCCCCCACGGAAAGATCCAGCCCACCGGCGGTAATCACGAAGGTGGCGCCGATGGCGATAATGCCGATAAAGGCACTGCGGGTGAGCATGTTCGAAAGGTTATCCAGCCCCAGAAACGCCGGGTTGATCAGCACACCCAGTACCGCCAGCGCCAACAGCGCCACAAACGGCCCCCAGGTTTTTAGGTCAACAGCGAACCGTTTTGAGGCGGGCATTCGTTGCCGGGTCGTTATGTTATCGGACTTTTCGTTATTAGCCATGACGCTGCTCATCTACCCCTACTCCCTTAATGCCGGATGCGTACTGCATGATTTCTTGTTCGTTAATCTGCTCACCTTCAAGTACGCCAGTGAGAACGCCGGCACACATCACCGCCACTCGGTGGGATAGCCCAATCAGCTCGCCCATCTCCGACGAGATCAGAATCACCGAGCAGCCTGAATCTGTTAGCTCGCGGATAAAGTGATAAATCTGATGTTTGGTGCCCACATCGATGCCACGCGTCGGTTCATTGATAATCACGACTTCCGGGTCGATGGACATCACCTTGGCGAGCAGCAGCTTCTGCTGGTTGCCGCCAGAGAGTTCAGCAGCGGTGCGAGCAGCTGTGCGCAGCCGAATATCGAAGCGTTCAATCGCCTGTTGAAAGGCTTGCTCTTCACGGCGGCGGTCAATTAATGGATGGCAGTGAGCGCGCAGGTTGAGCAAGGTAACGTTGGAGCGCAGATCCATGTTGAGCACCAGCCCTTTGCCCTTGCGATCCTCGGTGAGATAGGCAATGCGCTGATATACCGCATCACGCAGGTGGCGCATTACCACTGGCTGGCCGTGGCGCAGCACCTGCCCGGCGCTTTTGCGGCGCAAGCCCAGCACCGCTTCAATTAATGCGGTGCGACCCGCCCCCACGATGCCGCCGAACCCCAGCACCTCGCCCCGGCGCAGGGTAAAGCTGGCCTGCTTAACGGCACCGGGCACCACCATATCGCACACTTCCAGCACTACCGGCGCATCGTCAGGAAGGAGGGTACGCGGCGGATACATTTCAGTGATCTCACGCCCCACCATCAACCGCGCCAACTCCTCTTTGCTGCGCCCGGCCATGGGGCCGCTATCCACTAAGTGGCCGTCGCGCAGCACCGTCACGCGGTCAGCAATCTGCTCGATTTCACGCAACTTGTGGGAGATATACAAAATGGCCACGCCCCGCTGGCGCAGGCGGTCGATCAGCGCAAACAGCACCTTTACCTCGTTTTCGGTCAAGGTGGCGGTGGGTTCGTCCATGATCAGCACGCGCACGTCGCGGGTAATCGCCTTGGCGATTTCCACCATCTGCTGATCGGAGGTACTGAGGTCTTTCACGCGGGCGCGTGGATCAACATGCGTTTCAAGCTCTGCCAGCGCCGCCCGGCTACGCTCGCGCATGACACGTCGGTCCAGAAACAGGCCCCGGCGCAGTTCGCGGCCCAGGAAGATGTTCTCCTCCACGCTGAGCTGTTCCGCCAGTGCCAGTTCCTGATGAATCATCACCACACCGTCGGCTTCTGCCTCACCGCTGGAGCGGTAATGCCGTTGGCGGCCGTCCACAATCACGTCGCCAGAAGTCGCGCTAAGGTAACCTGCCAGAATTTTGACCAGCGTCGATTTTCCCGCGCCGTTCTCGCCAAGCAAGGCATGTACTTCACCCGCCTGCAGATCGAGATCAACGTCGAACAACACTTGGTTATCGCCAAACGAACGGCAGAGTTTGCGCGCTGATAAGAGCATGGAGCCACCTGTTGTTACTGTTGTTATTATCCGTTTAAGGCTTTCTCACATTATTTGCTATCGTGCGATGCTTTATTTACTTTAGGTGCTAAAATAAATAAATGCATATGCAACTTAGGTCGCATTTTGTGATTTTTCACCTCAAACAATAACGGCACTTTTTATGGCGCTTCCGTCGACTGATACCAGCCGCCACGACAACACACTAGCGGTAATTCGCACGCTGCGTGACCAAGGACCTGTCGCACGTGTCGACCTGGGCGCACTGAACGGCATTAGCTCCGCCACCATTACCTCGATCAGCGCCGATTTAATCCAGCAGGGCCTGATCAATGAACGCCCCCCTGAAACACTCCGCCCCACCGGGCGTGGCCGGCCAAAAACACTGGTTCAACTCGACCCTAATGCCGCCTGCGTGGTGTGCATCAAGCTATCGATCAATGAGATCCAGGTGGTGGTGGGTGATTTCTTGGGCCAGGTACGCCATAGCGAGCATCACATTGTGCCCACTCTGACGCTGAGCGCCGATGAACTAGCAATGTTATTGGAAGAGAAGATCAGTGCTGTCTGCGCTCAGCAGTTGAAGGGATTTCAACGTTTGGCGGGGATCTGCCTGGCGGTGCAAGGCGTGGTGTCGTTACAAAGTGGCACTATTATTTGGTCGCCCGCCTTGAGCTTGCGCAACGTGCCAATATCCTCTCGTTTAGCGGAACGTTTTCACTGTAGCGTGCTGCTCGAGAACGATGCCAACTGTATCGCCAGCGTGCTGGCAGCGCAGCCAGCCTACTCAGGCTATCCTCATTTGGTGGTCATTATGCTGGGCTACGGCATCGGCATGTCGGTGTTGATTAACGGCGTGCCATTTCTGGGGGCCAATGGCTCGGCGGCAGAGTTTGGCCATAGCAAATACCAGCCGGAGGGCGCCCTCTGCGCCTGCGGGCGACGGGGCTGTATCGAAGCCTACGCTAGCGACTACGCACTCTACCGAGCCGCCGCAGGCCATTTCAACTTGCCTACCGGCGACAGCGCGCACCCATCAGAGGAGCAGATGCAGGCGCTAACCCAATTAGCATTAAACGGTGACCCGGCTGCACAGCGTATCTACACCGAAGCGGGCCGGGCGCTGGGCTATGGTATCGCCAATATTCTGGCACTGTTTAACCCCGATCTAGTGCTGATCACCGGTTCTGGTGTACGTGGTTTTGGCGCTATGCAGCCCGCTATGCACGCTGCCATTGACGAAGCCCTGGTGGCCGAACTGATAGGCACTACGCGTATAGAGAGCTGCGCCTGGGATCGTGACATGACCTGCATGGGAGCCATCGCCATGGCGCTACAAGCCACCGATGCCCAGACGCTATTAGCCAGCCAGACCAAATCCGTCAGTTAATGCGAATGCCTCGGCACATCAGAACCCCGGCAGCCGACCAGGAAGTCGAAGTCGCAGCCTTCGTCGGCTTGGAGCACATGTTCGATATACAGCTGGCGGTAGCCGCCCTGGCTGGCGATGAGTGTCGAGGCGGCGGTGGGGTCGCTCTCGGCCAGACGTGAGGCCAGCTCTTCGTCGCTGAGTTCCAGGTTTAGTCGGCCGCTTTCGCAATCGAGTTCGATCCAGTCGCCATTGCGCACCGCCGCCAGCGGGCCACCGGCGGCGGCTTCCGGGGCCACGTGCAGCACTACAGTGCCGTAGGCGGTGCCGCTCATGCGAGCATCGGAAATACGCACCATGTCGGTAATCCCCTGGGCGAGAATCTTGGGCGGTAGGCCCATATTGCCCACCTCCGCCATTCCGTGATAACCCCGCGGGCCGCAGTGTTTCATAACCAAAATATCATTGGCTTCAACATCCAAATCCGGGTCGTTGATGCGCGCCTTGTAGTCGTCGAAGTCCTCAAACACCACCGCACGGCCGCGATGCTGCATCAGCTCGGCGGTGGCCGCCGAGGGTTTGAGCACGGCACCGTTGGGGGCGAGGTTGCCGCGCACCACGCAGATACCGCCATCTGCCGTAAGCGGATTATCCAGCTTTCGAATCACCTCGTCGTTGTACAGCGGGGCGTCCTGGACGTTTTCCCACAGCGTCTTGCCATTGACGGTTAAGGCGTCCTTGAACGGCAGTCGGTCGGCCTCACCCAGGTGTCTAAGCACCGCGGGCAGGCCACCGGCGTAGTAGAACTCCTCCATCAGAAAGCGCCCCGAGGGCTGCAGGTCCACCACCGTGGGCGTGCCGCGCCCGACCCGGCTCCAATCGTCCAACGTTAGATCGACACCAATACGGCCAGCAATCGCCTTGAGATGAATCACCGCGTTGGTGGAACCGCCGATGGCCGCGTTGGTGCGGATGGCGTTATCGAACGCTTCCTTGGTGAGGATTTTGGAGAGCCGTAGGTCTTCGTTGACCATCTCGACGATGCGGTTACCCGATAAATGGGCGAGTACGTAGCGGCGGGAATCGACTGCCGGAATCGCCGCGTTGTGGGGCAGCGACGTGCCCAGCGATTCGGCCATACAGGCCATGGTGGAAGCGGTGCCCATGGTGTTGCAGGTACCTGCCGAACGGGACATCCCCGCCTCGGCGGCCATAAAGTCGTGCAGCGATATTTCGCCAGCCTTAACCTGCTCGGAGAGCTTCCACACCACGGTGCCGGAGCCAATGTCCTTGCCCTTGTGCTTGCCGTTGAGCATCGGCCCGCCGGTGACCACGATGGTGGGAATATCGCAGCTCGCCGCGCCCATCAGTAGCGCCGGGGTGGTCTTGTCGCAACCGACCAGTAGCACCACCGCATCGATGGGGTTGCCGCGAATCGCCTCCTCCACATCCATGCTGGCCAGGTTGCGGGTGAACATTGCCGTGGGGCGCAGGTTGGACTCGCCGTTGGAGAACACCGGGAACTCCACCGGGTAGCCGCCCGCCTCCAGCACGCCCTGCTTTACGTGTTCCGCCAGCTTCCGAAAGTGCGCATTGCAGGGGGTCAGCTCCGACCAGGTGTTGCAGATACCGATGATCGGCTTGCCCTGGAATTCATGGTCGGGAATGCCCTGGTTTTTCATCCAACTACGGTACATAAAACCATTTTTATCGGCGGTGCCAAACCACTGGGCAGAACGTAATGGGCGCTGACGATCAGACATAACAAAGCCTCCGTACAAACCGGGAAAAAGTGACTAACGAATAAAGGGGAACGGTTTAAGCGTCAGGCCCGCTGACGACGGGTCTGTTTCCAACGGTCGAACATCACCGCCAACAGCAGAATCGCACCACGCACCAGGTATTGGTAAAAGGTCGGCACGTTGAGCAGGCCCATGGCGTTCTGCACGCAGCCCATAATCAGCACACCGACCACCACGCCGGTAATGGTGGCCACACCGCCGGATAGCGCCACGCCGCCCAGCACACAGGCGGAGATCACCGCCAGTTCCAGGCCCATGGAGGTATTGGGATCGCCCAGTCCCATGCGCGATGCCAACAGCACGCCGACCACGCCCGCGACGACACCTTGCAAGCCAAAAACAATAATTTTAAGGCGGCGGACGTTAACCCCCGCTAGGGAAGCAGCTTCCGAATTACCGCCAGTGGCCAGCACATTGCGCCCGAAAGAGGTCATATTGAGTACTACGCCAAAAATTACAAAACAGGCCAACATGGTCCACACCGGTAACGTCAGGCCCAGAAATGAAGCGCTGCCCAAGTCGAAGAAGCCCGGCACGGTAATCATGACGGCGTCACCACCGGAGGTGATATAGGCAAGCCCACGGACAAACTCCATCGCGGCCAGGGTCGCAATCAGTGAATTAATGCCGAACTTGGCAATCACCAGGCCATTGAAAGCACCTACCGCACCGCCTGCCACAACGCCACCAATAACACCGATAAAAACGCTACCGGTACTGGAGGTCACCACCGCCGCAACTACCCCCGCAAAGGCCACGATAGAAGCGACCGAAAGATCCACCTCCCCCAGGGCAAGTACTAGCATCATGGTGGTCGCCAAGCTGCCGATCAGCGTGATCGATAGCAGCAGCCCGACCATATTTCGCCCGGTCAGAAAGTCAGGAATGAGTACTGCTAACGCCACAAACAACAGCAAGAAAACGGCAATTAATCCTGAGGTGTCGAGCAGTGTGCGCAGCGGCTTGATGAGCCCCTGGCGCCCCGCTGGGCGTGCAGGCGTGGTATCGCCTTGGGTTACATTGTTGGTTGTCATAGTGTTTGTCCTGAACCTGTCTCTTAAAAAAGTACTGAAAAACCGACTAGGCGGGTAGCGCCAACCCCAGCAGGCGCTCCGGGGTGGCCGACTCACGCGGCACCACTTCCACCAGCTCTCCGTCACGCATCACGGCAATGCGGTCGCAAATCGAGCTGACCTCGGCCAGGTCACTAGAGATCACCACAACGCTTTTGCCTTGTTCAGCCAAGTCGTAGAGCAGCGAGTAAATATCCCGCCGAGCACCGACATCAATACCTCGGGTCGGCTCGTCCATCACAAATAAATCGATCTCCTCGGCGAGCCAGCGGGCCAGAATCACCTTTTGCTGGTTGCCGCCGGAAAGTTTGCCGATCGGTGTGCGCGGGCCCGGCGTTTTAACACTGAGTTGCTGGATATACGACTCGGCATTGCGCCGTTCGCGTCCGGGGTGGCGGAATAATCCCCAGCGTTTAAAAAAGCGTCGACAACTAATGTTGAGGTTGTCGGCCACGCTGGCCACGGGGAAGATCCCCTGGGATTTTCGGTCCTCCGGGCACATGGCAATACCGGCACGAATTGCCTCAGCGGGGCTTTTAAAACGTCGTGCTTCACCGTTAAAGTGAACACTGCCTGCCTTGGGTGTCTCGACACCGCAGACAAGACGCAGCAGCTCGCTACGCCCCGCCCCCACCAAACCAAACAGCCCAAACACTTCACCGCGCTTAACGGAGAAACTGACCGGCGCTTTTAGGCCGCGCCCTTGGATACCTTCCACGCTCAAAATCACGTCACCATGTTCGCGAGCACGATAGCCGTAGACATCGTCAATATCCCGGCCAACCATTTCACTTACTAAAAGATCATGATTTAGCTCGGACATGTCCTCGTGGGTTCGGATGTGCTGGCCATCACGGAAAATAGTGACCGCATCGCACATCTCGAACACCTCTTCCATGCGGTGGGTGACGTAGAGCACCACCCGGCCTTCGTCACGCAGCCGTTTGACGATGCGCTTAAGCTGGCGAATTTCCTGAATCGAGAGGCTGCTGGTGGGTTCATCGAAGGCAATAACCTTGGCGTCGCGCAGCAAGGCGCGACCAATTTCGATCATTTGCTGCTGGCCGATGGAGAGTTCACGCACCTTGGTCGAAGGATGGATCTCCCCCTCACCCAGGTCGGCGAGTATTGCCAGTGCTTTCTCACGCAACTGACGGCGGTTTACAAATCCCCCCCGTGTGGGCAGCTGCCCTAGCAGCAGATTTTCGGCCACCGACATATTGGGTGAGAGCGTCAGCTCCTGATAGATAATCGCGATCCCCTCGCGCAACGCCTCCCGAGCATTGTTAAAGACATGGCGCCGCCCATCGATCCAGAGTGCACCTTCGGCAACCCTGTTAACGCCGCTAAGCACTTTGAGCAGGGTGGATTTACCTGCGCCGTTCTCGCCCATCAGGGCGTGCACTTGGCCGGCGTGAGCCGCAAAGCTCACGCCATCCAACGCACGAACGCCGGGGAAAACGACACTAATCGCATCGAAACGTAGATAAGCATCAGACATGATTCAACTCCGGCAGACGTGACAGGCCCAACGCCTTATAAACCCAGCTCTTCACGCACTTCCTGCCAGTTGTCCCGGGTCATCAGCGTGCCAGAGGTTTCAGTGTTGGCCGGTGGCTCTTCACCTTCGCTAATCCAGCGGTAGAGGTCTTCGGCTGTTTGGCGGCCATGCATGGTAGAACTCACTGCCACGGTGCCATGGAAGCCGGTGGGGTTGTCGCGGGAGAACTCCGCAAAGGCAGCGCCGGAGCCGTTAATGCCGACCCCAATCACATCCTCGGATGCCAGGCCGTACTGTTCGGTAGCCCGCACGCCACCGAGTACACTCTCCTCATTGAGGGCATAGATCACCCAGTGCTCGTAATCGCCGTGCTGAGAAAGCACTGGCGACGCGGCAGAGAAGGCACCGCTGGTGTCGGTGCTCTGCTGAGGCGCATCGAAAATATTGTCTTCAGGAAAACCGGATGCCAACAGCGCTTCGGTCGCGCCATCCGTGCGTTCCACCGCTGTGGGGAGCTCGTTATTGGTAATGCGAAGCGCGGCAACCTCTTCGGGATTCCAACCGCGTGCTTCCATTTCGGCGTTAATTGCCTCGCCTACTTGCCGACCAATTTGGGTACCTGACATACCCAGGTGCGGCACGCCTTCCATCGGTTCACCGCTGGAGGTGACAAACTGGTCATCCACGGTGACTACTTTCATTCCGTACTGCTCGGCGCGGTTCATGATCGCGGGCCCCAGGCGTACATCCGGCGGGCAGATCACAAAGCCTTCGGCTCCCTGAGCATAGAGGTTATCAATGGCGCTGAGCACCTCCTGACCATCTTCGCCCCCAAGGCGCACCACTTCGAAGCCAAGCTCTTCACCGGCTGCCGTGGCCGCTTCCTGTTCATTGATAAACCATGCCTGTTCCGGCTTTTTAACGATAAAGCCGATCTTCACCTCATCCTCTTGAGCCTGAACTGAGCCTAAGGAGGCCAGCATAATGGCGCTACCGAGAGCCAAACGCGTAAAGGTGGTCGTCAATTTCATTGTTATACTCCTGCGATTTATGGCGTTGTTTTTATTGATAATTAATTTTTATATTACAAGCTTACTGGGCGTTATGAATCGAAATCCTGTTGCGCAGAAAAGCGGTATACCGTGCGTGAGCGATACGTCTCGTCCGGCTCTAAGATCGTGCTGGGAAACGCCTCTTGATTGGGAGAGTCGGGGTAGTGCTGGGTTTCTAATGCAAAGCCGGAGCGATGTTCGTAGGCTTGGCCCTGCTTACCAGTCAGGCTGCCATCAAGGAAATTGCCGGAATAGAACTGGATGCCTGGCTCGGTAGTGGAAAACTCCAGCATGCGGCCACTCTGCGGCTCCCATACCTTAGCGGCCAATACCAGCTCATCCTGTGCGGCCTCGTCGCGGTTAAGCACAAAGTTGTGGTCATAACCGCCTCCGAAATCGAGCTGCTCGTTATCCTGCTCAATCCGTTCACCGATGGCGGTCGCCTGGGTAAAGTCGAAAGGTGTACCTTCCACCGAGCGGATCTCACCGGTGGGAATCAGTGACTCGTTTACCGGGGTGAATTCCGAGGCATTAATCATCAACTGATGGTCGAGAATGCTGTCGCTGCCCTCGCCTTTAAGGTTGAAGTAGCTGTGCTGGGTGAGGTTGACCGGTGTCGCCTTGTCAGTCACAGCCCGGTAATCAACCATCAGTTCGTCATTATCGGTCAGCGTATAGGTGACTTCGGCCTCCAACTTACCGGGGTAACCCTCTTCGCCATCCTCGCTGGTGTAACGCAGCACCAAACCGGTGCCAGCATCGTTCTCAAAAGGCTCGGCCTGCCACAGCACTTTATCGAAGCCCTGATCGCCGCCATGTAGATGGTTGCTGCCATCGTTGGTGGCTAGTGAATAGCTTTCCCCTTCAAGGGAGAACTGACCACCCGCGATGCGATTGCCGTAGCGCCCAATGATGGCCCCGAAGTAGGGGTTAGCCTGGCGATACTCATCGGAGAGATAGGCCTCCAGGGAGTCGAAACCCAGCACGATGTCGTCGAACTCACCCGCGACATTGGGAGTTTTCAGCGACACGATGATGCCGCCGTAGTTGATCACCCGCAGTTCAACGCCATTGCTGTTGGTAAACTGGTAGAGATCGACCTGACGGCCATCCGGTAGGTGGCCAAACACTGACGTCTGAATGCTGTCAGCGGTTTCAGAGTCATTCTGCGCTTGCGCTGTGTTTACCAGTAGCATCGCGGCAATAGCACTGAGCAGCAATGGCGACCCACTTCTTAATACTTGGCTGTACATGAGAGGCATGAGCATTCTCCTGGAGACATACTTTTGTTGTTAGTGGAGGCTGTTAAGCCAGCATCCTTAACGCCAATACATTCCCTACAGTAGAGAATTCCGTCATAACCAACCAATATACAAACTCATCAATATCGATATACTTCTCAGTATCAATAACAACTCAGGTCTTATCCCATGGGCGTTCTCGGTGAGAACTGGTTTCTAGACGTGCGACTAAAGTTGCGCCATTTTCAGCTATTTTTAGCCCTGGACGAGCAGCGCAATCTGCATCGTGCCGCTTCCCAGCTCAATATGAGCCAGCCCGCTGCATCAAAGCTACTGAGCGACTTAGAAGCCAATCTAGGTATTCGTTTATTTGAACGGCACCCACGCGGGCTAACCCCTAACTGGTACGGCGAGATTATGATTCGCCACGCCCACAGCATGCTCTCGGCCTTACATCATACCGGTGAAGAGTTGAACGCACTTAGCGCGGGCAGTGCAGGCACGGTGGCGGTCGGCACGGTAATGGCGCCAGCAGTAACGCTACTGACCAGCGCAATTGAGCGTGTGCATCGAGACCGGCCTGGGCTAAAGATCAGCGTCGATGTGGATGTCAGCAAAGTGTTGGTACCTCGCTTATTGGAGGGCGAGCTGGATTTTGCGATTACCCGCATTCCAGCAGGCATCGATGCCGAGCGCTTTGTATTTGAGGAGATTGGTGAGGAAGAGTTGTGTTTTGTATGCCGCAAGGGGCATCCATTAGCGGAAAAAACGCCGCTGAGTCTAGCGGATATGGCAGCCTACCCCTGGTCACTGCAGCCCACCGGTGCTTTGATGCGCCAGCGAGTGGATAGCCTGTTTCTGCACCATCAGGTCGTGCCGCCGCGCCAGATCGTCGATGCTGCGGACCTGCTGCTATCGCTGGCGCTAGTCGATAAATCCGACACCATTACGGTCACCACCCGGGAAGTTGCTGACCTGCTCTGCCCACCGCAGCGGTTTCATTTGTTGCCCTTCAGCGAAACGCTCAGTGTTCAACCTTATGGGCTGGTCAGTCTGCGCCACCAGCGCCTCTCGCCCGGCGCCGCTGTATTGATGAGCACACTGCGGGAAATTATTGCGCAGGGCGCTTAGCGAGCAGTAGACGCTAGGAAATAAGACCCGTTTTATTAACCAGCCATACAAAAGTTTATGTTGAACAATTTATTCAAATGTTCAACATTAGACACTCTATGTGGGTCTCAAAATTATTTTGTCTAACTCCCTTCTCATAACAATAAGTGTTAGGAATAGCCTATGCGTCTGATTCAGTGTGACCACCAGGGCCAGGTCCGCGCCGCCCTGGTCGAGAGCGAAGAGCAGGTTAGGCTGCTCGACTGCGATACCTACACGTTAGCCAACCGTGCCATTAGTGCTGGCCAACCGATGAGCGACGCGGTAACCGCCGCAATGACCGACACCCGCCTCGACTATCAAGCGTTAGTAGACGATAAGCGCTTGCTGCCGCCACTGACCCATCCCGACCCAGCACACTGCTTGGTTACCGGCACAGGCCTTACCCATTTGGGCAGCGCCGACACCCGTTCGGCCATGCACGCTCAGTCTCAAAAACAGGCCCAAGCGGCTGAAGAAGACATGACCGACTCCATGCGTATGTTCAAGCTAGGCGTGGAAGGCGGCAAACCCAACGCGGGCGAAACTGGTGCGCAACCTGAATGGTTCTACAAAGGCGATGGCCAGTGCGTGATGGCGCCGGAGGCAGAAATCCCCTCACCGGCATTCGCGCAAGATGCAGGCGAGGAGCCCGAGCTTGCCGGCCTTTACGTTATTGGCGAGGAGGGTCTACCCTGGAGAGTCGGATATGCGATTGGTAACGAGTTTTCTGACCATGTCACCGAGCGCTTCAATTACCTATGGCTGGCTCACTCCAAGCTCCGCGCCTGCAGTTTTGGCCCCGAACTGTTGATTGGCGAGCTGCCGGCCCATTTAGAAGGCACCAGCTCTATTCAGCGCAATGGCGAGACCTTATGGAAGAAGCCTTTTTTGACCGGCGAAGCCAACATGGCCCATAGCTTGGCCAACCTCGAATATCACCACTTTAAATACCCAGGTTTCCGACGCCCTGGCGATGTCCACGTGCACTTTTTCGGCACTGCTACGCTAAGCTTTGCTGACAATATTCAGGTACGCGAAGGCGACCGCTTTGAGATATGTATTAACGAGTTCGGTCGCCCTCTGCGTAATTCGCTCCGGATAGAAACAGATACACCCGCGGTCACCGTTAAAGCGCTCTAACGCAAGTAAATCAGCGAACGCAAATCAAGCCAGCAGGAGGATGTATGACTCTGGAAGGTAAATTACTGATTGGTCAGCAGGCCATCAGCGGCCAACAGGCTGACATTCAAGCCGTCAATCCCGCCACCGGCGAAACGCTAACGCCTGCTTACCCCGGAGGCAGCAAAGCCGAGGTTGAGCAGGCCTGTGCGCTAGCCGAAGCAGCCTTTGATAGCTATCGCGAAACCGGCTTAGAGGCGCGGGCCACATTCCTTGAAACCATTGCCGCTGAAATCGAAGCGATCGGTGATGACCTCATTGAACGCGCCATGGCCGAAACCGGCCTGCCCCGCCCGCGCCTAGAAGGCGAACGGGGTCGCACCTGCGGCCAGTTGCGGCTGTTCGCCTCGGTCGTACGCGCCGGGGAGTGGTTGGATGTGCGCATCGATCCGGCCATGCCCGATCGTGAACCGCTACCGCGTGCCGACCTGCGCCAGCGCCATATTGCGCTAGGCCCCGTGGCGGTGTTTGGTGCCAGTAACTTCCCGCTCGCCTTCAGTGTGGCCGGTGGTGATACCGCCTCCGCGCTGGCGGCTGGCTGCCCGGTCGTGGTCAAGGGCCACTCTGCCCATCCCGGCACTTCTGAGCTGGTAGGCCGCGCCATTCAGCGCGCTGTGGCTAAGTGTGATCTCCCCGAGGGCGTCTTCTCGCTGCTGTTTGGCTCGGGCCGCGAAATCGGTCAGGCACTGGTCGCCGACCCGCGCATTCAAGCCGTTGGCTTTACCGGTTCACGCAGCGGTGGCACGGCCTTGATGGCCACTGCCCAGGCACGGCCACAGCCGATCCCGGTTTATGCTGAAATGAGCTCGATCAACCCGGTGTTCCTGCTGCCCGAAGCGCTCAAGGCGCGCGGTAAAGCGATTGCTGAAGGGTTTGTCGGCTCGCTCAATATGGGCGCTGGGCAGTTCTGCACCAACCCTGGGCTAGTTATTGCGATCGAAGGTCCTGAGCTGGATGCCTTTGTTGCGGCAGCCGGTGAAGGCGTTAAGGGTAGCGCAGGCCAAACCATGCTCACGCCGGGTATTCATGATGCTTACCAGCAGGGCATGGGTCGGCTCGCCAGCCACGACAAAGTCACCGAGGTCGCCCGTGGGCAAGCAGGCGAGACAGCTCACCCTTGCCAAGCGGGGCTGTTCGTTACCCAGGCTGAGGCGTTTCTAAGTGACCCGGCGTTACAGGAAGAGGTATTCGGCTCGACATCTCTGGTAATCGCCTGTGCTGACGCCCAGGAAGTGGCCCGTGTGGCGGCTCAGCTGGAAGGCCAGCTCACCATTACCCTACAGATGGATGACGCTGACTTGGCGACGGCTAAGCAATTGATGCCAACGCTGGAGCGCAAGGCCGGACGCATCCTGGCCAACGGCTGGCCGACGGGTGTCGAAGTGTGCCACGCTATGGTTCACGGCGGCCCTTACCCAGCCACCTCTGATTCACGCACCACCTCGGTGGGCAGCGCGGCGATTTTCCGCTTCCTACGCCCGGTGTGCTACCAGGCGCTGCCGGAAGGGCTGCTGCCCGAAGCGATTCGTGACGGCAACCCGGCTGGCGTCTCACGCCTAGTCGATGGCAAGCGTGAATAAACGAGAGTCGCTCGAACGCTACTCAACGAAGGCGTCGGTAGCCTCACGATGACCGTATAGAAATGCATCGGCGACCTGGCGCAGCGGGGCAATATCCACCTCGCTGCGCTTATTTGCGATTAGCTCAGCAAAACGTGCATAGAGTCCCTGATACTCTCGCTCTTCGGCTTCAATTATAACTTCGTCCTTGATCACCAGACGACAGCCACCCTTTGTAAGGCTCAAACGCCCTTCATCTGTTTCGATATGCATATCCCAGGTGGGCGGCCCGCTCTGGCGGAAATCGAAATCTGCCTCAATCTCTGCGCCAGTAGGGTCAGTAAATGATAGCTCGGCGGCAATCGGGGTTTGAGTATTGCTCGGCGTCAGCAGCCGCGCCTGTTGCAGAAAAAACGGCTGAGGCAGAATGGCCGTGGCAATCGATAGCGCATTAATACCGGGGTCAAAAACACCCATGCCACCCGGCTGCCAAATCCATGCCTGCCCTGGATGCCATACCCGTACGTCCTCCTTCCACTCAATCTCAACCCGCTGCACCTGACGCTCGGCTAGCCACTGCTGTGCGTGAGCTACGCCGGGGGCAAACCGCGAGTGCCAAGCGGCAAACAGGCTAACGCCCTGCTTGGAAGCGGTAGCAATCAGATCCTCCACTTCGCTCAGCGTCGCCCCCGGCGGCTTCTCAAGCAGCACATGCTTGCCGCGCATCAGCGCTGCCCGCGCCTGGGAGTAGCGCAAGTGCGTCGGCGTGCAGATTGAGACGGCGGTAATATCAGGATGAGCGTCGAGCATCGCCTCCAGGCCTTGATAAGCGGGAAGATCCGACAGTGAGGCGTGGGGATCCGCCGTGGCGATAAGGTTACAGTTCTGGGTGGCGGCGATGGCCGGAAGATGCTGGTCGCGGACGATTTTGCCCACGCCCACCAGGCCGAGGTTGAAGTCAGACATACGCTTGCCTTTGTTATTGACCATTGAAATAGGGTTATGGAGCGGTGTGGGGCAACTCAACGCTGCGCCCTAATGAGCTGAAGCTGTGCTCAAGCCCCAACGCTGCGGCAGTGCCTGCCAACACCGCCTGGGCGGCTAAGAATGCCTCCCGAGGGCGACGCAGGCGTATGCTCTCCATCAATTGACGATGGCGCTCCAGGCTCTCTTCGGGGTCCACGGCATTCTCGTTGGACATGGAAACGAGCAGAAAAATAGAAGGACGCAGGATATGCGATAGCTGTGCCCAGACGATATTATGCGTTGCTTTAAAAATCGCCTCGTGGAAGGCTACGTCACACTCACTATGCAACCGCCGCTCTTCCTCGCAGGTGGCGTTACGTAGATTCTGCCCTAGCCCTTCAAAGGCCTCTTCAATGGCGACTAAATCACGTGCTTTGGCGCGCTTTGCAGCAGTCATCGCCACATAGGGTTCTACATCCAGGCGAAAGGCGAGAATCTCGCGCTGAATCTCCGGGTTAGGCGCAGCATAGCGGGTCAACCAATCGGTCACCTGAACGTCAAGAATATGCCACTCGGAGTATTCGCGCACTTTGGAACCATGACCGGAAATACGCTCAATAATGCCCGCTTCAACCAACTGACGCAGGTCGCTGCGCACCGCCGAGCGATTAATAGCAAAACGTTCGCATAGATCCATTTCACGCGGCACTAAGTCACCGGGATGATAGCGCCCACCGAAGATTTCCTCGGCGAGATGTTCGGCGATACTGGGGCGAGCTACTGGCTTACTGGGAGATGACGTCACTACGATAAGACCCTATTTCGATTCCTGACAATCATACCGTACTTGACCGGTCTGCTGTTATCGACGGCGCGGATGACACGCTGGCACGCTGCCGCATTTCTAGTCGCCGTTCGTAGAACCCTTTGGCCAGTAAAGTACCCAGCACCAAACTACCGCCGATCAGCGCCACAGGCGCAGGCTGCTCACCCAAAATCCACCAAGCTAATAGCGTCCCCACCACCACTTCCAGCAGCAACAGCAGACCCACCTCGGCTGAAGGTAGATAGAGCGGCCCACGCTGCAGCAGGGTCACCCCGCAGGGTACGATAATCAGGCACAGCAGAACCACGACGGCAAGCTGGTTGGTGGCTGACAGGGACGGCTCGCTCCCCGCCAGCCAAAACAGCCCAGCGGTGCTGCCGACAATAAGGCCGTTGAACACCAGCATAGGGCTCATATCCACACCTGGGCGGGTACGGCAGAGGGTAAAATTAATCGCCAAGGTGGTCGCCGCCATCAAGGCAAAGGCGTTACCCATCCACGAGCCTGCACCTGCATCATCCAGCGCGATCATCGCAATACCGACCATGCAGAGCCAAATCGCCAGCCAAGTACGCCGGGGCAAACGCTCCTTGAGGATAATCCAGGAGAGCACAGCGGCGATAATCGGCGAACTGGCCAGAATCATCAGCACGTTGCCCGCCTTGGTGTACTGATTGCCAAGCACAAAGCCGCAAGTTGTCAGACTGAACAACAGCGCCACGGCGATACCGGTCCAGCCGCAGCTACGATAGGCCCCCAGGGTGCCTCGACCATAGCGCAACAGGGCAATTAGCAAAAAGCCCAGCGCGGAGAGAAAACCGCGCCACATCAGTATCTCCGCATCGGGTAAGTCGGCCACCTTAATCAGCAGGGCATCCGGCGCCATGATGATCGCGCCACCACCGGTCAACAGCAGGCCCTGCTGCCGATGCGACAAAGTACTAAAACGGCTCATCTTAGTGCTAATCCCTTTGGTGATCGCGCCTTAATGGTTATCCCTGGGCTGATGCTGGCGTGCCACGTCACGGTACTTGATGGCGGGCTCCAGGGTCATTCCACGGTCCAGCGGCTCAACCATACTGCGCTGGATCTCCTGCCAAGGCGTCTGGTGGCCGGGGTAACGGTAGCCGCCCTGCTCTGCCAAACGTTCACGGCGCATTTCCAGCTCAGCTGCGTCAATTAGCAGTTGCACCTCGCCTCGCTTAAGGTCAACCCGCAGCCGGTCGCCGCTTTCAAGCAGCGCCAATCCGCCGCCCGTGGCAGCTTCAGGGGAGGCGTTGAGAATCGACGGTGAGCCGGACGTGCCCGACTGACGGCCATCGCCCAAGCAAGGCAGGGATTCGATGCCCTGTTTGATTAGCGCCTCCGGCGGCTGCATATTGACCACCTCGGCACCGCCAGGGTGGCCGACCGGCCCTGCCCCACGCATGACCAAGATGGTGCGCGCATCAATATTCAGCGCCGGGTCATCAATACGTGCGTGGTAATCCTCCGAGCCATCAAACACAGCCACTTTACCTTCAAAGGCTTCAGGGTCATTGGGATCATTCAGGAAGCGCTCGCGGAAATCTCTTGAGATCACGCTGGTTTTCATCAGTGCCGAATCGAACAGGTTGCCCTTGAGATTTAGGAAGCCAGCGTGTTCGACCAGCGGATCGCCGTAACGACAAATCACATCAGTGTCCTGGGTTTCGCGGCCCTGCAGATTTTCGCCCAGCGAATGGCCGTTGACCGTCAGTGCATCGTCGTGAAGCTTGCCTGCCGTTTGTAGCTCATGAAGGATCGCAGGAACGCCGCCAGCGCGGTGAAACTCTTCGCACAGGAAGGCACCGGCAGGCATGACGTTGGCAAGCAGCGGTATTTCATGGCCTAAGCGCTGCCAGTCATCATTGTTAATCTCGATGCCCGCATGACGTGCAATTGCGTTGATATGTACTGGCGCGTTGGATGAGCCGCCCAGGGCCGAACACGCCACAATGGCGTTTTCAAACGCTTCACGGGTCAGAATGTCTAGCGGGCGCAGGTCCTCCCAGACCATATCGACAATCCTTGTTCCGGTGTCATAGGCCGCCATCGCACGCTCTTTATAGGGCGCCGGTATCACCGCCGAACCAGGCAGGCTCATACCCAATACTTCCGCCATTGAGTTCATGGTGGACGCCGTCCCCATGGTATTACAGTGGCCTATCGACGGCGCTGAATCACTCGCGCGAGAAAGGAACTCCGCGTAGTCGATATCGCCCGCTGCCAGGCGTTTGCGTAGTTCCCAGATAATCGTGCCCGAACCTACCCGCTCGGCACCGCGCCAGCCGTTAAGCATTGGCCCGCCGGAAAGAACAATGGCAGGAATATTGACTGTTGCCGCCGCCATGAGTGCAGCAGGAGTGGTTTTATCGCAACCGGTGGTCAATACCACTCCGTCTAAGGGGTAGCCGTGCAGCACTTCCACAATGCCCAAGTAGGCGAGGTTGCGATCCAGCGCGGCGGTAGGCCGCCGCACATTTTCATGGATAGGGTGCATCGGAAATTCAAACGGTACGCCGCCTGCAGCGCGAATGCCGTCTTTAACTCGCTTAACCAACTCAATGTGGTGGCGATTGCAGGGAGTTAAATCAGACCCTGACTGGCAAATACCAATAATCGGCTTACCACTGGTCAGTTCATCCAGTGTAATGCCGTAATTAAGATAGCGCTCGATGCAGAGCGCTGTCGTTCCAGGATGATCTGCGTTATCGAACCAGTAGCGCGAACGCAACTGCTCAGGCGTTATTCGCTCAAAATTGGCCATGGTGTCACTCCACGCCTAGAGTAAAGATTGAAGGAATTAATCAGAGAGATTGATCACGACGTTACGCTGTCTTAACTTCGACGTCGATACATACAAAAGTATATGTTGAACATACAGTGAAAACGTTAGACATTCATCTAAGGTTTGTGGTGCTCATTTCTTTATTGAGTACTGCTTACACAACAACAATAGCAACCACGCTGTAGCTCGCTTGGAAGATACTCTTCAAAGCAGCCTGCAGCACGCCAGGAGAGTGACGACTATGCATTATCTTTTGAAGCGTACCCTGTTATTGACCGGCGCCACGCTGTTCAGCTCAGGTATGGTTTATGCACAAACGCCTGATCTATCTGATCCCCCCGAGATTGACGGCGCCACCGTAGAAGACCACGGCAGTGTCACCTTACGCATGGGGCTTGGTTTGGCTGACAGCTCGCCACAATACATTTCTAGCCGATATTTTGCCGACATTCTTAACCAGCGCACCGAAGGGCGCATCAACGTTCACATCTTCCCCAACAGCCAGCTCGGCGACGATGTGCAGATGATGGAAATGCTGCAGACCGGCACGCTGGATATGACGTACCCCTCTTCCTCACCCGCTACCGGCTACGTCGAAGAACTGGCTGTTTTCGACTTACCCTTCCTATTACCCACCCGGGAAGCAGCCATTGAGGCCATGCGCAGCGATGCTGCCCAGGAGATGCTTGATGCGTTTGATGGTACTGGTCTGAAAGCCCTGGCCTTCTCAGAAAACGGCTTCCGACAGCTCTCCAATAGCGCCAGGGAAGTCACTTCGCCAGAGGATGTAGCAGGCATGGATGTTCGCGGCCTGTCGATTCGTACCATGGAAAACCCGGTGCACTTGGCCATTTGGGAAGCACTCGGTGCTAACCCAACCCCAATGGCATTTGGTGAGCTGTTTTCTGCCATGGAACAGGGTGTCGTCGATGGCCAGGAAAACCCCTGGAGCACCATTCTAACCTCCAACTTCTATGAGGTTCAGGACTACGGCTCCGAAACACGGCATGTCTATACGCCCTTTATCAAGATGATCTCTGAACGTACCTGGGATAGCCTCGCCCCCGAGTATCAGGAGCTTGTACAGGAAGCCGCCCTGCAGGCAGCGGATTACGAAATCCAGCTTTCAGCCGAGTATGACGACTGGGCGCGTGAGCAACTTGAAGAGCGAGGCATGCAAATTACCCGTCTTGATGACGAGCAGATTGCCGCCTTCCAAGAAGCAGTGCAGCCGGTTTACGACGAGTGGGCTCCACGCATTGGCGAAGACTTAGTGGCTGAATTCCAACAGATTGCTGAATCATCTAAAACGGAATAAGCAGCACGCAGCTGTCCGGCTTTCGGCTACTCAGCTTACGTTGACTAAATCAGGCAAGAGGCAAGCGCCTCTTGCCTTCTCGTCACTCGTCTTTGGGGAGAACCCATGACCACACCAGATACGCAACTCCCTGATACCGCGTCTTTTTTTGAGGATCCCCAACGCCAACCGTTGGAGATTGACACCGAACAGCGCCGCGGCCCTGTTGTGTTTCGTTGGTTAACGTTGGCCATGGAACACGTAATAGCGGCTCTGCTGGTGGCGCTAATCGTCTCGGTGTCTGCCAATGTGGTCGGCCGCGCCCTCTTCAATAACTCAGTGCCCTGGGCCGATGAGCTGGCCCGCATGCTGTTTATCTGGCTAATTTTTATTGGTGCTGCGGCGGCTTTCGCCCGTTATGAGCATATCGCCGTGGACATTCTGGTTCGCCGACTAAAACCGCGGGCCGCCCATATGCTGTATTTGCTTCAGCACACCATTATTACTGTGTTAATGGGCGTCATCATCTGGGGTGGTTTTATCGTGATGTCCCGTGCAACAAGCCGCACTGCGATACTTAATGTGCCCTGGAACCTCGTCAATGTTTCCTTCGTTCTCTGCGCGTGCTTTATTTCGGCTGTGGCTATTTGGCGTGCCTGGCAGAGCATTCAACAAATACGTTCACCCCATGTGACACCGAACGCCGATGGAGGCCGCTAGATCATGCTATGGATCTTCCTAGGTATTCTTTTTGCCTCGCTGGCACTTGGCCTACCCATTGCCTTTGGCCTGGGCATTGCCGCCGTGGTAATGGCGTTGCTCTCTGATATTCCGTTATCAATTCTGATTGAGCAGTCGATTCGCGGGGTCAATAGTTTTCCGCTGCTGGCGATTCCGTTCTTTATCCTGGTCGGTGAAGTGATGAGCAACGGTGGTATCGCCCGCCGGTTGATGGAGTTGGCGGGCGCCCTGGTAGGCTTCGTGCGCGGCGGTCTGGGCCAGGTGGCGATTACCGGTTCGATGTTCTTCGGTGGCATTAGCGGTTCGGCCGTGGCAGACACCGCCGCGACTGGGGCGATGATGATTCCCTCCATGACCAAGCAGGGCTACACGGCGCCCCAGGCGACGGCGATCAATACTGTTTCGTCGGTCATCGGCATTATTATTCCGCCCTCTATCCCACTAATTCTTTTCGGCATTGTGACCGAGACATCGATTAGTCGCTTGTTCATTGCCGGCATTGTGCCAGGCATCCTGATCGGTTTTGGTCTAATGGCAACAACCTTCATTATGGCCACCATCGGCCATGCCGGTGAGACCCGTAAGTTCCGCTTTGATGTGTTGTGGCAAGCGTTTAAAGCCGCCTGGCTTGCGCTGGTACTCCCAGTGATCGTCATCGGCGGTATCATCGGCGGCGTTTTTACCGCCACCGAAGCCGCCGTGGCGGCACTGCTTTATTCGCTGTTTATCTCTCTGGTCGTTTACCGGGAATTTAAGATCACTGCGCTCTGGGGAATGCTGATCCGTACTGCCCGCTTAACCGGTATGGTCTTGCTGCTATTGGCCTTTGCCACCGTTATCGCCTGGTTTTTGACCATTAATATGGTGCCTCAAACGCTGGTTACCCAAGTGCAGGCGATCACCCAAGACCCGTTCCTGCTACTGTTAATCGTTGCGGGCTTACTGCTGCTGGTAGGGTTTGTGATGGATTTGACGCCTGCCATGGTGATTATGGCGCCGATGCTGACGCCTATCGTCACGTCGGTCGGCGTCGACCCGGTTTACTTTGGTGTATTGATGGCCTTTATTCTGGGCATTGGCCTTTTGACACCGCCCGTGGGCACCTGCCTTTACGTTGGCTGCGGGGTCGGCAAAGTCTCCATGGAGCAACTAGTGAAAGCCATGCTGCCCTACTACGCCACCTTGCTGGTGGTGCTGGTCATCCTGATCGCATTTCCCGGTATTGTGACCTGGCTACCTGATCTCACCGCCGTGCGTGGCAACTGAAGGTTTTTGCAACGCTAGCAACGAGAGCCCCCATCGACGCACTCTAAACTTTCGTTATCCAGTACGCATAAGGGACGGCTTCGGTCGTCCCTTTTTGCGTTTCATAGCGCATCACACATAGTCCCTCACACAATGTTGGCAACTCCCAACAACTAGGCCATACTCAGCTAAACATCATCCTAGCATCCTGTCATACCATATGATGTTTCATGCTTGTCGCGCGTCATCATCGGATCAATAACAGTACCTGATCAATAACAATAGCACCGGGAACCGCCATGCGACTCAACAACAAGACGGCCTTGATCACCGCCGCAGGCCAGGGGATTGGTCGGGCCACCGCCTTGCGCTTCGCCGCTGAAGGCGCGCAGGTCATTGCTACTGATATCAACACCCAGAGCTTGGTCGAACTGGCCGATACCCCTGGCATCACCGCACGCCGGCTCGATGTGCTGGACATCGCCGCCATCGAGGCGCTGGCGCACGAGATTGGCGCCGTCGACATCCTCTTCAACTGCGCCGGGTACGTGGCTAACGGTTCGCTGCTGGACGGCAGCGACGAAGACTGGGAGCTGTCGCTGTCACTCAATGTGATGGCGATGATGCGCCTGATTCGCGCCTTGCTGCCGGCCATGCTCGACAATAACGGCGGCAGCATCATCAACATGGCCTCAGTAGCATCGAGCCTTAAAGGCGTCCCTAACCGCTGCGCCTACGGCACCACCAAGGCCGCGGTACTCGGCCTGACCAAGTCGGTGGCTGCCGACTACATCGGCCAGGGAATTCGCTGCAACGCCATCTGCCCCGGCACTGTGGACTCGCCCTCGCTGCGCCAGCGCATTAGTGAACAAGCCAAACGGCAGGGCCGAAACGAAGACGATGTCTACGCCGAGTTTATCGCCAGGCAGCCTCAGGGGCGCCTGGGCAGCCCGGAAGAAATAGCCGCCCTTGCCACCTATCTGGCCGCCGATGAGTCCGCTTACACCACCGGCACCGCCCAGATCATCGATGGTGGCTGGCTGATCTGATCCCATGCACGTCGAACCACGAGACAACCAAGGAACCGACTGATGAAACTGCTACGCTTTGGCCCGCACAGCCATGAAAAGCCCGGGCTGTTAGATAACAACGGGATAATCCGCGACCTCTCAGCCCATGTCACCGACCTGGCCGGTGAATACCTTGACTGTCGCGCCCTCGAAGGGCTGGCGGCACTGGATGCTGAAAGCCTGCCAGAGGTGCCCGCTAACACCCGCATCGCCCCCTGTGTGGCGGGCGTGGGCAAGTTTATCTGCATTGGCCTGAACTACTCCGACCATGCCGCCGAGACCGGCGCGCAGGTTCCCCCAGAGCCGGTCATCTTCAACAAGTGGACCAGCGCCATCTGCGGCCCGAATGACGACGTAATCATTCCCCGTGACTCCGAGAAAACCGACTGGGAAGTGGAACTCGGCGTAGTGATCGGCAAGGCCGGTCGTTACATCGACGAAGCCGATGCCATGCAGCATGTGGCTGGTTTCTGCGTGGTCAACGATGTCTCCGAGCGTGAGTTCCAGCTCGAACGCAGCGGCACCTGGGACAAGGGCAAGGGCTGCGATACCTTCGGCCCGCTGGGCCCCTGGCTGGTCACCCCCGACGAGGTAGCAGATCCTCATCAGCTCGACATGTGGCTCGAGGTGGACGGCAAGCGCTACCAGGATGGCAACACCCGCACCATGGTTTATCAGATCCCTTTTCTGATCAGCTACCTGAGCCGCTTCATGAGCCTGCAGCCGGGCGATGTGATCTCCACCGGCACACCGCCCGGTGTCGGCATGGGTCAACAACCGCCGGTTTACCTCAAGCCGGGCCAGCGCATGCGCCTCGGCATTGAGGGGCTTGGCGAGCAGCACCAAACCGTCGTTGCCGACCAGAAGCGCTGAGCCAGGAGAGCGAGATGCGAACCGTCGTATGTGCTGAACCGGGTCACATGACACTAGAGCAGCGTGATTCCCCGAGCTGTGGCGCGGAAGAAGCGCTGCTACATATTCGCCGTATCGGGGTGTGTGGTACCGATATTCACGCCTATGGCGGTAATCAACCCTATTTTAGCTATCCTCGTGTACTCGGCCATGAACTGGCCGGCGAGGTCGTCGAGGTGGGTAGCGAAGGTAATGCTGACCTGGTCGGAAAGCGCGCCTACGTGATTCCCTATCTGCACTGCGGTGAATGCCGCGCCTGTCGCCATGGGCGCACCAATTGCTGTCAGCGGATGCAGGTGATTGGCGTCCACCGTGATGGCGGTATGTGCGACACCCTGGCGGTGCCCCTCGATCATTTAGTAGTGTCCGATACCCTTGCACTTGATCAGCTGGCGCTGGTCGAGTGCATGGCCATTGGCGCCCATGCGGTGCGCCGCAGCGAACTCGGCCAGGGTGAACTGGCGGTGGTGTGCGGCGCCGGGCCCATCGGCATGGGGGTGGCTCAAATCGCTCGTGAGCGCGGAGCACAGGTGGTAGTGCTCGACACCAATCCTGAGCGGCTGGCGTTCTGTCGTGACAAGCTTGGTATCACACTGACCTTGAACCCCAACGAGGATGATATCGACACCGCCCTGAAGGGCTTGAGCGATGACGAGCTCGCCGATGTGGTGTTCGATGCCACCGGCAACCCCGCCGCGATGCAGGCCGGGTTCGACCTGGCAGGGCACGCCGGGCGCTACGTATTGGTGAGTATCGTCAAGGCCGATATCAGCTTTAGCGACCCCGACTTTCACCGCAAGGAGCTAACCCTGCTGGCCAGCCGCAACGCCACTCGCACCGACTTCGATCAAGTAACCCAACTGATGGAAAGCGGTCGCCTAAAGGCTGATGCGATGATCACCCACCGCGCAGAACTGGCCGATGTGCCCGAGCGCATGCCCGCCTGGTGCACCCCCGCCACCGGCGTGGTCAAGGCCATGATTGAAATCGACGACATACCCCGACAATTCACACCAGGAGCCTCGTCATGAACCAGACCATTGCCAGTGACAGCGGCCAGCTGGATACCCTGCGCGTGCATGCCGCCGACAATGTTCGTGTTGCCCTGAAGGATCTTCCCGCAGGCACCCTTATCATCGACAACGGCCAACACATCACTCTCACCGAGGCGATCCGCCACAAGCACAAGTTCACGCTTGCGGCCTTTGAACCCGGTGACACCGTGATCATGTACGGGGTCACCGTGGGTCGCGCGACCCGTCCCATCGCTCAGGGGGCGGCCATCACTACCGACAATATCGAGCACAGCACTGCCAGCACCACACCTCAGGCGAAACGCGGCAACTGGCAGGCGCCTGACGTTGCGCATTTTCAGGGTGCCACTTTCGATGGTTACCACCGACCTGACGGCCAAGTCGGCACTGCCAACGTATGGCTTGTGGTTCCACTGGTGTTCTGTGAAAACCGTAACATCGAGGTGCTGCGCCAGTGCGTTGCCGACGCGCTGGGTGAAGACCCTTTCCGCGAGTACAAGCAGCTTGCCCGGGAACTCCTGCATGGCGATAAGGGCGAGCCGTCATCGCCCCTCCGTGAACGCCTGTTTCCCAATGTCGACGGCGTACGGTTTCTGACCCATACCCTCGGCTGCGGCGGTACGGACGACGACGCCCAAGCGCTCTGCCAGTTACTTGCCGGGTATATCTGCCACCCCAATGTGGCCGGTGCTACGGTATTGAGCCTTGGCTGCCAGAAAGCACAGATCGACATGATCAAGGCAGCGGTAGAGGCGCGCGACCCCAAGGGGCTCCGTCCTGTCCACTATCTTGAGCAACAGGCAAGTCTCAGCGAGCAAGCGCTGATACGCGAATCGCTGACCACCATCTTCGACGGGCTGGCCATGGCCAACCAAGTAGAACGCACGCCCGCGCCGCTGTCGAAACTCAGCATCGGCGTGGAATGCGGCGGCTCGGATGGCTTTTCCGGGCTCTCGGCCAACCCGCTAGTCGGCGCAGTGATCGATCGCTTAGTGGCGCTAGGCGGCAGCGGTATCCTCAGCGAATTTCCGGAACTATGTGGCGTGGAGCACGAGCTAATCGCCCGCTGCAGTGACGATGCTGTGGCCGAGCGCTTCAGTGAACTGATGTCGGCTTATCAGCGTCATGCGGCGCTGGTCGGCGCTGATTTCTCGATGAACCCGTCGCCTGGCAACATTCGTGATGGCTTGATAACCGATGCCATGAAATCCGCGGGAGCAGCCAAGAAAGGCGGTGATAGCCCAGTGGTCGATGTGCTCGACTACACCGAGCCACAGACACGCGCAGGGCTGAGCCTGCTGTGCACCCCAGGCAATGACGTCGAGTCCACTACTGCACTTGCCGGTTCCGGCGCCAACCTGATCATGTTTACGACGGGGCTTGGCACACCGACGGGCAACCCGGTCACGCCGGTACTTAAGATCGCCAGCAACAGCACGCTTGCCACGCGCATGAGCGACGTCATCGACTTCGATGCCGGACCGATCATTCGCGGTGAGGTAGAGATCGGCGCGCTGGCCGATCGCTTGCTCAAGATGTGTATAGAGACAGCGTCCGGGCGTTACCGGCCGCGCGCAGTGGCGCTTGCCCAGTACGACTTCATTCCCTGGAAGCGTGGCGTGTCGCTATAGTCTCACAACAGTCTCACAACACGACGAATCATTCGGGCGCCGGCGCGAGGCGTTGCTTGAGCTGCATGTAGGTACCATAGTGGCGGTCCAGATGACGCCGCATCGCCGCTTCAGCAGCGTCCGGGTCACGCGACTCAATGGCTTCGACAATTTCGGTGTGCGCGGCGGTGGCGGCCTTGTCCTCGTCTTTCTGTTGCAGCACCTGGGCACGTCGATCATCCAGCCATTCTGAAAGCGCCACGTGGATGGCATCGAAAATCGGGTTTTGGCCGATGCTTGCCAGCACCCCATGGAAGTCATTGTCGGAGCGTTTGAAGCGCGCCTCGTCGCCGATCGCGTCTCGATTATCGGCAAGCGCCAGACGCAGCCGCGCCAGGTCTTCTTCACTGGCACTGCGCGCGGCATAGCGCGCCAGCGATATCTCGAACATAGCACGCGCTTCCTGGAAGTACTGCTGACCATCGGGTTTAGAAAGCAGCTGCCGGGTGACGCCGGAAAGCCGCGCCATCACCGCCTCGGCGGTGGGACGAATTACCCTCGCGCGAGTACCGCTATTAATGGCAATCAAGCCAAGCTGTTGGAGATGAAACAGCGCTTCACGTACCGCCGGCCTGCCGACACCAAACTGTTCCATCAACTCTCTTTCTGACGGCAGTTGATCATTTTCACTCAGCCGCCCCTCGAGAATCTCCGCTTCGAGCTGTTCGGCGACCTGTTCGGATAGCGTTTTACGCTCGATCCGGTATCTGCTCATAGGCAGTCACCCTTAATTAACCTGAAATTGGCCGCCATTTTACTGCATTTCTTATCAATATCCTTCATCCAACCCTTCAATCGAGTCGAGTGAGCGGCGCTATCTGATACTTTTCAGCGATCTCGGCATAGGCCAATTGATTAGCAGAATCGAGCGGGATCCCCTCTGCATCGCGTTTGGCCTGGCAGCGCCACTCCCGGTCCCCCGGCGCCATTACCCTGGCACTGGGGGAAGCGGGCTGAGCACGTAGATCAGCTAAGTAGTCAGCCATCCCCTTGGCAAACGTGCCCTCCTCTACAAACGCATCAGGTTTCATGGCGAGGAAAAAATGCCCGACGCCGCGTGGTGTCGACATATCCGGCCCGCCCATGGGAAGCAGCTTAAAGCCGTGTTGCATGCCCGATAGCGTCGAACTCAGCACCTCAACCATGCCGCCCAGTCCCGCGCCCTTAAAACCAAAGTCACTGCCGCCCAATGGCAACAGCGCGGCGATCTCACTAGGAACTCGGCTCACCTCACCGGCAGCATTTGCCGCGACTTGATCCGGCAGTTCGCGGCCAATGGCACCGTACTGCTGAACGCGATTCCAAGGAACCGAGCTAGTGGCCATATCCAGCAGGTAAGGCTGTTCGCCCGCGACAGGCGCCGCAAAAGCGATAGGATTGGTGCCGTGAAAGGGTTTAGCTCCATCGTGTAACAGCACAAAGGGGTCCGAGTTACAGAACGCCATACCGAGATACCCGCGCTCCGCTGCCGCTAATGCATAGCACCCTGCCGCCCCAAAGTGGGATGAATTACCCACCGCAACAGCACCCATACCGACTTCCTCCGCCATCGCCACGGCGTGCTCCATCGCTGAATAACCCGCCAAGTGCCCCAAACCATGATCGGCATCTAAAAAGCCCGTAGCCGCTAAGCGCTGATGAAAAACCATGTTGGGAGCGCCCTTGATGCGCCCGCCCTTGAGCGCCTGTAAATAGTGGGGCAGCAGGCGTAGCCCGTGGCTATCGGTACCCATTCGTGAGGCGGTGACCAGCGCACGGGTTACCGCGTTTGCTGACGCCTGATCAGCGCCCGCCGCTGCTAGTGCTGTGCCCATAAAGCGCTCCAGATCCTCTCGATCGACGCTAAAATCCTGCTTGGGATCAGTCATAAGTTGATCTTTCCTCTCAACGGTAAAGCAGCGTGGGCAGCCACAGCGAGATGGCCGGTATGAAAGTGACCAACAACAGCGCGATCACCAGCGGCACCAGAAACGGCAGCGTGCCGCGCATGCACTTCTCGAAAGAGATGCCGGAGACCCGTGACAGCACATAAAGCACCATCCCCACTGGTGGAGTTAACAAACCAATCATCAGGTTGAGCACCATGATCACACCGAAGTGAACCGGATCGACACCGGCAGTGACCGCTACGGGCAATAACACCGGCACCAAGATGGTGATCGCCGCGATGGTCTCCATAAAGCAGCCCACCACAATCAGCACCAAATTTATGATAATCAGCGTGGCGATTGGGTTGTCAGCGAATGGCCCGAGCAGAGTCACCACGTGTTGCGTGACCTGATTGCTGGTGAGTATCCAGGCAAATATCGAGGCACCGGCAACGATGAGCAGGATGACCGCCGTGGTCTCGATGGTTTCCATGCTGACCTTGAGCAAGCGGCGCCAAGTCAGGCTTCGATAGACGACGCCTCCCAATACCAACGCATACACCACCGCAGCGATGGCCGCTTCTGTGGGTGTAAAGGCACCACTCATGATACCGCCGACGATAATGACCGGGGTTAGAAGCGATAGAAAGGCACGCTTGAAGGTGTAGCCGAGCACTGGAAGTGAGAACACCGCGTCACGGGTGTAACCGCGCCGCCGAGAAATGATCGTGATCATTGCCATCAGCACTAGGCCCATCAATAGACCAGGCACCAAGCCTGCAACAAACAGCTGCCCCACTGAAACCGACGCCATAACGCCGTATATCACCATCGGCAGGCTAGGCGGAATGATGGGGCCGATAGTCGAAGACGCCGCGGTGATACCGACCGAAAACTCTTCGTCGTAACCAGCATCCTTCATGGCTTTGATTTCGATGGTACCAAGCCCACCAGCATCGGCTACCGCTGCGCCAGACATACCGGAAAAGACAATACTAGCGCCCACGTTGACGTGACCAAGACCGCCGCGCATCCATCCCATCAACGCCTTGGCAAAATCGAAGATGCGCGAGGTAATGCCGCCGTTGTTCATCAGGTTACCGGCAAGAATGAAGAACGGAATCGCCAGCAGCGGAAAACTATCGATACCATTAATCATACGGTGCACTACCACGACATCGGGCACTCTGCCGGTCAGCAGTATGTAGAGCAGGCATGAACCAGCGAGGCTAATGGCAATAGGCACCCCCATTACCAATAGCGTGAACAGCGCCGCGAACAGAAACAGTAGATAGTGTTGTGTCACGGCCAGCGCTATGCAGCCAAGTATCGCGACCGCCGCGATCAGCGGCGCAACCATGGCGCCACTGCGCCGCATGGACAAAATGTTGGGCATGGGTGTGATCTCCGGGAGACTATCGTTTTGACGATTTATTCTTGGCTGATTTATTCTTGGCTATTAAGCAGCTCATGAGATCCCGTGCGCCAGTGTCGAATCGCTACCTGAACACCTCTCACCAGCATCAAGATGAAGCCCAACATAACCAGGTAGTAGAGCCAGCTTTTAGGAATGTCCACCGACACCATCATCGCACTGGTACGATCGGCCAGCTTGAAGGTGATCCAGATCATGATGGAGAAAAAGGCGATATTAATCAGATCCACTAGCGTCGCCATCAACCGCCCAAGCCACATCGGCATGTAGCGATAGAAGAATTCCACGGCAATGTGCGACCCCTTGCGCACGGCCATGGTGCTACCCAGAAAGCCCACCATCACTAGCAGGTAGCGCGCCATCTCTTCAGTCCAGGCGATGGAGTTGCCGAGCACATAGCGACTGAAGAACTGTAGAAAGACATCCAGAGCGAGAAGCCAGAAAATTCCCAGCGTTAGGAAATCCTCAATGGCGTACTCATGGATATCGAAGGAGTCGTCGTCGAGGCCAGCGAAGCTGATCTCGTTAGTGGCATCGTGTTGGTTCATAGAAGGTTCCCAGTCGCCCCACCCAAACTGAGGGTGGGGCGAGTCGTGGCCTACGAAAGCAGCGTCAGGATAAGAAGAGGCCTTAGAAGGACCGGCCTCCCAGCGTTATTGTCCGATGGCCTGCAGGCGATCATAGGTTTCCTGGTCCCAGGTCGCGGCCTCGCCGTTATGGGCAGGTATTGTGGCCTCGCGGAAGGGTTCAATATCCACTTCATTGACCGTCACGCCCTGTTCTTCGAACCAAGCCACCAACTCCTCCTCGGATGCCAGGATATCCTGGGTGATACGCTCGCCAGCTTCGGTGTAGACCTCACGGAAAATCTCGCGGTCTTCTTCAGAGAGCCGATTCCATAGCGGCCCACCGGCGATGGTGATCAACGAATCGGTGATGTGCCCGGTCAGGTTGATATAGTCCTGCACCTCATGAAACGCCTTGGCGCGAATGGTCGGCAGCGGATTCTCTTGGGCATCCACCACACCTTGCTGCAGTGCCAGATAGACTTCGGAGAAAGCGATCGGTGTTGGGTTGGCCCCCACCGCTTCGGGGAACATCATGTACATCGGCGCGTTCGGTGTACGGATTTTCAGGTCCTGCATATCCTCCGGCGTATTGATCGGTTCGTTGGAGGTCACGTGGCGACGACCATAGTAATTCATGGCTAGCGGTACGTTACCGGTTTCATCCTGGTAGCCCTGGGCGATTTCCTCGAACAGATCACTGTCCGCGTAGGCCTGCCAATGATCAAAATCACGGAACATATAAGGCGCGCCAGCGATGCCTACCGGGCCGTAGAAACGACCGGCGAATTGGTTGCCGGTGTAGATCAGATCAACCGTGCCAAGTTGCAGACCTTCGTTAATATCCGACTCCTTACCCAGCGACGATGCCGCGTGAACACTGATTGAGTAACGGCCGTCGGTACGTTCCTCAATTTCATCTGCTGCCCACAGTGCCCATTCATGGTAGGGCTCAGACGTCTCGTAGACGTGAGCGAAGTTGAGTTCTTCTTGCGCATGCACAGCACCAGTCACTGAGAGACCGCCAGCGATAAGTGTGGCAGTCAGCAGGTAAGGCATATTGCGGTGGTGTTGGCGTTTATGGCTCATCGTATACTCCTCACAACCATTGGATTTGTTGTTGGTTTTTGTGATTTTCTGCGGTTTATTGTGATGTATTGGTTATTATGTAAGCGGCGACAACCAGCATAACTTATCGTCTAGCTGTATACGTGTCATACCACCTGTTTCAAACCTAGCTGGTCGCCTGCTATCGCGCAACCATCAGATAACGATTTTCAAGCGTTCTTATTCACTTCCAGCCGTTAGCTTTGCCTGCTGATGCAGACGCACTAGCAGTTGAGGGTCGCCAAAGCCTCCCGCTTTGGTCATCACGCGCTGTCGCTTGTCACCGTTCACATACCCCAGCGCCACCCCAGACGACCACTCTGTTTCAACGCAGATATAACTCGCGCCTAGCTGAGAGAGCACCGCCATAGCGATATCCCCACCGGTTAAAAACAGCAAACTCTCCTCGTACTTCTTCCAAGTGGCGGTAATCGACGCCACCTGGGCGGCCATCGCGTCAGCCACTTCACTCGCCGTTCGCTCTGTTGCATGGCAGCTTGGCACGACCACACAGGCACTTAACGCGTGGGTTCCGTAGGGTTTATCAGCACACGCTATAACGGCTAAATCGGGTGCGCATTGGCGTAACTGCTGGAGCTGTTCCGCAGCGCGAGAACTTCTCGACCCCACCGCATAGAGCACTTTATTAACACTGAGAAGTGAGCGAAACAGCGCACCGGGAGGCCCGAAGCAGCCTTGAGCAATAGCTGCCGCCAGCCCCGCCGCACCGGCCATGGCACGGCTTCTGCCGGTATTGAGGAGGCCATAAATTGCCGCGAGTTCCTCGTCACTTTCGGCATCGGCGATGCAGTCTGCGCTGGGAAGCGGTGTTATCTGCCCTGGCCGATAGCGCTGCAGGGGCAAGCCGTTGGCGGCAAAAGCTTGATCAATAGGACCTATCATTGGCGCTGAGCGAGCATCGTGCTGGTAATCCGTTTCAGCCAGCCGATGTCCCTCGACCCACACCTCCGCATTGCTAACGACCCTTCCCTGAGCCGGCACCGCAGGTGCCAGTAGCAAGGGTAAACCAAGCGCTTTACGCAACGCCCGGCACTCGGCAATGACCTGGCCACGCAGGGTCGAATCGACCTTCTTGAACCATTGCCTCGGGGCCGCTTGCGTCAACAGCCGAGCCGCTTCGCTTACCCGCAACGCGGCTTGCTCGGCCTGCAAGTGACGGGATTCGGTACTGACGGCAATGACCTCTGGCCACTGCCCTTGCCACTTTTCAAGCGTCTCCGCTAATGCCTCCAGACTGATCACTACTCGGGCGTCTGCCCCGCGAGCAGCAAAGGGCGCAGCAGCATCCAGCGCTCCTGACAGGTCGTCGGCAATAATCGCCACCTGACAGCCACTCATGAAACAGCGCCACTGGCTAACCGACGGGCATAGGCAATCGCGGACGCCATATTGGTGGCATCGGCCTTGCCCTGCCAGGCAATGTCGAAGGCGGTGCCATGATCCACGGAGGTACGTTGAAGCGGCAGCCCAAGGCTGACATTTACCGTGGTGTCGAAGGCGATCAGCTTGACAGGGATGTGGCCTTGGTCGTGATACTGGGCAACCACTAAATCGAACTCGCCTTGCGAGGCGCGGTAAAACACCGTATCCGCCGAGATGGGCCCACTCACAGCAAAGCCACGCTGGCGTAATCGTTCCACCGCCGGGGCGATACAGCGGCTATCCTCGTCGCCGAAAATCCCGCCTTCGCCGCAGTGCGGGTTGAGCCCGGCCACCGCGATACGCGGTTCACGCATGCCAAGCGCGACCAAGTGCGCATGCCCCGCTTCAACGGTGGCAATAATGCGCTCAGGCGTTACGCGATCAATCGCTTCACGCAGCGAAACATGGGTCGAGACATGCAGTGTTGAGAGTGTTTCCGATGCCAATAACATGAACGATGAGGGCGCGCCAGTAAGCGAGGCCAGCATGCCGGTATGGCCATCGTAATGGTGTCCGGCCTCATGCAGCGCTGCTTTATTAAGCGGCGCGGTGACGATTACCTGGGCCCGCTCCGCCTGTACCAGCTCAACGGCTTTCTGAACACAGCGAAACGCCATATCCCCGGCACTGGCGCTGATTTGGCCATCGGGAATTTCGACTCCCGGCGGTACTTTCACCTCGGCAACCGCCACGCTGCCTTCCTCGTGCTCAGCTTGCTCAAGGGCTGCAAACGCCAGGTCGGCGCCAATACTGGCGGTCGCGCGGCGGAATATAGCAGGATCTCCTACCACCAGCGCAGAGGCACGCTCGGCTGCCGACATAGCATTCAAAGCACGACAAATGATCTCCGGGCCGATGCCTGCAGGATCGCCCATGGTGATCGCAATTTCATAGCGCTTATGTCGGTTAGAAGTCGGGTGAGAGATTTTCATGGCATTAGCTGCCCGCCGTTAACCTCAATGATCTGACCTGTGACGTAGCCACTTAATGCATCAGTGCCAAGGAAGACATAGGCGCCGACGCATTCCTCCGCTGTACCTAAGCGCCCCATGGGTATCGAGGCACAAGCGGCAGTTAAATGTGCTTCGTTTGAATGCCGCACATGGAAGTCGGTCGCAATGGTGCCCGGCGCCACGGCATTGACGCGTATATTATCGCCCGCCAGTTCTTTGGCCATATTGCGCGTCACCGTACTCACAAAGCCTTTCGCCGAGGCGTATAACCCACCCCCTGCTCCCCCACCGTTGCGTGCGGCGATTGAGGTGGTGTGAATAATATTACCGCTTCCCCCACGGCGGAAATGGGGTAGCGCCGCTCGGCTGGCCATAATCACCGAACGCACATTGAGATCCATGACCCGGTCGTACTGGTCATCATCCATCGCATCCAGTCCAACCCGCCCCAACATGTCACCAGCGTTATTGATCAACAGGTCCAAACCGCCCAGGCGTTCGGCAGCCTCATCGACCAGACGTCGGGTCTCATTGGAATGACTGACGTCTGCTTTCAAAGTGAACGCCTCTCCACCGACATCACGAACGGCCTGAGCCACCGCTTCGGCGAGCGCTTCACTATTGTAATAGTGCACCGCCACATGAGCGCCCAGCGCGCCCAGTTGCTTAGCAACCGACGCACCGATTCCTCGGCTGGCACCGGTAATAAGCACTCGCTTTCCTTTCCACTCGTCTAACATGCAACACTCCTTAACGTTTTTTGTTGTTGAAGCCCGAGGCAAAACTACGCACGACTTTGCCGCTTTAACTATCGACCCGAAATAGCGCAGTGCGCTAGAGTGAGCATAGAACTGGCATACCTGTCATACAACAGCATATCCATAACATGATAGGCGATGACGCACCAATCGCTAGCTGAACATCATTTGTTAACAACTACTGTGAACGACTACCGGAGACGCACGTGCAACCACTTTCTCTGACGGACACGCTTCCCGCTGACTTGGATAAAGCGCTACTGGTGGGCCGCGTATGGCTGGAAGGCCCGCACCCCGGGCCTGCGCTGATTACCGTGCAAAACGGCCAAGTGTTCGACATCACCGCCTTTGGCCCGACCATGGCTGACCTGCTGGAACGCGACGATGTGCAGGAGGTGGTAAGGCGTGCAGAAGGCCCTAACCTGGGTAGTATCGAGGCATTGCTGGCAAACTCGCAGTTGCCCCAGCCACAGGCACCCTACCTGCTCGCCCCCTGCGACGTGCAGGCTATTAAGGCGTGCGGAGTGACCTTTGCCGTTAGCCTGTTAGAGCGTGTGATCGAAGAGCAAGCGGGCGGCGATCCGGCTCGTGCCGCCGCCCTGCGTGATGATTTTCAAGCCCTGATTGGCAGCGACCTTTCCAAAATCAAGCCCGGCTCTGACGAAGCGATGTCGCTTAAAAAAGCGCTTCAGGCACGTGGCGGCTGGTCACAATATATGGAAGTCGGCATCGGTCCCGATGCGGAGGTGTTTACCAAAGCCCAGCCGCTGTCATCGGTGGGCTTTGGCACGCCAGTGGGCTTGCACCCCTCCTCACAGTGGAACAACCCCGAGCCGGAAATTGTTCTGGCGGTAGACAGCCGCGGCCAGGTGCGCGGCGCAACGCTGGGAAACGACGTTAATCTACGTGATGTTGAGGGGCGCAGTGCTCTGTTGCTCGGCAAGGCAAAAGATAACAACGCCTCCTGCTCACTTGGCCCGTTCATCCGCCTGTTTGATGACCACTTTGACATCGAGAGCGTGCGCAACTGCCAAGTATCGCTGCGCATTGAAGGCGAGAATGACAACTTCCTGCTCCAAGGCGAAAGCGACATGCGCGAGATCAGCCGCGACCCGCTGGATTTGGTGCACCAGACCATCGGCGACCACCATCAATATCCCGACGGTTTTATGTTGTTTCTTGGCACCATGTTCTCACCCATTCAGGATCGCGACGGTATGGGCCAGGGCTTCACCCACCATCTCGGTGATCGCGTCACCATCGCCACGCCAGCGCTCGGCGCTTTGGTCAATCGGGTAGGCAGAAGCGACCAGTTGCCGCCCTGGACCTACGGTATTCGTGACTTGATGCGCCATTTAGCCCGGCGCTGATTCTAACCAGCAATACGCCACTCATCGCACCGCCAAGAGAGCACCATGACAACGATAACTCGCGTCGAAATTCAGGACATCCGCTTCCCCACCTCGCGCTCGCTGGATGGTTCGGATGCCATGAATGCTGCGCCGGACTACTCCGCCGCTTACGTCATCCTGCATACCGATGACGGTAGCCCCGAGGGGCACGGATTAACCTTTACGATCGGACGCGGCAACGAGATTGTGGTCACCGCCATCCGGTCGCTGGCGCCACTGATTGAGGGTCGCTCGCTGACATCTATCACCGACAACATGGGCACGTTCTGGCGGGAAATGACCGGTGATAGCCAGCTCCGCTGGATTGGCCCCGATAAAGGCGCGATTCACCTAGCCACCGCCGCCATCGTCAACGCCGTATGGGATATGTGGGCAAAAAACGAAGGCAAGCCGGTGTGGAAATTGCTGGTGGATATGACGCCCGAACAGCTGGTGCGCTGCCTTGATTTCCGCTTCGTCACCGATGCGCTAACCCCGGAAGAGGCGATTTGCCTGCTGCGCCGCCAGGCCCCCGGCAAAGCAGCCCGGGAAGCCGAAATGCGTAGTGACGGCTATCCCGCCTACACCACTTCTGCAGGCTGGTTGGGTTATAGCGACGAGAAAGTGCGCCGGTTGGCCCAGGAATCCCTTGCCGAAGGCTGGACCCACTTTAAGCAAAAGATTGGCGACGACACCGAAGAAGATGCCCGCCGTGCGGCGCTGCTGCGCGAGGAGATCGGCTGGGACAACGTGCTGATGATGGACGCCAACCAAGTGTGGGAAGTCGACGAGACGATCACCAAAATGCGCCGACTGGCTGAGTTCGATCCGCTGTGGATTGAAGAGCCCACCAGCCCTGACGATATTCTCGGCCACGCCGAAATTCGCCACCGCGTTGCGCCGATTGGCGTCGCCACTGGCGAGCACTGCCAGAACAAAGTGATGTTTAAGCAGTTCTTCCAGGCGGATGCCATCGACTATTGCCAGCTCGATGCGGCGCGTTTGGGCGGGCTTAATGAAGTCATTTTGGTGGTGCTGATGGCGGCCAAGTTCGGCGTGCCTATTTGCCCCCATGGCGGCGGCGTCGGGCTATGCGAGTACACCCAGCATATCTCCCTGTTCGACTATATTGCAGTATCCGGCAGCCTTGAGGGGCGCGTATTGGAATACGTCGACCATCTTCATGAACACTTTATCGACCCGGTCGTGATACACCGTGGCCGCTACCAAGTCCCTGACGCGCCGGGTTACAGTATTGCCATGTACCCAGAGTCCCAAGTACAGCACCGCTTCCCGGAAGGTGCTGCTTGGCAGGAAGAGGCCTAATGACAGACACCATTTCCTTTTTAAATGCGTTAACCAGCCTGCTCGGTGAGCGCGGGCTCATCCGTGAGCCCGACGCCATGGCACGTTACACCAGTGACTGGGCGGGCGATACGCTGGGCATGCCGCTAGCCGTGGCACGGCCAGCGAATACGCAAGAAGTCGCCGAAGTTGCCAAGCACTGCTATGAGAATGGTATCGCGATGACCCCCCAGGGCGGCCATAGCGGTTTGGTGGCAGGCGCCTTGCCCGCTGCACACGGCCAGGAATTGGTCATCAGCCTGGAACGCTTGAATAACGTACGCGCCATTGACCCGATTAATTTCACTATGACGGTAGACGCCGGCTGCATCCTTGAGAACGTCAAGCTGGCCGCAGCCGAGCAGGACTGCGATTTTCCACTATCGTTAGGCGCCCAGGGCAGTTGCCAGATCGGCGGCAATATTGCCACCAATGCGGGCGGGCTTAACGTGCTGCGCTACGGCATGATGCGCGAACTGGTGCTGGGCCTTGAAGTGGTGCTCCCCGACGGGCGCATCTGGGAAAGCCTTAATGCATTGCATAAAGACAACCGTGGCTACGATCTTCAACAGCTATTTCTGGGCAGTGAAGGCACTTTGGGCATTGTCACCGGCGCCGTACTCAAACTTTCACCGCGGCCTACCCAAAACCGCACTGCGCTGCTGGGTCTGCCCTCCGTTCAGGCGGTGATTGATCTATATAGTTTGGCGCGACGCGACTGTTGCGACTTACTGACGGCCTTCGAGCTGATCCCCCGCCGCTGCATTGAACTGGCGATCGAAGCGACTCCCGAGCTAAGCGACCCATTGGATAGCGCCTACCCCTGGTACGTGCTGATGGAGGTAGCGGCGACAGGACCGGTAGATTTGGGTTCAATGTTGGAACAACTGCTGGAAACCGGCATGGAACGTGAACTGGTGCTGGATGGTGCGCTGGCGTCGAGCGACACCCAGTCGGCCCAGCTGTGGCAGTTCCGCGAGAGCATGCTGGAGGGCCAACGGCGGCGCGGCGAGCATTTGCGCACCGATATCTCGGTGCCCATCTCATCGCTTCCCGACTTCGTCAGCCGGGCCAGTGACGTCGTTATGGCGGCGTCACCTGAGTGCGAGATCATTGCCTACGGACACGTGGGCGACGGCAATCTGCACTTCAATATTCTGCCGCCCCTATCCATGGCAGATAGCGATAAGAAAGCCCACCTGCACGACCTGGAGGAGCGGCTGTTTGAGGTGCTTGACGACGTCAACGGCAGCATCAGCGCCGAGCACGGCATTGGCCGTAAAAAGCAAGCGCCTTACCTAGCGCGGCTCTCACCAATTGAGCGGGAACTGATCAGTGGCGTTAAAGCGCTGTTCGACCCCAAGGGGCTGATGAATCCAGGCAGGATATTGCCTGCAAAGGAGCAGTAGTAGCAACGCCCATCTGCCCCGCGGGAACAACCTGCGGGGCTTCTACATCAGGCAACTATTTAGCTCAATAGCCCATGACGTCCGGCAGCCATGTAGCCAGCCCCGGCAGGGCGATCAACAGCAAAATGGTCGCAATGATCGGCAGCAGGAACGGCAAGATGGCAGTGACTACCTGGCCGTAGCGTAGCCGAGTAATACCCACCATCAGGAACAGCACCGTGCCGAACGGTGGCGTAATCACCCCTACCGATAGCGTGATGACCATCACAATACCGAAATGCACGGGGTCTAACCCGGCGCTGAGCGCCGCTGGCACCACAATCGGCGTAAAAATCAGAATGCTTTCGATCACCGACATAAAGCAGCCGATCAGCAGGAAAAACAGCGCAAAGCAGAGCAGTAGCGCAAACATCGGCATATCGATGCTGGCGACCTGGCCCGCTAACGCCTGAGGAATGCCCATGCGTACCAGTATCCAGCCATAGAAGCTGGAGACCGCGATAATCAGCAGAATGACCGCACTGAACATCAGGGTGCGGCGAAAGGCGTTGAAGAGGTCCCGCCAATTCAAGTCACGATACACTAGGCCGCCCAGAATCACTGCGTAAAGGGACGCAATGGCACCAGCTTCCGTGGGAGTGAAGAAGCCACCCCAGATACCGCCAACGATAATCGCTGGCATCATCAGCGGCAGAATAGCGCGCTTGCCGGTACGGACGACTTCGCAGGCGTCGAAAGGCGTGGGTTTAGGCATCACCACCCGGCCACTAGCAGATAACAATACGGTCATGCCCATTAGCAGCAGCGCCATCAAAATACCCGGCAGCAGCCCCGCCATGAACAGCCCGCCAATACTCACATTGGCCAGCCAGCCGTAAACAACCAAGGCAATGCTGGGCGGCAGAATTGGCCCGATCACGCTGGACGCGGCAGTGATGCCGGTTGAGTAGCCCAACTCGTAGCCACGCTCTTTCATGGCCTTGATTTCGATACTGCCAAGCCCGGCGGCATCGGCCACAGCGGTACCCGACATCGTCGCAAAAATGGAGCTTGCCACCACGTTGGCGTGGCCGAGGCCACCCTTGGTAAACCCCACCAGCGCGGTAGCGAAATCAAAAATCCGCGTGGTGGTGGAGCCAATATTCATAATATTGGCGGCCAGAATGAACAACGGAATCGCCAGCAGCGTAAAGTTATTGAGGGTTTGCACCATCCGCAGCGGGAGCAACTCGACGGGTAGCCCGCCGGTGCCGGTCGCCACCAGGGCGATAAAGGAGGTCACGCCAATGGCGACCACCACGGGCAAGCCAATGGCCATCAGTACTAACAGGCCACCGACGAAAATCAGTAGTTCGTTCATGGTTGAGAGGCCTCCTCTTCATGGGGCGCTTCCAACCACACCACCGGGCCGCGCAGCGTTTGCCAAAAGGCAATTAGCGCCATGCCCACAAAGCTGAAAAAGAGGCCGTAATAAAGGTAGCTGAAACTGATACTTAGCGAAACGGTTTTATTGTTGGCACTCATGTCCGACATGATCCAAGCCCCCCAGGCGGCCAGCGCAAAAAAGCCGCAGGAGATCAGCGCGGTGAGCCGATACTGGATATTCTTACCCAGCCCGGAAAGCTTATGGCTAAACAAGTCGACCACCAGATGCTCGCTGCGTACCCAGGCGGATAGCGACCCGAAGCCAATCGCGTAAATTGCCAGCATGGACGCCACTTCTTCGGTCCAGGGCATCCCCAGCCCCAGCAGGTCGCGGGCAATCACGGCCGCCACGATCAGCAGCAGAATGGCGGCCATCAGCGCCACGCCCACCCCATCGCACAGGCGTGTAACGCCGCGCAGCGTATAGAAAGCAATTCGATCCGGCCCCTTGTTGGGCGCTACCGCGTCTTCCACAGGAGAACTCCTTACCCTGACGTCTTCTTGGTCGTAAATGAAAATTTATTGGCCATGAAAGCTTACGTGACAGGAAAAACAACGACGGCCCAATGGGCCGCCGCGATCTCTGTCCGTTTCGTGTTACTCGCTGTCGTTACCCAGCGCATCTTCACGAACGCCCTCGGCCATGTCAGCCATGACACGATCAATGGCCGGTAACGCTGCCTCGCGGAAAGGCGCCACATCCGGTTCAATGACGGTCATGCCTTCATCCTGCAGCGCTTGCAGATAGAAATCATCGAGTTCGCGTTCTTGCTCTGACCCATACTGGCGAGCCACCTCAATGGCCTCTTCGATCAGCGCTTGATCTTCCTCTTCTAAGCCATCCCACCAGCGAGCACTGGCCACCCAGCTCCACGGGAACTGTACGTGACTGGTCATGATCAGGTAGTCCTGTACTTCCCATAGGCGCCGGGTATAGGGGGATGATAGCGAGTTCTCGTGGCCATCGACCTGGCCCGTCTGCATGGCGAGATAAATCTCTGGCGCGGGCACGTTGACCACCTGAGCGCCAATCTCTTCCCACACTTCCAGCCATACCGGCAGTGAGGGCAGGCGCAGGCGGAAACCCTCCAGATCAGCCGGGGAGTGTATCTCCTTGTTAGCGGTCATGTGGCGGGGCCCGCGATGCTGCAAACCAAAATATTTCAGCCCGCCCTGGCTTTCGGCTTTCTCAACCAGCGCTTGGCCGGAAGGACTCTCCATATAGGCGTCGACTTCATCCCAGGTAGTGAACACGAAGGGCACCGTAATGGCGTCATATTCAGGCGCATACTGTTGGCGCCAGTTACCACCGGTCAGAGAGAGCTGGGTTTGGCCCAGGTTAAGCAGTTCCAACACGGCGTTTTCACCACCCAGCGAACCCGCCAAAAAAGGGCGCACTTCAAAGCGGCCGGGAGCTTGTTCCTCTAGATACTCCGCAAAGCGCTCTACCGCTGCGCTTTCTGAGCCGCCTTCGCTCATGGTGTTGTTGACTTGAATTTCGATAGGGTTCGCCAAGACGAACGGCGCCGTCGTTAGCATGCCTAGGGTAGCCAGCGTGGCAAGCAGTTGTTTCCGCATGGGATGACTCTCTACGGTTGTCGTTGTTGGGTGTGATGCTCGTTCGATCTTGAAACAAGCCGTCAATGGGCTCAAATCGACGTTCAAGAAGGCTGGCTTCGTCAAATACGATGGCTAGAAACGCTGCTATAGCGCGCTCTATTGGCTGACCGGTGCCGACCATACGACCAAAGATGAATACCTGTCCGCTATCAATGGCTCTTTAACTAGGCAGTCATGAGCCGCCACAATACCGTTGTGTCACGAAAGCTGAGGTTGCCGCTTTCACGAAGCGCGAAGCCACTGGCTCTCTTTTGCAGCTAGCCCTCGACTATATGCTGGGTAAGGTGATCGACCAAATGCCGGGCCGTCACGTGCAGTGAGGAATAGCGGCGCATGCCAATCACCAACTCGCGCTGAGCCCACGGGTCGCTGAGTGGAATGCTTTTGAGCTGCAGGTCGCCCAGGTCACGGTAGATAGTTTGCTCAGGCAGTACGCCAACGCCCATGCCGTGGTGAATCATCCGGCAAATAGCATCGAAACTGCGCACCTGTATACGCATACGCAGCGCTTTACCTGCCAGGGTCGCCTGCTCATACAGCAGCGATTGAAGCGAGGCATCCTGCTGCAAGCCTATAAAGTCGAAGGCCAATGCTTCATTAAAGGCGATGCTTTCACGCTCAGCCAGCGGGTGGTCAATGGGCGTCATCAGCACTAACCGATCCTGCCGGTAGGAGAGCTGTTGAAGGTCAGGGGCCGGCACATGTCCGGCGAAAATCCCGACATCGGTCAGGCCATCACGCACGGCAGCAATGATTTCGCTGCTGACCCGTTCCTGAAGGTCGATCTTGATTTCAGGGTAAAGGCGGGAAAAGGCGCTGAGATCCTGGGGGAGAAAGGCGATGATCGCCGAGGTATTGGAGTGGATACGCACATGACCGCGCACGCCTTCACCATACTCACTAAGCTCGGCATGAAGGCGCTCAATATTATCCAGAATACGCCGGGCATGGTGCAAGAACGCCTGGCCTGCGGGGGTCAGCTCAACGCCGCGAGGACGACGGTAAAGTAACGTGGTGCCTACCAGCGCCTCCAGATCACTGATCCGCTTGCTCACCGCGGCGAGCGCTAAATGCTCGCGCTCAGCGGCGGCGGTCAGGCGGCCCTCATCCGCTACGGAAATAAACAGCTTAAGAGTGACGAAATCGAAGCGGCGCATGACACATGACTCCCATAAGACAAGCGCATTATGCTAACGCACCCCTTCGCTAACCACGAACCCTTTGTTACCGATTGCCTAATTGTCGACCTAGGTCGGCTCACGCATGCTGAATATCAATGACGATAACGACAACTAGAGGAAAGCCTAGATGAACGCTACCGAAGCCCGCCAGCTTCCGCTAAAGGGCTTAAAAGTGCTTGAGCTTGGCCAACTGATAGCAGGGCCTTTCGCCACCAAACTGCTGGGGGAGTTCGGCGCCGACGTCATCAAGATCGAACCGCCCGGCACCGGCGACCCACTTCGCAAATGGCGAATGATAGAGGATGGCACCTCGCTGTGGTGGCATGTGCAAACCCGCAACAAGCGCTCGGTGGCGCTGGATTTAAGGAGCGAAGAGGGCCAGGCCTTGGTGCGAAAGCTCGCCACCGAGGCTGACGTGGTGGTGGAAAACTTCCGCCCCGGCACGCTGGACAACTGGGGGCTGGGCGGGGAAGCACTCTCTAAACTCAATCCACGGCTAATCATGGTGCATATTTCCGGCTATGGACAAACCGGCCCCTACCGCGACAAACCAGGTTTTGGCGTGATTGGCGAAGCCATGGGTGGGCTGCGTTATCTCACCGGCCAGCCGGGAGAGCCTTCGGTGCGCGTGGGTGTCAGTATAGGTGACTCGCTTTCCGCACTTTATGCCGTCATCGGTACGCTGCTGGCGCTTCAAGAGCGTAACCGCAGCGGCCTGGGCCAGGAGATCGACGTCGCGCTGTATGAGTCGGTGTTTGCGATGATGGAGAGCCTGTTGCCGGAATTCGATGCCAGCGGCCAGGTGCGCGAACCCAGCGGCAGTGCCCTGCCTGGCATTACGCCTTCCAACGCCTACCGCTGTAAAGGCGGTGATTACGTTCTGATTGCCGGTAATGGCGACAGTATCTTCAAGCGCTTGATGGGCGTGATAGGCCGTGATGATCTCGCCAACGACCCGGCCCTGGCCCATAACGATGGACGTAGCCAGCAAGCCGACATGATTGATGCCGCCATTCAAGCCTGGACCGCAGAGCGCCCAAGAGAAACCATTTTACAGGCCTTGGATGATGCCCGCGTGCCCGCAGGCTATCCCTACACGGCAGAAGACATCGCAGTTGATCCCCACTACCTGGCACGGGAGATGATTCAAGCGTTCACTCGCCCCAACGGCAAACCGCTAAAAGTGCCCGGCGTACTGCCCAAGCTAAGCGCTACCCCAGGCCGAATTGGCGACGGCGGCCCCACGCTTGGCCAGCATACCGACGACGTATTGGATGAGCTGGGTATTGATCACGAAACCCGCGCCAAGCTGCGACAAGCGGGCATTATTTGAGGACTGCACTATGCATAAGCCTATGAGCCAGCCAACGCCCTGCCCTGCAAAGATCGAAATCAACGAAGTCGCCCCCCGGGACGGCCTGCAGATTGAAGCGCGGTTTGTACCAACGGAAGAGAAGATCCGCTGGATCGATGCGCTCTCCACCACTGGTCTACGGCGCATTGAAGCATCGTCGTTCACTTCACCTAAAGCGATTCCCAATCTGCGTGACGCCGCTGATGTAGTGACCGGCATTCAGCGCCGGGAAGGGGTCGATATCACCGTATTGGTGCCTAACATCAAAGGCACCGAGCGGGCGCTTAAATGCCAAGTGGATGAGATCAATCTGGTGATGTCAGCCAGCAATAGCCATGGTCTGGCCAACCTGCGCATGACACCGGAACAGTCCCTTGAACAGTTCGCGGCAATTTTGGACGTTACTAAAGACAGCGGTGTGTTTATCAACGCCTCCCTCTCCACGACCTTTGGCTGCCCGTTTGAGGGCGAGGTTCCCGAAGTACGGGTACTGGAACTGGTCGAGAAGCTTATCAACTTGGGCATTCAGGGCGTTACGCTCTGTGATACCACCGGCATGGCCAACCCCGCCCAGGTCAAACGCCTGTGCGAAGCCGTGCTTGAGCGCTGGCCGCAAACGGCGTTTACGCTGCACTTTCACAATACTCGCGGCATGGGGCTGGCCAATGCGCTGGCGGCTTGGCAGGCGGGCATTACCCGTTTCGATGCCTCATTAGGCGGGCTGGGCGGCTGTCCCTTCGCCCCAGGGGCAACGGGCAACGTATGTACCGAAGACTTGGTGCATATGTTTGAAAGCATGGGCGTCGATACCGGCGTCGACCTGGATGCGCTACTGGATGTTGCCGCCACCCTCCCCGACCTTATCGGCCACGATGTGCCGGGGCAGGTGGTTAAGGCGGGCAAGTCGACCCGGCGTTATGCGATGCCATCACAGCAAGCGACATAACTTTGCCTTAGTCCCTTCACAATCACTCACCTTTACGCAGCCTCAGTTTTATTAACAGCAATGTTTACTGCATAAGTCCATCCTGATATGTTCAATGACAATCAATTCAACTTAGATGAATTGAGTTTGTTGGAACTGGCAAGTAGTTAAGCCAGCTTCTTTCTATCGGTTTAATTAGGACGATTATACCGCCATGGAACAAGCCAAGCTGGGTGACCAGGTTGCCTGCCCCTGCAGCGGTGGCCCTCACCGTATTGTTAGTGCGGCCTCCACCACCTTTGTTGACGGCCTGCCAGTCGCCCGTGTTGGTGACCGCAGCTCCTGCGGTGCCAGTATCGTCACCGGCCATGACTGGTACCCCATTGAAGGCGCCGCCGCAGCTATTCACGGTAGTAAAACCTCCTGCGGCGGGGTCGTTATTGCGGCCTCCACAGCTATCACCGGCCAGCCAAGGGGTGGCACAAACGCTTCATCACCTCCTGCTATTCAACCGCCGCGCTACAACCGTCGCGTAGTGTTTCGCGACGAATTTGGCTCCCCTCTTGCTCATGAACCCTATCAGTTGGTGCTAGAAGGTGGTGATACCAAAGAGGGGCTTACCAACGCCCAAGGTGAAGCGGAGCTTATGGATTCAGACATTGCCGCCGAGGTGGTCGATATTCTGATTAGGAGCAACTGAAATGGCCGAGTGGCAACGTATCGCACAAACAGTCACCACCCCAGCCACGCTGGATGATCCTTTTATCGTCACTGTGCCTTGCTTACATAAAGACCAAGCACCTGAGATCGCTGAGTGGATAGTTGAGGAAATTCAGGCCAACGTAGCATCCGAAGACGGCCAGCGCATAAAACGACAGAATGCCTACAGCACTCAAGAGGCAATGGCTCGCTGGCAACGGGAAGCCGAGTCTCTAAACAGTGTTCAGCGTCTTGCCCGTAACATGGCAAGGCCGAATTTTATGCAAATCGAACGGCATGCCCGCCGGGCTGCACTTGCTAGTTGGGCACGTCTCACGATGCCTGGAGGCGTGTGGGATCACAAACAATATTTTGACCCAGAGGTAGCCCCAGAAAGGGCTAGACAGTTTGCAACATTAGGGATAACGACTAGGCAATATCACCATAAATACCAAGGCTATGAGTATTTTTACGACATCTGGTCCAATATTCACTACGGTTATGTAGGCCGTTACATAGGATTTTCTGAAGACGCTTTACTAGACGGCGCTGGCCTTGCGCAGTACGCAAGCGATATTACAGAATTTAAATGGCCAGAAAACCGAAACGATACTAACGGATCAGGGCTTAGGCGCTTTGATGACGTTACTGACTATCTTTCGGTTCGCTTAGGTATATCAATGTTTGAGCGTTTTACTCCGCAAGAAATAACAGGATCTCTGCTGATGAATGAGATTACTCAGGTAGAGTATCCGGAGAAAGTGGGTTCCAAAATACCCCATACGTGCCAAGGCGTTAGGAGGAGGTTAGAGGGCGCAACAAATGCAAATAACCAGGGAGTAACAAACTAATGCGTTTCTACCGCCGAAAAATCGTCATCATACCGCTAGTTATCATCGTCAGTTTTCTTACCTGGCAAAGATATATTTATGGCGTAATGAATTATCAGCCTGACCCGAAGCTCACTGAGAGAGCTGAATTACTCTTCGATTTTATAGATAAAAACGACATATTAAAAATTATAGTAGAAAATGGAAAAGCCGAGGCTTATGTACGTGATGGCAGGTTTCGTGCCAAACCGGCAACACTAGAAAACCATATTCCTAGCGCGGCCATAAAGAGCATAGAAGACTCAAGCCTTAATATAAAAAATGCTAGTTTCACAAAGATTTGCGGATACTTTCCAGAGTGCTATTTTGAAGCTTTCTTCAGAATCAAAAGACCTTTTGAAGTCAAAGGTTTTCCTTTGTACACACCTTGGTGGTACCTTAGATATTCTCCGAATGGGGCATATTTTGAGGAAGGAGTAGTTTCTTCCTTATCGGACGCTCTTGAAAATCCCGAAGAGACTAGTCCTTTGCAAGATGGGTATTTATTTTGCGAAGCAACCGAATTAACGCACTGGTATCTATGCACTGGCAAATATCTTTAGCGATTTATTGTTCTGCGCTATGTTTTAGCAACTATCGATGTGGTACAGGAATAGTAAACACTAATACTGCTCTATCGCCGTAAATTCATCATAATACCGCTAGCACTCATTGCTAGCGTCCTTGCTTGGCTAGTCAATTTATAGGCTGTTGAGAGCTGCCAGCCTAGCATAAGGCAACCTAGGCACTAGCCGCAGTTGCTGATCAGATTCAAGCTTTTATGCAGTAAGAAGGCTTGGACTTTATTCAAAGAAACAATGGGTGTCCACTGTCATCAGAAGGTAAAGTACAGAAAAGCTTTTTGTTGATATAGAGAAGTCCAATAGCAAGGCAGAGCATACGAAAACTTAATAATTATTAAGTACTTAATATTATATCACGGCCTATTTTTATTTTAACCTCCCGGCCTCATCGTACGTACCGTGTCAGGTTGTAACAGCCGGGAAATCGACCCGGCGTTATGACATGCCGGTGCGCGATGCTTAAGCTGGCCCAATCACATGCTTCACTTCCAGGTAAGCACTTAGCCCCCAGGGGCCCAGTTCGCGGCCAATGCCGCTACGCTTGAAGCCGCCCCAGGCGGTTTCGGGGAGTACCAGCTGCTCGCTGTTGTACCAGATGCTGCCGGCTTTTAGCTGGCGGCCAATGCGTTTTGCCCGCTCGGGGTCGCCGCTGATCACCGTGGCTGCCAGACCATAGACGCTGTCATTGGCAAGCTGAACCGCCTCGGCTTCGCTTGCTACGCTGTGTCCGCAGAGCACCGGGCCAAAAATCTCCTCTTTCCACAGGCGGCTCTCCACCGGCACATCGCGGTAAAGCGTGGGTGCCAGGAAATAGCCTTTTTCGGGTAGCGTGCGATGTTTTGCATCGCGCACCGATGTAAGCCCTTCCTGCTCGGCAAGGTCCAGATAGCGTTGCACGGCGTCACGCTGTTTGGCGCTGGTCAGCGGGCCTAAGTCGGTGCCTTCGGCAAGCGGGTCGCCCAGCGTTAGCGCATCCATTCGCTCTCCAAGCGCGGCGTAGAGTGCTTCCGCTACGTCTTCGTGTACCAATAGGCGCGAGGTTGCTGAGCAGATTTGCCCGGCATTGAAGTAGATGCCCGCCATCACCCAGTCAGCAGCTTGCGCCGGGTCGGCGTCTTCCATCACCAAAATGGGAGATTTGCCGCCTAGTTCCAGCGACACGCTCGCGGTGCGGCCGCTTGCCGCCTGCATGACCGCTTCACCCACACGATTACTGCCGGTAAAGGAGATTTTATCCACGCCAGGATGGTTGGTGAGCGGTGCGCCGATACCCTCACCGTCGCCGTTGAGCAAGTTGAGCACACCCGCGGGCAGGTCAATCTCTAGAGCGATTTCTGCCAACACTAACTCAGGGAGCGGTGTCACTTCCGATGGTTTAAGCACAGCGGTACAACCGGCTGCCAAAGCAGGCGCTAGCTTCCAAGCGCTGGTGACGAGGGGAAAATTCCACGGCGCAATCAGCCCCACTACGCCCACGGGGTCGTGATAGGTGAGAGCTTCAACACCCTCCATTTCAACACTCACTAACTCACCCTGGCGAGCATCCAGCGCTTTAGCCTGTTTGGCGTAGTAGCGATAGCAGGCAATGGCATCTTCCAGGTCGATCCCCGCCTCCGCCAACGGCTTGCCATTGTTGGTCGCTGACAGCGTGGTAATCGAATCACGGCGGGCTTCCAGTGCATCGGCAAACCCTTCCAAATACTTTGCACGTGCGGCACCACCCAATGTCTGCCACTCAGGCTGCGCCTGCTGGGCGGCTTGTACCGCCGCATCGACATCGGCCGCATCCCCAGCGGTTACCTGGGCAATACGCTCTTCGCGGTAAGGATTCATCACGTCGAGCAAGCGCGTGCCTTTTGAGGGCACCCACTGGTTGTTGATGAACTGTTTATCAAGCAGGGAAGCGTGTTCTATTTTAGATGTCGTAGACACGATTGAGGCTCCTTAAAGCTCGTGTTGGCGAAGCCAATCATCGATAAGTTGGCGTAAATGCTGGCCGCTAAAACTGGGAAAATGGCCTCCATGGATGGTACGAACCGGCAACTGGCGTAGCCGGCGCATACTGGCGGCATAATCAAAGAGGTCGCTGTGCCACAGATCTTCAATGAGTGGGCCATCGTAAATCAGGTCACCGGAGATAAGTGTTTGGGTTTTCGTCTCCCACAGCGCAATACCACCTGGGGAGTGGCCAGGCGTATGAATGACTTCCCACTGCCGGTTCCCCAAATCTAGTATCTCGCCATCCTTTAGCGGGGATACCATTTGCGGCGCCTGAATACAGTAGCGTTCATGAGAATAGGGTTCGGGGGGTAGCGCCTCGAACATATCGTCGCTGAGAAACTGGCCGGCGAGTGTGCGCGTATTATCGGGCGAGGCTAGTATCTCCGCCTCGGCGGCATGAACGTGGCAACAACCGAACTCCTGAGCCGCACCGATATGGTCAAAATGGGTATGACTAGCCACCGCTAAAAGATCGCGCTCGCTTAGCAACGCCACCTGTTCGCGCAGCGGCACCGCGCCCAAGCCAAAGTCCACGACCATGCCACGCTTGCTACCCTGAACATGCCAGATATTGCAGCGGTAAAAAGGCTTGATCCACGGCTCATCCACTAGAGTGATACCGTCCTCCTTGAGAGTGGTACGGTACCACTGCTTTGCGCTGATACGCTGAAGGGTCATACGGCCACCCGCTTCCCGACAACCGCTTTACTGACCACAAAATAGAGCGCACCGGTAATCACGAACACCGGCAACGACGCACCAAATTCAAGCGGCGCGACCCAGTTCCAGTAGTAAGCCAGTAACGCGCCGACCGCGTAGCTGCCCAGCGCCAGCCAATTGAAGGCGGGAAGGCTATGTTCAGCCTGGATCAGCTGTGCAGAGGTATAGCGCTGGCGACCCAGCAGGTAGTAGTCGACTATCATCAACGAAAAGGCCGGAATAAAGACGCTGCCGATAATCAATAGAAAGGTTTGGAACTGATCGAGAATACCAGGGATCAGCGCACCTACCACTGACACCACGCCAATGATCAACGCAGGTTTCCAGAAAGGCACCTTAGGGCGCACGCTCATAAACGAAAGCGTCGCGCTGTAGACACACATTACGTTGGTGGTCAGCACCGAGAAGAAAATCACCAAGGCAGCGGGCAGGCCGAATCCGAAGCCGCTAAGCAGGGTCGTCGGATCGTAGGTGGGCTCCATACCCACGCTGATCGAAAGCGCTGACACCGTGGCGCCCAAGCCCATTGCCACCAGCGTTGCCACCACGTAGCCGCCCCAGGTACCCACCACCGCGGCTTTTAGCGAGCGGCAATGGCGGTTATAGTCCGCCGCCAAGGGAATCCAGGAAAACGCCGTCGCGACCACGATATCGAACACCACGCCGCCGCCCAGCACGCCTTCGGGCTCCAGTTGGGTAATGCTCGGTAGATCGTAATGACGATTGAGCGCGAACAGCACCACCGCCGAGAGCCCCAGCATCAGCAGTGCCGCTATTTTCTCGACCTTCTCGATCCCCAGGTGGCCGCGCAAGGCAATCAGCACAACCAATGATTCACAGATAACTGTGAAGAGCGCCACATTTGAGTAACCGGTAAAGCTTTCCACGGCGTAATCCAGACTCATGCCAGCTAGCAGCGCCTGAATCCAACTCCAAGCAATCAGCGCCAATAGATTCACCCAGGCGGGGAAGTTAGCCCCTTTTCTGCCAAAAGTACCCCGCGCGAGTACCATCGTGGTCATGCCGGTTTGCTGTCCCATCACCCCGATTAACACGAGCGGAATGATGCCAATCGCCGAACCAATCAAGATCAGCAACATCGCATGCTGAAAGGTCAGGTCAGGGACTAAAAACATGCCGGTCAGGATGGTGGTAACCACCACATTGGCGCCGAGCCACAGTGCAAAGGTTCCCGGCAGCCCAAGGCTGTGTTCAACGTCGTCGGCAGATAGTGTGTCCTGCCCGAGCACATGTTTATTTTTCATTATTATCTCCTGTTGATATCAGGCTTTTCTGCCAAGCAGCGGCGTCAATTTCGATCAATAAAGGCCCGTTTGTTTCACGGTTGGCAAGCGCCTTGGCAAGCTCGGCGGGGCTCTCCACCAGCATGCCGGGACAGCCAAACCCTTCGGCCAGGGTGAGGAAGTTGGGCGCCTGAATATCCACCCCTAAGCGCGCCACGCCGTTGGCGTCCATGTAGCGCCGGATCTCTTCGTAACCGGCGTTGTGCCACAAAACGATCACCACTGGCAGCCGGGCTTCCACGGCGGTAGCGATTTCCGACAGCGTGAACATCACACCACCATCTCCCACCAGCGCCACTACGGGTAGGTCTGGCCGAGCCAGCTGTGCTCCCAATGCCGCGGGCAACCCATAGCCCAAGGTGCCGTAGCCAGTGGACGCATTGAAGTAGCGCCTGGGCGCGGGCTGGCTAACCAAGTGGTTACCGGCATACACCGGCGCGGTGGAATCGCCTACCAAAATGGCTCCAGGAAGGTGTTCGACAAGCGTTGCATAGAGGGGCACGAAGTCGCTAAACGCCGAATCGTTTGCCAGACCAAGCGCGCTCAGAGCGGCGACCGTTCGCTCGGCGCCTTGACGCTTCAGCGGCGCCGAAAAATGCGCCAGCAAAAGCGCCAAGCTGCGCCCGGCATCGCCCACCAGGCCCAACGTGGTGCGCTGATTACGCACCAGTTGCTCAGGATCAAGATCGATCCGAATCAGCGTACCGTTGAGGTGAAAACCGTCGTCAAAAACGACGTCGTAGTCGGTTTCACCCAGTTCGGTCCCTATCGCTAGAATGACATCGGCGTTAGCGGCAAGCTCTCTTACTGCAGGCAGCGCGGCATTGGCACCTAAGTCCAGCGGGTGATCACGACCAAGCAGCCCTTTGGCGTTGATGGTCGTCACCGTGGGTGCATCCAGTTGCTCAACTAATGCTCGTGCGGCTTCCGGCGCTGAAACGCAGCCGCCGCCCAATAGCAACAAGGGCTGCTTCGCTGCTTTTAGTAAGCGTGCAGCCTCGGCCAAGCCTTCTGGATCAGGCGCTGCGCGGTAAAGCGTGGGCGCTTGCCAACTAGCTGGAGCGCTGACCGGCGCATTGAACAGATCGATGGGGATTTCGATATGCACCGGGCCTGGGCGAGCTTCGTTGAAAACGGCGAAGGCGCGGGCCAGTACTTCAGGCAGAGTATTGGCATCCAGTAGCGTGTGGCTAAACCGCGCCACACCGCTGATCATCTGCTGTTGGCTGGGCAGTTCGTGCAACCGTCCTTGCCCTAGGCCCAAGGTATCGCGGCGGTTCACGCTGGAGATCACCAGCATGGGGATGGAGTCCGCCAGGGCTTGGCCCATGGCGGTGGCAATGTTGGTCATGCCTGGGCCGGTGATAATCAGGCACACCCCTGGTTGGCCGCTGGCGCGGGCATAGCCGTCGGCCATAAACCCTGCGCCCTGCTCATGGCGCGGGGTTATATGCTGCACATCGCTGCCTTCCAGCCCGCGATAAAGTTCGACCGTATGCACGCCGGGGATGCCGAACAGGGCGCTCACCCCGTAAGTATCCCGCAATAACCGAATGAGTAGCTCAGCACAGGTCATGTCGGGTTGTTTACGTGTTGCTTCAACGTTCATTACTGGCCCCTTAGAAGAAAAACGCGTGGGCCATAAAGGCGATGATCGGCAGCGTAATCGCGGTACGCAGCAGAAAGATGGCGACCAGTTCCCAGAGCTTGATGGGAATTTTCGACTTCAGCAGCAGCGCGCCGATTTCCGACATATAGATCAGCTGAGTAAGCGACAGACAGGCAATCACAAAGCGAGTGAGCTCGCTTTCGATATTGGTCGCCAGCACCGCGGGCAGAAACATATCAGCAAAGCCCACCAGGGTGGCGGGCGCCGCCGCTTCTGCTTCAGGAATCCGAAGCAGTTCTAACACCGGCACCATGGGGTAAGAGAGCCAGGTAAATAGCGGGGTAAACTCCGCCAGAATGAGCGCCACCGTGCCAATGGCAAATACCAGAGGCAACAGCGCAAGGAAAATATCCATGACGTTGATTAATGCCAGGCGCGCCAGTTCACGAGGGCCGGGAGCTCCAGCGGCGCGATTGGTGGCTTGAATCAAGCTGTAACGAAACAGGCCCACTTTTTCAGTGCGTTCTTCACTCAACTGGCAGCCCACGGGCTCGTAGTAGTCATTGGATTTGCGCGACAGCGGCGGTAGGCGCGGCACAATCACCGCCGCGATCAAGCCGGACACCACCACCGTAAAGTAGAACTGCACAAACAGGTGGTTGATATCGACGAAGCTGGTGACGAGCAGCGCAAACGCAATCGATACCACAGAGAAATTGGTAGCAATGACCGACGCTTCGCGCTGGTTATAGAAGCCTTGCTCATACTGCTGTGTGGTGATCAGCACCCCTACGGTACCCGAGCCCATCCATGAGGCGGTGGCATCGATAGCACTGCGTCCCGGCAAATTAAAGATCACCCGAAACGGCTTGCGCACCATACTGCCGATGAACTCCATAAAGCCAAACTCGACCAGGAACGGCAGTAGCAGCGCGGCAAAGAAAAAGAAGGTTAGCAGCACTGGAGCAAGGTCATTGAGCATGACGCCCCCTGTAAAAGAGGCGGTGATGAACTCAGGTCCAAATTGGAAATAAGTCATCACGGCAAACAGTGCGCCTAATACACGCATCACAAACCATAACGGCCCGACATGAAACATTTCATGCAGTACGCCTTTATCGGCCCAGCCCGGATGCGCCAGCTTGGCATAAAGCGTTGCCACTACCGAGAGACAGAGCACCGCCATTGCGATGGCGGGTAGTGCCGAGCCCAGCAGGGTTTGTAGGCCATCGGCCATTAAGCCCATGCCAATGTTAATGGTGTCACCCATTTGAAAAGGGACGAGAAACAACAACACCCCAATCAGCGATGGAATGAGAAATTTCAGTAAGTGCGCGCGGGGAATCGGTGCCGACGAGGTCGGCTGTTCCGATTTAACGTTGCTATACGGCATAGGGGTCACCCATTGAAAGTGATTATTGGAAGTGGGCTGGCGGCGTTGTTAGGTCAGTACTGTTATTATTTAGTCGCTATTTATTTGTTAGCCATCCGGTTGGCGTCATTCGCTGTGTTTAACGCCTGGCAATACACAGAGCATTTCATACAGCAGCGTGGCGCCCATTAATGCCGTGTTCCCGCTGGGGTCATAGGGTGGTGATACTTCCACTAGGTCGCAGCCGACAATATTTAGGCCCGCCGCGCCGCGAACAATTTCTAGCCCCTGGGCCGAAGTCAGCCCGCCCATTTCCACCGTGCCGGTACCGGGGGCAACAGAAGGATCCAAGCCGTCAATGTCGAAGCTGATATACACCGGGATATCGCCCATTTTTTCGCGCACTTCAGCCATCAGCGGCGTCAGCGAGCGATGCCAGCACTCCTCAGCCTGCACCACACGAAAGCCCTGCTCGCGACACCAGTCGAAATCCTCAGGGGCGTAACCGGTCCCGCGCAGGCCGATTTGCACTACCTTATTGTGGGCCAGCAGACCCTCTTCCTGGGCACGACGAAACGGTGTCCCGTGGGCAATCAGCTCGCCAAACATATGCTCGTTCACATCGGCGTGGGCATCGATATGAATCAATCCTACCGGGCCGTGCTTTTTCGCCATCGCGCGCAGAATCGGCAGCGTCAGCGTGTGCTCGCCGCCCAACGTCAGCGGAATGCAGTCATGCTTCAACACGTCGTCGTAGAAGGCCGTGATGATGTCGACGCTTTTCGGCAGGTGGAACGTATTAATCGGTACATCGCCAATATCAGCTACTTGCAGGCTTTCAAACGGCGCGGCGCCGGTGGCCATGTTGTAAGGGCGTAGCATGCGCGATTCATCGCGAATCTGGCGTGGCCCAAGGCGTGTGCCGGGGCGGTTCGAAGTACCAATATCCATGGGAATACCAATAAACGCAGCATCCAAACCTTCTGCAGTCTCTTGGGTAGGCAGGCGCATCATGCTCGCGGGGCCTGCAAAGCGCGGCATGGTATTGCCGCCCAGCGGCTGATTAAACTCTGACATCGTTATCTCCTTAGGCATTGTTATGGCGCTGATAGGGGCTAAATCTAAGTGGCCAGCGCAGCCTTGTTATCTTCTGCTTATGGCTTATCTTCTGCTGATGCTCTGCTTATGCTCTTACAACCTGCACAGAACGTGCCAACCCTGCGCTAGCGATAAACAGGTAGGATTACCGGCCTAAGGATGCAAAAATGCATCAAACAAGCACGCCAACGATTCATAAATGAATCAATCATTCATTTATGAATCGCTTGGGCAAGGCTGGCTGCAGTGAAAGGGATGGCGCGAGAGAAACACAATGAGTGAAATAGACAAGCACGTACTGCAAACCATCGTAGAAACCGCCAACGACCACTTTTTTATCGTCAGTGGCGATGGGCAGATCGTGGATGTCAGCCCAGGTGCCGAAGCGGTTTATGGAGTGTCGCGAGAAGAGCTACTTTCCAGCAGCGTTCAACAGCTTCAGGCCGCCGGGGTATTGAAGCCCTCCATCACCCTGGAAGTCATGCGCACCCGTCGGCCCGCGCAATTGATGCAAATCACAGGCACAGGCCGCCGCGTCATTGCAGAAGCTTACCCTGTGTTCGTGAATGGCAAGCTGGAACGCATTATCAGTCGCTCGCGGGATTTAACCGACCTCCAGTTGCTGCAGGACGAATACGCGCTGCTCCAAAAACGCTTTAGCGAACATTTAAAACGCAGCCAGGCTGCGCCGGATGCCGAAGAGCAGGCGTTGGATGACGCCCTGGATAACCTGCAGGTCAGAAGCCATGTGATGCGGGAAATTGCCCTGCTGCTCAAGCGGGTCGCCCCTTCAGACGCCAATGTGCTGATGCTAGGGGAGTCCGGCGTGGGCAAGACCGCTTTTGCCAAGCAGCTACATCGCTGGAGCCAGCGTCATAACGGCCCTTTTATCGACGTCAATTGCGCGGCGATTCCTGAAAATCTGTTCGAGTCCGAAATGTTTGGCTACCAGCCCGGCGCTTTCAGCGGTGCTGCTCGCCAGGGCAAAGCCGGGCTGCTAGAGCAGGCCGAGGGTGGCACGCTGTTTCTTGATGAAATCGGCGAGCTGCCGCTGTTGATGCAAACCAAGCTGCTCAAAGTCATCCAAGATGGCAGCCTGACTCGCTTGGGCGATACGCGCTCGCGTCGGGTCGATTTCCGCTTGGTGGTGGCGACCAATCAGGACTTGGGAAAACAGGTGGAAGCCGGGCTATTTCGCTTGGATCTGTACTACCGTCTCAACGTGATCCCGGTCACCCTGCCGCCGCTGCGCGACCGCCGCGAGGATATCCCCGATATGGTCGAAGCGTGCTTAAAAAGGCTGAATCAACGTTATGGGCGGCAAAAAATTCTCGGCAATCAGGTATGGTCGACCCTCATGGGCAGCGACTGGCCAGGGAATGTTCGCGAGCTGGAAAACTGGCTGGAGCGGGCCTGGCTCTCAAGCCCCACCGATCAAATTGAAGTCCCTACCGCACAGGCACATACCGAACAGCGCGCCGACAGCTTGCCGAGTGGCTCCCCCGCACCTTTGGTGGCACCGCTTGCGCCGGAAGAAAACCTCAAACAGTACCTCGAACGCTTGGAGCGAGAAGCGCTACAAGCGCTATGCCACACACTTCCTAGCACTTACGCCATCGCCGAGCGGCTGGGCATCAGCCAATCCAGCGTGGTGCGCAGGCTGCAGCGCTACGGCATTAAAGTCGCCAAGTAAATTTTTCGCTTGACACAAGTTTGTTATATAAGTGTCATACAACGGCAACATCTTCAACACAAGCTGACCTAATAACAACCAACAGCCGGTGATGTGTGTGCTATGTCTAATCAATCGCGTATCCGCCTGGAACGCGTCACCAAACGTTGGGACGCGACCACGGCTGTCGACGACATCTCCTTCGATGTCACGCCTGGGCAATTTGTCATTCTGCTGGGCCCTTCGGGCTGTGGAAAATCCACCACGCTGCGCATGGTCGCAGGCTTGGAAGAAGCAAGCAGCGGGCATATTCATATTGGCGAGCGCGACGTGACGCGCCTGCCGCCCGGGGATCGTGGCCTGAGCATGGTGTTCCAGTCCTATGCGCTGTTTCCGCATTTAAGCGTTGCCGACAACATCGTGTTTGGCCTGCGTAGCCGCAAAGTGCCCAAAGCCGAACAGCGCGAACGGCTCGTCAGGGTCGCCGAACTGGTCGATCTCACCGATTACCTGGACCGCAAACCTGCCAAGCTTTCCGGTGGTCAGCGCCAGCGGGTCGCCCTGGCACGCTCGATTATCTCCGAGCATCCAATCTGTCTGATGGACGAGCCGCTCTCCAATCTGGATGCCCGACTGCGCAGCGACATGCGTCGGGAAATCAAAGCGCTCCAGAGCCGCCTAAACATGACGGTGATCTACGTCACCCACGATCAGGTCGAAGCCATGAGCATGGGCGATCGCGTCATTCTGATGCAACACGGCAAAATCGTGCAGGACGGCACCCCTGACGAACTTTATAACCGACCCGCCAGCGCCTTCGCCGCCAGCTTTATTGGTAGTCCAGCGATGAATCTGCTGCCGTTGGTGGCCGGTGAGACTAGCGCCGTCATCGAAGGTGAGCCGAGCACGCCCGTGGCACCAATGGAGGCCGCCGGTGGACACTTGGGCGTGCGCCCAGAAGATATTGAGCTACGGCCAGCGGCATCGCCAGGCGTACCCGCCAAGGTATTAAGTGAAGAGTACTTGGGGGCAGATACCATTGCCTATGTCGAGGTGGGCTCGCATACCCTGCGCGTTCGATTAAGCGGCAAACCGCTATTGACTGGCCAGCTATGCAGCCTCTATTGGGCGTCCAAGAACATACACCTTTTCGATGCTAACGGCCTACGGCGCGATGATATGCCACTAAGCGATTTCGCTCCGCCAATCCGCAGCATTCCTCGTCCACCGGCGGTGGGCTCTTTCCAACACTGATCGCTTTTTAACCTTGATTCAGTCCTGATACTTGTGGAGTCTTTTATGCGTGCGCGGATCCCTTTTGCGATGACGGCCCTGGCAGCAGGCTTATTAAGTGCCGCCCAGGTTAACGCTGATAGCGTTGATCTGACCATGTACTACCCGGTCTCGGTGGGCGGGGCGCTCACCGATGTGGTGGACAACCTAGTAGCGGAGTTTGAAAGCGAACACCCCGATATCAACGTCGAAGCGATCTACGCCGGGAACTACGACGACACCCGCGTACGCGCCATGTCGGCCATGGAAGCTGGCGACACGCCGCAACTGTCAGTCATGTTCTCCATCGATCTGTACGAGCTGATTGAGCAGAACGCCATTGTGGCTTTCGATGACCTAGTCGAAACCGACGAGGAGCGCGAGTGGCTGGATAGCTTCTACCCCGGCCTGATGGAAAATGGCCAGCTGGATGGCAAAACCTACGGCATCCCCTTTCAGCGCTCCACCATTGTGCTTTTCTGGAACAAGGACGCTTTTGAAGCCGCTGGCCTAGATCCGGAAACACCGCCTGAAAACTGGGAAGAGATGGCCGAGATGGCCGCCACTGTTCGGGAAGCCTCCAACGGCGACCAGTGGGGCGTGATGGTGCCCTCTACCGGCTACCCCTACTGGATGTTCCAGGCCTTTGCTTTTCAGAACGGTCATCGCTTGATGAGCGAAGATGGCACTGAGGTCTACTTTGACGACCCCGCAGCGGTTGAAGCGCTGGAGTACTGGGTATCGCTTGCTGACGAGCATAATGCCATGCCCGATGGCACCATCGAGTGGGGCACGCTGCGCCAGAACTTCCTAGAGCAGTCCACCGCCATGATGTGGCACACCACCGGCAACCTGACCGCCGTGCGCAGCGAAGCTGATTTCGACTTTGGCGTTGCCATGCTGCCGATGAAAACCCAGCGTGGCAGTCCCACTGGCGGCGGCAACTTCTATATTTTTGAAGACGCCAGCGAAGAGGAGCAGCGCGCGGCGATGACCTTTATCCGCTGGATGACCGCCCCAGAACGTGCCGCCGCCTGGTCGATTGAAACCGGTTATATGGGCGTCAGCCCCGCTGCTTACGAAACCGAGGCACTACAAAGCTATGTTGAAGAGTTCCCACCCGCCGCCGTCGCCCGCGACCAGCTTGAACACGGCACGGCGGAGCTCTCCACCTACCAGGGTGGCCGCATTCGCCGCGCCCTGGATAACGCCGTACAAGCGGCGCTGACCGGTCAAATGACACCGGAAGAAGCGCTTAATCAGGCGCAGCAAGAGGCCGATAGCGTGCTGCGCCGCTACGCCCGTTAATTGTTATAGGTTTCACTGTTCGCCGGGGCTCGCCCCGGCTTCCTTCACTTGCGGTGTTTCATCATGTCCTTAACCGCCTCCCATAAAATGCAGCTTTACGGTGCGCTACTGTTGTTACCGGCGGCGGTACTGCTGACGACTTTCGCTTATCTACCGACGATCACGACGGTGATCAATAGCCTGTTTTTACCGGGCTTTCGGGGCGCCCCTACTGAGTTTGTAGGGCTTGAAAACTATCAGGTATTGTTCGATGACCCGACGTTTTGGAAAGTAGCTCGCAACAACTTAATCTACGCCGTCGGTACAATCCCCACCTCTATCGCGCTGGCCTTATGCATGGCGCTATTCGTTAACGGCAAACTGCGCGGGCGCGGCGTTGTGCGCATGGCCTACTTTACGCCGACCATTCTACCCATGATCGCCGCTGCCAATATTTGGATGTTTTTCTACGCGCCACAGATTGGTCTATTCAATAAACTGCTCGGCATGTTGGGCCTCTCCGGGGTGAACTGGCTGGGCGATCCAAGCGTTGCGTTAAGCTCGGTGATCGTGATGTCGGTGTGGAAAGAAGCCGGCTTTTTTATGATCTTCTACCTGGCGGCGCTGCAAAGTATGCCACCCGAGCTAAAAGAGGCGTCCGACCTTGAAGGTACCAGCCGCTGGAGTTTTTTTTGGCGGGTCACCTTCCCACTATTGATGCCCACCACGCTGTTTGTGCTCATCAACGCCCTGATTAACTCGGTAAGGGTGGTGGATCACCTGTTTATTTTGACCAAAGGTGGTCCGAATAACGCCACCAACCTACTGCTCTACTACGTCTACGAGAACGCGTTTTCGTTTTTTGATGGCACTACAGCCGCCACCATTACGGTGGTTATTCTGCTGGTACTCGCCGTCGTTGCCACGCTCAAGTTCACGATTCTAGATCGTAGGACGCACTACCAATGAATACGACGACTATCTATGCACCCCGCTCCCGCTTCGTCTCAATTCCATCACTGGAAACCGTGGCCGCGTGGCTGTTGGCGATTATTTGGATTTTTCCGTTGCTGTATGCCTTTTGGGCCGCCTTCCACCCCAGCGAGTTTATGGTGAACTTTGAGCTCTTCGCCCCGCTGACGCTGGAGAACTTCACTAACGCCTGGTCTCAAGCGCCCTTTGCACGTTACTACCTGAACACCTTTGCGCTGGTGACAGGGGTGGTGATCGGTCAGTTTGTGGTCTGTACCCTGGCGGCGTTTGCCTTTGCGCGCTTCCCGATTCCCGGCAAGAACGTTCTGTTTATGCTGGTGCTGATTCAGCTCTTTGTTTTCCCAGAAGTGCTGATTGTCGAGAACTACCGCATCGCCAGTGAGCTGGGGCTGATCAACACCATCACCGGGATTGGCTTACCTTACGTGGCCAGCGCCTTGGGTATTTTTCTGCTGCGCCAAACCTTTAAAACCATCCCAAGGGAGCTGGAAGACGCCGCCCGCATCGAAGGCTGTAACTGGCTGGAAATTCTATGGAAGGTCTACGTACCGCTAGCCAAGCCCACCTACCTTGCTTACGGGCTGGTCTCGATTAGTCACCACTGGAACAACTTTATCTGGCCGCTGGTGGTTACCAACTCGGTAGAGAGCCGCCCGTTAACGGTAGGATTAGGGGTATTTTCCGCGCCCGAAACCGGCGTTAACTGGGCCACCGTCAGCGCCGCCACACTGCTTAGTATCGCCCCGCTGCTCATTGCCTTTTTGCTCTTTCAGCGCCAATTCGTGCAGTCGTTTTTAAGGGCAGGGATCCGCTAGGCAGACGCCCCCCAGGTTTTTCGTGCGACAATTCTCTCTCAAGCACGAGACATGGAGAGCATTGATGCACGGCGACCCTCACCCGGCAACCCTCAAGGTACTTCAGGAGGTATTTGGCTACGACAGCTTTCGCGGCCCGCAGCAGGCCATCACTGAGCATGTAATAGCCGGTGGCGATGCGCTGGTGCTGATGCCCACCGGCGGTGGTAAGTCGCTGTGCTATCAGATCCCGGCACTGCTGCGCGAAGGCACCGCGATTGTGGTCTCGCCGCTGATCGCGCTGATGCAGGACCAGGTAGCGGCGCTTAAGCAGAACGGGGTTCGGGCGGACTACCTCAACTCCAGCCTCGACTACCACGAGGCAGTCGCGGTAGAGAATCGCCTACGGGCGGGGGAACTGGACCTTTTATATGTCGCCCCCGAGCGGCTGGCCACGGCGCGTATGCAAATGCTGCTGGAACAGACCCGGATTGCGCTGTTCGCCATCGATGAGGCCCACTGTGTCTCCCAGTGGGGCCACGATTTTCGCCCGGAGTATCGCCAGCTCTCCCAGCTACACCAGCGTTTCCCCCAAGTGCCGCGCATCGCCCTAACCGCCACCGCCGATGTGCCTACCCGGGGCGATATCATGGAGCATTTGCAGCTCCAGGAGGCGGCGCTTTACAACAGCGGCTTTGACCGGCCCAACATTCGCTACCATATCGCCGAGAATCAAGGTAACGCCAAGGAGCAGTTGCTGCGCTTTATCCGCGACAACCACGACGGCGAGGCGGGTATCGTCTACTGCCTCTCCCGGCGCAAGGTGGAGGAGACCGCTGCCTGGCTAGAGCGCCAGGGGCTGACTGCACTGCCCTATCACGCCGGGCTTCCCCCCGAGCAGCGCCAGCACCACCAGACCCGATTTCTGCGTGAAGATGGTGTGGTCGTCGTGGCCACTATCGCCTTTGGCATGGGCATCGACAAGCCCGACGTGCGTTTTGTCGCTCACCTCAACCTGCCCAAGAGCATCGAAGCCTACTACCAGGAGACCGGCCGCGCCGGGCGCGATGGCCTGCATGCCGATGCCTGGATGGCCTACGGCCTTCAGGACGTAATCACCCTGCGCCAGATGCAGCAGGACTCCAGCGCCGCCGACCAGCAAAAGCGTATCGAGCAGCAGAAACTCGACGCCATGCTGGGGCTGTGCGAGATCATCAGTTGCCGCCGTCAGGCACTGCTTCACTACTTTGGCGACCGGCTGGACGCCCCCTGCGGCAACTGCGACAACTGCCTGACCCCACCCGAGACCTGGGAGGCCACCGTGGCGGCGCAAAAGGCGCTCTCATGTGTCTACCGCACCGAGCAGCGCTTTGGCGTGACCTACCTAGTGGATGTATTGCTGGGCAAAAGCAACGAACGCATCACCCGCTTTGGCCACGACCACCTCAGCACCTTCGGCATCGGCAAAGACCTCACGGCCAACGAATGGAAGGCGCTCTTTCGCCAATTGATTGCCAGCGGCTTTTTGAGCGTAGATATGGAAGGGCACGGCGGCATCAAGCTCACCGCCAATGCCAAGCCGGTGCTGCGCGGCGAGCAGAGCCTCACGCTACGCAAACCCCACAAGACCAAGGCCACCCGACGAGGCAGCAAAGGCGCCTCTTCCCCACAGGGCCACGGCCCGCTGTGGGAAGCCCTACGCCAGCACCGCAAGGAACTGGCCGACGCCCAGGGCGTGCCTGCCTATGTGATTTTCCACGACGCCACCCTGGCTGAACTGGTCGAGCAGAAACCCCAGAGCCTAGCGGCACTGGGCGATATCTCTGGCATCGGTGCACGCAAACTGGCGGATTACGGCGAGGGCTTTCTGGCCGTCATTTTGGCGCATCAGGAAACCGAGCCAAGCAGTTGAACCAGCGTGCCGGGAATCCAAAAAGCTCAAATGATCGCTATTTTCAAAACTCGCTCACTTGGCGTAATCTATAGACAAGTGAGGAGAAAGGTATTATGGCCATTCAGCACAAAACCGCCGACAAGCGCCGTGAAATGGGGGCCGCGGCAATGCGCACCTACCCCCACATTTCACACGCATGGGGATTGAAAGAGAGTGAAGCAGCGTTGCTTTTAGGCGTACCGGATTCAACCTACCGGCGCTGGAAGCAGGCGCCTGAGCAAGCTCGCTTGGATGCCAATCATCTGGAACGGATGTCCTTGATTCTAGGCATCTACAAAGCACTGCATATACTGCTTCCCAACCAGGCGGCGGCTAACAGCTGGCTGCAGAGGCCCAACCACAATCCACTATTTGCCGGGCATTCGCCGGTTGAGCGCCTGTTAGACGGACAAGTCTCTGACCTTTACGTTGTACGCCAACATTTAGATGCAGCACGGGGCGGGGGCCATGCATGACGTTTCCTTTAAGCAACGTCTCATGGCGGCCCAGTTACCGTATTGTCCCCTCACGCTTTCCACCTATCGATTTGTTCGAGAACGTCAATAACAACGCTGATGACTGGGAACTGCTGAACGAACTGGAAGGTGAAACCTCGGCACGGCTGCGTGAAGCTGCAGGGACTATCCATCTGATCCGCGACGAAGATCGGCGTTATGGCCCTGGTTGGACGCCTGTGATGGCGGCCTTCTGCCACTTTCCCGCTACTGGCTCGCGTTTTACCGATGGCACCTTTGGCGCTTATTACTGCGCGCTAACGGAAGCCACGGCGATAGCCGAGACCTGCTACCACGCAGAGCGCTTTATGAGTGAGTCCCGCGAGCCACCCATCATGCTTCAGCAACGTGTTTACCTATCGGATTTATCGGGACAATTGATTGATATACGCGGGCAAAATGATCATCAAGGACTACTTAATCCCGATAGCTGGTCAGCCGGACAAGTGTTTGGTCGAAAAGCCTGGGAAGAGAAAGCGGATGGTATTGTTTACCCGAGCGTCAGAGACCCTAAGGGCGAATGTGCCGCAGTGCTGCGGCCACCGGTACTTTCCGCAACACGACAAGGTCGGCATCTCGGTTATGACTGGGATGGACAGCGCATACGTCATGTTTATGAGTTGACGGTACTGAGCTAGCGGTTCTGGCCTATGGCATTTTATTAACGCTAGCGACCCAGATCTTATTGCGCCCCTGCCGCTTTGCTTCGTAAAGAGCCAAGTCGGCATAGGCTAATAAGTCGGCTGGCGTAAGCAGTGCTGTGGGGCGCAGCACTGCAGTTCCAACACTGGCTGTGACGATACCGAGATCAGGATTGCCATGATGCGGTATTTGCAAAGCCTCCACGCTATAGCGAAAGCGTTCTGCTGCTAGACTTGCTGCTTTAGGTGTCGCATTCGACATTAACACGACAAACTCTTCACCGCCGTAACGAACCACTAAATCACCCGCGTTCCGACTGTTAACCTGCATTGCCTTTGCCACTTGGCGAAGGCAGTGATCACCTTGCAAATGGCCATAGTGATCGTTATAGGCTTTAAAATGGTCTATATCGATCATCATGAGTCCTAAGTAGTTGCCCTTTTCTAACGCCTCCTGCCAGCGAAGAGGAAATACCGTGTCGAAGTGACGCCGATTAGCAATATTGGTGAGTGGGTCAGTTATTGAAAGTTGTGACAGCTTTTGATTATCTTCAAAATAATTCCCAGCCCGCAGTTTCTCTCTTAACACATGCAAATAGGATGTTCGCTCACTGTGCTCCAACCGATAGTTTGCGATTAAAGTGAACGTGGCATTAGCGAAAATAGTAAACATGGCTAACCGCTTCGCTTCTGGCGGCATTGGCTCGTAAACCAGGATAAAAACTAGCATTATCAATATGCTGAGGGCGGTTGATACGCAGGCATAACCAAAGCGTAGCGAATAAACAATATTCCCTACCACTAAAATCAGCCCAAATGAGAAAACATCTAAGTAAGAGTAAGGCTCTAAGGAAGCGACGAAAATCAGGCAAGACAACACCGTAGCAACAATGACGATACTCGCCATAAGCGCTTCGCGAAGTACTGGAGAGACTCCTCGATAGACAAACCAAAGAATCGGCAAACCAAAAGGCAACATGATACCAATACGCAAGAGTAGTGCCGTTGTGAAAGCGTCAGGGCGGTAACTATAATCATTGATCAAAAACAAGCTATAAATAAACGCTGATATTAGGCCAGCCACCGCCATATTGAGACTACGTTGTTGTTGGGTATCTTCCTCAAAGCGGGCCTCCACCTCATCGGCAAAACGCAAACGCCAAGGACGACTTTTTAACTCATCTTCGACGGCTTCTAACAACACGTCATTAACCATTTCCCGCCCTCAATGCCCCACCCTTCACCCATAAATCACAGCATCATACGTAGCTAACACAAGCCAAATAACACATCCAAACACGAGCATAGTGTGCCACAACAAGGGCAAGGAAGATGACTAACAACTCATAAATAATGACCAAAAAAACCAACAGACATTGACGAGTAATTTAGACTGATACGGATTTATTACGTCCGCGCCGCATCACCTCACCCGGAGACAGCAGGTAACGCACGGTTAACACATAGAAATTATTAAATAGGGGGGAACTGGTAAAGTAATAAACCTCGATGACCATCGGAGGAAAACGGGTTTGCTTTGCCAGCTTTAACGCAGTTGGCTATCTTTACTACCATGACGGTTGTAGCCGCTAAAGGCCGACTGCTTTTTGTCTAACTCACCCTGACAAACCACACAGAGTCGAACCCCTGGAATCGCTTTACGGCGCGGTTCAGGAATGGGGTCGCCACACTCTTCGCAAACCTCAAGACTTTCGCCGCGGGGCAGCTGGCTACGCGCACGCTGCACCGCATCCTCTAGCGTGCTTTCCATCTGCTCTTGTTCGGCGCCATCTTTTGCCCATCCACCTGCCATAATCGCACTCCTCGCTTCGGCACTAGCAATCTATCAGCATAGCAGTAACGAGAAACGTGCACCGTTAGCCTAAAAACCGAACGCCTTGGGCAGCCAAAGGGCTGCGTAGCTTGTCTGGCAGCGGCACATCGGTCACTACGGCATCATAATCACCCAACTGGCCCGCGGCGCAGCGTAGTGTCAGGTCGAACTTGGTTTTATCCAGTACTAATACGCGATAACCGGCATGGGCCAACAGCGCCTCACGGGCCATTACTTCGTCGTCGTTGTAGTCATAAAGCTGGCCATGGCTATCCATTCCCCCCACCGACACAATCCCCATATCGGCACGGTAGCGTTGAAAAAAGCGCCAGGCATCGCCGCCAATCACATCCTGGTCACGACGACGCACTCGTCCACCCGCCACCACTAACTCACACTTCAACTGGCACAGCTTAATCAGCGCATGCAGGTTATTGGTCATGATATGCAGACCTTGCTTATCACTCAGCGCATCGGCCAACTGCTCAACCGTGGTGCCCGTGCCTAGAAATAGCGCTTGATGATCCTGCACCAAGCTCGCTGCCCGCGCCGCAATCTGCCGTTTACCGGCCACGTTAACGATCTGACGCTGGTCATAACCGATGTTTTCCTGCTCAGGAAATGGCAGCACCTCACCATGACGGCGCAGCACTAAGCCCTTCTCGGCCAAATGGCGAATATCCCCACGCAGAGTTTGTACAGAAACCCCGTATTCGCCTGCCAAATTATCTACCGACTGGCGACCTTGGCTGTGGACTCGTTCCAGCAGCCGTTGTCGACGTTCGAACTGACGCATCACCACCTCTCAGCACAACGAAAGCAAAAAGCGTGGCAAGCGAAAGCCACAAAAGGTTGAACGAAAGCGTACTGTCACTTTGTTGTAAGCAGATGACAGTAGCTTAGGTGTGGTTAACTCACTGGAGGTTTACCCATGTCGAAGCGTCCCCTGTTATCTATCCCGGTATCGGCCCTTACGGCTGCCGTTGCGGTAGCCAGCTTTTCCCTTTCGGTTCAGGCAGCGGCGAACGAGACGCTAACGCTCTACACCAGCCAGCCCAATAGCGATGCCCAACAGACCGTTGACGCCTTTGAAGCGGCTTATCCCGATATTGAAGTGGAGTGGGTACGCGACGGTACGACGCGCTTAATGACCCGGCTGCGCTCAGAGCTTTCGGCCGGGGTGAGCAACCCTGACGTGCTGCTGATTGCCGACAGCATGACCATGGAATCACTCAAGCAGGAGGGCCATTTACAGCCTTACCTAAGCGATGAGCGCCAGGCCTATGACGCCGACCTGTATGACCCCGAAGGCTACTACTACGGCACCAAGCTGATCACCACCGGGATTGTCTATAACACCGGTGCCGAGCATCAGCCGCAAAGCTGGCAAGACCTGCTGGAGCCTGACTACGAAGGCATGGTCACTATGCCCAGCCCACTCTACTCCGGCGCGGCACTGATCCATATGGCGGCGATCACTGCCAACCCAGACCTTGGCATGGCGTATTACGAAGCGCTTCATGAAAACCGCACCGAAGCCCAGGGCGGCAATGGGGGCGTATTTAACGCCGTGGCCGCGGGCACCAAGCCCTACGGCATCGTGGTGGATTTCCTGCCAATTCGTGAAGCTGCCAAAGGCTCGCCGGTCGAATTCGTGTTCCCGGAAGAGGGCGTGAGCGCGGTGACCGAGCCGGTCGCCATTATGCAAGGTGCAGAGAATGTCGAGGCCGCGCAAAAGTTTGTTGATTTTGTGCTCTCCCAGCAGGGCCAGGAGCTGGTCAGCCAGCAGGGCTACTTGCCTGCTCACAACGACGTTACCCCACCGGAAGGCTTCCCCGAGCGCAATAGCATTACCCTGATGCCGGTTGATACCGAGCAGGCATTGGCGCAGGAAGAAGAACTCAAACAGCGTTTTAGCGACCTCTTCGGCGGGTAATCATGACGCCCGCTCTCATCTTTGACAACAAGACCGGCAACGACAACAAGTACGGCAGCCAGCACCGCTGGCTGCTTTCAAGCCTGCTGATCGCCATTGTACTGCTGAGCCTGGCACCCAGCCTGCGTCTGCTGATGGAGGCGTTGAGCGATCTTGCTCAGGGCCGCCAGTCACCGCTGTGGCAGGTGCTCAGCAGTGCCAGCACTTGGCGAGCACTCTGGCATAGCCTGTATACCTCGGGGCTCGGCATGCTGATCGCTCTGGTGCTGGGCAGTCTATTCGCCTTTGCCATCACGCTCACCAATGTGCGCGGAAAATCGTGGCTGGTGTTCTGCTTTATGCTGCCAATGATGATTCCGCCCCAGGTTACCGCCTTGAGCTGGCTGCAGCTCTTTGGTCCGGCCAGCCCGCTACTGAAAAGCATAGACTTGGCGCCCCCACTGGGCAGCCCGCAACCACTCTACTCGGCTGAAGGGATCGCTTTACTGCTGGGCATTCAGAGCGCTCCGCTGGTATTTCTGGCCTTGCGCACCAGCCTGCTTTCGCTGCCCCGGGAGCTTATTGAAGCCGCTCGCATTAGCGGCGCCAAACAAACCCAAGTGTGGGGTCATATTATTCTACCCGTGACCCGTAGCGGCTTGATCGCCGGGGGCGCGATGGCGTTTATCTCGAGTCTCGGCAACTTCGGCATCCCCGCCATGCTGGGTATTCCCGCAGGCTATTACGTGCTGCCCACACTGATCTACCAGCGTATGGCCAACTTTGGCACCGGGGTGTTGGCAGAGATGGCTGCGCTCTCCTTGCTGATTGGTTTACTGGCATTGGCCGGGGTGGCGTTGCAGCAGCAATTGATGAATCGCAGCCGCTTCGGGCTGGGCGGCCATAGTGGGCGCTCCCATGATTTCACCCTGGGAAGTTGGCGCTCGCTGGTGACCGCCACGCTCGTCGGGATCTTACTGATTATTCTGGTCGCGCCGCTGCTTGCCCTGATCATCAGCTCGCTGGTACCCGCCATGGGCGTGCCATTAAACGCCGAGACCGCCACCCTGAACGCTTACGCCGAAGTGGTGGGTCGCCAAGGCGCCACATGGCGAGCGGTGAACAACAGTCTGTGGCTGGCGGGCAGCGCGGCTGTGGTGCTGATGCTGCTCAGTCTGCCATTGGCTTACCGGCTACAGCGCCTGCCGGAGCGTTGGCGGGGTGTGATACTCAGTGCCATTGAGATCCCCTATGCGCTTCCCGGCGTAGTATTGGCCATTGCCTGCATCCTGCTCTTTGTTCGCCCGCTGCCGATTATCAATGTGGCGCTCTACGGCACCCTGGGGCTGATTTTTATAGCTTACCTGGCGCGCTTTCTTGTGGTCTGTGTCAAGCCTGTCGCCGCCAGCCTGGCGCAGTTGGATCCTTCTCTTGAAGAGGCGGCACAGCTCGCGGGTGCAGGACCCTGGCGACGCCTGGGCAGCATTATTTTACCCCTGGTCGCGCCCGCGCTGTTCGCAGGCGGCCTGCTGGTGTTTCTGCTGGCGGTTAACGAACTCACCGTGTCAGCGCTGCTCTGGAGCGCCGGTAACGAAACCCTAGGAGTACTGATTTTCAACCTTGATGAAGGCGGCGAAAGCGTGCTGGCCTCAGCGGTGTCAGTGCTGGTGGTGATCATGGTCGCCTCGCTGATGCTGACACTCAGTTTACTGGCGCCGCGTTTACCTAAAGGAGTCATTCCATGGCAGAGTTAGGCATGGCAGTGCCATCTAGCGCAGGGCTATCGATCGATCGTGTTACCAAGCGATTTGGCGAACAGACGGCCGTTGATGCGCTGTCGCTGACGATCAATCCAGGCGAGTTTGTCGCCCTGCTCGGTCCCAGCGGCTGTGGCAAAACCACCATGCTGCGCATGTTGGCGGGGTTTGAAACCGTCAATGACGGCACGATCCAATTAGCCAATCGTACCCTGGCCAGCGCCGATACCCATGTACCTCCCGAGCAGCGCAATATGGCCATGGTATTTCAGTCCTATGCGCTTTGGCCGCATATGAGCGTGGCGGACAATGTGGGCTACCCGGTCAAACTGCGCGGCCTGCGTGGGGCGGCGTATCACCAAAAGGTGCAGCAGGCCCTGGCCCTGGTGGAGCTCGATGCCTACGCTGACCGCATGCCCCAGGCCCTTAGTGGCGGCCAGCGCCAGCGCGTCGCCCTGGCGCGCTGTTTAGTGAGCGACCCCTCGGTGGTGCTGCTGGATGAGCCACTGGCCAACCTTGACCGTCACCTGCGCGCCACCATGGAGCACAGCTTCCGCGATTTTCATCAGCGTACCGGCGCTACGCTGGTCTATGTCACCCACGACCAAACCGAGGCCATGGCGCTGGCGGACAAAATCGCCGTAATGAAAGCGGGCAAACTCGTTCAGTGGGGCGCCCCCGAGACCCTTTACAGCCAGCCGAGAACCGCCTGGGTAGCGGGCTTTATCGGCCAGGGCAGCCAGCTTAAAGTCGCCGCCGGCCACCCTGGAAAGCGCCTTGAGGGCGCTGCCCTGATGGGCGGGCTGAACGCCATCGAGTCCGAGCGAACCCAAAGCGTGCTGGTGCGCCCGGAGCATATTCAGATCGATTCCTCTCCGACTACCTCAAGTCAACTTATCACTCAGGTAGAAAGCGTGATTTTCCGCGGCGAGCGCTATGAGCTCGCACTGTGCTTGCCCAGTGGGGAAACACTGCTGGCCTATCACCACACCGCTCCTGAGCTGGGTAGCCAGGTTGCCGTCGACCTTCAGCAGGGCTGGTGCCTGGAGCCCGACCAATGAGTGTCACTATCGAGATTCTTAGTGGTTTAGGCGCCAAAGGGCCTGCCGCGATAGTAGTAGAAGCTCAGGGTAAACGGCTTCTGCTGGACGCCGGTGGCGCGCTGCATCCTGGCGATACCATCACTTGGGTGCGGCAATTGGACGTGGACGCCGTACTGATTAGCCACGACCATATTGACCATATCGGCGGCGTAGCCGAGCTGGCGGAAGACGTACCACTTTACTGTACACCGCTGGTAGCCAAGGCACTGCCTCCCAACCGCGCGTGGCGCCCTTTGCCCGAACGCGGCACGCTAGAGGTTGAAGGCATTACCGTCACCACCGGTCAGGCGGGGCACTCACTTGGCGGTGTGTGGCTGCATTTAGCGGTCGAGGACGGTATTTTCTATAGCGGCGATGCCTGCTTTGAGTCGCAACTCTTTCCCTTTGATACGCCGCCACCGGCGCGTGTTGCGCTGCTAGACGCTTCCTATGGCAGCTACGACCAACCCCAAGCGTACTGTGTTCAGGCTATTAGTGAGCGCCTTGATCAGTCGCTGGCGTTTCCGGTGCCGGAAACTGGCCGCGCCCTGGAAATGGCGCTGTGGCTGGCGGAAGAAGCTGACCGCCGGCAGTTAACGCTCGCCATCGACCCAGTGATTCGCGACAACCTGGCCGCGCTCTTGGCTCTGCCTGCAACACTGCGTCGGCCTGGGCTCGACCACTCGATTCGCTCGCTGTTAGCGCGGCGAAACGCTTGCCCGCCAACCCTTATGTTGATGTGTGATCGCAGCGATACGCCGGAACAGTGGCCCGACCACCACCTGCTTCACACGGGTTATCTGACCCCTGATCGCCGCGCAGAGCTAGCGGCAGGCAAAATCAGCTGGCAACGCTGGAATGTCCACCTGCGCGCGTCGCACCTGGTGGCCCTCGCCGACCAACTGGGCGCCGCTCAAGTAGTGCCGCTATTTACCTCGTTGAGCGATAACGAACTAACCGCGTGGCGTAGGCTTCTGAGCGATCGTCTCTGCACTGATCAGTATTTCTCTGCTCAAGCCTACCCAGCCACCTTTTCATCTGTAGGGAATTTTGTATGACCGCAGTTATTGTCGATGTCGACGGCACGCTCGCCGAGTTCCACCCTCATCAGGTCAGCGACTGGGTGCTGGGTAGCCAGAAACAGTGGGATCCCTTCTTTGCCCATATGGCCGAAGCACCGGTGATCGAAGCGGTCGCCAGGCTGGTCAAAATACTCAAGGCCCAGGGACAGCAGATCATTATCTGCAGTGGTCGCCCGGATAGCCACCGTGAGCATACCCAGCGCTGGCTAGAGCGCCACACCATCCCCTTTGATGCCATGTACCTGCGCCCTGAGGGCGATGACCATGTGGATGATGAAGCGGTAAAAGAGGCGTTACTGGAGCGCATGCGCAGCGACGGCTTTGCGCCTTGGCTGGTGCTGGATGACCGTGACGCGGTGGTCGCCCAGTGGCGCGCGCTCGGGCTTACTTGCCTGCAGTGCGCGCCGGGGGATTTTTAAGCGTTTGCCAGCCGGGTTCGGTGCTGCCACGCCAGCACCGCCAAGGGCACCAGCGCGATGGGGATCAACACTAGGTTAAGCGTCGCCCAGCCTAAACCGCTGACCAAGGACCCAGCGAGCAACGCAGTGATCGCGGCGGTGCCAAAGACTAAAAACTCGTTGGCGGCCTGGGTGCGCGCTTTATCCACCGGACGGTAGCTCTCGGTGAGCAGCCCGGTGGCGGGCAAAAAGGTAAAGTTCCAGCCCAAGCCCAGCAAAATCAGCGCCACGTTGAAACCGGCCAAACCGATACCCAACTGAGCGACCAAGGCACTGGCCACCAGCAGTAGGCAGCCTGCCACAATGACTTGCTTGGCGCCGAAGCGGGTGACCAAATGGCCAGTAAAGAACGAGGGTAAAAACATCGCTACCACGTGCCACTGAATGGTCATTGAAACGTGGTTAAAGTGGTGCCCTGCACCCGCCATGGCGAGCGGCGTGGCAGTCATGGCCAAGTTCATCACGCCATAACCCACCATCGCAGCGCTCACCGCCACAATAAATCCAGGCTGGCAGAGTATCTTACCCAGTGGCAGCGCAGTGCCTTCGCCGTGGGTGCGTGATGCGGGAGGCAGTTGCGTCAGCATCAGCACCACCAGCGCCAGTGCGTAGAGCGCTGCCAAGCCCACAAAGCTGCCCAGAAACGGCACCTCGCCCAACTCACGGCTCACCCTGGCCAACCATGGCCCGGCAAATGCGGCCAACACACCGCCACCCATCACCAAGCCAATCGCCCGGTCACGCAGCGGCGCAGGGGCGGCCTCCACGGCAGCAAAGCGATAGAGCTGACCAAAGCCAATACCGATACCAATCAGCCAGGTTGCCAGCAAGAACAGCCCAAAGCGCTCGCCGATCAGTGCCTGCACGGCGACCAGTGCACCCACCAGTCCCACAAGGTTGCCCAGTATAAAGCCGCGCTTTCGGCCCAGCCTTGCCATAATTAATGAAGCGGGAATGGTGGCACACATCAGCCCCAGCCACTGGGTGGCGACCGGCGCGGTCGACCATGACGCACTTGGCGCCAAAGACGCCCCAATTAACGGAGAGACGGTGATCAGCAGCACGTTGCCACTGACCAGCAGAGCTTGGCAGAGCGATAGAAGGGTGACGGTTAAAGGCATGGTGTACTCTCCTGAAGTGAATCGGTATGGGAATGCGCAAAGCGTTGGCGATAGACCGAAGGAGATACGCCATAGTAGCGCTGAAACTGGCGGCGCAGCTGCTCCGCACCACCCAGCCGCCAGCGTTGTGCCAAGCGCTCAAGGGATACGTTTTCGCGCCCGCTGAGCAGCGCCAAGCGCGCTTGCTCAAGGCGTAGCTGGGTCAGGTAAGCGCCGGGGGTGGTATTTAAGTAACGCCTAAATAGCCGGGTTAAATGGCGTGGGGAGACCGCCATCAGGTCGGCCATGCTCTCAAGCCCGTGATCAATGCTGGGGTCGGCGTGGAGTTGATCTAGCAAGCGGCGCAGCGGGCCCGCCTCTTGTTGGTGTCGCAGTATCTCGCTGAACTGTGACTGCCCTCCTGGGCGCTGCAGAAATACCACTAGCTCACGGGCCACTCGACCGGCTAGATCAGCACCGTGATCTGCCTCTACCAGCGAAAGCGCCAAATCAATCCCCGCCGTTACGCCTGCGCTGGTATAGCGACCGTTGCTTTCGATATAGAGCGCATCGGGCTCAACGCTTAACGCGGGGTACTCCTCGGCTAATTGCTGCGCATGGCGCCAGTGGGTGGTGACGCGGCAGCCATCCAACAGCCCCGCGGCGGCTAACAAAAATGCCCCGGAGCAGATCGAACCTAGCCGCCTCACCTCTGGGGCGACCTCACAAAGCACCTGCTTCACTGCAGCTATTTCACGCTGCTGCATAACGCCACTACCGCCCGTCACCAATAGCGTATCCAGGGGCAGTAAACGATTGAGTTGCTGGTAAGTATGGGTGGCGTGCACGACTAGGCCGCCGTTGGTGACTACCGGGCCGGCGGCATCGGCGACCAGGGTTAACTGATAGAGCGGCTGGGGGCTTAGCGCATTGGCGCTGGCAAACACCTGCCAGGGGCCACTGACATCCAGCAGTTGGCAGTCGGGGTAGGCAAATAGAGCAACATGGCGAGTCACAATCTCTCTCCGCTAACGGGAAATCGAAGCATTAGAGAGAGTGTCAGCGCTGCGCCCTATGTCGGCAAGGACGATTACCCCACCGATACGGACATGCATCTCAAACGGTGTTTGATTATGAACGGGATTAGCCCGTTCGTTCTAACGGCGCCTCCATGCGGCGTACACTGGAAACGAAGTCGCTAAAACGCTCGCCCTGAATTAGCACATGATCGCTCAGCGCCCGCTGCGCCGCCACAGAATCGCCCTGCTCGATGGCTTCCACAATGGTTTGATGCTCGCTGAGCGAATTAGTGACTCGCTGTCGCACCTGCAGCTGTAGGCGACGATAAGGCTTTAAGCGTTGTTTAAGCTGCCGCGCTTCGCTGGCCAAAAAGGCGTTATGGCTAGCGGTGTAGATACAGTCGTGGAACCCTTCATTTTCGTAGTAATACTCGTCGCTGTCGCCAGCGAGGGCTGCCGCTTCGCAGCGCTGGTGGGCTTCTTTTAATGCGGCCAACTCTAGTTCGGTAATCCGCCGTGCCGCCAGGCGTCCGCACATGCCCTCAAGCTCCGCCATCACCTCGAACATCTCGATCAGTTGATCAATGCCCACCTTCGCCACAAAGGTCCCTTTTTTGGGCGAAACAGTCACCAAGCCGCTGGCGACCAGTTGCTGAAAGGCTTCGCGCACTGGGGTACGCGAGACCTCAAACTCACGACCCAAGGCTTCTGGATCCAGGCGCTCTCCCGGTAAACGGCGGCCATTGATGATGTCATCCTCAAGAGAATCTCTTAATCGCTGAGCGTTGGATCGCTTGGTGCCCGTCATGTTTAACCTCCTTGGATCGCGGCCCATCTTAGCCGTTTAATGCTGTCATAAAGTTGACATTAGCATACGTAGCGCCTATTGATATATATATCAGCTCGTCTGATAGATACATATAGTCAATCCAAACACACAACAACAACTGTTGGAGACGCCTCATGCAACGCTATTTGATCTCAACTGCTGCCGCTCTTGGTCTCGCCATTGTGGCTTCCCACGCCTCTGCCGATACCGTGCTACGTGCATCGCATCAATTCCCCGGGGGGCAGGGAGATGTTCGCGACGAAATGGTGCAAATGATGGCCCGCGAAGTAGCCGATGCGGATGTTGGGCTGACCATTGAAGTTTACCCCGGCCAATCCCTGTTCAAAGCACGTGAACAGTGGGGCGCCATCGCCCGTGGTCGCCTCGATATCACCTCGCTACCGCTCGACTACGCTAGCGGCCGCCATCCAGAGTTCTCGGCTACGCTGATGCCGGGTTTAGTACGCAACCAGGAACATGCTCAGCGTCTCAATGATTCTGAATATATGGACATGATTAAAGAAGTCATTCGCGAAGGCGGCGCACGGGTGCTTGCAGATGCTTGGCTATCGGGAGGCTTTGCGTCTAGCGAACAGTGCGTCACCTCCCCCGACACCGTCGAGGGACAGAACTTCCGCGCCGCCGGGCCTGCGTTCGAACAGATGCTTGAAGCCGCCGGTGCCTCCATCGCGTCCATGCCCTCTTCTGAGGTGTATACCGCCATGCAAACCGGTGTATTGGATGCGGCCAATACCTCGTCGATGTCGTTTATCTCCTTCCGGCTTTACGAGCAGGTTGAGTGCTTGACTGAACCCGGCGACTTCGCGCTGTGGTACATGTACGAACCCATCCTTATTTCCGAGCAGGTATGGCAAGGACTTAACGAGGAACAGCAAGCAGCACTGATGGAAGCGGGTGAAGCCGCCGAAGCGTTCTTCGCTGAAGAAGCTGCCGCCATTGACCAAGAAATGGTCGACCTCTACGAAGAGAATGGTGTTGAGGTGGTCAGTATGAGCGAAGACGACTACAACGCTTGGCTCGATATCGCCAAGGAAACCTCCTACAAAAACTTTGCCGAGAATGTTCCCAACGGCCAAGCCATCATCGATGCGGCGCTGGCTGTCGAGTAAGCAACTGATAAATGCCTAACGGCTCGGCCATTCCGCTCGGAATGGCCATTTTCTACTGATGCTTGCTTAGCTTGGCGAGATGACCAGCTTGACGAGGGAACTATGGCACCTGCAACGACACACACAACCCTTGCGCGTGGGGGCATCATTGGCGGCTACATTCGCGTCATGGATATGCTTTCGCGGCTATCCGCCTATTTGGCCTGCGCCATGTTTATCGCTGGCGTACTCGTGATTTGTCAGATGGTATTTATTCGCTATTTACTGGGCATGAGTACCAGTTGGCAGACCGAATTCACCATCTTCTCAGTAACGGCTGCGATGTTGGTGGGCAGCCCCTACGTATTGATGACGGGTGGCCACGTCGCCATCACGATCGTTCCCGACGCACTGGGCGGCATTACACGCACCATCATGCGCTTAATCGCCTCGTTGTTTGGCTTAGGTTTTTGTGCTGCGTTGGCGTATGCCAGCTGGATTTACGTTTTCGAAGCACTCCATGGCGAGTGGACCACCGGCTCGGTATGGAATCCGCCGCTCTGGCCAGCACTGTTGCCGATGGCCGTGGGCGCCACCCTGCTGTCGCTGCAGTATGTGGCTGAAATTCTGCGTGGGGAGGGCTGAGCATGGATCCCATTACCTTAGGCATTATTGTCGCCATCGCGTTGATTGCACTCATGGCCATTGGCACCCCTATCGCGTTTGCCTTGGGCGGCGTATCACTGCTGGCGTTGCTCTATGATCGTGGCCTTTCCGAGCTTACCTACTTTGGGGAAACCTTTTTTGATCGCATTGCGGAGTTTGGCTTTGTCGCCATCCCGATGTTTATTCTGATGGGCGCGGCGGTAGCCTCCTCCCCCACCGGACGTGACCTTTACCGCTCGTTGGATCTGTGGATGGGCAAGCTGCCCGGCGGCTTGGCGGTTTCCAATATCGGTGCCTGCTCTATTTTTGCTGCGCTGTCGGGCTCCTCGCCGGCTACCTGCGCGGCGATTGGCAAAATGGGTATTCCCGAAATGCGCATGCGCGGCTATCCAGACGGGGTAGCAGCAGGCTGTATTGCCGCTGGCGGCACCTTGGGCATTCTCATCCCACCCTCGGTCACCATGATCATCTACGGTATTTCCACCGAAACCTCCATCGGTCGGCTATTTATTGCCGGGGTGGTACCGGGCTTTATGCTCGCGGGCCTGTTCATGATCTGGACCATGATCGCCTGCAAGATGGCCGGTGGTTATAACAACCCCATGGCAGAGTCCGTTGAACGGCTAAAAAACAATGTTAAACAGAATGTGGATACCAACTTAAAGGCATTAGTACGTGTTCTGCCTTTCCTGGGCGTGGTCGCGGGTATTCTGTTTGCACTGTATGGCGGAGTTGCAACACCTTCTGAAGCAGCGGGCGTGGGTGCATTCCTGTGCTTGGCGCTGGCTATTTTGATCTACCGCATGTGGCAGTTGGGGCCGATTAAGCTAATCATGCGCGATTCGCTGCGCGAAAGCGTGATGATCATGCTGGTGATCGCCACTGCCGAAGTGTTCGCCTACGCGCTCTCCTCCATGTTTATCACCCAAACCGTAGCGGCCGCGATTGCTGGCTTGGAAATCAATCGCTGGGCGCTGATGGGGGTCATTAACCTCTTCCTGTTAGTCGCTGGCTTCTTCCTGCCGCCCGTGGCCGTGATCGTGATGACCGCGCCGATTTTGTTACCCATTATTTTGGCGGCCAACTTCGACCCTTACTGGTTTGCGGTGATTTTGACCATCAACTTGGAGATCGGCCTGATCACGCCGCCCGTAGGGCTCAATCTGTTCATTATTAAAGGCATCGCGCCGGACATCTCGCTGCGCGATATTCTAATGGGAAGCTTGCCCTACGCGCTGTGCATGGTGCTGGGTATCTTGCTGCTGTGCCTCTTCCCTGGCATCGCGCTTTGGCTACCTAACTTGATTATGGGTTAAGGAGTTCAAACATGAACATGATGTTTTTGCAGGAACTGTTCAACAACATCACCCAGCGTGATGCCTTGTTGCGCCGCCGCCATCCAGAAACATTAACGCCCGACCATAGGCAGTTGGTTAAGGCCTGCCAAAAGTTGCTTGAAAGCGATGGCGAAGCCTCCAGCATTACACTAGCAAGCCGCGCCCTGGCAATTTACCAACTTCTCTCGGTAGCTGAAAAAAACAGTTTCTTTGACCGTTTAATAACGGACTTTGCAGCCGAACCCGGCCCTATTGATGCGGCCTATACGGCGTACCGGGAAGCTCGCGACAACCCCACTTTACAGCGGCTGTTTGAAGCCAGTGAACCTCGGCGGCAAGAGCTTTTCCGGCGGTTAAACCTGGCCAGCGACGGTACCTATGAGCTGGTTAAAATGCGTGAAGACCTGCTGGTGTTACTGCGCGATCAGCCTGAGCTAAAGGCCATTGATGATGATTTCGCCCATCTCTTTGGTTCCTGGTTTAACCGCGGCTTTTTGATGCTCAAGCGTATCGACTGGAATACACCGGCATCAATACTCGAAAAGATCATCCGCTATGAGGCTGTTCACGAAATTCAGGACTGGGATGACCTGCGCCGACGGCTGGACGCGCGTGACCGGCGTTGTTTCGCCTTCTTCCATCCGGCAATTGGTGATGAGCCGCTGATTTTTGTTGAAGTCGCTCTGCATAAGGGCTTACCAAGCCGTATTCAGCCAATACTATCTGGAGAGAGGCCTGGCGAAAGCAGTTATACAAAAAAAGGAATCGACGACCCTGAAGATGCCGATACAGCGGCGTTCTTCGGCATCAGCAACTGCCAGACCGGGCTACGTGGTATCTCTTTTGGTAATTTTTTGATCAAGCAGGTCGTGCAGGAACTCTCCCAAGAGCTGCCGCAGCTTAAATACTTCGTCACCCTCTCGCCGGTGCCCGGCTTCGCCCAGTGGTTGCAGGAGCAGCGTGAGGATGAGCAGCTTCCTCCGTCACTGCGTAAGGCACTCAAGGGACTTGAAAACTCGGGATGGCATCAGGACAAAACGCTTGAAGAGCAGCTCAAAGCGGCGATCCGCCCGCTGGCCGCACGCTACTTAATTGAAGAAAAGAACCGCCACGGTTTGCCGCTGAACCCGGTGGCACGCTTTCACCTTGGTAACGGCGCCGAACTCCACCGCATTAACTGGCTGGGCGATATCTCCGATAAGGGCTTTAAACAGGCCGCGGGGCTGATGGTCAATTACCTGTACGTACTGGACGATATCGAACGCAACCACGAAAACTATACCGCCAAGGCCACCGTTGCCTGCTCCAATGAGGTGCGCGACCTCGCTCGTCGCGCCCGCAAGCTGGCCAAGGGAGAGACCACCAAATGAGCCATAACCTATTTGAAACCTTTGTCGCCAAAATGCGCGAGCGCGCCGACGCCGATTTTATTACCACCCGCGACGGCCGCCGCTACAGTTACACCGATGCGCTAACCCAAAGTGCGCAGCTCGCCGGCGCCTTAACCGAGCTGGGCGTTAAACAAGGCGATCGTGTCGCCGTGCAGGTAGATAAAAGCCCCGAAGCAATACTGCTTTACCTAGCCTGCCTACGTATCGGCGGCGTTTACTTGCCCCTCAATACGGGCTACACCGGCGATGAGATTCGCTACTTTTTAAACGACGCCGAACCCGCACTGTTTGTCTGCCGACCCAAAATAGAAGATGAAGCACGAGCACTGGCTATTGAAACCGGCTGCCCGGCAGTAGCAACGCTGGGGAAGACTGCCGATGGCAGCTTAATCGAAGCTGCCCATAAGGCAACGCCACGGGAAGATGTGGTGGCGCTTGGTGAACGTGACTTGGCCGCTATTCTTTACACTTCCGGCACCACCGGGCGCTCCAAAGGCGCCATGCTGACGCACAAGAACCTCGCCTCTAACGCTGAAACCCTGGTATCAGCCTGGCACTTCAGCGCTAATGACCGGCTAATCCATGCGCTACCCATCTTTCACACTCATGGTTTGTTTGTCGCCTGCAATGTCACCTTGATGGCAGGCGCCAGCATGCTGTTCTTACCCAAGTTCGATGCCGATGTGATCTTTGAAGAGTTGCCCCGCGGCAGCGTGATGATGGGCGTTCCCACGTTCTATACACGCCTGGTACAAGACGAACGCCTGACGCCTGAAACCACTGCCAATATGCGGCTGTTTGTTTCCGGCTCTGCCCCACTCACTGCCGAAACCCACGAGGCGTTCGAAGCCAAAACCGGCCATGCGATTCTTGAGCGCTACGGCATGACCGAAACCAATATGAACCTATCCAACCCCTATGAAGGCGCACGGCGTGCAGGCACCGTGGGTATGCCGTTACCTGGTGTAGAAATGCGCATCACCAACCGCGAAACCGGCGATGAGGTGCCTTTAGGCGAGATTGGCATGCTGCAAATTCGTGGCCCCAATGTCTTTATCGGCTACTGGCGGATGCCCGAAAAAACCCGCGAAGAGCTGTTGGACGACGGCTTTTTTGTTACCGGCGATCTCGCCATGGTCGACGAACAGGGCTATGTGCACATCGTTGGTCGCGACAAGGACCTGGTGATTTCCGGCGGCTATAACGTCTACCCCAAAGAAGTCGAGCAGGTGATCGATGAACTCGATCAAGTCGCCGAATCAGCGGTCATTGGTCTACCGCACCCTGACTTTGGCGAGGGCGTCACGGCGGTGGTGGTGCGCCAAAAAGGCACTAATCCTGGAGAAGACCAGCTTGAAGAAGCGGCGGTCATCAACCATCTGGACGGTCGGCTTGCCAAGTACAAGCAGCCCAAGCGGGTGTTTTTCGTCGATGAGCTGCCGCGCAATACGATGGGTAAGGTGCAGAAGAATGAACTGCGCAAGCAATTTAACGACACTTACCGCACCCCTTAGTCGCCTTCCTGCAAGCCTACTCTTCCCAAACTCTTGCCCCGTACGTTTGCCCGTGCTTCTGCCCCGTACCATGCGGGGCAATTTCGTAAGGGAACCTTAACTGAACCATTTGTCCCGCTAAGTGTTAAGGTAAAACCACCTAACGAATGATGGAGCAGATCACCTTGACTACGCCTACCGTCACTAGCGGCATCACCGCCAGCGAGCTATACCGGTTAATAAGCCAACCCGCTACTACGAACGGAGAAGCAGCGACCATTGAATGGCCCGAGGGTGCTATCACCCTGGATGAGACGAATCAGACGTTAATCTGGGAACTGAACGATTACGGTAACCTGCCGGTTACCTTGTCACGCAGCGAAAATGAATGGATCGCGATGGCGCCCATTGTTGCCGTAGACAGCATTAAAAACAGCACCGAGCTGAACACGGTTTTACTGCGCCAGGGCATTGCGTTACCGCTAGCCTCCGTGGGTATTGTGGAGATTGACGGGCGCGACTTTTATGTGGCTTACGGGCAGTTGTTTGGCGATTCTAAACTTGAGTCTATTTGCGCTGAACTGCATGCCACAGCAAGCGCCGCCATGGACGTCGCTGAACTGATTCAGACCCATTTCGTCTAACGTAGTTTATCTAAAATCTAATAGTATCTATCTAAGATAGTTCGTCAGTCATCGTCACTGCCATTTACACCGACCAGTGTTTACACCGACCAGTGGCACTTTATTTAAAGATATTCTCAAAAGAGACACTTAAATGTTAAGCAAAATTATGACTGCCCTACGCGGCAAAGCGAATGAAACCGGACAGTCGGTCGTGGACTCCCAGGCACTGCGCATTTTAGACCAGGAAATTCGTGACTCGGAAAATCATCTGAGCCGTTCAAAAACTGAACTGACCCGCCTGATGGGCCAACGTCAATTGAACAGCAATAAAGCCGACACGCTGGAAAGCAAAATTGCTGAGCTGGAAAAAAGCGCTGAAGCCGCGCTGGATAAAGGCGAAGAACAACTTGCCGTTGAAGTGGCTGAGCGCATGGTCGCGCTTCAGGATGATCTGGAAGCGGAACGCGCCATTGTTAGCGAGTACGATGCCAGCATCGAAAAACTGCGCGGTGCGATTCGCGGCACCGATAACCAGCTCCGCCAGCTCAAGCAGCAGGTAAGCGTGGTTAAGGCAACCGAGTCAGCGCAGAAGGCTCAATCTGCCGTGGCGGCTCGCCATTCGGGCCAGAACAGCGCCATGAGCAGTGCGATGGAATCGCTGGAACGTATCAAAGAGCGTCAGCAGCTTAACTCAGCGCAGATGAGCGCCGCTGACGAAATGGCAGCGGAAGAGAGCGGCAGTTCGCTGGAAGCGCGTCTCAAAGCAGCCGGCATTGGTGGCCAAGAGCGTAAAGCAGAGGATGTGTTAGCACGCCTAAAAGCGAAGAAGAACGCGCCCCAAGCGTAAGTTCAGCGCTCACGTCATTTCCGCTTTTTAACCGCACTAGCGAGGCAGGCTATGCTCAACAACCTAAAAGCACTTTTTCGCGCTACCACGCAAAAGCAGCCTGAGCAGAGTAGCGGTCGCCCGGTGGCGGCGGGGTTGCCTACAGGCGTTAGCCAGGAGGACCTTGAAGGTCTCCGCTTGGACGGTCGCGTCAATATAAAGTTGATTGGCCTACGCGCCCACCCGGATGCGCTGTTCCGCTGGGATGATGACGCCTATCATCACATCGCTGCCGTCGGGCATGTGGATCTAGGTCAGGGGGCAGAACTCGTGCGTTTCTATCTGGATAACGACACGTGGCTGCAAGCCAATATCGAGAATGGCCAAGTGCTTGAATATAAGCTATTCGACTTTTACCGTGTTGCTCATCTCTCGGATGCCGAATTCGATAATTTGATAAACGGGGAAGATAAACAGTCTGACGGCCTTGGCGCTCAATCGATTCCCTTAGCCTCTACCTCAGACGAGGCGCGAACATGCACGTATCAGCGGGTATGGGGTAACAACGATAGCGTTTGGTCGCCACCGGTGATGTTTGAAGAACAGGTGATGACCACCGAGAGCTTAACCGCACGTAGCGTGACACACCACGCCATGCTCTATGAGCGCACCATCCAAGACGCTGAACGGCTGGAGTACTTATTGCTGAGCGCCGAAGATGATGGTGAAGGCAGCTTTATGCTGGTGCAAAACGTGGGGGTGGATGTGGCCTCCATCGATATCGACGCAATATAATCTATAAGGAAACTATCTCCATGGTGAATTATCTGTACGGCCTGCCATCATTTATTGCGTATCTTGTGACCGCAATTTTGCTGCTCGCCGCCTTTATGTATTGCTACAGCCGACTTACCCCCCACCACGAATGGACATTGATTCGAGAAGGAAACTCGGCCGCCGCTGCCGCTTACGGTGGCTCGATTTTAGGTTTTACCATTCCGCTTTATAGCGCAATGGCGAACTCAATCAACTTTATCGATTTTGTACTCTGGGGCGTGGTTGCCTTTATCGTTCAATTAGGCACCTTTTTTGGCGTGAAACTATTTCTGCGTCAGCAAGGCGAAAGCCTGTCTCAACACATCACCGAAGGCCACCAAGCCTACGGCATTTTAATGGCCAGCGTGGCCGTAGCAGTCGGCTTACTCAATGCCGCTTCGATGACGTGGTAAAGGAGAGCCTGCATGTCTAAGCACGATCACACCCCCCACCTGCCCCGACGTAAACGCAGCGCGCGCTTGTCATTAGCGATGATGGGCGCCAGCGCCTTTGGCCTTACTGCCTGCGGCCAACCGCCCCAGGAAGAGCAGATCACTGAAATCCAATTCGATCAGCCACGCAGCTTTCAAAGCGTCGAGGAGTGCGTGGAGGAGAATGTCTATACGCGTAGCGCCTGCGAAGACGCCTATGAAGCCTCGTTGGAAGAGGTGCCACGCTTTAGCACCCTTGAAGAGTGCGAAGCGGAACACGGCGAAGGCGCTTGTACCGCGCCGACCGAAGAGCAAGCCCAGGCCGCTACCGGCAGCAGCGGCGGCAGCTGGTTTATGCCAGCGATGATGGGCTACATGGTGGGCAGCATGATGTCCAACACCAACCGTGGCCGCTCCTTTGAGCGGGTGTACCAGGAACCGGTATATCGCAACCGCCAGAATCAGGGTAACTGGAACACCGCTACCAATCAGGCCACCCAGCGCGTCACCCAACGTAATGAGGCTATGCGCAGCTCAGTGGTTCAAAATCGCCGCGCTGCGTCTCAGCGCAGCGGTTTCGGTTCACGCTCTTCGGCCCGGGGTGGCTGGGGCTCCTAGCCATTAGCGGATACCACCATGCTGCGAATCGATATCCCTGAAAGAAGCAATTGGAAAGCCCTCGCCCATGAGCTGGGCTTTCATTTTCATACCATTGACGGGGAGCCTTACTGGAAAGAAGACGCCTACTACCAGTTCACCATGGAGCAGGTTGAGCGGGACATTGAAGCGCCGACCGAAGAGGTACACGAAATGTGTATGGAGCTGGTCGATAAAGTCTGCCACTCCAATGCGCTAATGCAGCGCTTAGCGCTTCCCGAGCACATGTGGGACAGCATTCATCACTCGTGGAAATCGGGTCAGCCGCACCTCTACGGACGGATGGATTTTGCTTATTCCGGTGACGGCCCGGCGAAGCTGCTGGAACTCAACTACGACACCCCTACCTCGCTTTACGAAGCGGGTTTTTTTCAGTGGGTGTGGCTTGAGCAGGCCATTGCCCAGGGCATCCTGCCTCGCCACGCGGATCAGTACAATTCGATTCAAGAGCGATTAATCAATGCCATGGCGCACCTTGGTGACCGCATTGATGCACGCACGCTCTACTTCTCCTGCATCAAAGACAACGCCGAAGAGCGCGCCACCGTGCACTACCTGCAGGACGTAGCAGTGCAGGCGGGTTTAAAGGCACCGTTTATCTACACCGAAGATATCGGCCTGCTACCCGGCGCGGAGCACTTCGTGGACCTGGATAACCAGCCTATCCACGCGCTGTTCAAACTCTACCCCTGGGAGGAGATGGCCGATGATGCGTTTGGCGAGTACATTCCACAATTAAATACCCACTGGTTTGAGCCACCCTGGAAAGCGGTACTCTCCAACAAAGGTATTTTGCCCCTACTGTGGGAGCACTTTGAGGGCCACCCCAACCTATTGCCAGCTTTTTTCGAGACCGCTGACAGCCCACCTTTACCAGCGGGCTGGGTGCGCAAACCGTTCTTCTCAAGGGAAGGCAGTAACGTGGAACTCATCACACCTGCAGGTCAGCGCGAAGCGGTGGAAGGCCCCTACACCGACAGCCCATGGATCAGACAGGCTTACCATCCGATGCCACGCTTTGGTAACAATCATGCCTTAATCGGTAGTTGGGTAGTCGGTGACCGCGCTTGCGGCATGGGCATCCGTGAGGACGTTGGACGGATCACAAAAGACTCCTCATGCTTTGTGCCTCATGCGATCGTTTAAACATGAAGACTAATTCCCTCCGACAAATACTGGACATCGCTAGCGAAAAAAGCTGAAATCAGGGTGACTAATGTGATTGCTACTCTCGTACTCGTGATTAAAGTAGCAATCATTTCTCTACCTTCCTTACCCTGAGCGTTACCCAGCAGCGTTAACATGACAAACCGCTGCGCTATCAGGGCCACCGTTTATTTTGGAGCAACGGCGAACATGATGGCGCGCTGGCAATCTCTACCTATAAGGCTTCGGTTATTTCTCTCTTTTGGGACAGTCTTAGCACTCGCGATGCTCCTGGCGCTTTATCTTCAAGCTCGCTCCCATAGCCAAGCACGGCTGGATAACCTGCTGAATCAAGAGCTACCTGCTCAGGTGGAAGGCCTTGCTGCTCATATCAACCTTAGCCTTAGTCAGGACTTGGCCATTTCCGAAAGCCTAGCCAATAGCTACTTTATCGAACGGTGGGTTAGGGATGGGCTGCCCCAAGAACGCCAGGACGAAGTGACCGCTTATCTCACACGCCTAATGGTCCAGTTGGATACTGAGCTGCTTTTTATTGCCGCGCAGTATCAGGGACAAGGCTACTATTTTCAGCTTCGCAATGGCGAATTTCTACAGCGCACTATCCAGCCCCCGGGCAACGACGATGACTGGTACTACCACTTTACTGACAGCGATGCTGCTTATGAATTGAATTTAGATAGCGATACATTCTCGCCCAATGATGCCTTCGTGTATGTTAATTACCGAAGCGCGTTAGATGCGACTAACGGGCGACCGCTGGTCGTGGCCGGAGCAGGGTTAGATCTCTCCGAAATGGCCACTTTAATTGAAGACTTTCGACTAGGCGATAATGGCCGCGCCTCGTTGCTGAGCCCCGAAGGAGAATTGCTTGTTCGCAGTGGCGAAACCGTTCTAAGTGACGAGGTAGCAGCAGCGTCCTTAACGGATCAAGCGTCACAACACTTTCTAAGGGGCGATCAACTGCAAGTAAACGAAATTGAACGCGACGGCCAAACATTACTGATTAGTACGCTCTGGCTACCGGAGCTACAGCGCTATCTGATGGTCGAAGTCGATAAAGAGGCGTACCTGTCGGCAAGCCGTGATCGCTTTCTGGAATCCAGTGGTATTGGTCTACTCATTTTGTTAGTGGGGTTGCTGGTGCTCTACCCGCTGACCGGTAAGCTTATTCATCCCTTGATTGATTTCCAGCGTCAGCTTAAAGATATTACCCATAGCCTGGACCTATCCCGACGTGTCAGCACCGACGACAAAGCAGAACTTGGCGACTTGGCCAACCAGACAAATGAGCTTCTTGAGCGCCTCTCCCGCGCTATTGCGGCGGTGGCCAAAAATTCTCAAGCACTGACGCAGGTAGCCGATCGCTTGGCCAAGACGGCTGGTCTCTCCGGTGTGCATGGCAGTGATATTAATCATGAAGTTAGCCAAACGATGGCGGCGGCGGTAGAAGAAATGGCCTCTTCGGTAGCCGAAATCACCTCCACCATGGAAGAGCTTTCCACTTCATCGACCCAAATAGCCGATCACTCCCAATCAGTCGTCGATGTTGCCAACCAGACACTAGAACGCAGCCGTAAAGGCAGTACGGCCATGCAACTGCTACAGTCAAAAATGCAGGATATACGTAGCGACAGCGAACAGAGTCTGGCCGAAATCATGACGCTGGGAGCAAAGTCCAAACAGATCAATAAGGTCATGGACCTGATCAACACCCTGGCCGCCCAGACCAAACTGATCGCTTTTAATGCTGCTCTGGAAGCCTCTAGTGCGGGGGAGTCAGGTCGACGCTTTTCAGTTGTCGCTAGCGAGATACGACGCTTAGCGGATAGTGTCACCGATTCCACCCAAGAGATTGAAGGACATACCGATGATATCCAGACGGCGATTAATCGCTTGGTAGTGGCCTCTGAAAAAGGCGCCAGCTCAATTGAGCAGGGTGTTGAGGCAAGCATTAGCACAGCGCAAGATCTGGAAGCGCTGCTCAAGGCGGCTAGTCAAACCAGCAGTGCGGCTCAGCAGATATCGCTCTCCACCCAGCAGCAAAAAACGGCCAGTAGTCAAGTGGTCTTGGCGCTGCGCGATATCGATACGGCAAGTTCACGCAACGCGCATTCGGTACGCAGCATTACCGACATCAGCCAGGATATGATTCATATGTCCGCTGAGCTTAATGCGCTGGTGCAGGAGTTCACTCTAACTAATAAAGATCGCTGATCAAGGATACCGGATGAGCGTAATTCGGGTAGTCATTGCCGACGATAGCCAGGTAGCCCGCGACGTGCTACGCGATATCCTCAGCCGAGACGGTGATATTGAGATCGTGGGTGAAGCCACCAATGGCCGTGAGGCGGTAGAGCTTGCCAAGCGCTTAGCGCCCCAACTGATCACCATGGATCTCAACATGCCGGTCATGGATGGCCTGAGTGCGATCGAAGAGATCATGCACCACAAAGGGGTTCCCATCCTGGTGGTAAGCGACCGTTCAGATGCCCAAACGGCTTATCGCGCGCTTGAAGCAGGCGCGCTTGAAGTGATGCCTAAACCGACGTTCGAAGCGTCAGACGCTGAGCGCCTGCTAGAGCGCGTACGCCTGCTTGCGGGTGTGGCGGTGATCACTCGCCTACGGCGGCGCGGTTTAGCAACAGCCTATGCACCTCCCATACCTAAACTAACCACCGCAACACAGAGTATTCCACGTGACTTTCAGCATGTCATCGCCATCGCTTGCTCGACCGGTGGCCCTCAAGCATTAGTGCGTTTATTGCGACCACTTCCCGCCGATTTTCCAGCTCCTATTGTGATCGCTCAACATATCAGCCATGGCTTTATTGATGGCATGGCACAGTGGCTGACATCGTTGTGTACCATGCCGGTTAGTGTTGGCCAAGAAGGCGAGCAGCTACGCCCAGGGCATATATACCTTTCACCTTCCGAACGTGATTTATGCGTGTCCTCACGCCATCGCTTCCAGCTCCAGCCCAGCCCCGAAAAATCCCTGTATCACCCTAGCTGTGATGTTCTGCTGCAGAGTGTCGCCACGGTCTATGGCAGTGACGCCATTGGCATTATTTTGACCGGCATGGGCCGGGATGGTGTGAATGGCATGCGGGCTATTTACCAGGCTGGTGGCACCACCTTCGCTCAAGATGAAAACAGCTCGGTTATTTATGGCATGAACCAGGAAGCGGTCAATGCAGGCGTTATTCAGTATGAACTGCCACTTGAAGATTTCTCGCATCGACTGCTTCGCGATGTGTGCGGCTATGTCGCTAGCCGATCGGAGCCTTTGGCATGAGCGCGTTTGCCCCCTTTAAAACTCTCGTTTATAAACGCTGCGGTTTACATCTTGAGGGCTTAGCCGAAGCCCGTCTCTTACGGGCGGTCACCAGTTTACAAGCCATAACAGAGCTAACCGACACCACACAACTCCTCGACAAATTAACCAGCGATCCAGCCCTGTTCGATCAGTTTGTCAGTCAGTTGACGGTTAACGAAACCTATTTTTGTCGCGAGCCTGATGCTTTGAACTGGCTGGTCAACGCCTATTTACCTCAACGCTTAGCCGCTGGGGAGGCACCGCTATCCATCTTCAGCGCAGGCTGCTCTTCCGGTGAAGAGCCCTATAGCGTTGCTATGTTGCTCTATGAGCGCTTTGGTGAGCGCGCCAGAACGCTGTTCAATCTCTCCGGTGGCGACCTGGACCATCAAGTTCTCGCCAAGGCACGCCAAGCTATTTATGGCGGCATGGCATTTCGTGCCCTCTCGCCCACCTTTAAAGCGCGTTACTTCAGCCCCTATGAAGGCCGCTTTAAGCTCAATGAGGTTCTACGGCAATGGGTTACCTTTCGTCCTTTTAACCTGCTAAGCGCTAATGAGAACAGCCCCGGCGGTCCTTTTGATGTCATCTTGTTCCGTAACGTATCGATCTACTTTGACGAGCCGACCCGACGCCGTATTCACCAGCAGCTTAGTCAATTACTAAAACCGAATGGCATTTTACTCTGCGGCGTTACCGAAATCTTGGGTAATGATCTCGGCATTTTTGAACTGGCCGAAGCTCAGGGAGTGTTTTATTTCCGCTGCGCGAAACAGCCCGCGACCTCAACGGCAGCCTCCCCAACGTTTTCCTGGCTCGACATGGGTAACAAGGGCGATGTTAGCATTGAAAATAGCGATCAATTAGCCAGCACAGTTGACGACAAACCAGCCGCATCACTCGAGCAAGAAACAAAAAACGAGAAGGCAGCAAGCTTTACCCAGCAACTGCATACTGCGTATCAACTGCTCAATCAAAATGCCTTCGATGAAGCTGCCTCGTTGCTAAAGACATTGCTAACACAACAGCCATGGTCAGTTGATGCACTGGTGTTAGCAGGTTTAGTCGCTCGTTGGCAGCAACAGCCCCGCATAGCATGTGAACACTTTAAACGGGCCATCTACGTCATGCCGGAGTGCTGGCCAGCGCACTTCTATTTAGCGGAGCTTTATCGCCAGGGCGAACTGACCGACGAACCACTCCAACGTCAACGTCGCTATGCTGCCGTCGTTCGCTTGCTTTCGACCGACCCCACCTCGAATGGTGGGCTGGGCACCATCGCATCGCCACTTCCACCAGGCGATGCGCGCTTTCTGGCTGTGCGTCACCTGAAAGCAGTCAACACTACACTGGCAACGTCCAGTGATTCACAGGGAGTGTAATAGTATGGCGCTGGATATTCGCCGTTTTATACAGCGCTTTGTGGAAGAGGCAGCCGATCAACTGCCCCGCTTGCGCGAAGGAATCAACGCATTGGAGCAGGGTTATGCCGATCGCGAACAGATCAACGAATTGTTCCGCGCAGCGCATACCCTGAAAGGCTCGTCGCGCATGCTTAAGCTAACGCCTATTACGGCGTTGGCGCATAGCACTGAAGAGTTGCTAAGCGCTCTGCGCGACGAAACCCTTGCCATAACGCCTGAGATTACCAGTCTGCTAAATCAAGCAGTCGATGATCTTACAGACTTTGTCAGTCAGTTAGCCGAAGGGGCAACGGGGGAGGAATTATCTGCAGTTGATGAGACATTGTGTAGCGCGCTTGAAAATGCGGCTCATAGTCAAACCCAACCCAGCCTGCCAGTCTCCGCTGCGCCTTCAACGCAATCTTCCCTGGCTAAGTCTTCTATAGCTACGTCTTCTACAGCTATATCTTCTACTGCTACATCTTTCCCCCCTTCCGCGCTAGCCTCCGAAAACGAGTTACGACTAAGCGATACCGTTCGGGTTCGCTTAGACCGATTGGACGATGTAATTCGGTTGATGGGTGAAGTCCTTTCTGGCCATCATCACTTACATTCGTTAGTTGACCAAGCTCGAGAGCTATGTGCCACACTTCCTATCGAGCAGCAGGTGCCCTTTCACGCCTTTAACCGTGAACTGAAAGATAGTGTTTTAACCCATGATTCGCTGATGAGCGACCTGCATGACCGAGCGCTACAGATGCGCATGCTGCCGCTAAGCGTGGTGTTTGACCCGCTCGCGAAGATGTCTCGTGAATTAGCTCAATCCCTCGGAAAGCAGGTCGACTGTCGTGTACGCGGCAGCGAAATCGAACTTGATCGCCAGATGATTGATCGCCTGTCTGATCCACTCATCCACCTGCTGCGTAATGCGCTGGATCATGGCGTAGAGACGCCTTTGGTACGACAAGCGGCGGGCAAACCACTTCGTGGCCAGTTGAAGATTGAAGCGTGGCAAGATGCTGGCTGGGTGGTGGTTGAGATGCATGACGACGGAGCGGGCATTGCGCTTGATGCGGTGCGTCAGAAAGCGCTCGCCAAACAGCTCATCACTGAAGAACAGTTGAATGCACTCAGCGAACAGGAAACCCTAGAACTGATTTTCCTGCCCGGCTTTTCTACCAAAAGCATGATTACTGATTTTTCTGGGCGCGGTGTCGGCATGGATGTGGTGAAACGCACCGTAGTCGACGAACTTAACGGCGATTTACAGCTTGCCTGCGAACGTGGCCGCGGCACACGCTTTACCATGCGTCTGCCTTTATCACTAGCGATGATGCGGGTACTGTTGGTCAGCGTCGGCGGTATGAAACTAGGCGTAACAGCGCCTTATGTATCAGAGCTAGTGGAGTGTTCGGCTGAGTCTTTAATTGAAGCGGCTGGCCAGCGCACGCTAATTTTACGCAATGAATTCGTCCCTGTCGTATCGCTTGCGCACCTGCTTGAACTTCCCGCTAGTAGCGCTACCGACACCACCTTACTGCTGGTCGTCCATCAGCGGCATCAAAAGCTCGCTTTAATTATTGATTCATTGATTGATGAACGCGACATGGTCATCAAGCCGTTGCCCACGCACCTAAGCCATTTGCCTCTGGTATCAGGCATGGTCTCGATGGGCCGCAACACACTCGTAAGTCTACTGCATGTACCCGCGCTGTTAGAGCTTACCCGCCGCACTGCGCAGCGCTCTGGCTCTGAGCGCACAGCAGCCACTATTGCGCAGCGAATTTTAGTGGTCGACGACTCACTAAATACTCGCGAAATAGAAAAAGACGTGCTTGAAGCGTGGGGCTATCACGTCACGCTGGCTGAAAATGGTCGCGACGGATTAGCCAAAGCACTGGCCGAGCCATTTGATGCAGTGCTTACTGACGTTGAAATGCCGATAATGGATGGCTTTGCGCTGACAGCAAGACTGCGCGAAAATGAAGTTTACCGTCATCGACCGATTATTATTATCACCTCGCGAGAAAAAGAGGCTGATCGCCGACGCGGCATAGAAGTCGGTGCCGACGCTTATATCGTTAAAGGCAGCTTTGATCAGAATAATTTAGTAGAGACACTGCAAGCCCTGCTGGGGTAACCGTAAATGTCACTCAGAAAACAACCATCACGAGGTAATAAATGCATATCCTGGTCGTAGACGACGATCCACTGGCAGGGGAAATGACGGCAGCACTGCTTGAGTCACAAGGTCATACAGCCTCACTGGCCTGTGATGCAATGGAAGCCGTCGACCAGTTAGATGCTCGCAACGATATCGGGCTGATTATCAGCGATATGCACATGCCTCTGATCAGTGGGTTAGCGCTTTTGGCGATGCTCAGAGAGCAGGATAACCACCTGCCCTTTATTTTGCTCACTGGGGATACTCCGGATGAGGCACTTTGTCGGACACCTGGCCTCAGCGCTTGTTTAAGTAAAGACGCAGACTTAGCTTCCAGCCTGGCAGCAGCCGTTAATCAAGCGCTCGTCCGGTAAGCAATCTTGTTGGGATAGCAGGGATAAAAGAATGGAATGGATCGCCGCTTTCGATCACTCACGTAGGTAGTTTGATGTCTAAGCCCGCCCCTTCGCTGCACGATAAGCTAACTCAGCTACGTGAGCGTTTTATTGAGCAGCTTTCTTCTCGCTTAGTGCAAATCGCCGAGCAGTGGCAACAGAGCTGCTCGTCCCCAGAAGAACAAACGCGACTGGCACCGGAGCTGCACCGCTTCTTTCATAGCTTAAAAGGGACCGGGAGATCGCTAGGCTTTGAACGGCTTGCGATGCTTGCTGACCAGGCGGAGGAGGCACTCACCACCGTTCCAACCCGTGGCGACATCGACGCCTATATTACCCAACTTCTACAACAACTTCGCGATGAGCAGCAGCATTTACGTTCCCATCATGGTCAACAACAAGCCTTGGCGGCGGTGAACAGCTTTGAGCTTACCAACCAAGCTGAGCCGTTGCGTAATAAGCGCCAACGGCTGATTTACCTGTGTGACGATGAACCCGAACAGGTTGATCAGTTAATTCATCATCTGCGCTGTTTTGGCCATGAGGTGGTCCATTTCCTCGATACTGAAAGCTTCTTTAATGCGGTACTCAATCGACGACCTGACGCGGTCATTATGGATGTGCAATTCCCTCACGGTCAGACGGCAGGGACAGAAACTCTAACTAGCTTGAAAAAACTGACCGGCCAACCACTACCCGCGATCGTTTTATCGGCTCACAGTGATTTTCACTCGCGGCTAAGTGCTGTTCGCGCTGGCTGCAGTGGTTACTTTACCAAGCCGGTAAAACCGTTGGACCTTATGCTAGCCGTTGATGAGCTCACTGCGCCAATAGCGGAAGGGCCGCTGAAGGTGCTCGTAGTCGATGATGAACCCGAAGCGGCCGCCTACCACGCTGTGCTGCTTGAAGAAGCCGGCATGCTCGCTCAACAAGTGCACCATCCCACCGATGCACTCGCGGCCCTGGAACGCTTTAACCCTGATTTACTGTTGGTAGATATGTATATGCCGGTGTGTTCTGGTGAGGAGCTGGCGACGATCATCCGTCAGCAGCCGGAATATCTAGGTCTGCCGATTATCTATCTCTCGAGTGAAACCGACAGCCAAAAGCAGGTTTCCGCCATGGCCGCCGGTGTTGAAGCATTTATTACCAAGCCAGTGCAGCCCGAAGACCTTATTTCTGCTGTGCAGCTACGCGCCGAACGTCTACGACTGCTTCGGTCATTAATGTCTCGCGACAGTATGACCGGCCTGTATAACCATAGCACCACCACCGAACTCATCAGCAAGGCACTGGCCCAGGCACACCGTGAGAAGAGCCAGCACGCCATGGCAATGATCGATATCGATAACTTCAAGCAGGTTAACGACATTCACGGTCACTTGGCGGGCGACCAAGTGATTATTACCTTAGCGAGGCTGTTAAAAAGCCGTCTACGGCTCTCTGATATCATTGGCCGCTATGGCGGTGAAGAATTTGTTGTGCTGCTGAAAGGCATTAACGCTGAGAAGGCCGCTGAGTTAATCGACAGCTTGCGTAACGACTTTTCGCTGGTCGACTTTCACGCCGGTGACGTCCGCTTTCGCTGTACGTTCAGCGCAGGGATTAGTAGTTTCCCTGAGCAACCATCAACCGAATCACTACGTTTGAACGCCGACCAAGCGCTCTACCGCGCCAAACGCCAGGGTCGCAATCAGGTGGTGACGGAGCTAGCCAATGACCTCTGAGCCTCCCCGCGATAGCCAAGCAAATAACCTTCAGCACGCCCAGTCTTTAAACGAAATACTAGAGGCACACAGCGATGCTGAAAGCATGGTGGATGTCGATGAGCCCACCCAGCAACTCGTGCTATTTAGGCTCAATGGCCAGCACTTTGCGCTTCCCGGCAGCGCAGTGAGTGAAATTTTACCCAGCGACCAGCCCGTCTATTATGTCCCGGGATTACCAGCCTCTACCGAGGGCGTACTACACCTACGTGGCAAAATTGAATCAGTGATCAGTTTTCATTCTCTCCTCGGCTTACCCATACCGGAAGGCAACTCGCAGGGGATGATTTTGCTAGTGGCTGCGGCGGGCATTCGCAGTGGCGTGCGTATAGAGCAGCTTGATGATGTTTGCGACCTCCCCCAGAGCATGCTGCAACCACCCCCCGAAACGCTTTCCAGCACGCTGCGCCCTTATGTCAGTGCGCTATGGCAAATAGATGAACGTCAAGCGCTTGCCCTGCTTGACCCTGAGGCGTTGTTCACTGCCTACCAGCAGGGGTTGGGTTAAGGTGATGAAGCGTTGCGACCAACAGGTGCAAGCCCAGGTTACCCTAGTGCTGTTTAGCGTAGGCCCCTATCGCGCAGCACTGGAAGCGAGCCATGTGCTCGCCATGACCGACCAACCCACGGCCTTGCGAACTGCCTATGCGCAATCGCTGCTCCATGAAGCGGACGCCTCACTGCTTCCCTCAAGCCGCTGGCTGACTTTGCGTGACGTTCAAACTGCCGATAGTGAAAAAAACAGCACTTGGCAACTGGGCGTAAGCGGTGACATTACGCTTCAGCAACTGCCTGCTAACACGCTCTATCCGCTGCCGAACTTGCTCAAGCACCGCCGTTTCTCACCAGCCCTGTGTGGCGTCACTTTTGAACAGCAGCAGTTGATACTGCTGCTGGATGCAAGCAAGCTTAGCCCTTAGCCTTTAACTCGCCAGCCACAAACAGCTAATGGCATCGCCCTCGGCTATGTCGCTATTGGCCGGAATGACCGCAAAGGCATCAGCATTGATGCACGATGAGAGCACACCGGAGTTCTGATCAACAAAGGCCTTCGCCGTCACCCCGCTGGGCGTGAACTGAAGTGTCACGCGCATATAGTGTTCCCGGGGTCCCGTCGAGGTGGCAAACCCTGCTTTCGCGGTCACCTTTGGCAGTGATTTTAGCGTCGGACAGCCCATCATTTCGCCCAGCAAGGGGCGTAAAAACAACCAGGCGCCGACAAACCCAGAGACCGGATTGCCCGGCAGGCCGACAAACCTTGCCTGGGTGCCATCACAGCGAGGCAAACGACCCAGCGCCAATGGCTTGCCGGGTCGAATGGCCAGCTTCCACATATCGAGTTGGCCAATCGCTTCCAGCGCTGCTTTGACGTGATCTTCTTCACCAACACTCACGCCGCCGGTGGTCACGACTAAATCCGCTTCATCGGCAGCAGCCGTTAACAGGTCAACGGTGCGGGCATAGCTGTCTGGTACGCTCACGGTACTCACCACCTCGGCACCAAAGTTTTCCAACAGGCGCTTAAGCATCGGCCGGTTGGAGTTATACAGCTGGCCTGGTTGTAACGGGGTACCTGGATCAATGATCTCATCGCCTGTCGATAACAGGGCGACACGGGGCTTTCGTCGTACACTCACATGCGTCACGCCTTGGCCTGCCAAGTGGCCAAGTGCTGCGGCTTCAAGACGCTCACCGGCATTCAATAGCACACTGCCCTGACGCACATCGCGCCCCTGACGGCGAACATTATCGCCCACTGGAATGTCGGCGGGCATCAGCGCACGCTCGCCGTCAACCTCAACGCGTTCCTGCATGACCACACAGTCGGCACCGGGAGGGATCTCACCACCTGTAAAAATTCGTGCACAACTGCCGGGCGCAAGCGCCTGAGTCGGTGTGCCTGCCGCAATACGCTGGCTCACCGGTAGCCACTGCCCCGCATCGTCGGCGCGCAAGGCGTAGCCGTCCATCGCGCTGTTATCAAACGGCGGCACATCTAGCTGCGCCGTGACGGCTTCGGCCAACACACGCCCAGCGGCGGCTTCCAGCGAAACGCTCTCTGCGCCGAGTAGGCTTACGTCTGCCAGCAGCGCTTCCAACGCGGCTGAAATCGGCTGCAGATCAGCCATGTTGCCCCCGGCCTGGGATAACCAGGTTGGCGAAATTGCAGGGCTTGTGGCGGCTATCCAACTGTTCGGCCAGAATACCGTCCCAGCCCGTGCGGCAGGCGCCGGTTGAGCCCGGCAAGCAGAACACCACCGTGGCGTTGGCGAGACCACCCAGACAACGGCTTTGAATCGTCGAGCTGCCGATCTCGTCACCGCTAAGCTGGCGAAAACGCTCACCAAAGCCTTCAATGCGCTTGTCGAGTAAAACGGCAATGGCTTCGGGAGTTGAGTCGCGGCCAGTAAAACCAGTGCCGCCGGTGGTAATCACTACCTGCACATTTGAATCGGCTATCCACTCTGCCACGACGGCGCGAATGCGGTAGACATCATCAGGTACGATACGCTTCTCAGCGAGCGTGTGACCGGCGTTGGTTAGCCGTTCCACGAGGGCTTGACCACTGCGATCGGTCTCTTCAGTACGCGTATCAGAGACCGTCAGTACAGCAATCGTGAGGGGCACCATTGGTTCCATGTCGTTACCCCTTCGCTTTTTTTTGTGCTTGGCGAGACTCTAGCGCCGCCAGCTGCTCGGGTGTCGCTTTCCCTTGGTAGTACTCTTTCCACTCGCTATAGGGCATGCCGTATACGTACTCACGGGCCTCTTCATAGCTAAGGGCTTCATTTCGCGCTTCAGCAGCGGTCACCAACCATTTAGACAAGCAATTGCGGCAAAAGTCGGCCAAGATCATCAGGTCGATATTCTGGACATCTTTGTTGTCATCCAGATGGTCTAGCAAGCGACGAAACGCAGCGGCTTCGAGCTCTGTACGCGTGGTTGGGTCTAACTCATCAAATGCTGACATAACCTTTCCTCTCGCAAAGTGGTTTCTGGCTATTAACAACTTAAGGTGCAGCATAACAAAAGACACCGCCAGAAGGCGGTGTCTAAGCTCTCAATAAACAGCTTATCAGCTGGTTCGAGGCGCCGATGGCTCGCTGCTGCCACCAGCTGATTTACGAGCCGCTACCTCTTCTTCCGATAGCGTTTGGTCTTTGACCTCTTCGTACCATAGGTTGTGATGCTCTTTGGCCCAGCATTCATCCACGTAGCCAGTCGTCATACCTTCTAGCGCACCTTCGGTACCCAACGTGCCGATATAGATATGGCCTAAGGAAACCGCCGTCAGCCCCAATGCCCCCACAGCGTGGATAATATTCGCCCACTGCATGGTGTCGCGGCCCTGATTGAAGTTGGGGAAGTCGAGCACAAACCCGCTGGCGATCACCAATAGGCCCACCGTTGCCAGCATCCAATACCATGCTTTTTCGCCGCCATTGGCAAAGCCTGCATCGACATGCTTTTTGCCAATCATACCGCCGCCTTTCTTAAACCACACCCAGTCGTGCTTTTTGGGAATGTTCTCTTTGATCAGGCTGACCAGCAGTATTACGAGCAGAATGCCAAAAATTGGCCCCAGGTAATTGTGCAGCACTTTTGTGGCCGCAATCATCCAGGCCCAAATTCCATCGCCAAACAGCGGCCGGAACACGAACTTACCGAACAGCAGCGTCATCCCGGTCAGCGCCAGAATGATAAATAGCGTGGCTACCGTCCAGTGCAGTGCGCGCTTCATTAGCGTCCAGCGCAATAGCAAACGACCTGTCCGCGGTGCTTCAAGCTCCTTACGTCCCACAATGAAGTAGAACAGAGCGATCAGCGCCGCCATGCCAAATACGGCGATCAATCCAAAGGGTGACACCCAGCGGTTACGAATCTGCCGCCAGGTTTCACCGCTTGAATTGATCAGGCTGTAGTTACTGTCGGCGCGTGAATCACGATAGTTGGGACCGGTTTCTCCGCTACGTACCTGACGCCACTGATCGGCGGTAATGCCGGGGGCGGCGGTGGTCATTTCACGATTGGGATCCGCTTGGGCAACGGCCACTTGCGTGAAACCGAGGCTGAGCACTAGCGCAAACGCCACCAGCATAAAACGCCATATGCCCAGGGCGAGCCCTTTACCTGAGCTTGGCACCCCACCGGGTGCCTGTGCAGTCAACAGGTTCATGACACGCCTCCTTACCCTTTATGGGCAGCATCATAGGCTAGGTTGTCGGCACTGGCCTGAGGGTTATTGGACCATGCACCATCTTTATGGCCGCGATGAACGACGCGCTGGCGGAAGATATCAGCGACGTCTTGGGCATCACCCGCTAGCAGCGCTTTGGTGGAACACATTTCAGCACATAGCGGCAGTTTGCCTTCAGCAATACGGTTAGAGCCGTACTTCTCGTACTCCTCTTCTTTGCTTTCGGCCGGGCCGCCCGCGCAGAAGGTGCATTTGTCCATTTTACCGCGCTCGCCGAACGCATCCTGCTGGGGAAACTGCGGCGCGCCGAAGGGACAGGCGTAAAGGCAATAACCACAGCCAATGCAGAGATCCTTATCGTGCAGCACGATGCCATCGTCAGTTTTATAGAAACAATCGGTGGGGCAGACGGCCATACAGGGAGCGTCATCACAGTGCATGCAGGCGACGGAAATGGACATTTCATCCGCTTCACCGTCGTTGAGCGTCACTACCCGGCGGCGCTGAATGCCCCATTCAACGTCATTGGCATTTTTACAGGCGGTGACGCAGCCGTTGCACTCAATGCAGCGTTCGGCGTCACACATAAATTTCATTTGAGCCATGTTGTTCTCCTCATGCCGGTGCGGGATGGCTCCCGCACCGTCGTGCTGTCAGGTCGGGTGGGGCTTAAGCGCGCTCAATGCGGCAAATGGTGCACTTGGTCTCTTGCATCAGTGTCACCGGGTCGTAACCGTAGGTGGTCGCAGTGTTGGCCGCTTCACCGATGATGTACGGGTCAGACCCATCCGGGTAACGGTCGCGCAGGCTTTCGCCCTGGAACATGCCGCCAAAGTGGAACGGCATAAACGCAACGTTACGATCAACGCGAGGCGTGACCAGCGCTTTGACTTTCACGCGGCCCCCTTCAGCCCCTTCGACCCAGACCTGATCACCATCTTTGATGCTAAGGTCGTTGGCATCCGCCGGGTTAATCTCGACGAACATTTCCTGCTGGAGCTCGGCAAGCCACGACATGGAACGCGTCTCTTCACCGCCCCCTTCATACTCAACCAGGCGCCCTGAGGTGAGAATCATCGGGTACTCACCCGTGTTGTCACGGTCCTGAATGGTTTTGTACATGGTGGGCAGGCGCATAATCGAGTCGAAATCGTCCCAGGTAGGGAAGCGTTCAACCAAATCACGGCGTGTGGTGTAGAGCGGTTCGCGGTGTTTCGGCACTTGGTCGGGGAAGGTCCATACCACGGCACGAGCTTTGGCGTTGCCATAGGGCGCGCAGCCATGCGCAATCGTGACACGCTGGATACCGCCAGACAGGTCGGTTTTCCAGTTTTTGCCTTCCGCCGCCTGCTTCTCTTCGGCGGTCAGGTCGTCCCACCAGCCTAGGTCTTTGAGCAGTTGGTCGTTGAACTCCGGATAGCCATCGTCGATATCGCCTCCCACCGGTGCAGAACCTTCCGCCAGTAGGTTGACACCATCTCGCTCGATACCGAAACGGGCGCGAAAGCCCATACCGCCTTCCATCACCGGTACGCTGGTATCGTAAAGATTAGGCGAGCCCGGGTGCTTAAACTCAGCCGTGCCCCAGCAGGGCCACGGCAAGCCGTAATAGTCACCATCCGCCGGGCCGCCCTCTGCGCGCAGGTTCTCGAAGCTGAACGTGTGCCAGTTTTGCTGGTGCTCTTTGAGGCGTTCGGGGCTTTGCCCGGTGTAGCCGACCGTCCACATACCGCGGTTGATTTCGCGCAGAATATCTTCAATCAACGGCTCATCACCGTTCATCTGATAGTTCTTAACCAGCTCATTACCGAAGCCCAACTTACGGGCGAACAGGTACATGATTTCGTGGTCGGGCTTGGACTCAAACAGCGGCTTGATCACGCGGTCACGCCACTGAAGCGAGCGGTTGGTCGCGGTGACACTGCCGGTAGTTTCGAACTGGGTGGCCGCTGGCAGCAGATAAACGCCGTCGCTGCGGTCGTGCATAACAGCGGCAACGGTGGGATAAGGATCAACGATGACCATCATCTCGAGCTTCTGCATCGCTTTTTGCATCTCGACGCCGCGGGTCTGGGAGTTAACCGCGTGCCCCCAATAGAACATCGCTTTCAGCGCGGTACGCTGGGAAATGTTCTCGTCCTCTTCGAGCACGCCATCGACCCAGCGCGACACGGTAATACCGGCGGTGTACATGGGCTTACCATCGGCATACTCGGTATCGTCATAGCGGCCTTTAAGCCACTCGTAGTCGAGATCCCACACCTGCGCCCAGTGCTGCCAGGCACCTTCCGCCAAACCGTAGTAACCAGGCAATGAATCGCAGCCAAGGCCCAGGTCGGTCGCCCCCTGTACGTTATCATGGCCACGCAGGATGTTAGCGCCGCCGCCCGCCACACCGATATTCCCCAGCGCCAGCTCAAGAATGCAGTAAGCGCGGGTATTGTTGTTGCCGGTGGTGTGCTGGGTGCCGCCCATACACCAGACCACACAGCCAGGCCGGTTGTCGGAGAGGCGTTTGGCGACGTCAAACATCTCGGCTTCGGGTACGCCGGTCACTTCTTCGACGACGCTGGGCGGGAAGTTGGCGACTTCGGCGCGCACTTCATCCATCCCATAAACGCGCTGATTGATGTACTCGTTATCTTCCCAGCCGTTATCGAAAATGTGCCACAGCAGGCCCCAAATATACGCCACATCAGAGCCAGGACGCAGGCGTACGTACTTGTTAGCCTTAGCGGCGGTACGGGTAAAGCGCGGATCGGCGACGATGATGTCGCAGTTATTACGCTCTTTTGCGATCAGGATATGCTGCATCGCTACCGGGTGCGCTTCACTGGGATTAGAGCCAATGAACAGAATCGCCTTACTGTTATGCATGTCGTTGAGCGAATTAGTCATCGCTCCATAACCCCAGGTATTTGCTACGCCCGCCACGGTCGTAGAGTGGCAGATACGCGCCTGGTGATCGGTATTGTTGGTACCCCACAACGAGGCCAGCTTGCGCATTAAATACGCCTGCTCATTGCTGAACTTCGCCGAACCCAGCCAATAAACGCTGTCCGGGCCGTGCTCTTCGCGCAGTTCAAGCAGTTTGTCGCCGATTTCGTTAACGGCGTCTTCCCAGCTCATGCGCTCCCACTCACCGGCCACCAGTTTCATCGGGTACTTAAGACGGCGCGTTGAGTGACCGTGCTGGCGCAGCGAGGCGCCTTTCGCGCAGTGTGCGCCACGGTTAATGGGGTGATCAAAGGCGGGCTCTTGTTTGGTCCAAATGCCCTCTTGAACTTCGGCATAAACGCCACAACCTACTGAACAATGGGAGCAGATAGTGCGTTTGACCTCGACCGGTGAGTCCAGCACGGGGGTTTTGTCAGCCGACTCGGCGCGCCGCATCATCGGAGCGCCCATGAAGCCCACAGCAGCCACACCGCCGGTGGCTGCACCGCTACGCTTGAGGAATTGGCGGCGGGAAATACCCAGCCCGGAGGCCTTGGGGGTGTCTGTTTTGCGAGTTAAGCGCATGGCAAATCTCCTGGCATTCCGCCGTCAGTCACGCAGCGAGGCGTAGTAAGCACGGACGTGATCAGTCTCACGGTAGTTAACCGTTTGTTTTTCTTTTTTCACCGGGGCAGTGTCAGCCTGAGCCAGGGTGATATGACCGACGGCCGCCGCAGCGCCTGCAGCGGCGGTACCCAACCCTACGGTTTTCATAAACCGGCGGCGCTCAGAATTGTGTGCTGCTGAAGTTGAAGACAGTTTTGAAGACGGCTGCATGGGATTCTCCTCTTACATGCTTTTTTATACTGGGCCTATTGTCACAGGGGGCTGGTGACACCGGAGCTTAGGCCTTTGTTATCAGGTTGCTTCGCGCTCTCATCGGAGTGCTTGGTCACGGGTTGATAGGGCGCCATGTAACCGATGCCGTATCAGCTATTATAGCTCGACAATACGTACCGGCGTATGGCTCGCGTCGCTAATCAAACGAGCCTGCTCACTCTCCATAAAAGCGCTTCCCAACTGCCCTAGCGCTGCATAGAAAGCGGCATCTACCTGCCCCAGGTCGTCAAAACAATCGACTGACCAGGGCGCTAAATGCTGTTGAAAAAAGAAGGCCTGCTCTGGGTTTTCGGATTCAATCAACATCGCCATTACTTCACACAGTGCGGCGAGATGGTCCTCGGGATCCCGCGTATGCTCACTACGTTCAAAGCCGAGCACTCGCAGGTCTTGACGAAGCGCCACCAGCGCTGCTTCCATCAATTCGCCATTGCGGTACCATGAGGCATACGGCACCACTTCACCTTGAATCACGCCGACCAGAAGGCGAAAGTGGGCACGCTGTAATTGCTCAATATCGGCTTTCTGCGCCGCACCTGCCAGTGCATGCCAGCATTCCGCCAGACGGCTGCCGTCTTGCTCGATGTCGAGGTCAGCCAGCCAGCTCAGTAGTTCGGCATCTGGGGGCTGGCGCAACAGCGTGGCAAGCAGTTGGTAGATATCGGCGCGAAGCGCATCCGCTTCTTTAAGCGTGGGCAGTGAATCCGTCATCGGCTTATACCTTCAGTTGCGCGTCGGGATCGCGAATCATGGTTTTCCAGACATCTTTCACCCGGCAGTCTTCGCACATTTCCAAACGAATCATCGCTTCACCGGCAAAATAGGGATGGTTGGCCAACTTCTGTTTAATCGTCGCTACCGTACTGACGGTGGCAAACGGCTTACCGCAGTTGATGCACTCAAAAGCCGCTTCTTCGTGACAGATATGCCGCGTTTCGCGAGCACTTGATGCCAGGAAACCGGGCATCAAGGTAATCGCATTTTCCGGGCAGGCCTGCTCACACAAACCGCATTGCACGCAGTCCGCTTCGAGGAAGCTAAGTGCTGGCGTTTTACCGCCTGACTTTAGTGCAGGCGTCGGGCAGTTACTGACACAGGCGTGACACAGCGTACAGGCGTCGCTATCGACCTGAATGGCGCCGTAAGCAGCGCCTAACGGCATAGCCACTCGCTCACCACTGGGGCTACCCAACTCGGCCAATCGCGCCAGCACACGGTTAAAGCGCGCGCGCTTTTCAGGTTCGGGCAGGTTGAGCGGCGCTTCCGTCAAAGGCGTGAGTGTCGGCAATGCGTCGCGAGCCTCTGCATCGGCTACCTCTATCAGCGTTACACGAGCACGGTCATGACCCAGTGCACCCAACAAGGCATGCGCCTGGGCGACTTGATCGGTTAAAAAAGTGCTTAAGCGGGCGGGTATATTGGGGTGTAACTGGATGCGTACTTCAGCAGCACCAGCGGCCAGAGCGGTTAGCCACTGATCATGCCCCGCCGCTCCCAGTTCTTCTAAAGGGGCATCAATGACGTGGCCTGCGGGCATAACGCCTAAAGCACGTTCGGCGTCTTGGGAGTCATGGGTAATAAAACGCAGCACAGGCGCTTGGCCACCGGCTTCGCGATACGCGCCTAGCCAAGCGGAAAGCGTATCCTGCTGCCGGCGTGTTTCGGGCAAGCGAAATTCAATCGCACCCGTGGGGCAAGCGCTGGTACAGCTCCCTACGCCTTGGCAGAGGAAGGGATCGATCTCAATACGGGATTCAATCCGGCCCTGGATACAGGAGATGGCATCCGCTGGGCAAACATCCAAACAGCGAGTACAACCTACATTTCCGCTGCTGGAGTGGGCACATAAGTCGCTATTGACTTGAAAATAGCGCGGCTTGTCGAATTCGCCCATCAATTCGGCAAATTGTTCTAGCGCATTGCTTCTTGCTTCCGCCTGCTGCCAGTCAACTACCACGTAGCCGGGAGGCGGCAATTCAACCGGCAAGCAAGGAATGTCGTTTAAATCGAGAATCAGATCAAACGTTTCGCGCCCAATCAAGGCACGGCCGAGATTAAGCGGCTCATCGCTATTCAGCGTCGCGTTAAACGCGCCCAGGTGGCCATTAATGTGTAGTTTTTCTGATTGGGCACGGGTCAGCGCCTGGGTAGTGAGGATCTCGGTGGCAGCGAGCAAGTCGCTATCATTCACCTCGTCGTCAACAACTGCGGCGTTGGGCGCAGTAAAAATTAACGTCAACGAAGCTAACCCGCGTCCTTGCAGGGCACGTGCCGCTTGTCGAGTATCGCGCTCACTGCCTAACAGCAGGGCATGACCTTGACTGTGGTAGGTCACATTGGCTGGCGTTAAGTTAGCGGGCCACGAGATACGTCGACGTACCGTTTCCCGAGCCTCGGCATTGCGCTGGTCGTCTACCGACGCCAGTTGGATTCGTTGGTTCATGCATTCTCACGGTCAGTGAATAATTCTTATTATAATTTTGAGTTATATTATTTAACTATTATGGCATAACAATGCGTTGACGCTAAGTTCAGCCTATGGCGAAATGCGATATTTGCCAACCTAATTACTCTTAACGCCACCAACGCTTTTAGCCCGAAACAACTATAAGAAACTGATTATTATGTATTAAATAACAATCTCATGTTTTCTTCTGGGTATCAGAAAGATAATCAGACTGGTCGTCTACTGAGGTATTTTTTACGACGTTGGCACTGTTAGCGCGCAACGTTGATGGTTCATCCTCTAATTCACCCGACTGTCCCTTTGTTTGCTCGCTAGCGACTACGTCTTTCTGGGTCTCGGGTTGGGTATCCTCTACTTGCTTATCGACCGTTTCTTCAACTTTATGAGTCCAGCGACGCAGTTTACTGGCAAGCTCCGATGCCATGGGCTTAAGCAGTTTATTATAATCGGCGTCGTAGTCGTCCAAGCCGTCGCGCACATTGTAATTACCAGTGGCCCACAGGCGTTTCAATGCTTGCCGACGCAAAGGGCCGCTGACGCCCGGCACCATGTACGCGCTGAAGTCGCTGCCCGCTTCCAGCGTCTCGGGGTCTGGCAATGTGTGGTCGAGGCTACCGGGCTCAATTTCTCGCCCTGGTGTTGGTGAAAGTGGCTCCTCTGCCTTGTAAGTCTGCTCGCCCTCACTGTAAATCGCAGCATTGGGTTCAGTGGACGTTTCATCAACTGGCTCTGAGACAGTTGAAGTGGCTGGAGAGGCGTCCTCTTCTTTTTGAGCATTACGCTTCAGTCGCGACCAGCGCTCTAGGCGGCTCATTAAGGCTGCTCCTTGGTGGGCGCGTCTTTGGCGCGCCCAGCCCCTTTGCGTTTCTTCTTGCGCATTTCCATCGGTGCCTCCCCATGACGTGCCAGGTAGCTCTCAAGCCAGACCTGAATGGCCATTGGCATGGCGGCTTCCAGCACTTGTTGCTCGCCATCCAGCCAGCCAGCCGCGACGTCCTGACTGGCGGTAATCGCATCCGGCTTTGGTGTTTGCCCGGTAAAGCCCGCCCGAACGAATAACCGCGGCGTAGTAGACGTTAGATTGAAACGGTAGGCAGCACGCTCGGTCATTGAAAGCTGAAGATTAAGCACATCAGCCCCATGGTCGCCAAGCGCAAGCTCAGCAATGCGCCACTGCGTCAGCGTAAAACGCTTCACCTGCTTGGGCTCAGCCACCAAAGTGATACTGATAGGGCGTAGGTTATCGCTCATATTTTTAAAAACCCTGAACCGTGCATGGATGCATGTGAAAAAATAGCACTTAGAGAAAACAGTACTTAGAAAAAACAGTACTTAAAAGGATAGCGCTTGAATGGGTAGACAAGTAAGCATTCCCGGCGCCATCATCGTCAACTCCGACTTTTTTACTCAGGTATTTTCACTCAGATACAATAGTCAGAGTCAGTGTAAGAGACAGATGCTTTCATTTTAGCAGCGAGGATTGCGGATGCCCGCCCTTCAGTTAAGCCGAGCCCGCTTACCGGCCACTACCGAGATCAGCATCGTTGATGAATATGGCGATGCGCGCCAGCAGGCGATTGCCGCTGAGCGGGCGTTGACGGTTTACCTCAACAAGCGTGAAATCGTCACTTTAATGACGCTGGGTGATGACCCCGAAGCATTGGTAGTGGGTTATCTACGCAATCAGGGGCTACTCCGTGCTGCCGAGGATTTAGCCGCCGTGCAGGTTGACTGGGAGGTAGAAGCCGCGGTCGTGATTACACGCCACTTACCCGAAGATCTAGAAGCACGGTTAAGCACTCGTACAGTTACCACCGGCTGTGGTCAGGGCACCGTATTTGGCAAGCTATTGGATCAAACCGCCCTCACGGCGCTCCCCGATACGCAACTGACACAGTCTACTCTCTATCAACTGCTGCAAAACCTTAATGCCTATAATGAGACCTACCGTAGCGCGGGTGCCGTTCACGGCTGCGCGCTTTGCCGCCAAACCGACGTGCTCGACTTTGTCGAGGATGTCGGCCGGCACAACGCGGTGGATACCCTGGCAGGGCGCCAATGGTTGCAACAAGCCGACAGTGCCGATGCGGATATTTTCTACACCACCGGACGGCTGACGTCAGAGATGGTGCTAAAAGTGGCACAAATGGGCATTAGCGTGCTGGTCTCGCGCTCAGGTGTTACCCAAAAAGGCGTCGAACTGGCTGAACGCTTCGGCGTCATGTTGATTGCCCGCGCTAAAGGCCGCCATTTCCAGGCTATTAATACCCAAAATCGCTTGACACTGGATGCGATACCTAATCGACCATCTCAGGCTCGTTCATCTAAAGAGGCAAGCGCATGATACCCACTCACGAACTCACCGGCATGATTCTGGCGGGCGGCGAAGGACGCAGAATGGGTGGCCGTGATAAAGGACTTGAGCCCTTTGCAGGCTTGCCATTAGTCGGTCATGTGGTTAAACGTCTTGAGGGCCAAGTGGCCGAGCTGCTGATTAACGCCAACCGCAATGCCGACGCTTATCGCTTCTTTGCCGACCGTGTGATTGAGGATGTAGAAGGCGGGTTTAAAGGCCCTCTCATGGGAATCTATAGCGGCCTGCGCGCGGCAAAAACGCCCTGGTTGCTGGTCGCTCCCTGCGACTCCCCCGCCCTGCCTGATGATTTAGTCGCGCGCATGGTGGAAGGCATTGGTGATCAGGACATCGCCGTCGCCTTTGATGGTGATCGCTTGCACCCTGTCGTTGCACTAATGCGCACTTCGCTGGCCGATGATTTGGCCGCAACGCTCGCCGCAGGCGAGCGCAAGATTGACCGCTGGTATGCTCGCCATGCGTGGTGCAAGGTCGATATGTCGGACTGTCCCGATGCGTTTGCCAACCTAAATACCGAGGAAGAGAAGCTACGCCTGGAAGCGACGCTGCTGAAACATTCAGTAAAGGAGACCAGATGACGCTCTCTTGCTTTGACCTTGGCGAGAAAATGCTTAGCGTTGACGAAGCGCGCCAGGCGCTCGCCACCTTGATTGAGCAGCCGCTGGGCAGCGAACAGATCCCGCTGGCGCAGGCTCACGGCCGCCGCTTGACCACCGCCATTCAGGCCCCCATTAACGTGCCGCAAAATACCAACGCGGCCATGGATGGCGTAGCACTAGCCTTGCCCAGACAAGGTATTGGAGCCAAGCAAACCCATTGGCCGCTGGCCGGTGAGGTGTTGGCCGGGCAGTATCGCAGCGAATTGGTACCTGCCGGTCACTGCGTGCGCATCACCACCGGCGCCCCATTGCCGCCGGGCACCGATACAGTGGTGATGAGTGAACAGCTGCGCGAACCCTCAGATGAGAAGCCTGCGCATGTGATCATCGAGTCGCCAGAACTCCTCAAACACGGCCAACATGTCCGCCAGGCCGGTGAAGATATCGCTATTGGCGAGACGGCTCTGCATGAGGGGGCACGGCTTGATGCGGCGTCTCTGGGGCTTTTAGCCTCCTTGGGTTATGCCGAAGTGACCGTTTGCCGTCGCCCCAAAGTAGCGATATTCTCCACCGGCAACGAAGTCACTGCCCCTGGCGAGCCGCTACCCAAAGCAGGCATTTATGACACTAATCGCTTTACGCTAATGGGCCTGCTGACCGAACAGGGTGCCGAGGTGATTGATCTGGGCATTCTGCAAGACGACCTAGACGCGACTAAAACAGCGCTGCAACAGGCCGCCGAACAGAGCGATTTGGTCATCACCAGCGGCGGTGTATCGGTAGGGCAGGCCGACTTTACGCGCACCGCTCTGGAACAACTGGGCCGTTTGGCTTTTTGGCGCGTAGCGCTGCGCCCAGGGCGCCCCATGGCCTGCGGCTGGCTGGGCGAATCACGCACCCCTTTTGTCGGCTTACCCGGCAACCCGGTAGCGGTCATGGTAACCTTCCTACAGTTTGTGACGCCGCTGCTGGATCGACTCCATGGGCAGCCCATGTCGCCGCCCCGACGCCTCCATGCGATTGCCGATCACCTGTTAAAAAGCCGCTTAAAGCGTACTGACTTTATTCGCGGCATTTACCATACTGATAACAATGGGCAGCTACATGTGCGCAGTACCGGCGCTCAAGGTTCAGGTATTTTAACCTCGATGGTGGCTGCTAACTGTTTGATTGAGCTTGCCGATGACCAAGACGGCGCACAACCAGGCGAGGTAGTCAGCATACAACCACTAACGGGATGGCTATGACCGAGCAACGACTGACTCAACAGGCTATTCAACCACGTTCTGGCCAGGCAAACGCTTCCCAGCAACTGATTGACGACTTTGGCCGACGCATTAACTATGTGCGAATCTCGGTAACGGATCGTTGCGATTTCCGCTGCGTTTACTGTATGAGCGAGGAGATGACCTTCCTGCCCCGCGAACAGGTCCTGACGCTAGAAGAACTGGCCATGGTCGCCCGCGCCTTTACCGAACTCGGCGTGGAAAAAATTCGTCTCACTGGCGGCGAACCGCTGGTGCGCCGTGATATCACTCAGTTGGTCGATGAAATCGGCTCGATGCCGGGCCTTAACGACTTCACCATGACCACCAATGGCGCCAGCCTGCGCAAACACGCCAAGCAGCTTTACGCGGGAGGTTTACGTCGGCTGAATATTAGCCTGGATTCGCTGGATGCGCAGCGCTTCAAACAGCTCACCCGCACCGGTGATTTAGCCAAAGTGATCGACGGCATTCATGCCGCTCAGGAAGCAGGCTTTAAGCGCATCAAGCTCAACGCTGTGATCTTAAAAGGCCGTAACGATGACGAAGTCATCGACCTAGTTACTTTTGCCCGCCGGGAAGGGCTCGATATTAGCTTTATCGAAGAGATGCCGCTGGGCGATGTTTCCGACCATTCGCGGGCAGAAACCTTCTATTCCAGCGACGACGTCCAGGCGCTGATTGAATCACGCTACCCGCTGATCCCTACGACTGAAACCACACCTGGGCCCTCGCGCTACTACAAAATGGCGGATAGCGACAGCCGCGTCGGTTTTATCTCCCCCCATAGCCATAACTTTTGTGACACCTGCAACCGGGTGCGCGTGACCGTAGAAGGCCGCTTGCTGCTGTGTTTAGGCAACGAGCACTCGGTGGATCTTCGTGCCGTGCTGCGCCGTCACCCCGGCGATATGCAGGTACTTAAAGAGGCGATTATCAATGCCCTGCCGCTGAAGCCTGAGCGTCACCACTTCACCACTGATGGTGATGTGCAAGTAGTACGCTTTATGAATATGACAGGGGGCTAGGCCTTGGCAGGGTTAGCGAAATTAAAGACACCGGTGCATATCATTACCGGTTTTTTAGGCAGCGGAAAAACCACGCTTATCCACAGCCTGATTGAGCAGAAGCCTGTGGGTGAAAAGTGGGCTATTCTGGTCAACGAATTTGGCCAAATCGGCATCGATCAAGCCATGTTCGACGCTCGCGATGACATCGTTATCAAAGGGCTACCAGGCGGTTGCTTGTGCTGTCAGCTCGCCTTTGTGCTGCAGGCAGCGCTGGTTAATTTATTGGCACGTAGCAAACCCGATCGAGTGATTATCGAGCCATCCGGCCTCGGCCACCCGGCAGGGCTGCTGGACTTGCTCCGTGGTGAAGCCTTTCATGAGGTAGTCGACGTGCACGACATTATTGCCACTCTCGACCCCCGCCGATTAGAGGATACCCGAGCACGACAGCACGAAACTTTTCGCGATCAGCTCGATATGGCCGATGCCGTGGCGCTCACCATGCTCGACCAGAGCACAGCCGAGCAACTCAACGCCGCTCACGACTTTGTGGCGAAGCGCTGGCCGCCGCGCAAATGGGTACATGAAGCCCAGCAAGGGGAGCTGCCGATAGCGCTACTGACCCAAAGCGGCAGTGCCAAAGCCAGCAATAAAGACATGCCTACCAGTCATCAGCAGTTGGCGGCAACAAACAGCCTGGAAGGGACATTCTTTGATTTTCCGCCCCCGCCCGGTAAGCCTCAGTGTGAAACCGGCACGGCGCTAGGATATACCAGTACAGGTTTACGCTGGCACCCAAGCGAGCGTTTTGAGCTGGATCGGCTAGCCGCCTGCTTAGGGGAACTACCGCGGGAAGCGCGTATTAAAGGGGTATTCCATACCGATAACGGCTGGAAACGCCTCAACCGTGCTGAGGGCACGCTCAGCGTTGAAAGCAGTGCTTGGCGGCAAGACTCCCGGTTGGAGGTCATTCTCCCCGATACGCTGGCACACCATAATGTTGATATCGAAGCCCGCCTGCTCTCGTTGGCGATGCTTTAAAATGAATGGCTTGTTGGTTCGACATAAAGGGTTTAATGCGACATTAGTTTTTCAATCGCTTCAACCGTCACCGGGCGTCCAAAGAGATAGCCTTGATAAGCATGGCAGCCATGGGACAATAGCCACGCCTGCTGCGCTTCGGTTTCTACGCCTTCAGCGATAACCTCTAAGTTAAGGCTCTTCGCCAAGGCAATTGTACTCTCAACGATCGCTGCGTTCGCTTGGCTTTCAAGCACCTGATGAACAAACGATTGATCGATTTTTAGTTGATCCAGTGGTAATTGGGCCAAATAGGCTAGCGACGAATAACCCGTACCAAAATCGTCCAAAGCGAAGCGCACGCCTTGCGCTTTAAGGGCGAGCATTTTTTCCCGAGCCTCATCGCGAGCTTCCACAAACAGTGATTCAGTCACTTCCAGCTTTAAACGGCAAAGTGGTGCCTGAGTACGCGCAAATACCCTTTCTACACGGGACAGAAAATCCTCATCACGGAACTGTAGCGGGCTGATATTAACCGATATTGTCAGTTCTCGGAGCAATGGGTTCTGCGCCCAACGTGCCAATTGACAGCAGGCGCTTTCCAATACCCATTCACCTACATCGTTAATCAGCTCCATGCTTTCCAGCAGCGGAATAAACTCACCCGGGGACACCATGCCGCGCTCGGGGTGCTGCCAGCGCAGCAGCGCTTCCACGCCTGTGATAGTGCCGAGGTGATCCACTTGGGGTTGGTAATAGAGTATCCACTGCCGGTTTTCTTGCGCTTGACGTAGGTCCGCCTCTAATTTCACATGGGCCAACAGCGCTGCCTGCATTGAAGGATCGAAAAAGCATACGCCGTGGCGGCCGTTACTCTTAGCCTGAAAGAGCGCCATGTCCACTTGCTGTAGATAGTCGTCTACGCTGTGTTCATTGCTGACCATGATGGTAACGCCAATACTGCCCGATACGATGACACTTTCCTCGGCAAGCACGATGGGCGTGTTAAGAGTCGCCAATAATTTATAGGCAATACGCTCGACAAGCTGAATGGTTTGCGCATGGCTGCTGTCAACACCCTCAATTAACACTGCAAACTCATCGCTCCCCAGCCGCGCTAAGGTATCAGTATCGCGCAACATTTGGCTCAAGCGCCGAGCCACACTCTGCAATAGCTGGTCACCCGCGTAGTGCCCCAGGGTGTCATTGATTTGCTTAAAGTTATCGATATCGACAAAGAGCAATGCGCCGCACCGCTGATGGCGATGTAGCTCTTTAATAGCAGCACCCATGCGGTCCATAAACAGGCGCCGATTGGCGAGCCCGGTCAATGGGTCATAAAATGCCAGTTGGTGTATCTCTTGCTCAGCGGCTTTGCGCTCGCTGATATCACTCATGGTGGCCACGTAGTGGGTCAGCACATTCGAGAGACTATATACTGCGCTGACCGTTAGCCATTCAGGAAAAAGTTCGCCGTTCTTACGTTGGTTCCAAATCTCGCCTTCCCAATTGCCTGTTTTAGCAAGTCGTTTCCATAAACGGCGATAAAACAATGCGTTGTGATGATCAGAGCTAAATTTTCGTGGATTTTTACCGATCACATCAGCGTCGTCATAACCGGTAATGCGCTTAAAAGTGTCATTTACTTTAAGAATAAAACCTTCAGCATCGGTAATAAGTATCCCTAAATGCGTCTGGAAGGCAGCGGCGGATATTTGCGCTTCAGCTCGCGCTTGCTCACGCTCTAGGATTCGCTGCTGCAGTTGATGAGCTAACGCCAATCGATTGAGATAGTGTCGCACGCCCCAGGCCCCAAGCAGTGCAAGAGCGCACATTACCAGTGTTAGTACCAAAGCGCGCTGCCGCCACCCAGCCAGCAGTTGGCGAAGGTCAACACCCACTATGGCCAGCATTGGATAATCACCTACTCTTTGCATACGAAATAGACGCTCACGACCATCAATGGGTGAGACCGCTCTTAACGACCAAGCGGTCTCCCCGCTTTCCAGCTTTCTTGCCTCGTCCTGAGAGGGTTGCGTACTCGCAATGTTCAAGCCGATAGGAAATTGCTCCCCTGGGGAGGGGTGTCTAGCAATTAACTTCGAATCAGAATCGATCAATGCAATGCTCTCGCCCTCATACACGTGCATCTGATGAAGTGCATCGGCAAAGACGCGCGGAACAATGCGAGCAATCACAACGCCTGCAAAATCGCCGTTTGGGCCATCTAAGCCTCGGCCATGGTACAAATAGAACTGCTGTTCACTTTCAGACCAGTAAAGCGGCGTTACTAGCTCCCGCTGCCCGCCTTGCTTAAACGCATTAAAAAACTGCGTTTCGCTGATATCAACATTGGTATTGGCATCGTCGCTGCCACTCGCCAGCATTCGCCCTTCAGACCCCAAGACGGCGATCTCATCGACCATAGGTATATACAAGGTAAGATTTTCTAAGGTCCGATGCAGCGCCTGGACATTGCCAGCTTCAGGCATTCCTTGCAGCGCCAGTAACTCCGCGAGTCCGAATAGCGCTTGACCACTTTGCGCAAAAACACCTTTTGCCCATTCATTGACGACATTAGAACGCGCAGTAATCCGTGACTCGGCGGCCGTCATTTCTTGTTTATATTGCTCGCTCATTAACCAACCGAAAAGCACCACTATGATGAAAAGCGCAAGCAGATACAGCGCCACCACATAGCGGCGCTGTTGGCGGTATTTGTGCTTAGCCTTCAAAACATCATCATTGACATCAATGGAAGTGACAGACATTGCGCAGAGGCCTTATCCAGGTCTCCCCATGAGGGCACCTGTTACAGTGTAAAAATAACTAAAATGATATACCACACGTGCTAACCCGTGGTTCTACACGCTGGTGGTAGACGGTGGTTGTATTCGGGTTGTATTCGATAGTGCCGCGGTGCTTTTATGATGTATACCAGTTTTATCGCAGTTAGTTTGCTAACAAGCGCGGCGTTATACATAAATAACCTAACTCCCAAGGAATTGTGATGGCATCGCTGGGCCAAATGGGCGACTACGAAATACGCCTAATCCGCATTTTTAAGACGGTGGTTGAGTGTGGCGGCTTTACAGCAGCTGAAACGACACTCGGTATTAGTCGCTCGGCGATTAGTCAGCACATGAATGATTTAGAGGGGCGGCTAGGCTTTTCGCTCTGCCAGCGTGGGCGTGGTGGGTTTAGTTTAACCGAAGAGGGAAAAGATATTTATCAGGCGGGGCTTACGCTACTCACCGCACTTGAAACCTTTAAAAGCGACGTTAACGCCCTGCATCAAACCGTTAAAGGTGAACTGAATATCGGCATTACCGATAACTTAGTCACGCTACCGGCCATGCACGTTACCAATGCTTTGGCAGAGCTTAGCGCACCGAAACATGAAGTAACGTTACATATTTATATGGAGCCTTCTGATGCCATCATTCGGGGCGTTATGGATGGTCACTTACATGTCGGCGTGGTGCCCGCAGTGAACCTGCCCACCAGTTTAGAAACCCGACACCTCTATGATGAGCCTTCGTACCTTTACTGTGCAGCAGGCCATCCACTGTTTACCGAGCACGATAACAGGCTCGGCTTTGCGGATATCGCCCAATATGCCGCTATTTCGCCCCGTTATCCGCTACCCGCTGAGGCACGACAGGTACATGATGCGCTCACGTTGCGTGCATCAGCATCCGACCGTGAAGGCGCCGCCTTTTTGATACTTACCGGGCGCTTTATTGGCTTTTTGCCTGAACACATGGCTGCCCAGTGGGTAGCCGCGGGTAAAATGCGGGCACTGCAAGCAGGGACACAACATTATCGCATCCCGTTTGTGCTTATCACCCGTCATGACCGTCGCCCTAACCGAGTCGTCGACGCGTTTTTAAGTTTCGTAAGAAGCGCAGAGTAAAAAAGAGCGGAGACACTCTCCGCAACATGATGTTCCTTCATCAAGTAACGACAAAACACCTCTTTCTTGAGAATATGAGAAACTATTGCATATAAAACTTTTTCTCATAAAAGGAAGCACAATGAAGTTACCGACAATCACCACCGCTGCCGTTACCTTGCTGTGTTCAGCCGTCAGCGCTAACGCCGACCAGCGTATCGCCACTTTTGATTTAGGCAGTTTGGATACCCTTGATGCCCTCGGGTTAAGCGAGCAGGTGGTAGGTGTACCAAAAGCCAGCTTGCCTAACTACCTGGAGCAGTACGCCGAAGAGACCTACACCGATATCGGCGGCTTACGTTCGCCGGATATGGACGCCATCAGTGAAAGCGAACCTAGCCTGATTCTCTACACCGGCCGCCAGGGCGATTGGGAAACCGAACTTGGCGAAATCGCCCCCCTGCTTAATACTAGCCTGCAGGGTGACGATTATTTAGCCGCTTTTGATGCCAATGTACGCGAGCTGGCCAGCCGCTTAGGCGCGGATAGCGACGCGGAAGAGGCGCTTGAAATCCTGCACGCTGAGATTGAGTCCCGGCGCGATGCGCTGAGTAACGCCCCTCGCACGCTGGTCGTGACTCATAACGGCGGTAACCTGATGCTCAATCAGCACCCTGTGGTGCACGAAGTGCTGGAGGTAGACGCCCTTGAGATGCCCGACAGCGTCACGTCGGAAAAGCGTGGCGAACGTACGTTTACACCGCTTTCTGATGATGCCATTTCCGAAATTAATCCAGACATTGTATTAGTGGTTGACCGCAGCGCAGCGATTGGTGATGAGCCCGCCGACGCGGATGCGTTAACCCAAGCACTGTCAGACGCTGGTGCCGAAAAAGCGCAGGTGGTGATGCTGACCCCGGCGCTCTGGTATCTATCCGGCGGCGGTCTGCAGAGTTTGCGCTTACAGATTGAAGAAGTCTCTTCCGCACTAAACTCGACAGCTAACTAAGCGCTCACAAAAAAATACCCCCTTTTTACGAGGGGGTATTGCAGCCTAGGTAGCGAGAAACCTACGTAGCGAGCAATCTCAATGGCGAGAAACCTAGCTTAGAAAGCTTCCCAATCATCTTCAGCGCTACTCTTCGCTGGGCTGCTTGCTTGAGTACGCGACGCCGGACGCAAAAGCGCGGGCTGTTGAGATGAATGCTGTAGCGGATTTTTAGACGAGGTTAGTGGGGCCTGTTGAGTACGGCTCTCCCCTTCCGCTAAACGGAAGGCTGCAACCACACTTTCAAGCCTTGCCGCCTGGTCTTCCAGCGAGCTTGCGGCTGAAGAGGCTTCCTGTACCAGCGCTGCATTCTGCTGGGTCACCTCATCCATCTGGGCAACCGCCTGGTTGACCTGCTCAATGCCCGAACTCTGCTCCTGAGAAGCAGCCGATATTTCGTCCATAATGTCGGTCACTCGGCGCACCGAAGAGACCACTTCGCGCATCGTTACACCGGCGCTCTCAACTAGTATTGATCCCTCTTTTACCTGGTTTGACGATGCATCAATCAGTGCTTTTATCTCTTTGGCCGCATCGGCGCTGCGGCTCGCCAGGTTGCGTACTTCACTGGCCACGACCGCAAAGCCACGGCCTTGCTCGCCCGCCCGTGCTGCTTCCACCGAGGCATTAAGTGCCAGAATATTGGTTTGAAACGCGATAGAGTCGATGACGCTGATAATATCGGTGACTTTTTGTGAGCTATCGGAAATACCATGCATCGTGGTAATAACTTGTTCGACGACTTCGCCACCTTGAACGGCCGTGCTGGAAGCATCGTTGGCCAGTTGGCTCGCCTGGCGGGCATTATCAGCATTCTGTTTTACCGTGGCGGTTAACTGCTCCATGCTAGCGGCGGTTTCCTCCAACGATGCTGCCTGCTGCTCGGTGCGTGACGATAGATCTGCATTACCACTGGCAATTTCTCGCGCTCCGATATGAATCGAACCACTGCTATCACGCACTTCCGACACCGTTCTGGCCAGACCACTCTGCATATGTTGCATGGCACTAAACAGCTTACCTATCTCGTTACGCCCGCGGTCACTCACTTTACCCGACAAGTCGTTCTGGGCAATACGCTCAAAGTGAGTAACCGCCTCATTCAACGGTTTTACAATCGACCCCACCATGGCGATACGAACAAACAGAACCATTAACGCTGCAATTAACAACACCGCTAAATCAATATAGTCAATCAGTTGCATATCGTTTTCATAGTCGGCAACCATTAGGCCGTTTTGTTCAGCCATATGATCATTGTAAGCAACACTTGCCGCTATAAGCTGCTGGTTTAAATCACTGGCCATCTCTCTTGCACTACGAAACTCAGCGTCATTACCCCCTACCAATGAGGCTTCTAGCGGTATTAATCCTTGCTGTATCAAGCTGTGAAAAGCAGTACTCAACGTTTCAACAAGCGCCGACTGAGAAGCAATTGCCTCAAACTCTGAAAAGTAACCTTGGGCATTCTGCTGCAACGTTTGCGCTTGATCCAAGTAGCCACGAGCTGAGTTAGCATCTCCTTCATTGGCCGCAACAAAGCTATAAATGTAAGAAAGCTGCGCGTTAGCAACAGCTAACTGGCTCTGATTCACTGACCGCATTTGATCTGCTGCCAAGTCTACCTCTTTGAGGGAGGAGTTGCCCTCTTCGCCTGCCCGATGGCCGAGAAATGCAATTATTAAGATTAACACTGAAAAAATAGCAAGAATAAGAGTCAAACTCATTTTCACTGAGACATTGCTAAGTAGTCGATTCATAGATAAGTAGCCTCGATCCGATAGCATGTTCGCTTCGGCTCTGCTTTAAGTTAATAAAGAAACTGACCTTGCCCCATTTAATTAGGAAAGGTCAGTTATCTTTGGGGTTAACTGATATTACAACCCTCACTCAACCTAAAACATCGAGTTCATATTTGTTAACAATTGGTCTCTAGCGCGACACGCTCTTCAATACTGCATCCGATATAAAACATGAGGCGGCACTTGAGTTTATTTTTCAGGTATTGCAATCGAGTTCTGCGGTAAAAAATTATTTATCGCGGTGTATGCGTATCCGGTAGAGCACACAATAAACTACCGGCAGTACTATCAGCGTGAGCAGTGTCGCGACACCGAGCCCCCCAATCAGCGCTACCGCCATGCTGGCAAAGAAGGCATCGCTAATCAGCGGAATCATCCCCAGCATGGTGGTCAACGCGGCCATGGCCACCGGGCGCACCCGGCTAACGGCCGCTCGTACCACAGCATGGTAGCGATCTTGATGCAACGGCAGTTGCACGTTGATCTCCTCGACGAGCACGATAGCGTTTTTAATCACCATCCCAATTAAACTCAGCGTGCCAAGCAGTGCCATAAAAGAGAAAGGCAAACCGGTGAGCAACAATGCCCCAACAACGCCGATAATCGTTAACGGTACCAGCGACCAAATGGCTAATGGTTGGCGGAAGTTGTTAAACAGCACCACGGTAATAATAAACATCATCACCAGCCCCAACGGTAGCGAAGAGAATAGCCCGCTCTGGGCCTCGCCAGCCGTCTCATACTCGCCGCCCCACTCCAGCCGATAGCCAGGTGGCAATTCCAACGCTTCCACCTGAGGGCGGATGCCGGCCAGTACACTGGCGGCGGTCACACCCCTTAGCGGATCCGGCTCGCCGTACACCGCTAGCATGCGTTCACGGTTGCGGCGCATGATTAGCGGGTCCGCCACCTGGGTAGTGATATCGCTGATCACTTGGTCGGCGGTGATATAGCGCCCTTGCTCGGCACTCCAAACATTGAGCGAGCCGAGGTTATCTACATCGTGACGCTGTTCAGGAATCGCCCGCGCCACCATGGGAATCAGATCGCTGCCGTCGCGATAAACGCCCACCTGACTGCCGCTGGTACTCAATGCCAACGTGCTGGCCAAGTCGTCACGGGTAACGCCTAATCTGCGCGCGGTATCTTCCATAAATACCGGTTTAATCGCTTGTACTCGGTTTCGCCAGCTGGTGCGTACGCTAGTCATATGGGGCGTATCACGGAACATGGCTTCCACCTGGTCGCCCAATTGGCGAAGCACCTCGGGATCGCTGCCATAGAAGCGTGCTTCCAACTTGGCTTTGGGCGCAGGGCCGACTTCCAGCGGCGCAATTTTGTAGTCGATATCGCTGTGGTGGCGCTTAAGCACCCGTTCAACATCGGCCATGCGTTCACGCTGAGTGGCTTTATCGTCGGTTTCGACGATCAACTGCGCGTAGCTGGCATAGCGGTCTTCCGGCGAGTAGGTGAGGGTAAAGCGCTGCGCGCCGCCACCTACCGTGGTGGTGAGGTGACGAATGCCCGGCATTTCCATCACGCTGTCTTCCAGTTCACTGACACGACGCTGAGTTTCGAGGATATCCGTGCCTTCCGGCATGCGGTAATCGACAAAAAAGATCGGTGTGTTCGACGCTGGGAAGAAGGCATTTTTAACCGAGCCAAAGCCGACCACCGCGCCAGCCAATATCGCTCCCACCAGCACTAGCGTGACCCAACGAAACCGAATGCCCGTGATGATCGCTCGGCTAAAAAACCGATAAACCACCCCTTTGTAGGGGTCCTCCTGACCATCGCCCGGGGCCACATTGCGGAAAAACAGCTTGAAGTAGAAAGGCGTGAGCGTCAGCGCGGTAATCCAGCTGAGCAGCAACGAGTAAAGCAGCACGAAAAACAGCGAGCCGATGAACTCACCCGTGGTATCGGGCGATAGGCCAATGGGCGCAAAGGCAGCAATCGCAATCAGCGTGGCCGCCAGCAACGGCCATGCGTTTTGGCGAACTACCTGATGGGCTGAATCACGGATGCTGTGCCCACGTTTTAACCCGACCAGCATGCCTTCGGTGACCACTATGGCGTTGTCTACTAGCATACCAAGGGCGATAATCAGCGCACCCAGCGAGATCTTTTCCAACTGCAAGCCGTGAAAACGCATCAGCATAAAGGTGCCAATAATGGTGATCAGCAGGATAAAACCCATCAATAGACCGCTGCGCCAGCCCATAAACAGCATCAGCACAACGATCACAATAGCCACTGCCTGGATCAAGCTCATCAGGAAACCCGATACCGCCTCATCGACCACTTGCGGCTGGTCGTAAACGACATTGAGTTCCATACCCAGCGGCGTGCGTGATTCCAGCTCCGCGATACGCTGTTGCAGCCGTTCACCAACCTCGACCACGTTCACACCACTTTTAAACGAGATTCCCAGCGAGATGGCCGGCCTGCCCATATCGCGATAAAGCTGCTGGGGTTGCTCCGCCAGTTCTCGGCTCACATCAGCAACATCGCTCAACCGTACCAACTCGCCATCACCTTCACTGACAATTAACGCGCGCAGGTCCTCAATGTTTGCCGCACTTCCCGTCGGCGTGATTCTGAAGCGGCGACCATCTTGTTTAAGATGCCCTGAATTGGCCACCGCATTCTGGGTATCGAATAACTGCTGTAGACGGGTTAGCGGAATATTCAGTGCGCGCAAGCGCTCGCGGTCGACTTCAATGTAAATGCGCTCTTCATGCTCACCGCCCAGCGATACTTTCTCGACCCCTTCTACCAATGTCAGCTCACGCTTGAGAAAATCAGCATGGTCGGCCAGGTCGGGCATGCGGTAGCTTTCGCCAGTCAGGTTAACCATGAAGCCAAATACATCGCCAAAATCGTCGTTAACCCGTGACTGACTGGCTCCCGGTGGTAGTGCTGCCTGGGCATCCTGTACTTTACGGCGCAGCGAATCCCACAGCTGCTCCAACTCCTCGTTTTGCACAGTGCTTTCCAGCTCGACGGTAATCTGCGAAAGGCCGTCAGAACTCACCGAGCTGATGCGTTTGATCGACGACATCTCCTGAATCGACTCTTCCAGAGTCGAGGTGACCTCCTGCTCGACTTCTTCAGGCGTTGCACCAGGGTATTGTGTGGTGATGAGCGCGTTGCGAATGGTGAATTCAGGGAATTCTAGCTGGCCCATGCCTAAAAACGACAGCGCGCCACCTGCCAGCAGCACGATTGTCATTAAATAACTGGCTGCTCGGTGACGTAAAAAATAGTCGACCATATCAAAGCCCCTGCTCTTTTTCCCACGGCGTCACCTGGGTGTCCGCGGCTAAGCGGTGAGCACCGGCGGCCACAATACGGTCACCTGCCGCTAATTCGCCGCTGACCTCTAATCCGTTCGACGTTAAGGCCCCGACATTAATCGGCACCGCCTCAACGCTTTCTGACTCGGAAAATCGCCATACCTGGGCTTGATCAGGATCGCCACCTGCATAACTCACCGCCTCAGGCGGCAAATGCCAAACCGGCGTAGCGTGAGTGGATTGCAACTCACTTAAGTCCAGCCGTACGTTAGCGCTCATGCCATCCAACAAGGTGATGTCGTCGGGCTGGGGAAGCGTGAGGGTAACTTCATATGCCAAGCTCTGCGCGCTGGCTTGGGTGGTGTAGGACGCTAGCTGAGCAAGATAGGGTTTATCGCTGTTACCAAAGCGTACTTCATACGCCAAACCATTACCGAAAGGGGCATCATTGCCTCGCGGCATGCGTTGAACAATCTGCTCGGGCAGGTGAAACACCACATCTAACTGGCCTGGTTGCTGAATCACCGCAACCGTTTCCTGCACCTGTACAATCTGGCGGTTATCCACCGGTACTTGAGCGATCACGCCATCATAAGGGGCGCGCAGTTGGGTATGCGTGACCTGCTCCTGAGCCTGCTCGAAGTTGGCCCGGGCAGCCCGCCACTCGCTTTCCGCCTCATCAAACTGGGATTGACTGACCGCGCCGCGTTCCAGGGTATAGCGCATGCGCTCTAGCTGAGCCTTGGCGAGCTCCAAGCGCGAACGAGCGCTATCCAGTGCGCTCTGCGCATTGCGATCATCAATGCGCGCAATCAGCTCACCCTCACTTACCTGCTGACCGGGACTCACATTGAGCTCCAGTAGCTCCCCCGCCATACGAAACGACAAATTGCTTCGAGTAGAGGCTTCCACCCGTGCTGGAAACTGGCGCAAGGCAGAGGCATTTGCCGACTGCAATGTCATCAACTTCACGGGTCTAACCACCTCGTTTGACTGCGCCTGCGGCTGCTCGCAGCCCATTAGCATCAGCAGGACCAGCGTGACTGGCAGATAACGGAGAAGAGTAACGGGCACGGCAGGCTCCTTGATGGCGGACAGTGCAGCTTTTTAACCCTGAGTTTCAAATCTGAATTTCAAACCTGGGCTTTAAATCGAAGTTTCAAATTTTAATTCGGAAAATACCTAACTGTAAAAACGACGCGGGATAGCGTATACACTTCACTGACATTCATGAATGTCAGTGAAGTGTATAATAATCACCATTCGGCGACTTTGCTATCTATCAATGCCAAAATACCACTACCTCTATCCATAGGAGCCGCTATGTCCCGTCGTAAGGCAGACGCCGAACGTACCAGAGAAACTATTCTGGACGCGGCAGAGACCACCTTTTTAGCTCAAGGCGTGTCGCGCACTACATTGGCGCACATTGCTGAAGCGGCGGGGGTGACAAGGGGAGCCATTTATTGGCACTTTGAAGACAAAGCCGCACTGTTCAATGCGCTGCTTGAACGAGTGCGAATCCCGCTGGATGAGATTGTCGATGATGCAGCGCTCCGCCTCGGCGCGACGCCGATCGCTTGCCTACGTGAAATAGCCCAGCGCTCGCTAGCCGGGATCTGTCACGACCTGCCGCTCCAGCGGGCCGCCACTATCGTGCTACACCGCTGCGAGAAACTGGAAGACGACCATCCGCGCATAAGCATGATTACGCGGCTCTCAGAGCATGCCGAAGTGCGGGTCGAGCAACTATTCGAACAGGCGCAGCTAGCCGGCCTCCTCCGCGCCGACCTTACGCCCGAAAGCGCACGCCGCCAATTTCACAGTTTTTTGATTGGCACTTGCTTTGATTGGCTGCAAGACACCCAGCAGTACTCGCTGGATGATGCCCGCGAGAGCATTGTCGAAACGTTGATGCGCGGGCTTTTGGCCGCATGACCGCCAGCCATACCACCGCGATGCACTCTTACGACAATGCCTAATGCTCAAAGCTGGTTCTGTTGCTCAAGCGCTCGGGCATTAACTTTGTCTCCTGCCCAGCCGAGAGCATTCACCTGCAGGGACGCTTCGACAGCTACCCGAAACGCCACGGCGAGATCATCATGCAGCGCGAACCGGCCAACATCACAAACCTCCATAGCTTGGCTAATGCAGTAACGACACGTTAGATTAACCCTTTCATCTACTAAGGGAGCCCATGATGGGCATTGAGACCGTTCGTCAGTTTTTTGCCGAGCACGCGCCGGATATCACTATTGAAGTGCTGGAGACCAGCACCGCGACCGTCGAGCTTGCGGCGCAGGCCCATGGCGTAGCGCCGGGTCAAATTGCCAAGACGCTTGCGTTTAAAGTTGGGGAGCAACCGTTATTGATTGTCGCAAGCGGCAATGCGCGTATCGACAACCGCAAGATCCGCGATACCTTCGGCGGCAAAGCCAAAATGCTCGATGCGGACACGGTGATGGAGCTTACCAGTCATCCCATCGGCGGCGTTTGCCCGTTTGGACTCGCTACCAATGTGCCGGTTTACTGCGATGAGTCGCTCCATGCCTATGACGAGGTGCTGCCCGCGGCAGGCTCTCCCACTAGTGCTGTAAGGCTAAGCCCCCAGCGACTGGCTGAACTGGTCAACGCACAGTGGGTCGATGTATGTTCACCGACTGATGCGCCCTAGCTGCGCTTTTACAATCCGCGTAAGATAGCCGGGCTGATAGGGGCTAACACGCTCCTACAGCAAAGTTCTCAGGGCGGGGTGAAAGTCCCCACCGGCGGTGATGCAGCCTTTATCAGGCAGCTAAGCCCGCGAGCGCTCAAGCAAGCGATTGCTTGAGGTCAGCAGATTCGGTGAAAAACCGAAGCCGACGGTGATAGTCCGGATGAAAGAGAACGGCACCCTAGACAGGCGATACAACCGTGGCTTTGGCCATTGTGTACGGCTACCTGTCAATTGTGTCGCGTGCCCTGATTCTGGTGCAACTTATCCAAGAGAATGACCATGAATCAGACATTTCCGTTAACGCTTTCCCTTCATACCACCTCTCAGCGTATTGCGTTTATCCAAGGCCATTGGCATCAGGATATCGTCGAAAAAGCGTATGAAGCGTTTATCTACGAGGTAGAACGCTGCGGGCTTAGCGCCGATCAGGTGGATACGTTTACCGTTTCCGGCGCCTACGAAATCCCCCTGCAGGCCAAAGTGCTCGCCGAGAGCGGCCGCTATGGCGCGATTGTTGGCGCGGGTTTTGTAGTGGATGGCGGTATCTATCGCCACGACTTTGTCGCCCATGCGGTTATTGATGGCATGATGCGCGTCCAGCTCGACACCCAGGTACCGGTGATCTCGGCGGTACTGACCCCGCACCACTTTCATGAACACAGCACGCACCACGACTTCTACACCCAGCACTTTGTTACCAAGGGCAAGGAAGCCGCCCAGGCGTGTCTCAACACCATGGAAAGCTTACATAGAGCCCGCAAGCTAAGCGACGTTTGATGCACTGCGATTCAGGTCCGGCCACGTGACGAGCCTGAATCGCTTAATACTGTCTTGCTGTTCATCGTCGATAAGCGCAGTTGTAAATAAAGATTTTGCAAACACTTATCTCAGTTTACATCCAGCAAGTAACCATAAAACGCCGTATTGCGCTGCCAGCCCAACGACTCATAAAGCCCCTGCGCACGCTCGTTGCTTACCTGGGTCATCAATACCAGGCGCGCCACACCATGTTCGCGGGCAAGCTGGGCGGCGGCTTGCATCAAGGCACGGCCAGTCCCTTGGCCCCGGCTTGTAGGCGATACGTACAGGTCGTTCAGCGTCCAGCGTGTATTCAGCCCCACCGTGGATAAGCCGGGATAGAGCTGCACAAATCCATCAACCTCGCCGAGCGCATTTTCGCTGACCAGAATAAAGGCGTCCCCTAGCCCGAAGCGTTGGCTCAAAAAGTGTCGAGCGCCATCAGGGTCGCTCTTTTGCTGATAAAACTGCCGGTACTCATCCAACAGTACGGTCAGCGCATCCAGATCGTTGAGTACGGCGGCCCGAACATGGCTCATGAGGCTCTCCTGTCATGTTATTGATTTTCACAGTCTGCCGTTATAGTGGTACCTGCATAAGAGCCACTTTATAAAATAACGAGGGTACCAGTGATGCGTCGTGCCGCGTCTAGTGAATGGCTGATTGATGCGCTAGCCCTGCGAGTCAGCGCCAGCGGTGACATGACATTGGTGTACCAGCTCTACAGCACGCTGCGTACCTGGATTCAACGCGGCGAGCTGGAGGCGGGGGCACCTTTGCCGTCTTCAAGGCATCTTTCACAAGCGCTAAACATTAGCCGTAATACCGTACTGGCTGCCATGGACCGATTGCAGGCTGAAGGACTGATTGTTTCCCGGCGCGGGGCTGGCTTGTATGTAGCAAAACTGCCTACGATGCCGCTTCCCGTTGACCAGCCAGCCACCGCACTCGTTGAATACTCAGCCCGGGGGCAGGCGCTGCTTGACCTCTGCGGAACGCTAAGCCAGCACTATCATGCCTTCGCTCCCGGCATTCCAGGCCTGGACCTTTTTCCGCATGCCCAGTGGCAGCGCCTGTTAAGGCGCCACTTTCACCAAGCTGATACCGCCTGGTTCTCCTATCAGTCGCTGGGTGGCTTACCCGCCTTGAAGGACGCGCTGTGCGATTACCTGACGCTCTCCCGCGCAGTGCGCTGTCGGCCTGAACAGATCGTGATTACTCAAGGGGCCCAGCAGGCGTTTGAACTGATTGTGCAATTATTGACCGACAGCGGCGAAAGCGTCTGGATGGAGGAGCCGGGCTATGGCGGGGCGCATACCGCGTTTCTGGCCGCCGGACTGTCGATCACCCCGGTGCCGGTGGATGAAGACGGCATGAATCCCGCCCTGTGCCCCACGCCTGGCTCATCGCCCAGTCTGATTTACGTTACGCCGTCTCACCAGTACCCAAGCGGGGTAACCATGCCGGTTCCTCGCCGCCTGACGCTGCTGGATCACGCCGCCCGGCATGGCGCCTGGATTATTGAGGATGATTATGACAGTGAATTCCGTTACGACACGCCACCGGTTCCCTCGCTGCAGGGGCTTGCCGAACAGACGGCGGTGATCTATGTCGGCACGTTCAGCAAAGTGCTCTACCCAGGGCTGCGGCTGGGCTATTTAGTGCTTCCCGAAGCGCTGGTTGACGCTTTCAGACTTGCCCACGCCCGGCTTCACCGGGAGGGCAATTACCCAACGCAGTCGGCACTGGCCGAGTTTATCGTCAAGGGGCACTTTTCCCGCCATATCGCCCGCATGCGTGGCCACTACCGCCAGCGGCAAGCGTGCCTGAGAAACGCCCTGACACCGGCAATTGAACAGGGCCTTACGCTCTCATCGGGCCATGCCGGTATGCACCTGGTGGCCGAGCTGGATAACCAGACACAGGAACGGCGACTTATTGAACTGGCACACAAGGCGAATATCACGCTTTCACCCCTATCTCGCTACTATCTAGGCCAGCCGCAGCGCGCCGGGCTGGTATTGGGCTATGCCGGTGCCACCGAAAACGAACTACTGACAGCAGGGCGCTGGCTTAGCCAGGCGTGGCTCAGCCTGCATGAAGAATAATTTGTCAGAAAGACTCCCGTGCCAAGCAACTGTATTGTCCCATAACAACCACTAGCGAATAGCGCCAAGAGTAGCCATGCTATGAGTGAGTCGACTGCCTGCGTGTTCCACAGCATCGTGATACTACTGTAGCGTTTGGCACCCTTTATCCATGAAAACAGCAACAGAACACGACGTTCGTAATGGGGTTTAATGTGGCTAAACCGCTCTCTTCGCACGCAGACACGTATGCATCGCGATGTAAGGCCTGGAGTGTGCATGCGTTAACCGCCAGCGGTGTACTGCTAGGCACCATGGCCCTGCTTGCGCTTAACGACGACAACCCGGTCGCTTGCCTGCTCTGGCTGGGTGCGGCAATGCTAGTCGATGGCTTCGATGGTACGCTGGCGCGCAAATATGAGGTGAAAACGATACTGCCTCACTTCGACGGCTCCACGCTGGATATGGTCATCGATTACCTTACCTGGGCCTTTATCCCTGCACTGTTCATCTACTACTTTATTCCATTGCCAGCCGGTACGGGGCTGCTCACGGTATTCACCATTCTACTCTCCTCCATATTTTGTTTTTGCAACGTGAATATGAAAAGCCAGGATAACTACTTTGTGGGTTTTCCTGCCGCCTGGAATATCGCCGCGGCGAGTTTTTATATTCTCGACCTGCCACCCTGGCTCACCTTTGCGACTATCCTATTTTTGGCCATGCTTACCGTCACGAGAATGAAGTTTCTTCACCCCTTCCGGGTAAAAACACTTATGCCGCTCAATATCGCTGTCACGTTAGCATGGTGCGTATGCGCTACGTCACTGGTGCTCTCCAGCCCCCAGCACGCAACCTGGGCGCTTTGGGGTTGGGGCATTACCTCAGCTTATTTCGCCGGTATGTGCCTGTGGCGAACGGCGCAAGAGTGGTTCGACTGGACGAAACCCCCGACGACGACGAGGATGTAAGATGGCATTGACCCAGCGGCAGCAGGAGAGATTCAGAGCGCTGGCAGCAGACATCGAAGGGATCGATGTCGAGGCCTACGAACGCTTCAATCGCGATCCACTTGAGCCGATCATCGGGCTTGGCAAGCCGAATCTGCGCGTCGGCTTTTTCGGGCGCGACCCAGGGCGTGATGAGGTACGCCACGGCGAACCTTTCATCGGGGCCGGCGGGCAGTGGGTCAGAAAGGCGCTCTACATGCAACTGTATGGCGAGGAGATGCCGGACTTTGAGGCATCAAAAGCCGTAGGCGAGCACTTTTTCTGGATCAACACCGTGCCCTACAAGCCCGTGGGCAACAAGGCATGGTCCATGAAGGTCAAGCGCCACTTTCACGGCCTGATGAATGAGGTTCTAATCTCGCGCTGGGAAGGACGGACACTGATTACGCTGGGGCGCGAAGCCTTCCTGTGGTTCGGTATCGGCCGCCCAAAAGAGGAGCGCGACAGGCTGGAAGCCTTTTGGAAGCAAGAGGATCGCTTTGAAAGCAGTCTCGAGGTGACCCTAGAGGATGATCAGGGTGAAGCACAAACCTTTACACTCTACCCGCTACCGCACCCTTCTCCGCTCAATCAAACCTGGTATGCGCGCTTTCCAGCGCTCTTGAAGCAGCGCCTGGAACAGCTGGAGGTTCGCCAGGACAACCTCACCTTGTAAGGTACGCGGATGTGCAGCACAGACACAGAAATAATTCCAGAAAAGCTAACCAAACCTAGCGAAGAGTCCTTCTGGGATGGCTATTCCGGCTACGTAAGCCTCTCTCATTGCCCAAGAGTGGAGAAGTTCAGTAGCACCTTCTGACCACTTGCGCAAAGCGCCATCTCGACGGCTTGTCGCCAGTCTTGGGCAGGAAACACTTGATAGCCAGGCATCTCTATCTGGTCTAAAAGACCCCAGATAGCTAAAAATTTGTTCTGCCAAGCGTCTACGGACATCCTGGATAAAGAATCACGCAAGTGAAACTTTCTATAGAGAGCCCTGGGCTTGGAATTCACTTGAATCGCCTGCCCCGTCAATAAGCCGTAGGCGATAAATGTCGTCCCCGATGCCATTGATTGCAATATACTTGCCGCAACTGGCCCCCCTAGAGCATCGAACACCACGTCAGACTCACGGGCCACACGCGAGATCTGCGAGATATCTTGTATAGATACCGGTTTGATACCCAGTTTTTCCAGGCGTACAACTCTACTTTCAGAACGGTATATGCCAGCGACTTCCTTGGCGCCGTGCTTATATGCCCACGCCCCGAGGTAATCAGCGCAATTGGACCCTGCTCCAGAGAGAAGGACACGCTTTCCCTTTACAGGCCAAGTCTCAAGCATGGTCAAGGCAGCCAAGGGGTTAATATAGGCCCGTGCGGCAACGGCATCAGAGATGGTATCGGGGACGGGCACTGCGAGAGCAGCATCGCAACCTAAAATCGTCTGCCAAGTACCCTCGCCTCGCAATGGAAGAACTCGCTTACCGATTAGGTAAGAATATTTTTGCGGAGCATCAATAACGCGACCAACCCCTTCGTAACCGGCGACAGCGGGAAGCCTTATACGATGCGAGTAAGCACCGCTGATGGGAATCAGGTCAGACGGGTTCACCGGGGCATACGACATCTTCACCGTGAGCTCTTCCTCACCCATGCATGGAACTCCCATTGTTTCCATCTTTAACTTTTCAAGCGGCCTTCCGAACGACCGATAGGTGAGAGATTGACGACGCATGGGTACCTCGAATGATGAATGAACCTAGGTGATGCCCACTACATGCGCCTGCGCCTCTTCAACCATCTCAGTAGCCATTTCCCCCACCGTGCGCACGGCCTCTTCTATCGCCGGGGTTAGCGTAAACGCATAGTTCAGGCGCAGGCACTGGCGAAACTTTCCCGAGGCTGAAAAAAGTGACCCCGGCGCCACATGGATAGAACGCTTGGCCAAACGCTCGTTCAAGCGCACACAATCCACGGCAGCAGGCAGCTCTACCCATAACAAAAAACCGCCCTGCGGGTAGCTGATACCTGAGCCCTTGGGGAAGTAGCGCTGCACCCAACTGATCATGATGTCTCGTTGGCGCTGATACTGCCGTGTGGCGAAGCGAAGGTGGCGCTCGTAATACCCTTTAGCCACGAACTCCGCCACCGCTAGCTGCGGCAGCGTGGCCGAGGCACCGGTGGAGACGTATTTCATATGCAGCGCCTGATCAAGATAACGGCCCGGTGCTAGCCAGCCGACCCGTAGCCCAGGTCCCAATGTTTTGGAAAAGCCACTACACAGCAATACGCGACCATCATCATCAAAAGATTTCACCGTACGCGGCCTTGGGTGGGAAAACGCCAATTCGCCGTAGATGTCATCTTCGACAATGGCCACATCAAAGCGTTGGGCGAGCTGAAAAAGCGCTCGTTTGCGCGCTTCCGGCATGGTGTAGCCCAGTGGGTTATTATAGGTAGGCGTGATCTGGATCGCGCGGATTGGCCACTGCTCCAAAGCCAGCTCCAACGCTTCCAGACTGATACCCGTTTGCGGATCAGTGGGGATTTCCAGCGCTTTTAAGCCGTTAGCTTTGAGAATCTGCATGGTGCCGTAAAAGCTGGGTGAATCAACGGCCACTACATCGCCAGGCTGAGTGAGTGTGCGCAACGAAATAGAAAGCGCCTCCTGGCAGCCGGTGGTGACCATGATGTCGTCGGGGTGCAGCAAACAGCCCGAAGAAATAGCCAGCCGCGCCACCTGTTGGCGAAGCTCAGGGCTACCGCTGAGTTTGTCGTAATTGAATCCAATCAGGTCATTACTGCGATGCAGGCCGGCAAGAATTTTCGACAGTGGGCGTAGCGACTCATATTCCAAATTTGGAGCGCCACGTCCTAATAAAAGTCGACTTTCATCGCGATGTGTTGCCACCAACTCCAGCACTTGATCCCATTGGGAAACCTCCAGCGGCCGCTGGGCAGGGCGAGATACCGATGGCAGCACTGAAGGCACCCTGCTCGGCAACACGAAGTAGCCTGACTTTGGCCGCGACTCGATCAAGGCCACATCCATCAACTGCCGGTAGGCCTCCTGAGCCGTTGAGATGCTAACGCCCAGTTCCTGACACACCGCTCGGATAGAGGGCAGGCGATCACCGACACGATAGATACCGTGTTCGATTCGTTCCCTCAATATTGCTGCAATCTCTTCATAACGTGTCATGACAACTATCATCCCCGGCCATAAAAACAATACAGACAGCCATAAAGAGGCCATACAGAGGCATAATACACCTTACCTGTATCTTAAAAATAAAAAACTCTATATCTGTATCACAAATAGCGTACTGAGTAATCTGAATAGGCAAACCACCGGAGGATTAACCATGCCCCGCTTCAGCCTCACTCAGCTTCGCTATCGTCTACGCTGCTACCGTGAATGCCGACGCAGCCGTCGCCAACTGCTGGCACTTGATGACCGACTCCTAAAAGATATTGGCATTAGTCGTTCACAGGCAAAAAAAGAAGGTAAAAGAGCTTTTTGGAAACACGCAAATATTAATAAGGATTCTCCATGAACAGCGTCGAGTATTACCTGCTGGATGTATTTACTGACACCCCGTTCTCAGGTAATCAATTGGCGGTTTTTACCGATAGCGAAACGCTTGATACAAGTACCATGCAGGCTATCGCCAACGAGTTGAATCTCGCCGAAACGGTATTTTTAGGTGCTGCAAAAGCGCCGCACCACTATCCGATGCGAATATTTACGCCAACTCAGGAGCTGCCGTTTGCCGGGCACCCCACCGTGGGTACCGCGCAGCTACTCGCCGAACTCGGCTTGGTTGACCGGCAACAAACGCTCGTGCTGCAGCCGTCCGTGGGTGAGCTGGCGATAAGCTATGAGAAGGGAAGAGCAACGTTTACCACCGCTCAGGCGGCCAAATTGACAGACAGCACGCTTGATCACGCCAGCGCAGCGACACTACTCGGCCTTGGCCGTCATCAGGTTATTGGCGACCCGGTGGTTGCCTCCTGCGGGTTGCCCTACCACTTGATTGAGCTTGCGGATGTCGCAGCATTAGAGAGCGTCAACATATCGCCAACGACATGGGCGAATGCCGTTACGGCTAGCAGCGCCGAACAGGTATACCTGTATGTGATTGAGACGTCGGATAACGCGGAAACAGTGCTTCGCAGCCGGATGTTCTCAAGAGAGCATGGCCTGTGCGAAGACTCTGCTACCGGCAGTGCAGCGGCAGCCCTCACCGGCTACTTAGCCGATAAGCAATCCAACGCCTTACATTGCCGGGTTCATCAGGGTGTTGAGATGGGACGACCAAGCGTGATCTACACCGCCGCCAACGGGCCCATTAAGCCAGGATTGGTGACGGTGAGTGGTAGTGCGGTAGTCATTGGAAGGGGCGTGTTGACCACACATCAGTAGCGTTATAACCGGTGCTAAACGCCCCTAGCAGCACTTTTGGCAGCAATAGTGCTCGCTGCTATCAGGCAATCGTTACGTCTTTAGAGAGGTAGACATCCTGAATGGCATGCAGCAGGTCAACGCCTTCGTTCATTGGCTTTTGGAACGCTTTGCGTCCCGAAATCAAGCCCATCCCCCCGGCGCGTTTGTTAATGACAGCGGTACGCACCGCGTCACCGAGATCAGTGTGTCCTTTGGAGCCGCCGCCGGAATTAATCAATCCTGCCCGACCCATAAAACAGTTGGCGACCTGATAGCGGGCCAGATCAATAGGATGATCCGTAGTCAATTCACTATACACATTATCGTGAGTATGACCGAAACCGACCGCCGTGTAGCCGCCGTTATTCTCAGGCAGTTTCTGTTTGACGATATCCGCCTTGAGGGTGGCTGCCATGTGGTTAGCTTGGCTGGTGAGGTCGGCAGACACGTGATAATCAATGCCGTCCTGCTTGAAGGCAGGGTTACGCAGATACGCCCACAATACCGTCACCATGCCTAACTGATGGGCCCGTTCGAAGGCCTCACTAATTTCCATGATCTGCCGACGGCTCTCATGGGAACCAAAGTAAATCGTCGCGCCTACCGCGACGCAGCCCATATCGTGCGCCTGCTCTACTTCGGCAAACATCGTTTGATCGTATATCGCCGGATGGCTCAGCGTTTCGTTGTGATTTAGCTTCAGCATCATCGGGATCTTATGCGCATAGCGACGCGCCACCGACGACAGCACACCGAGCGTCGAGGCCACGCCGTTACAGCCGCCTTCGAGCGCCAGCTCGACAATATTGGCCGGATCGAAGTAGCGCGGATTAGGTGCAAAAGAAGCGCCAGCCGAGTGCTCAATACCCTGGTCTACCGGCAACAGGCTAAGGTAGCCGGTGCCTGCCAAGCGACCATGGTTAAAGAAGTTTTGCATATTACGCAGCACCGCGGGGCTGCGGTCGTTATCGACCATGACCCGATCGATGAAGTCGGGGCCGGGTAAATGCAAACTATCGCGGCGAATTCCCTGACACGTATGGTTAAGAAGGCTCTCGGCATCGTTGCCGAGCAAAGCGGCTATATCGGTGGTCATGAAACACTCCTTTGCTCTTAATTTGTAATAAAGTGTAAGTGTACGTCAAACACTTCTTCAATAGAGCATAGAGCTTAAATATAACCTGGGAAAGTACCGCCCCATGTACTAAAGGAAAAACACGGGGCAGTAAGTTCGCCAATTGCGTTATGCCGCCTGGACTTCGATGCGTCGCGTGCGGTGGCTATCCTTTTTGGGCAGCGTTAACGTCAGCACACCATTGACGATAGTGGCCGTAATGGCGTCGCTATCAACTTCGTGGCTGAGGTTAAAACGACGTGCAAACCGCTGTCCACGCACCTCGGCATGCAGTGCACTCATTCCTTCGGGCATGTTCAACGCTATTTCACCCTCCAAGCTCAGCACGTTGTTGTCGAGCTCGACGTTAAGGGTTTCGTGAGTGACGCCGGGCATATCCGCTACCAACTTGAGAGCGTTAGACTCCTCAATGATATCCACCGCTGGCAGCAGGGTTTCCTGAGAGCGCTTGTCTTCATCACGCCGCTGAAGCGGAGAGTGGTTAGATGAACGAACAACATTATTCATGGTTTATCGCCTCCTTAATCAAGGTTCATAAACATGACTCAGGCTGCCTGAACATCAATACGGCGCGGTTTTAACTCCTCCCGCTTAGGCAGCACAATCTCAAACACGCCATGAGCATGGCGCGCTTCAGCCCGCTCGGCATCTAAGCCGTCAGGCAGTGCGATAGCCCGCACGAACTCACCACTGGGGCGCTCACGGCGAAATACCGGGCGCGAGCTACCATCCTCGTTACTGGCCCCTACCGGTTCGCGTTTGCCACGCAGGGTGAGCACATTGTCTTGTACATCAATGGTCAGGTCCGAAGGTGCCAACCCGGCAGCAAACACATAGACGCGCACGGCGTCATCGCTGCGGGCGACGTTAATCATCGGAAAGCTACCCCGCGGCACCGAGCGAATATCCATCGCATTACCGTCGGGAAAGAAGCCGTCCAGCAGTTGACTAAACCAGTCAAACTGTCGAGGCGAGCCGGTTTCAAAACGCTTGAGATCGTCAAACATAGCGAACACCTCCTAGAGTAGACAGATGATCAAAAGAGGCAGCCACGCTAGAGAGCAGCGCCTCCGTAACCTGCAAAATAGGAGCTTTCAAACAGCTTTCAAGGGGGGCAATAACAATTTTTTTTGGCGGCTTACGAAGTGTCAATTAAGAAGGTAGCAGCGCTTTTATTTCACCCCGCACGCCCCAGTGCTAAGCATACAGAGTGCTTACCATTCAAAGAATCTTTAAAAAACAATGTTTATGGCAGCCGGTGTAGCTACCTATTTGTTGATTACCCAAGTTTTAGGCCAGCGGGCAATCATCGCGGTGACAATAACGGCAAAGAGTAGCCTTGCCCACAAGATGCCCGCTATATCGGCCCCCAGCATCAAGATCAGCAGCGTGTCTTCTATAACGCTATGGCAGAGGCCGAGAAAGCATAGTGCAAGCGTGCTATTACGCTTACTAAGCACCCCATTCTGCACGTCACGAATCAGCAGCCCTGCGCCGTAGCTTAATCCCAACGTAAAACCAATCACCGTTACATTAGCTGCCGAACGGCCAATACCTAATAGCTTGAGTAGCGGTAGCAAGCCAAGATGAATCCAGCGCTCCAGGCCGAGCTTTTTCAGAAGTTTTAGGAGCACAATCAGCGCTAAAATAATCACAAAGATAAGCGCTAACGTTTCAAGCTGTGCAATCGCCCAACTGCCTAGCGTAGGCGCTGTCGATAAATGTGGTTGCCATACCAATGCTGCAGGTACTTGTAACAAACCAAAATACGAATAAAAGCAGTGCAAGAGCCAAGCAAGCAGCAAAGCCCCACCTACACGCAGGACTAACGTAGCCCACCAGGGTACGCCAGCGCGCTTGGCAACGGCTCCCTCAACGGGAATCGAGTGCCCTACCAGCATCAACGCACCCAGCACCGTTACTTGCTCGACACTCAAGTGCATATCACCGGCTACTTGAAGAAATACCGCAATGGCGGTGTACAAGTTGGTAAAGAGCGCCGCCGCCCACACAACGCCCAACTGCTCGGGCAAGCCGAGTATGCTCATTAAGGGAGCTAATACCATTCCCAGCCAGCCGATAACACCCAAGAGTTCTAATCCTTTGACGATAAGCAACGCCGGAATCAGGATTTTGAGCAACGTCAGGTACACGCGCAGCGCGTCTTGTAATAAGTGGGTTATCCAAGCCAATAGATGATGAATTGTTATCTGCATCAAGCCTCCGTTGCCATCATTAGAACAACGGTTATGATAACGGGACTCGCGCAGAATCTTCTTTTCAATTCCACACTAACAATCACTATTCGTTCTTTATGAACTCAGAAAGGACATTTTATTTCATGGACGCCATTGATCGACGAATCCTTGACCAGCTTCAGCGTAACTCCAGCCTGACCAACCAGGCGCTAGCGGATGCGATAGGGCTTTCACCCTCTGCCTGTTTAAAGCGCGTTAATCGATTACGCGACGCTGGAATCATTGAACGGGAGGTAGCACTACTCAACCCTGACGCCCTAGGGCAGTGCCTACACATGGTGGTTGAAGTCACCATGGAGCGGGATAACAAATCACTCTACAGGCGTTTTTTAACAACAGCGCTAAGCGCCCCTGAAGTGAAGCAGTGCTATCAGGTAACTGGCGAGTGTGATTTTGTATTGATCGTGACAGTTGCTGATTTAGATGGATACGATAGCTTTTGTGATCGTGTGCTCTATGGCGATGACAACCTGCGCAAGTTCCGCACGCTACTGTCGCGTAAGCGGCATAAGTTTGATACATCCGTTCAGCTCAGTCGTTGAGAGCTGCTCAAGCCGTCAGCCCAATGCCCCGCAAAATCACCGAGGTCACCGACTGCACGGCTTTTTCGAGCTGTAAGTCATCCAGCGGTTGGTCGTCGTTAAGCAGGAAGATTTGTTAGTAGAAATCAGCGTAGTGCTGAGTTGAGGCCCAAATCATATACAGTAGGTAGGAGGGCTCCACAGGGTTGATCTGGCCCGACCCACTCGCGAATTTTCAACTCTTTAAGCTTGGCCCACTCGTAAAGATTGTCGCGCAGGCGATCTTTAAGGATCGGCGCGCCCTGCATGACTTCGGCGGCCCATACTTTGGAACCGTGCGCGCGGTTACGCGAGTGGCTCATCTTGGCGCGAATATAGGTGGAGAGCACCACGCGTGGGTCATCGTAGAGTTCAAAACAGAGTGCCTCCTGCTTCCATACTTCCAGAAGCTCCAGCAAGACATCCTGATACAGCGTTTTTTTGGTCGAGAAATAGTAGTGAACATTGGACTTTGAAAGGTCGACCAGTTGGGCGATCTCCCCCATGGAGGCGCCAGCATAGCCCTTTTCGGCAAACAGCTGTTCAGCCGCCTGGAGAATCTTTTTGACGTTGGTTTGCCGAATTTCGTCCTGGGTTCTCGCCACGCTATCTTCGTCCCTTTTACGCCTAAAGTACGTACCAAAAAAAGCACCATCGCGTGGCGATGGTGCTGAGAAGATGTCTTAGTTACCCTAAGACGTCAACTCTGATTGGCAGGGAATGAGAACTCAGCCTGGGTTGCTTCACTGACCGATGGCCAGCGCTGGGAAACCGCCTTGCGGCGGGTATAGAAGCGCACCGAGTCCGGCCCGTAGGCGTGGAGATCGCCAAACAGCGAGCGCTTCCAGCCACCAAAGCTGTGGTAGGCCACGGGCACCGGGAGCGGCACGTTCACCCCGACCATGCCAACCTCGATACCATCGGTAAAGCGACGGGCAGCTTCGCCATCGCGAGTAAACAGGCAGGTGCCGTTGCCGTACTCGTGATCGTTGATCAGTTGCATGGCGTCATCCAGGCTACCCACGCGCACCACGCAAAGCACCGGCCCAAAGATCTCTTCCTGGTAGATGCGCATTTCGGCGGTGACGTTATCGAACAAGCAGCCGCCAACGAAATAGCCCTCTTCATAGCCTGGGACTTGAAGGTCACGGCCATCGGCAACCAGTGTCGCGCCAGCCTTTACGCCATCTTCGATGTAGCCGAGGACTTTATCCCGGTGCTCAGCGGTCACCAGCGGCCCCATATCCAGATCTCGCTTGGTGCCGGGGCCGACTTTTAGTTGGGCGATTTTGGGTAGCAAGGTTTCAACCAAACGGTTTGCGGTCTCGTCGCCCACGCATACCGCTACTGATATCGCCATGCAACGCTCGCCGCAGCTACCAAACGCTGCGCCCATTAATGTGTTGGCGGCGTTTTCCAAGTCGGCATCCGGCAGCACCACGGCGTGGTTCTTTGCACCACCCAAGGCCTGAACGCGCTTGCCCGCGGCGGAACCGCGCGAATAAATCGCTTCGGCAACCGGTGTTGAGCCGACAAAGGAAATGGCTTTAACAGCTTTGGCATCCAAGAGTGTTTCCACTGCTTCGCGACCGCCGTGAATCACGTTCATCACGCCTTTAGGCAGCCCCGCTTCTTGCAGCAGCTCTGCCACGGCCATTGAGGCGGACGGGTCTTTCTCCGATGGTTTGAGGATGAAGGTATTACCGCAGGCAATGGCCATGGGATACATCCACAGCGGCACCATGGCGGGGAAGTTAAACGGGGTAATGCCCGCCACCACGCCCAACGGCTGGAAATTGGACCAGGCATCAATGCCCGGCCCTGCGTTGTGGGAGTACTCGCCTTTTAACAGCTCCGGCACCCCGCAGGCGTACTCGACATTCTCGATGCCACGCTTGAGTTCGCCCATGGCATCTTCGGGGGTTTTACCATGCTCTTCACTGACCAGTTGCACCAAGCGGTTAGCGTTATCTTCGAGCAATTGCTTAAAGCGGTACATCACCTGGGCACGCTTAGCGGGCGGCGTATCGCGCCAGGCGGGAAACGCCGCTTGGGCGGCGGCAATGGCTCGCTCTACATCGGCGGCATTGGCATCCGCCACTTGGCGAATCACTTTGCCTGTGGAGGGGTTGGTGACATCCAGCGTACGCTTACTTTCAACTAACTCGCCGTTAATCAGATGGGAAACAACACTCATATTTAAACTCTCTGAAATTTAGGTCAGTCGGTTATGCCAACGACTCTTAGGCTAACGAATCCAGGGTGGTGGCCACGGCGTCGAACAAGCGTTCCAGCTCGGCCTCGGTAGTGCCAAAGGGAGGGCCAAACTGCAGCGTGTCGCCGCCGTAGCGCACGTAGAAGCCAGCCTCCCAAAGCGCCATATGAGCATCCCTTGGGCGAATAATGGGGTCGCCTTCCCGCGGCGTTAGCTGAATGGCACCCGCTAAGCCGTAGTTACGAATATCGACAACGTGATTGCGGCCTTTCAAGGCGTGTAGCTTCTGCTCAAATGTCGGCGCAATGGCACTGACCTGGGCGGGAAAGTTTTCACGCTCCATCATCTCAAGCGCGGCAAGCCCGGCTGCACAAGCCACGGGGTGGGCGCTATAGGTGTAACCATGGGTGAATTCAACCGCATGCTGAGGGCCACCAGCGTGCATAAAGGTGTCGAAAATCTCGCTGGAGGCGATCACCGCCCCCATCGGAATGGCGCCGTTGGTGATCTGCTTCGCCACGTTCATGATGTCCGGTGTCACGCCAAACGCTTCTGCGCCTGTGGTCGCGCCGCTGCGCCCAAAGGCGGTGATCACTTCGTCGAAAATCAACAGAATATCGTGAGCGGTGCAGATCTCGCGCAGCCGATCCAAATAGCCTTTAGGTGGCACAATCACCCCCGCCGAGCCGGACATTGGCTCAACAATCACCGCGGCAATGGTGGAGGCATCATGTAAGGCGATTTGATCGAGCAATGCATCGGCAAGCTCGGCACCAGTTTCCGCTTGGCCACGGGTGAAGGCGTGACCCGCTTGAAGAGTGTGCGGCAGGTGGGTTACATCCATCAACTGACCGTAGTGTTTGCGATTGCCCCCAATCCCACCCAGGCTGGTGCCGCCAATGTTGACCCCGTGATAGCCCTTGGCGCGGCCAATCATGCGGGTTTTCTCTGGCTTACCTTTTAGCCGCCAGTAGGCCTTGGCCATCTTCACCGAGGTATCGGCGGCTTCTGACCCCGAATTGGTGAAAAACACATGGTCAAGCCCAGCAGGCGTAAGACTGGCCACCTTTTCCGCCAGTCTGAACGCCAGCGGGTGGCCAATTTGGAAACCAGGCGCAAAGTCGAGGCTGCCTAGCTGCGCCGCTACGGCTTTCTGGATCTCTTCGCGGTTATGCCCCGCGCCGCAGGTCCACAGCCCGGAAAGCGAATCGAATAACTTACGACCCTGGTCATCTATGTAGTAGCGCCCTTCCGCCCCGGTAATCATGCGCGGGTTGGCACGAAAATCTCGATTCGAGCTAAACGGCATCCAGTAGTGCTGATTAAGTGCCGTTTTAGAAGATACCTTCTCCATAGAAGAGCTCGATGCTTCAGGCTTCGTATTGCTTTTTATTCCAAACATGCTGTCCAGCTCCATCGCTATAAGACTTGGTCTCAGCATGCGCCAGCAAACACGTTTATAAAATTATGCTTTTCTTTTGTTCACGTTAGAAAATCTATACGTAACAAGGCATCTTGACATGCTTATCGACCTTGACGCCGGTTAAAAAAACACCTAATCATTATATTTATACGAATAAATACAACAAATATATGGAGCACACCCAACCGATAATTGGCACCAATATCGTTGCTTCCAAGAAGCACGCTGTTGGTAGCTGCGTACTGAAAATAACGCTCACAAACTCAACATAAACAATTCACTATGCACATAGGGCAAACTCGCTATGAAGTATTTAACTCCCCTCAAGCTGTCGATTTACAGCGTCATGCTTTTCAGTTTCCTTATGCTGGAAAGCCCCGTCATTATGTTGGCCAACCGAATAGAGCCCATGTTGATGGGCATCCCCTTCCTATTGGTATGGAACTTGTTTTGGTGGTTTGTTCTAACGGCGCTTTTTTTGGTGGCTTATTTCACCAACTGGGGCAGCCCAACATCAGATCATGAAGGCGCCACTAAACAACACTAAGACGGGGGATTAAACATGACCGGCAGTCTATTAATTATTGCGGCGTTTATGATTATCCCCTTGATGGTGGGGGTCTTATCAGCACGTCAATCGCAAGAAACCAGTGAAGACTTTTTTGTTCAAGGCCGCGCCATGGGCAGTATTGCGGTATTTTTCACCGTGGCGGCGACATGGTGGAGTGCGTTTGCTTTCCTAGGCTCTAACGCCACTTTCTATACCAATGGGCCGGTATTTCTTACCGCGCTAGCCTGGAACCTGCTGTTTGGTTTTATGTACTACTGGATCGGTAAACGGGTTTGGTTTTTAGGCAAACGATTCAACTATTTGACACCTTCGGATTTAATTGGTGACTTTTATAATAGCGAGGCGCTGCGCATTACCGTTGCCGCTATTACACTGCTTTTTACCGTACCCTATCTACAGATACAGCTAACGGGCGGCGCCTACTTAATCGAAGTCGCCTCTGGTGGGTTGATTCCTTTCTGGCTCGCCGCGCTGCTGTTCTACTTCATCATTATTATTTACGTATGGATTGGCGGCATTCGTGCTATCGCCTGGACCGACGTTATTTATGGGGCTCTGCTGTTCTTCGGCATGATGTACGCAGGCTTCTATATTTCAACCCAGGTAGGCGGTCCAACTGCCCTATTTAGCCAGCTTCAGCAAACATCTCCCGAACACCTCACCATGCCAGGGCCTAACGGCACAATGGGATATCCTATGTGGTTCTCGCTGTTCGCCATTACGGCTATTGGTGCTTTTATGGGCCCACAAATCTGGTTGCGCATGTACTCGGTCAAACATGGCAAGCTGTTTAACTTAATGCCCTTTTTACTTGGTTTAGCCGCCTTTGCCTATGTGGGTTCGGTACTATCTGGCTACTCCGGCGTGCTGCTTGAGCCCAATGTAGAAAATCCCGATCAAATTCTGCCCATCATGCTGATGGAGTACGCCCCCTACCTGCTTGCCTCGCTGATTATGGCGGCGGGCGCGTCTGCTGCTATGTCTACAGCGAATTCGCAGATTCATGCAGTTTCCACCGTAGTGACGATGGATATCTATAAGCGCTATGTGAACCGTGAAGCAAGTCAGGCACGGATCGTTTATATCGGTCGTTTATCGTTAGTAGGCTTCTCTCTGGCAGCTTATATCATGGCGCTAACCGTTCCCGGCGTGCTGGTGACTATCGGTATTGCTGCGCTAGCAGGTACCGCACAACTGGTTATTCCTACCATTGGCGCTATCACCTGGAAAAAAGCCCACCCCACTGCGGCTCTCGCTGGGCTATGGGCTGGCGTTGCCTGTGTACTACTGATGACCTTTGGCCCGCTAAGCGCCCCCTTTGGTTACCACGCGGGTATTTGGGGACTGTTGCTGAACACTGTGCTGTTTGTGGGCCTAAGCCATGGGCTGCATCGTCGCGATACAGCGGTAGTAGAGCGCTTTACCCAGGCACGCTACGACTATGATGTCGAGTACCACCCCGAGCGCTTGCCTGCATACACCCAAGAAACGACCAACGCCGCTAACTACAAATCAGGAGTGAGTTGATGGCTCAAGCCCCTGTTTCAAAGACAGTTTCAAACACTGGTTCAGCCTCACGGCGCCGACCCAAGCTTGCCGAGCTGATTAGCGATGATATCAAGCGCTGGATTGCTGCCGAGTCTTTGGGAGAAGGCGACCGACTGCCGAACGAAAAAGCGCTTATGGAGCTTTACGGTAGTGCCAAGGCGACGGTGCGAGAAGCGCTCAAGATTCTTGAGGTTGAGGGGCTAGTCACTTTAAAAACCGGCCCTAAAGGGGGCGCGGTGATCAACCAACCGGGGATGGAGCCCGCCAGCCGCATGCTGCGTAACTTTCTGCATTTCCAGCAACTGGATGGCAAGCAAGTTTACCAGTTGCGCAAGCTGTTGGAAGTAGAGCTAGCGGCATCAGCAGTGGGAAGGCTCACCGAGCACGATTTCCAGGAGTTGGAAGCCAATATGTCGGCCTGTGCCTGCTGCGCGAGTAATGAAGAGGATCACCGACACCAGCGCTTTTTGGAGCTCGAATTTCACCAACTGCTTGCCCGTGTCTGCCCTAACCCTTTGCTAGCGTTTATGTGCCAGTTTTTAAACGACATGCTGCGCGACTTGGTGGTGATCAAAAAAGCTTACGTTCCCGAACGTAAGCAGTTCGATCACGCCAATCAGGACTACCACCGCCAGTTGGTGGAAGCCTACCGCGCTGAAGATACTCAGCGTGTGCGTCAGGTAATGGCAGAACATATGGCCGATGCAGAGCACCACATGAGCGCGCTGGAAGCGGAAATGGCTGCGCAGATGCTGATCAGCAACGATTCTCCCAATATTCAGATCCATCGATCCAAGCTACATGACTTACCAACGGAAAACCTGTCCGTTTAACCTTGCGAGGATACTGAGATGAACACCTACGTTTCGCCAACATCTGATATCACCAGCCTACGTACAGACAGTGACCGCCTCTGGGAAGCGCTAATGGAGATGGCCAAGCTGGGCGCCACCCCTAAAGGCGGCGTCAATCGTCAGGCACTTACCGACCTAGAACGCCAAGGGCGCGACCTGTTTATCCAGTGGTGCCGTGCCGAGGGCTGCACGATTCGCATTGATAATATCGGCAATATCTTTGCCCGCCGAGAAGGCAGCGACCCCAACGCCAAAGCGGTGATGGCAGGTAGCCATCTTGATAGCCAACCCACTGGCGGTAAGTACGACGGCTGTTTTGGCGTGCTCTCCGGTCTGGAAGTAATTCGCACTCTTAACCAGCACAACATCACCACGCAATCCCCTATCGAAGTCGTCGCCTGGACTAACGAAGAGGGTTGCCGCTTCCCACCCTGCATGATGGGTTCCGGTGTGTTTAGTGGCGTGCTTGAGTTTGATGCCATGATGGCGCGCACCGACGCTGATAGCTTCACGGTAAGCGATGCACTGGACGCCATTCACTACCGTGGTAGCGATGAAATCTCACCAAACGAAATCAAAGCCTACTTTGAACCGCATATCGAGCAAGGCCCTATTCTTGAAGACACCGACACCACCATTGGCGTGGTTATCGGTGGGCTTGGCCAGAAGTGGTTTGATTTAACCCTGACCGGACTTGAAGCCCACGCAGGCCCTACGCCGATGAACCTACGCCGGGATGCCATGATGGGTGCTGCGGAAGTTACCCAAGCGCTCAACCGTATCGCCTTAGATCATCAGCCCCACGGGCGTGGCACGGTGGGCTGTATGACGCTGCACCCCGGTTCGCGTAACGTGATTCCCGGCCAGGTCAAAATGACCCTGGATATGCGCCATTGGGAGCCTGACGCGCTTGAGTCAATGGGCCAGGCCGTCACCGCCGCTGTTGAAGAGATTTGCCAACGCCATGGCCTTGAATACCACCTGGAACCCACTGCCAATTTCGCCCCTGAATACTTCGACAAAGCGTGCGTGGACGCAGTACGCCAAAGTGCAGAGCAGCTCGAGCTTTCCCATATGGATATCATCAGCGGCGCAGGCCACGATGCGATGTTTGTTGGTCGCGTTGCCCCTGCCGCGATGATCTTTATTCCCTGCAAGGATGGCATTAGCCACAACGAGATTGAAAGCGCCACACCGGAGCACGTTCACGCAGGCTGTAACGTTTTACTGCACGCCATGCTAAATGCTGCCGGTGTAGAAAGTGGGGAGTAACGATGGCTGACTCTTTTGAAACCCTGACAGCAGTCGACGCATTGACACGCTTCGGCGAGGGGTCGCTCTCGCCAGAAATGCTGGTCGATGACTGCTTGGCGCGCATTGCGCGGGATAACCCCAAGGTAAATGCGTTTACCTGCGTTAATGAGGTAGAGGCCCGGCGTTTGGCAGCAGAATCCGCACAGCGCTGGCAAGCAGGGGCGCCGCTTGGTCCACTGGACGGCGTTCCTGTCACCATTAAGGATTTAACCTTAACCAAAGGCCTGCCTACACGGCTGGGCTCGACGACCACGTCACCGGATGGCCCTTGGGAGGTGGATGCACCGATCAGCCGACATCTACGCAATGCCGGGGCTATCGTAATCGGCAAGACCACCTCACCAGAGTTTGGCTGGAAAGGCGTCACCGATAATCCACTTCACGGTATCACTCGCAACCCGTGGAATACGCAACTCACGCCGGGTGGATCATCGGGTGGCGCGGGGGCTGCCGCTGCGCTTAACCTGGGCCTGCTGCACCAAGGCAGCGACGCCGGGGGCTCTATCCGCATACCGTGCAGTTTTACCGGCACCTTTGGCATTAAACCGACCTTTGGCTGGGTGCCCCAGTGGCCCGCCAGCACCATGAGTACGCTCTCCCACTTGGGGCCAATGACCCGCACCGCGGTTGATAGCGCACTAATGCTTAGCGTAATGGCGCAGCCTGATGCTCGGGATGGCTACTCCGGCAATCCGCTTGGGCCGAACTGGCTAACCCCCCCTCCTGCAGATCTACGCGGCTGGCGAATCGCCTTTAGTGCTGACCTTGGCTATGTAGACGTAGCCCCCGATATTGCTAGGCGAGTTGCGGAGGTCGTTGGTCATCTCGAAGCGCTGGGCGCCACGGTGGAGCAGATTGATCCTGGCTTTAGCGATCCACTCAAGACCTTCAATACGCTCTGGTTTGCGGGAGCCACTCAAGCACTCGAAAAACTGGACGGGCAGCAGCAGGCGGCCCTCGACCCAGGCTTTCTGGATATCGCAAGGCGAGGTCAAGACGTATCGCTTTCCGCCTACCTTGCCGCCCGACGAGAACGTAGCGAATTAACAGCTCATATGGCGGCATTTCATGAGCAGTATGACTTGCTGGTCACGCCCACCATGCCCATTGCGCCCTTCGCTGCGGGCCACAACGTACCGCCGGGTGACCGCTATCGCGACTGGATGGATTGGACGCCGTTTAGCTACCCCTTCAATCTCACCCAGCAACCCGCCGCCTCGCTGCCTTGTGGGCTGGATAGCCAGGGGCTGCCGGTAGGGTTGCATCTTGTGGCAGGCAAATATCAAGACCTCAAGGTGCTGCATGCTGCCCAATTACTTGAACGCTACTTGCCGCCACTAACACCACCGGGGATGGCATAACCACACTGGTTGGCTACTTATTGACCAACTGCTTCCGCGCCAGCTCAGCAAACTGCCTGCGTGAGGGTTTAAAGCCCACTCCTGGCGGCCAGGCTAACCAAGCACCGGGCACCATAAAGCCGGGTAGCGTCTCGCGTACCCAAGCATTTAGCGCTTGTTCCGATACGGCCTCTCCGTGCCAATCGATAAACGCTACCGGGCGCTCCCCCCACTCGGGGTGGGGCACCGCCACCACTAGCGCCTGGGCGACGCTGGGGTGGTCGACCAAGCGCTGCTCGATAGCTTCCGGCTGTATATTCTCGCCGCCGGAGATAAAGCCGTTATCGAGCCGCCCCTCCACCACCAACGCGCCTCCCAAAGTAAAGTGCCCTTTGTCACGGGTAGCGAACCATCCCTCACCGTTGAGGGCTGGATCAATCTCGCCATTATTCAAATAACCGCAGAACAAGGTTTCGCCGCGTACCTGTATCTCACCCTCAACCACCCTCACTTCACGGCCTGGCAGCGACCTACCGACGACGCCCGGCGAGGTGGGTATGCCAGTGCATACCTGGCTGGCCATCTCGGACAGCCCATAGCTAACTTTCGGTGTTAGCCCCAGCGATGTCATCTTCGCCACCAGCGGGGCGGGAATCGCCGCGCCGCCCAGCAGCAGTTCGCGCAATTGAGTACGCTGGGGCGTAAAACCTGCCTGCAACAGCCGCCACAGCTGGGTCGGCACCAGAGAAAGGTGGGTGATTGACTGCTGCTCAAGGCGCGCGGGAAGTGTTTGCGGAGCATCATCAAGAATCACCCGCCCCCCGGCAAGAAAAACACGAAACGGGATAGCGTAGCCGCCAATATGAAACAGCGGCAGCGAGAGCAGCCAGCCACTGTTTTGATCAACGGGAATAAACGATGCTGAACCACGCGCGGAAGCCAAATGATTGGCCACGCGATGCAGCACCGCCTTGGGCGTACCGCTGGAACCGGAAGTAAAAATCGTGTTGCAAAGCTGGTTGCTATCAAGCACCGGCGACGAGCTCACCTCGGTTTCTGAGAGAAAATCGAGAATGACCGGCACAAGCTCCGAGGGATAAGCATTGTCACTCTCCGGTTGGCAGACGCGATCAGCCTGAAGTCGCTTGGCCAGACCCAACTGCTGGGTTACGGGAAACGCGGGATTGAGCGGACAGAAAATCAGCCCGGCGCGTAAGCAAGCCCAGGCGAGCAGCAAGGAATCAAGCGAGCCTTTGGCGGGAACCACTAGCCGACCCCCGGGCACGAACCCTTGCCGCGCCAACTGCTGTGCTAACGACGCTACGCGGCGATCGAGCGTGCGATAATCAAGGCATACAGAGCCAGCCTCTATGGCGATTTTCTCAGGGGTCTCTTTAGCCCAGACGTGTATGGGGCAGGTATCGATCACGCTGAGTGCTCCTGTTGATGCTATGAGGGTTTTATATCGACGAGGCCCGATAGAGACAGCACAGTGAGTGTGTCATCACTTCGCCCGAGACATGGATAACCCGCGCCGTCAGCCACTGGCCTGTGTCCAGCCCCGGCGGTTCATTGGGCGCCCATTCGCTGGCTAACCGGCCCAGCAGTCCAAGGCCCAGATCGGATTCAAAGCTCGAGGAAATCACCACGCGCAGGTTGTCTTCGCTTGCTCGCTGAACGAGTGCTTCGCAGGCGGTTAGCGAGCCGATTAACGTGGGTTTAATGACCAGCGCTTTTAGCTGCGGGTGACATTGCCACGCATCCCCGCGGGAAAGCGTTTCATCCAGCGCCACGCCAACCGCCGTGGCCTCCGCGACCGCGATGGTGTCAGCAAAGCTAGCACAAGGCTCTTCCAGGTAGTCGATCTGTTCCAGAGTTAGCTGCTCGCAGAAGCGCTGGGCGTCTGCCCGTGTCCAGCCAGCGTTGGCATCCAGAATCAGTTGGGTGGTGGGGAAGCGCTCGCCAAGCTGTTCGATCAGCGCCAGTTCCTCTGCCATGGCGTAGCGTGCCACCTTGAGCTTGAGTCTTTTCGGCGGCGACGCCTGCCAATGGGAGTCTGAAAGCGACGGCATCAGAGACGCGGGCGTGCCCTGAAGCAGCGGATAAGGCGGCAAAGGGGCAGGAAGATCAGCGGGCCACGCGCGCTGGGCGCAGTCGAACCCAAACTGCACCGACGGTAACGCCGGGCAGATGGTGTCGCCGCGCTTTAATGCAGCCAGGCAGGCAAGGCTCTCCGCTTCTGCTTGCGCCAGGGTTTCCATCGAGAAGCCAGGCAGCGGCGCGACCTCGCCCCACTGCCCATTGATGGAAACCAGCAGCCCTTCCCGGCTCTTGAGCCTATGCCCTTTAAACATCAACGTCTGACGAAACGGTAGGGAGTAGCGGTAAAGCGCCAGCTGCATTAAGGGTTACGCGGATAGCGGGAAAAATCCGGGCGACGCTTCTCGTTAAAGGCGTTACGCCCCTCCTGCCCCTCTTCGGTCATGTAGTAGAGCATGGTGGCATTGCCTGCCAGTTCCTGTAGACCGGCCTGGCCATCGCAGTCGGCATTGAGGGCGGCTTTTAGGCAGCGCAACGCCATGGGGCTGTGCTGTAGCATCTCGCGACACCAGCGCACGCTCTCTTTTTCAAGCTCGCCCAGCGGTACCACATGGTTGACCAGCCCCATTTCCAGCGCTTGGGCGGCACTGTATTGGCGGCACAGAAACCAGATCTCCCGGGCCTTTTTCTGGCCCACAATGCGTGCCATATAGGAGGCACCGTAGCCACCATCAAAAGAGCCTACCTTGGGGCCCGTCTGGCCGAAGACGGCGTTGTCGGCCGCAATGGTCAGGTCGCACATAAGATGCAAAACGTGGCCGCCGCCGATAGCGTAGCCCGCCACCATGGCGACCACCGGCTTGGGGCAGGTGCGAATATCGCGCTGGAAATCCAGCACGTTGAGGTGGTGGGTGCCCTCTTCATCCTGGTAACCGCCATAGTCACCGCGAATGCGCTGATCACCGCCGGAACAAAACGCTTTGTCACCTGCGCCCGTGAGCAAAATGGCGCCAATGGCGCTGTCGTGACGGGCGCGATTAAGTGCTTGAGCCATCTCGCTGACCGTTAGCGGGCGAAAGGCGTTGCGTACCTCGGGGCGATTGATGGTGATGCGTGCAATGCCCTCGGCACTGGTGTGGTACAAAATATCTTGATAGCCATCGGAGCGATCCTGCCACTCGATTGGGGCATAGAGTTCCGTTTCATTGAGTCCGTTGATCATGCCTGTCTCTTTTTTATCTGTCAGGGATAAGGTGAGGACAGTAAGCCGTTTAGCTAAAAAAGCCCGCCACGACTATGCCCAAGGCTACAATGCTTAGCAGCGCAGCCCCACCGTACATCAGTTTTTTGTTAAGTGCGTCATTGCCCACGCTGATATCAAACAGCCCATGGCGCAAGCGGTGGGCGGCATGAAATAGCGGTAGGCAAACCACCGCGCCAACAAACAGAAAGCCCGATACGCTAAACAGCAGCGTTGATGCTCGCTCATAGCTCAGCGCATCGGCGGGCAGTAGGCCAAGGGGCAATAAAATCGCTATAAATAAAATCACGGCGGGTAGCAAGACGGCAAAACAGACGCCGCCCGCGCTAAACAGCCCCCACCAAAGCGGCTCATCAAAGGCCTGTTTGTGCTGACTGCGTTGCTTGTTCATGGCTATTTTTTCCATGTTTATGCCCTCCCCAATAGCCAGAAAAACAGCAGCGCGACCGCGACTACACCTGCCCATTGCCCAGCAACAATGGCTTGGTCAGGAAGGCTGTGCCCGGCGATACGCAGCGGCATTACCCGCGGGAATAGCACAAAGAAGGTGGCGGCGTGAAACAGGCTGGCGGCCAACGCAAGAAGATTCAGCACGAATACAATGGGGGAACGCATAAAGGCGATCCACCCTTGCCAGCTCTCTGCCCCTTGAAGAAGTGCAACCATACCGGCGAGTAAACAGAGCGTGAAGAAAACCAGCGGCAATACTGTGGCTTCGCGCAGCATGTAGAGTTTAAAAAAGCGGTGCTTGAGCCACCAGTTGCGTTTCAGTGGCGGCAGGCGTTGCGATGATAGTTTATCCACGACTTCTCCTCCCTTAACCTTTAAACAGCGCAATAAGCGTGTGTTTGGCCGCCTCGACCTTACCCTGATTCACCGCAGCGGCCGGGTCGACGTGCTTGGGGCACACCTTGGAGCAAAAGCCCACAAAGGTGCAGCTCCACACCCCTTCGTGGCGATTGAGCTCCGCCATGCGCTGCTTCTTGCCGTGGTCGCGGCTATCCAGGTTGTAACGGTGGGCCAGCGTTAGGGCCGCCGGGCCAAGGAACTCAGGATTAAGTCCAAACTGCGGGCAGGCGGAGTAGCAGAGGCCGCAATTAATGCAGTTAGCGAACTGCTTGTAGCGGGCGAGCTGTTCGGGTGACTGCTGATAGGTTTCCGGCGCCTGCGGGTCATACGGCTTTACCGGATTGTCATCGATCAAATAGGGCTTAACCGCGGCCAAGTGCTCAAGGAATATTTCCATATCCACCACCAGATCCCGCTGTACGGGGAAGTGGGATAGCGGCTCGATGCGGATATCACCGTCATAATCACGCAAAAAAGTTTTGCAGCCGAGCTTGGGAATGCCGTTAACCATGACCCCACAGGAGCCACAAATCGCCATGCGGCACGACCAGCGGTAGCTCAGCGTGCTATCGAGCTGCTCTTTGATATGGTTGAGGGCATCCAGTAGCGAGGTACTGTCGTCCACCGGTAACTCGTACTGCTGCCAGAAGGGTTCAGCCGAGCTGTCTGGCAGATAGCGTTTGACGCTAACTTGTTTGGTGCTGATCTGCTGGGTGTTCATACCTTGCCCCCCTTGCCCGCATCGCCATAGGCCCGCTCAGCCGGTGCGGAAAACCGGACATCGACATCCTGCCAGTGCAACTCGGCATTGGCTTCGCCTTGATAGAACACCTGGCTATGTTTGAGGTAATTAACGTCATCGCGTTTCTGCATGCCTTCATCCAAGCGCTGATGAGCACCGCGGGATTCACGACGCTCCAGAGCACTCAGACATGAGGCCTCGGCAATATCCAGGCCATACCCAAATTCGATAAACTCAAGCAGCTCGGTATTGAATATTTTGCTGGTATCGTTAACGCGAACCTTGTCGTAGCGCGCTCGTAGCTGGCGGATGGTATCAAGCGATTCCTGCATGCCCTTTTCAGTGCGATAAATACCGCAGCCGCTCTCCATAGCCTGAACCATGGCGTGCTTGAGTTCTACCCAGTTCTCCCCACTGCCGGTTCCGTCACAGAGGCGCAGTAGCTTGGCTTGCTGACGATCACCCTGAGCTTCCAGCAAGCGCATATCGGCCCACTCGGTTTGCGCCGCGCGTTGACTTGCTTGCTCACCGGCCAAGCGGCCAAACACCAGTAGCTCGGTTAGCGAATTGGAGCCTAGCCGGTTGGCACCGTGAAGCCCCACCGAGGCGCACTCCCCAGCGGCGTATAGCCCGGCAATCGAGGTTTCACACTGTGGGTTGGTTTCAATCCCGCCCATGGTGTAGTGAACCGCCGGGCGAATGGGAATCGGCTCTTTCACCGGGTCGACATTGATATAGGATTTAGCCAGTTCGCAGATAAACGGCAAACGCTCTAAGATATATTTCTCACCCAGGTGACGCAGATCGAGATAGACCACGTCGCTATCGCCATACTTGCCGGTGCGGCCCGCCTGCTGCTCCTGCCAAAAGGCCTGGGAAAGTTTGTCCCTCGGGCCCAGCTCCATATACTTGTTTTCCGGCTTACCCAACGGTGTTTCCGGGCCTAGGCCATAATCCTGCAGATAGCGATAGCCATCTTTATTGAGCAAAATACCCCCTTCGCCCCGGCACGCTTCGGTAATTAAAATACCGGAACCGGGCAGGCCAGTGGGGTGGTATTGCACAAATTCCATATCCCGCAGTGCCACGCCGTGACGGTAGGCCATCGCCATGCCGTCGCCGGTGACAATGCCCGCATTAGTATTGAAGCGGAACAGGCGCCCTGCGCCGCCGGTAGCAAGAATCACCGCTTTAGCGCGCAGCAAGGTCAGTTCACCGGTGGCGATTTGCAGGGCTATCACGCCGATGACAGCCCCTTCATGAACGGCCAAGTCGACTACGAAGTACTCATCAAAACGCTCGATCTCAGGGTATTTCAGCGAAGTTTGAAACAGCGTATGCAGCATATGGAAGCCGGTTTTGTCGGCCGCGAACCAAGTGCGGGCGGTTTTCATACCGCCAAAGCGGCGCACCTGCACTTGACCATCGTCTTTACGGCTCCAGGGGCAGCCCCAGCGCTCCATCTGTACCAGCTCTTGATAAGCGTGGTGGACAAAGTAATCAACGACGCCCTGTTCAACCAGCCAATCCCCGCCTGACACAGTGTCGTCAAAGTGGGCCTGATGGGAGTCCTCGGCACTGGTGACGGCGGCGGCGCCACCTTCGGCGGCCACGGTATGAGAGCGCATGGGGTATACCTTGGAGAGCAGAGCAATACGCTGGGGTGTACCCTGCTCCTTGGCCTGCTCGGCCGCGCCAATGGCAGCGCGTAGACCTGCTCCTCCTCCACCCACAATAACGATATCGAAATCTCGCTGTTGCATAACGCTTCCTTCCGTTAGTCAGGTCGTAATGGCGATACTCTGCGGCGCCTTCTTCTTTTCAAATTACCATACCCCTAGCTGGCCGCGATTATTACTCGAAAGGAGTATTGACTTACATCAAGGAAGTTAAAAATTAAGTTATCGTTGCTTTTACCTTAATGCCGCACCGCTTACTCTTCAGAGCAATTACTGCCAGGCAGATAGCTGCCCACCAAGCGACAAAAGTAAATACGCTAAACACTGAAGAGAGGTACCGCATGACAACCAATGCCCAACCCTCACCGCGATGGAAACTACTAGCGCCGTTAGCAGTCGCTATTATTGTCGCGCTGATCCCCACTCCACCGGGGCTTGCGCCCCATGCGTGGTACTTCTTCGCCATTTTTCTTGGCTGTGTCGTTGGCTTGATTCTCGAACCCTTGCCCGGGGCGGTGGTGGGACTGGTCGGCGTTACGCTGGTGGCCCTGCTTTCGAGGTGGGTGCTGTTCTCTCCGGAGCAACTAGCATCTGACGGCTTTAATGCCGCCAACCAAGCATTCTCATGGGCCGTGTCGGGCTTTACCAACTCCACCGTCTGGCTAATTTTTGGCGCCTTTATGTTTGCCCTGGGTTACGAAAAAACCGGCTTGGGCAGACGGATATCACTCTGGCTGGTCAAGGCAATGGGTAAACGCACTTTAGCCCTGGGCTACGCTGTAATGATTGCCGATGGCATTCTTGCGCCCTTTACGCCTTCTAATACGGCGCGTAGTGCGGGTACCATCTACCCGGTAATTCGTAACCTGCCACCGCTTTACGACTCCCACCCTAATGATCCCAGCATGAAGCGCATGGGCAGTTTTCTTATGTGGACAGCGCTCGCATCTACCTGTGTGACAAGCTCACTATTTTTGACCGCGCTGGCACCCAACCTATTGGCTATCGCACTAACCGAAAGCACCACCGGTATCCGTATCAACTGGGGGCAGTGGTTCATAGCCGTCGTGCCGGTGGGCATTCTGCTGCTTTTACTGGTGCCGCTACTGAGCTATTGGCTATGTGCCCCAGAGGTGAAAGCGGGTAATGAAATTTCCGATTGGGCTGGAAAGGAGCTAACCAAGCTGGGTGCACTGACCCGGAATGAGATAATACTGGTCATGATGGTGGTCACTGCCCTATTGCTGTGGGTTTTTGCGGGCAGTGTTATCTCTGGGTCACTGGTAGGTTTATTGGTTATCTGCGGGATGCTGTTAGTGGGCATCGTGAGTTGGAAGGATATTCTCGATAATCATGCCGCCTGGAATACCTTTGTATGGTTTGCCACCTTGGTAGCGCTAGCAGGTGGACTGAGCCTAGTGGGTTTCGTTAATTGGTTTGGCAATGTGGTCGGCGGGCAGATCAGCCACTTCGACCCGCTGATGGCGATGGTGGCCCTGGTGGCCATCTTCTATCTACTTCACTATTTCTTCGCCAGCGTGACAGCGCACGTTACCGCCCTGCTGCCGGTGATTCTGGCAGCGGCATCGGGGATTGCCGGGTTGGATATGCAGATGTTTGTTCTGCTGCTACTTCCCACGCTGGGCTTTATGGGCATTCTCACCCCCTACGGCACGGGCCCAAGCCCCGTCTACTACGGCAGTGGCTATCTACCCAGCACACTCTTCTGGCGGCTAGGAGCAATCTTCGGGTTGCTATTTTTAGTGGTTTGGCTGGTGATCGGCCTACCCTGGTTAATGGTGATTAGCTGACCAGTGGTTTAGCCAAACGTTTGATACCAAGCGTTGAGCTGTTGTGAGATTTCACCAGGCTGTTCAGCATGAAGATTGTGCCCCCCGTCTAGCGTGATCTGGCGCAGACGGGGGGCCATCGTTTTTAGACGAGAAGCCAGCGTGAGGAACTTGGCATCCCGCAGACCCGAAAAATAGCTGACCGGTAGCGACGTGTTTGCCAGCCATGTCCATTGAGACGGTTGCTTGCCGAGTGATGTCGCACGCAGCATATTCGCGACAGCTGGCCCATGATTAGCAAGACGGCGTTGAATCTGCCGACGACGCTGGGCCTCGGTTAGGTCGGAAAACACCGGTTGCTGATACCAGTCAGTAAGTACACCCTCCATTGGTTCCTGCTCGAAACGTGTTGCCCAGCGTTCATCGTGGGCAATGCGGGCGGGTCGCTCGCTGGCAGCCAGCCCTGGATGGGCGCTTTCCAACCAGAGGGCGGCAAGACCTAATGGCTGACGGCTAGCATGATAAAGCGCCAAGCGCCCGCCCAGGGAGTAGCCCAGCAGGCAGTAGCAGCGAATACCGTGAGTCACCAATGTGTTAGTAAGCCAGTAGTGAAACGCCTCAAAAGAGGCTGTCTGGACGCTTTGATTCTCGCCATGGCCAGGCAAGTCCAACGTTAAGCAATCGACGCCTTCCAAGCCATCACTCACCCCCGCCCAGTCGTGGCGATCGCCCAGCAGGCCGTGCAGCATGACCAGGGTTGGCTTAGCTTGACTACTCATTCAGTCCGCCCCGAAGTGCGGCTCCTAACGCTGTCAGGTCATCGGCGACCTGCTGATGGGGTACGTTAACCTCGATCAACGTAACGCCCACCATTAGAGCTTGGCTATAGGCTGTCGCAAAGGCGTCCAGCGACTCTGGCGCAACGTAGCCAAGCCCAAACATCTTCGCCGCAAACTCGAAGCTCAAGCCGTGAGGCTGTCGATAATAGCGCTCCAGCAAATCACCCTCTTTAGGCACCGGCAGCATATGGAAAATACTGCCGCCATCGTTATTGAGGATAACCACCACCACTGGCTGGGTGGCTTGTTTCATCAACGCCAGGCTGTTGAGGTCATGTAGCGCGCTGGTATCTCCCAGCAAAATAGTAGTGGGTTCTTGGCGAGTGCAGCTAATGCCATAGCCAGTGGCAATCAATCCATCGATACCGGACGCACCGCGATTGGCAAATACCCGCAGCGGTGTTTGGCGATGCGTACCCAGCATATTCATAAGCCGTGCAGGCAGGCTGTTGCCTATAAACAGTTGCCCTTTAGCTAGCTGCGCTAGCTGGTGGCAGACACCCAACTCTGAGAATGCTATACAGAACTCCTCGATAAGCTGACTGGTGCGGCGCTGGAGGCTAGCCAATTGATGCCAAGGAGATTGCTCGGGAATCGTCGGCAAATCAGCGATAAAGTCGGCAGGCGAGCATATCAAACGGCGCTTAACACAGTAATCAGGGTCCAGCCGCTGAGGCTGCGGATCAACCAACCAGGCATCCTGCCACGACTGCTGGGCAATAAACTGGCGTAATCGCTTGGAAATCAGCCGACCGCCAAACTGTAGCAGCACCTCAGCTTTAGCAAGTTCAGCGCTGAAATCTTCGTCATGCAGCGCCAGGTCAAAATGAATTAGATTTTGAGGATCAAAATGGATCTGGCTCTGCACATCCGCTAACAGCGGCCAACCCAACTGCTTGGATAGCTCAACAATCTGCTGCGCCTGTTGGGAGTCATTAACAAGGTCTTCAACTCTCTTTTCAACTCTGTCTTCAACCCTGCCAACAACAATCAGGCCGCGCTGCTGGGCAAGCGCTTCCCACTCGCTGTTGAGCGCTGGAACCGCAGCACTGACCTGCCATGCACTCCAAGGTTTGGAGGCGGTTAACCAGTTCCCCAGCGGAGCGAGATAGTCGCTGGCATCCACCAGGCAACAGCCGGGGTAAAGCGGTTCGCGGTATCGGCAGTTAATGTGGATGGGTCCAGGGGAGCGGCGCTGTTGATCAATGGCTTGATCAAGCGTGCTGAGGAGAAACGCGGCTTTGATGTCAGCGTCTGGCGACGGCAGGTCGTGATAGGCAATGGTGTGGCGCGAGAAAATATCGCGCTGATCAATCGCCTGGTTGCTGCCGTTATCCAGTAGCTCAATGGGGCGGTCGGCAGAGAGCACAATGAGCGGCACGCCGAGCAGCTTGGCCTCTATCACCGCCGGGTAAAGGTTCGCCACGGCAGTGCCTGAGGTGGTGATAATGACCACCGGACGCTGACTGCCCCGGGCAATACCCAGCGCCATAAACCCCAGCCCACGCTCGTCAAAGTGGCAGTGGGAGTGCAGCCCGGGATGTTCGCTGGCGACCATGGTCAAAGGTGATGAGCGGGAGCCTGGCGCCAGCACTACGTCGCGGACACCCAAGCGGTAGAGTTCTTCCAGCATTAGCGCCGCCCACACATGATTAAAGGTGGCGTGCTTTTTCATAAAGCCGCTCGATGTCGGTGCTGTCATCTACGTTATCCCATTCCGAGTAGCGACATGATATCAGCGATTTTGGTATCCAGTTCGCGCCACTCCTCTTCAGGCTGTGAGCCTGCCACAATGCCTGCCCCGGCATACAGCCGAATCGTTTTTGGGCTGATATGGGCGCAACGGATAGCGACCGCCAAGTCGCTACTGGCGTGACTAATTCGACCGAAAACCCCCGCGTACCAGCCACGTTGATGGCGCTCATGCTGGCGAATAAAAGCCAGCGACGAGTCGCGGGGAACACCACCAACTGCCGGGGTAGGCGGCAGTACTGCAAGCAGTTGCTGGTCGGTGATGTGACTGTGGAGCTCGGCGTGAATCAGGCGTCGGATATGCTGCACCGAGCGCAGCTTAACAATATGCGCCTCGCCCATCTGGACTTGAGAAGAAAGCGACTCAAGCTGGGTCAAAAGTTGCTGATAGACGCACTGGTTTTCCAGATTGTTTTTCTTATCAGCAAGTAGTTTATTCGCAAGCGTTTGATCCTGCTGGGCATCCTGCCCACGGCACGTGGTACCCGCCAACGCTTCGGTCATTAAATGCCTACCTTCGCGCTTGTAGAGCCGCTCCGGCGGACAACCAATAAACGCTTCATGCGGTGTCAATTGAACGCCAAAGTGAAAGCAGTCGGCGACACCTGCCTGCCAGCGTGCTAGCAGCGACCAAGGGCTAGGCGTTTCAGGTGTCGTCAGGCAGGTCTCCCGGGAAAGCACTACTTTAGGTGTGTGACCCAACTGATCAGGATGAGTGACCTGCGCCACCGACGCCGTCCACTCTTTCAGGGTGGGACGGTCTTCACGCTGATAAATATGCGGCAATAGGCTAGGCAGCGGTTGCTCCTCTTCCAGCGCAGCCAAACAGGCACGAGCCTGGGCTATCTCAGCCTCCGGGCAACGGTCATCAAAACGCAGGTTGAGTGATAGCGTCGCCTCACCTTGATGGCGCCTAAGCTCTATACGCGGCAGCAAAAAGTGGCAGCCAGGAAAATGCTCCCACCCAGGCGTTTCGGGATCGAAGGCCATGCCCCCGAAATAGTCTGGCTGTTCACCGTCAAAAGCGGCTAGCGCAGTAAGGTCCGCCTGCAGCGTCGTCAGAGAAACAAAATCTTTTACAGCTCCTAGCGTTGCATATTCATCAGCGCCAGCATCGCGCGATTGCCAGTAGAGTCGTGGAAACACACTCTGCGCATTTAACCACCCCGCGAGGCTACCAACATGGCACGGGGCACTCAGGCGGACAACCCCTTTTCCAACAGTTTCAACAAGGGTATCAAGCTGATGCTTGAGTACTTCAATAGAGTGTGTGGAGTGCATAATTCGCCTGTTAGGCCGCGTTTACAATTACCTGCTAGCGGCCGCTTGGTACCTTAAGCCTAGCTTATTCTTAATATAGGGTAGCACCCAGCGATCACCGCCAAGCCGACCGGCATTGGCACCCGCTACCAGTAAAAAGAAGGTCAGTGCAATCATCCAAGGATTGGTGGACACCGTGCCCGCCATCAAAAAGGACATGTTCATCACAATGGCAAAAAACCCAGCAAAGGAAGTCAGCACGCCAACAATTAAACCCAGGCCCACCAACACCTCACCCAGGGGTATCATGACATTGATCAAATCCGCATTGGGAAGTGCGAAATTCTCCAGAAAGGCGACGTAATTAGGGTAAACCGTGCTTCCCTCCCGCATAACGGGGTTCGCCACGGCATTGCGCAGAAAGCCTTCGGCATTAAAACCACCGGTTATCTTACCGATGCCAAGGGTTAACCAAGTGATGCCTAAATAAAGCCGAAGCAGTAACCAAACTACCGCCATATATTTGTTATGTCTAAATAAGTCGCCAATCATCGCGTAAACTCCTGCTCTAAAGGTGCTTGCAGTGTGGAGCAAGGTAAGTCGGCATATTTTGACTTAGATCTACTTTTTAGCACTTAATTATACATTTCCGAATGTTTATTAAATGAAAACGGTCAACAGGAATATCGACGTAATGGAACAACACAGTAAGCACCGCCACTACCAAGCATGGTTGTTAGCCGCACGCCCTCGCACGCTACCACTGGCGTGCGCTTCTATACTATTGGGTACTGGGTTAGCGGCTAGCATGGATGCTTTTAATGGCTTGGTGCTTTTGCTAGCCCTGCTGACCGCCATTGCGCTACAGGTACTCTCTAACCTAGCTAATGACTATGGCGACGCGGCTTCCGGCGCCGACGACCAGGCGCGCATTGGGCCGGTGCGGGCGGTCTCTTCTGGGATGCTTAGCCCCCAAGCAATGCGCAAAGGGATGATAATAACGGCCACTGCTGCAGCGCTCTTAGGGCTTTCATTATTGGTTACCGCCTTCGGAAACCAGTGGGGACATATTGTCACCTTCATGCTGCTAGGCGCAGCCGCTTTATTAGCCGCGGTAACCTATACCGTTGGGCTGGGCGGCACGCCCTATGGGTATCGTGGATTGGGCGATATTTCAGTCTTTGTGTTTTTCGGACTGCTCGGTGTTATGGGTACCTACTTCCTTTATACCCAGCAACTAAGCGGACTGCCCTTTCTGCCCGCTGCAGCGTGTGGGCTGCTGGCAACCGCCGTGCTCAATGTAAATAACGTGCGCGATATCGAAAGCGATGCGCGTAACGGCAAGATTACTCTGGCGGTGCGGCTGGGCCGCGCTAACGCGATTCACTACCATTGGGCACTGCTAGGATTGGCGCTGTTACTGACGTTAATCTACTTGGTGGCGCTGCCGGTATCGCTGGTGGGATGGAGTTGCCTGCTGGTAGCCAAGCCGCTGACCGATGCCGCCAGAACATTAAACCATAGCCGTGATGGCGAAATTCTCACCGGCATGCTGAAGAAAACGGCCATTTCAACGCTGCTTTACAGCGTACTGCTCTCTATTGGCTTGGCGTTATTTTAGTTAACGCTACAGCGGGGCAACCACCCCGCTGACAACTGACTCAATTGAGCAACACGAGCCTTACAGCACCACCTTATAACCTTCAAACTTGGGCGGGCCAAGGTAGATACCTTCCGGCGCTTTGGCGTTGGCGTGAGCTTTGCGGAACGCGTCTGACTTGGTCCAGTCGCGGAAGGCTTCTTCGGATTCCCAAACGCTGTGGGAGATAAACACGGTGTGATCTTCCTGGCTTTCACCCTGCAGCATCTTGAATTGCTTGAAGCCTGGCACTTCATCCAGGTGAGAGTCGCGGTTGCGCCACACTTCTAAAAAGTCCTCTTCACGGCCTGGGGCAATCCGAAAACGGTTCATGGCGATATACATGGTGACGCTCCTATTGAAAGGGTTCTGCTGAATGAATTACGCAAATGCTGGCTTGATGGTAACGTCCTGGTGTGATGACGAATAGGTTTAGCAACGACTATCTCTCAACTGCTAAGTATCAGTATAACTAAGACACCCAGCTTAAAAGTGATAGTTGATGAATGCTCCTGTCCGCCACTGCATGTCACTGCCGTGATCATTGACGATCGGGCTGTCGCTGGCGTCGCCGGTAAGCATGGAGGCGCCGACAATACCTGTTACCGACCATTGGCTTGTCAGGTAGTAGCTTAGCGATGCATCAGCGCCAATCGCAAAAAAGCCATCGTCCGGCTCATAGGCATTGATATCTGAACGTACGCTCTCAGAGGGAGAGACGCTAAATAGATCGTCTGTCCAACCGGCGCTGGTGTAGGCAATGCTCGGTCCAAAAGTAACCACAGTACGTTCGCCAAAACGTGTGACTTGATTAGCCTTTAAAGCGAAACGGTAGCCATCGACATCGCCGGTGAAGGGCGTTTCTGCTGATGCGCTGTAGCGCCAATCATTGCCCTGGTAGCTAATGCGCAGACCGGCTGTTGCGCCACCGTCGACCTTATCCAGGTCATCGATGTCGCCGGTGTCATCACGGCCAAAGGTATAACCGATAAAAGGTGCTACTTGCCAGCCGTTCTGGTTGACGATGTTCCAGCCAATGCCGTTTCTCATACTGACAACGAACGTTTTGTCGTAGGTCGCCTCGAACCCCGGAAAGGCATTCCATTCATAGTCATCACTACCCAGATAATCCGGCGTATAAATCGCCCCGGCACCAAGGGTGCCGTCCCACTGTGCTGCCAGCGCTGTCGAGCCGGTCGTAAAGCTAGCGATGGCTAATGCCAACATCAGCCGCCAGCGTCCTGGATGTACATGAGTCATGTGCTTCTTTCTTAAGCGGTTCGTGATTAACATGCGCCAGCATGGGTAAAAGGAGAATCGCGTCTTTTGGCTGCGAAGGCCTCTCATCCAGTGCTATGCCCTGAATCAGCGATTGATCAAAGGCTTAACGACCAAACGGTCGTTAAGGTATAGTAGCACTTTTGTAAGCCTTTTTTGCAGGGTAAGTAATCTCATGACGCAAACACCCACCGCGGGCACTGCGCCGACCAAGCGTACGCGCTTGAGCGCGACTGTTCGCCGTCAATACATACTGGATGCCGCGCTTGACGAGTTCAGTATTTCAGGCTTTGAAGGCGCCACGGTTGAGCGCATTGCACGTAAGGCAGGCATCACCAAAGCGGGTCTTTATGCGCACTTTACGAGCAAGGAAGCGCTGTTCGAAGCACTGCTCGATGCGATTATGCTGCCGATCACAACCGACGACGCCTGGTCGTTGAGCAACGAAGTTACACTGGAATTTGCCGTCGATGGCTTTCTGGACATGCTCTATGGCGATAACAAAACGACACGCAGACTCACCATCATGCGGCTGTTGATCGTCGAAAGCGGTAGGAACCCGCAGAGAGTCCAGCAGTGGTATCAGCAGACCTATCGGCCCTATATCCAAAAGCGTCAACGCGTACTGGAGAGCTACCTGCGCCAGCATACGTCACATACCACCCTGACATCTGGGCAAATTGCCCTGGCGTTTTCACCGGCAGTACTGGCCATGTTCTGGCAAATGATTATTGGAAGCGAAAGTGCCGCCTCCGAGATCGCCGCCATCAAGGAAAGCCACCGCGAAGTAATGCTACGACTCCTTTCAACGGACTGAACACATGTCGATACCTTCAAATGGATTTAGCCGGTTGGTTTATCTATCAGGCCTGGGGCTGTTGTTGACAGCCTGCGCGACTACCCCCTCGCCCAGGTCTGCCCCACCGCCGGTCGAACTCCCCGATACTTTTTTAGCGGCGGGCGGCCAGCAGGTCTTCGTCGCCGATGCGTGGTGGCAAGCGTTTCGGGACGAGTCGCTGAATCGCTTCGTACGAAATGCTCTGGACGATAACCCTGGGCTTGCGCAGTCCATCGCCCAGGCGCGTATCGCCGAGGCGCAGGCGCGCACCACGCGGGCGGACCTTTTCCCCCAAGTCAGCGCGGGACTCAACAGTTCCCGCCAACGCCGTCCGGGAGCGCAGGGAGGTGGGGAGAGCATATCCAATACGCACAACGCCTCGCTGGACGTCAGTTGGGAGGTCGATCTGTGGGGACGGCTGTCGACGCTCTCTGCCGCGGGGCGGGCGGATTTTTTTACCGCCAGTGAGCAGCTCAGAAGCATGCATCAATCATTGGCGGCAGATGTCGTGTCGCTTTATCTCGGTGTCGTGCAGGCCCGCGCCCAGGTGGAGCTTTCCGAAAACACGGTCGAGGCGCTTGAGGAGTTCGCCCGTCAGGTCGAGAACCGCGCCAACGCCGGGATCGTCTCGCCGACCGACCTTACCCTGGCTAATGCCAACCTGGGCTCGGCCAGGGCCGGGCTTGCGCAGCGCCGTGAAAACCTAGCCCGAGTGACGCGACAAATGGAAAGGCTGATGGGGGAATACCCGGCCGGGGAGTTGATCACTATCAGCGAGCTTCCCGCCGTACCTCCGTTGCCCTCGGCGGGCGTTCCTGCCGAGCTGCTGGCGCGCCGGCCGGATGTGCGCAGTGCCGAGTGGGCGCTGCAGGCGGCTGATTACCGGCTGACCGCCGCGGAGCGCTCCTTTTTACCTTCGATTTCGCTAAGTGGCAGCGCCGGCTCGACGGGCAGCGAGCTTGCCGATCTGTTCAGCAGCGGCTCGTTCATCTGGACGATCGCAGGCAATCTCGTGCAACCGATTTTTCAGGGCGGACGGCTACGCGCCCAGGCCGACATCGCCGGCGGCCAACGTGACGAGGCGTTCTACGCGTACGTCGATACCGCGCTCACCGCCCTGTCGGAAGTCGAGACGGCGCTAGCGGTGGACGACCTGCTGGCCCGGCGCGTCGCCGAAAGCAACGATGCCGCCGAAAGCGCCGAGGCCGCGGTGCGTGTCTCCTTCAACCGCTACATGCAGGGCATCGAGCCCTTCCTGAACGTGCTGGAGAGCTATCAGCGGGCGCTGGATAGCCGTAGCGCCACGATCACCGCCCAATATGATCGGTTGGAAAACCGCATCGACTTACATCTTGCTTTAGGGGGTGGTTTTGATGCTGTCTCCGCGTTCGACCCGTCCTTTACAGGAACTTCTGCGTTATGAACATGAAAACCATCGCCGGTAGCCTGGCATTTTTACTGCTGCTCAGCGCCTGCGGGAGTGAAGAAGCGGCACCCACCGAGGACGCCGAGATCCAGCAGGCGCCCGCGGTCAGCGTGCGCGTCGAGCCCGCCGAAGTAGTCGCGCTGCAAGGCTGGACCTACAGTCAGGGCACCGCGCGTTCCCTGCGCCGGGAGTACCTGACCTTTACCGAGCCAGGCAAGGTGACCTTTGTGGATCAGGACTTGCGGGTGGGCATGCCGGTGGAACAGGGGCAACTGATTGCCCATCAGGCACCCGGGCGCCTGGAAGCGGAGCTGGCCTCCGCGCGCGCCTCGCTCGAGGAAGCCGAGGCCAGCCTTTCGCTTGCGCGGGTTACCCAGGAGCGCTACCAGACTCTGGTCAACCAGCGCTCCGCCTCCGCCCAGGAACTGGATCAGGCGCGCGTGGAGGTTCAGCAAGCCCTGGCCACCCGCGACAGCGCCCGTGCCCAGATTGCCCAGGCCGAGGTCATGCTCGAGGAGTCGCGGCTGGTCTCGCCCATCGACGGGGTACTGGCGCGGCTCAATATTGAGCAGGGGCGTTACTTCATGCCCAGCACAGTGGACTCCTCCACCGAGCAAGGCGCGCTTCAAACGGTGCCGGCGCTGGTGATCGACCCGTCGCGTTTCGAGGTGCGGGTGGATCTGCCGTCGTACAATTTCAACCGTGTCGAAGTCGGGGCGCGCGCCGTTATTGGCGGGCGACCACCGCAGAATGCGGATAGCCTCGACCCCGAAACGCTTGGCGAGAGCGAGGTCGGCGAAATCCATGCGATCAGCCCCTCGGTCGACCCGCAGTCGCGCACCTTCGAGGTCATCATTCGCACCACCGGCGACGACCCGCGCCTACAGGACGGCGCCTTCGTCGCCGTCTGGATGGCCGAGCCCGAGAAAACCGAGGCACTGAGCGTGCCGTTCAACGCGCTGCGCTTTTTGAACGATCAAGCGTTCGTGTTCGTGTTTGATGAACAGAGCGGCCGAGTGGAAGAGCGCAGCGTGCAGCTCGGCCAGCAGGCCGGCGAGCGCCGCGAAGTGCTGGAGGGACTCTCCCCCGGTGAGCAGGTGGTGACCGAAGGGCGCACCCGGCTAAACGACGGCGACCGCGTCACGCTCATCGGGGGCCAGCCATGAGTTCGGACGTTACAGCCAGGGAAACGCCACCGGCGCGACGCGAAACCGACGAGGTGCGCAGCGCCCACCGGTTGATGCGCTTTTTCTTCCTCAAACCGATCTTTGGCATTCTGCTCACCATCACTATGCTGCTGGGTGGGCTGTTCGCCTACTCGGCGCTGGTCAAGGAGGCGCTGCCCGCCCTCGATATTCCCCAGGCGAGCATCACGACGGTGTGGTCCGGGGCTGACCCGCGCTCGGTAGAAGAGCAGGTCACCGACCTGATCGAGGATGAAATCACCACGCTCAGCGGCGTAAACAAGGTCAACAGCGCTTCCTTCGATTCGCTGTCGGTCATCTCCGTCGAGTTCGACGCCTCGACCGACACCACCGACGCCATGACCCGTCTGCGCGCCGCCGTTGCCGATGCGGAATCCGGCTTCCCCGCCGAGGTCGAAAGCCCCAACATCAGCCAGAGCTCGGTGGACGACCGGCCGATTCTGACCCTGGCGCTGCACGGCAGTGCCGGCTCCGCCACGCTCAACCAGACCGCACGGCAGATTCGCGATGCGCTGGAGCGCGTGCAGGGCATCAACGAGGTCAATATCGGCGGCGAGCGTGAGGATATCGTCCAGATCCTCATCGACCCGGAGCGGCTTTTGGCACTGGGGCTCTCACCCACCACCATTCGCGACGCCGTGCAGCAAGCCAATATCGAGCAGCCATTTGGCGAAGTGCGCAGCCAGAAAATGGGCGCGGTGGTACGTCTGGAAGGCCGCTTTTCCGATATCGACGACCTGCGCGCGCTGCCCGTATCACGCCTGGAGAACAACCAAAGCTCCCGCGCGCTGACCCTGGGTGAGGTCGCCACGGTCAAGCGTATGCAGGAAACCGAGCAGTCGCGGGCGTTTTTCAGTGAGCGCGGCAGCGACTTCGAGTCGTCGCTGGAGATGTCGATCACCAAGACGCCGGGCGCCGATACCGTGCAGGTGGTGGAGCGCATTCGCGCCACGCTCGCCGATTTGGAAACGGCCAGCACCTGGCCTTCCCAGGTGAGCTACTCAGTGCTTCAGGACGATGCCGTACAGATCTGGGAATCGCTGACGGACGTCTTTACCAGCGCCCTGCAGACCATGCTGGTCGTGTTTGCCATTTTGTTCATCACCATCTCCTGGCGCGAGGCGATCGTGTCAGGGCTCGCCGTGCCCGTCACCTTTGCCGGGGTGCTGCTGGTCATCGGGGCGCTTGGTTACTCGCTTAACGAGCTGGTGATCATCGGCATGGTGATCGCGCTGGTCATGATCATCGATGTGTTCATCATTTTGATGGAGGGCCTGCACGACGAGATCTACCGCAACGGGCGTACCTTCGGCCAGGCCGTGCTGGCCACCGTCAAACGCTACGCGATTCCTGTCTTCGCCGCACAGGTGACCACACTTCTGGCCATGGCACCCTTGATGTCGATTGGCGGCACCATGGGCGCTTTTGTGCGCATACTGCCGGCCACGATCATCATCTGTCTGGTGCTCTCTTTCGTGGTCGCGATGCTTTGCGCGGTGCCGCTCTCGCGGGCGCTTCTGGGCAAGCAGCGCCGTGCCGAAGGCGATGAAAAACCGGGCCTGGCAGACCGGGTCACCCAGCGCGCCGTCGACAATGTGGAGCGCTTTAACGGTCGCTATATCGTGGCCAGCCGCGGCCGCGCCTGGCTCTGGGTACTGGGCGCCGTCGTGCTGTTCGTGGTCTCGCTGTTCGCGTTTACCCAAACACGCCTTGAGCTTTTCCCCCCGGCGGACGGCGAGCGCCTCGGGATTAATATCGAACTTCCGCCCACCGCGCCGTTGGAGACTTCCCAGGTGGTGGCCGACCAGGTCGGCGAGATTCTGCGCGACAAACCCTATTTTGCGAGCATCAGCAAGCTGGTGGGACTCAAGAGCCCGTTCGCCGGCAGCGGCTCGCTGCAACCCAGCGACGCCGAGAACTTCATCGGTTTTTCGGCGATGTTCAAATCGCGCGAGGCGCGCGAAGCGGACTCCTACGTGCTGGCGGAGGCGCTGCGCGAAGAGCTTTCCGCGTTCTTGAACGACAACGTCGCCGGGGCCGAGCTGCTCGTGGTGCCGGAAAGCAGCGGGCCGTCGCCGGGGGACCCCATCGAGATCCAACTGCTGGGCGGCAACATGGACACCCTGAAGGAACTGTCGCTTCAGGTGCAGGACGTGCTCGCCTCGACCCCGAACGTGGTAGATGTACGCGACAACCTGGGCGCGCCACAGCCCCAACTGGCGCTGCGCCCCAACCGCGACGCCTTGAGCTTCTTCGGTATCTCCTACGATGAGCTCGCCTCGCAGATCCGCATCGCCTACAGCTCGGATATCATCGGCACCTTCGCCACCTCCGGTGAAACCGACGACCTCGACATTCGCCTAGGGATGGAGTGGCCAAGCCAGCCCGGCGAGGCGGGCGGGCCGAGCAATGTCGAGGAGTTCTCGCGGGTGCGCGCCTACCTTCCGGACGGCGGCTCCATCGCTATGTTCCAGCTTCTGAATCCCGTCCAGTCGGAAGGCGCGATTGCCATTTCCCACGTCGGTGGTGAACGCGCGCTGACTGTGCTTGCCAAGAACCAGGGCCGCACGGTGACCGAGATCATGAACGAGATTTCGCCGCGCCTTGATGAGCTGCAGCGCGACTGGCCCGCAGGCTATCGCATCGCGGTGGGCGGCGAGTCCGCCGAGACGGCGGATACGCTGGGCTCGGTGGGGATCGCCATGCTGGTGGCCATCGTGCTGGTGGTCGGCGTGCTGGTCATCGTGTTCAGCAGCTTCCGCCAGGCGCTGATCATCTTCGCCACCATGCCGTTGGCGATCATCGGCACGGCGCTTGGCTTCTGGGCGTTCGGGATCACGTTTTCGTTTTTCGCCATGATCGGGCTGGTATCGCTGATCGGCATCGCGATCAACAACGGTATCATCATGGTCGATACCATGAACGGCTTCCTCAAGGAGGGCATGAGCGTGGCCGAAGCAGCCTCCGCCGGCGCGGCGCGAAGGCTGCGCCCGCTTTTGACCACCGCCGTCACCACCATCGTCGGGCTGGTGCCGCTGGCGGTGAGCAGTGAAAGCTACCGGCCGCTGACGCTGGTGATCATTTTCGGGCTGATCTCGGCCACGCTGCTGGCGCTGCTGGTGGTGCCCGCGCTTTACTATCTGCTGACACCGTCGAATGCCAACGAACCCGAGGTGCTGGACTAGCGCCTCCGCTTCTTTACCCCTGGCAGGCCGTCAGCGAACGGCCTGCCGCTTTCATCAGAGCCTTAAAAACCAAAAGCCCGCCCCGCCAACAACGAACGCTTGTGGTGGGGGCGGGCTATAGATGCCTAACGCGGCGTATTAGCTAAGCGCTTCCAGCGACTGCTCGATAATGCTTAAGCCCTCTTCCAGCACCTCGCCGGATACGGTCAGCGGCACCAAAATGCGTATGCTGTTGCCGTAGAAGCCACAGGAAAGCAGGATCAAGCCTTTCCCGCGGGCTTTGGCGCAGAGCGTGCCGGTCAGGGCGGCGTCGGGCTTGCCGTTTTCATCCACAAGCTCGAAGGCGGCCATGGCGCCGAGCTGGCGGCCATGAGCTACCGCAGGGAAACGTTCTTCCCATACCTCGAAACGTTCGGCGAGCATTTTGCCCATCTGCTCGCTGCGGGCCAGGATGTTCTCTTCTTCGATGGCCTCGATTACCGCCAGGGCCGCTGCGCAGGAGAGCGGGTTGCCGCTGTAGGTGCCGCCCAGGGAGTTGGGGCCGGAAGCGTCCATTACCTTGGCGCTACCTATTACTGCAGAAAGTGGCATGCCGTTCGCAAGGCTCTTGGCGGTGGTGAGAATGTCCGCCTCGATGCCGCTGTGTTCTAGCGCAAACAGCTTGCCGGTGCGAGCGAAGCCGGACTGCACTTCGTCGGCGATCAGCAGAATGCCGTGCTCGTCACACAGCGCGCGCAGCGCTTTGAGGTAGTCCGGTGAGGCAATGTAGAAACCGCCTTCGCCTTGCACTGGTTCAATCACGATGGCCGCCGTGCGGTGCGGGGCGATGTCGGTTTTGAACAGCGTGCGAATGGCGTTCAGCGAGGCTTCTTCACTAATGCCGTGCAGCGGGTTGGGGAACGGTGCGCGGAACACGTCGCCCGGCATCGGGCCGAAGTCGTTTTTGTAGGGCAGCACCTTGCCGGTCATCGCCAAGGTCATCATGGTGCGGCCGTGGAAGGCGCCATCGAACGTGATGATGCCGGTGCGGCCAGTGGCGGCGCGGGCAATCTTCACGGCGTTTTCCAGCGCTTCGGCACCGGTGTTGACCAGCATTGCTTTGCGCTCGGGGCCGCGTACCGGGGTGAGTTCGCAGAGCTTTTGGCACAGCTGCACGTAGGGCGCGTAGGAAATGACCGCTGCGCTGGTGTGCATGACTTTCTTGAGCTGCGCTTCGACCGCCGCGACGATTTTCGGGTGGCGGTGGCCCAGGTTGAGCACGCCGATGCCGCCCGCGAAGTCGATCCAGCGTTTGCCGTCGGCGTCCCACAGTTCGGCGTTTTCAGCGCGCTCGGCAAACTGGGTGGTCGGCGTGGCGGCACCGTTGGCCACGTAGCGGTTTTTCAGCTCGTTCAATTCTTGGTTAGTCATCATAGCTTTCCTTATAAACCGCCAACGCAGACGTATTTCAGTTCAGTAAACTCATCCAACCCGTGATGGGAACCTTCACGGCCCAGCCCGGACTCTTTTACTCCGCCAAACGGCGCCAGCTCGGTGGAGATCAGCCCTTCATTGACGCCGACCATGCCGTACTCCAACTGCTCCATGGTGCGCCAGATGCGGCGGTAATCCGTGGCGTAGAAGTAGGCGGCTAGGCCAAACGGGGTATCGTTGGCCATCTGGATGGCCTCTTCGTCTTTTTTGAAGCGGAACACCGGCGCCACGGGGCCGAAGGTCTCTTCATCAGCCACGGCCATCTCGGTGGTGACATCGGCCAGCACCGTGGGCGTATAGAAGCGCTCACCGGCAGCGTGGAGTTTGCCGCCACATATAAGGCGTGCGCCTTTGCCTTGCGCGTCGTCCACGTGGCGCTGCACTTTATCTATTGCCGCCTGGTTGATGAGCGGGCCGATAATGCTGCCGTCTGCCAGACCATCGCCCACCTTTAGAGCATTCACACGTTCGGTGAGCTTCTCGACGAACGCATCGTAAATGCCGTCTTGCACCAGGAAGCGGTTGGTGCACACGCAGGTTTGCCCGGCGTTACGGAATTTGGAGGCAAGGGCGCCCTCCACCGCGGCGTCCACGTCGGCGTCATCAAAAACGATAAACGGCGCATTGCCGCCCAGCTCCATGGCGGTTTTCTTCACCGTGCTGGCGCACTGGGCCAATAGGCGCTTGCCTACCGGCGTGGAGCCGGTGAACGACACTTTGCGCACGCGTGAATCAGTGGTCAGCACTTCGCCAACCTCCGCCGGTTTGGAGGCGGTCACCACGTTAATGGTGCCTGCGGGCAAGCCTGCTTCCAGTGCTAGGTAAGCGGCAGCAAGCGCGGTTAACGGCGTGGCTTCAGCAGGTTTAATCACCACGGTGCAGCCAGCAGCCAGGGCCGGGGCGCACTTGCGGGTAATCATCGCCAGCGGGAAATTCCAGGGGGTAATCGCCGCCACCACGCCGACCGGCTCGCGCAGCACCAGCAGGCGCTTGTCGGCACCGTGGCTGGGCAGGGTTTCACCCGCCATGCGCTTGGCTTCTTCGGCGAAAAATTCGATAAACGACGCGCCGTAGGTCACTTCGCCTTTAGCTTCCGCCAGCGGTTTGCCCTGCTCCAGCGTCATCAGCCGGGCCAAGTCATCAGCGTGCTCAATGGTCAGCTCATACCAGCGGCGCAGCAGGGCCGAGCGCTGTTTGACGGGCGTGGCGCGCCAGGCGGCGCCTGCTTCATAGGCGGCCGCCACGGCGTCGCGGGTGTCATCGGCGTTTAATTCTGCCACGCGGGCAATGGTTTCACCGGTGGCGGGGTTATCGACAGCAAAGCTCTGCTGACCTTTACGCCACTCGCTGCCCACCAGGGCAGGTACTGCATCATGTAACCACTGTTCGATAAAGCTCATACATGGCTCCTAGGTAACGAAGTAAAAGGCTTACAGGTCCATCTTCATATGACGGTCGCTGTAATCACGACCATAGGTGCGCAGTGCATGGATATATAACGCCAAGCCTAAAACCGCCCAGCCGGCAAAAATGGTCCATTCAGCACTGCTCAGGGCCGCCGGGCTACCGGGTAGGTAGAGGCACGCCATACCGAAAGAGAGTAAGACCGCTAAGGTGCCGCACAGCTTGCCGTTGCTGACTTTGAACGGGCGTGGCATGTCCGGCTCGCGTACCCGCAGCACCATGAAGGAGATCGCCACGAACAGGTACGCCAGCACGATGCCCAAGCCACCGGCGTTCACGATCCACACCAGCGCGGGGCGGCCAAAGAAGGGCGCCAAACAGGAGAGAAAGCCCATCATGAAAATGGCGTTGGTCGGGGTTTTATAGCGCGGGTGCAGCTTGGCAAACGGCGCTGGCAGCATGCCGGCTTTAGCGAGGGCATAAATCGCCCGCGAGCCGCCAATGTAGAAAGCGTTCCAACTGGTAATGATGCCCGCAATACCCGCCATGACCATTAAGTTGCTGGCCCACGCGGCGTTGAACAGGCTACCCATGGCATCCGGCACGCTCAGTGAGCTTGCCGCCAACGCGGTGCTATCGAGCGCCAGACTAGTGGCCAGAATAATCAGCGCGTACCAAACCACCGCCAGAATGACCGACATCATCAACACTTTGCCGATGGCGTTGTAAGGCAAGTTGATCTCTTCCGCCGCCTGGGGAATGACGTCAAAACCCACAAATAGGAACGGCACCATGACCAACACCGCGACGATGCCCGCAAACACGCCGGTATCCGCCTGGGCAAATAGCGGCAGCATATTGATGGTTTCGCCTTCAAACAGCGAACCGGTGACAAACATCACGCCCACTAGCAGAATCAACCCGGTCACCACCTTTTGCAGCAGTGCGGCGGTCTTAACGCCAAAATAGTTAATCACCATCATGGCCAGCGAACCGCCAACGCCTACCGCTACCCAGGTGGCTTTGACTTCCCAACCGGCAATGGTCCATAGATGACCGACCGCATAGTTGGGCGCGAGGTGCTCGATGACGGTCGGCAACGCGACCGCTTCAAACGCGACCACGCTCAAGTAGCCTAAAATGATCGCCCAGGTGCATAGAAAAGAGGGCAAATGACCCAGAGCGCGGTAGCTATAAACGTGTTCACCGCCGACTTTAGGCATGGCAGCGGCGAGTTCGGCGTAGGTCAGGCCGACCAACACAATCGCTAAACCACCGATAATAAAGGCTATAATGGCGCCTAGACTGCCAGCGGACTGAATCGCGGTGCCGGTTAATACGATCCAGCCCCAGCCGATCATCGCACCAAAAGCCAACGCTAGAACATCGCCACGGGCGAGTACCCGGACAAGCCCATCCTGTTCTGATGAAGGTGTCGTCATTATAAAAATATCCTGCGAGTTATTGGATGTTGTCGTGGGCGCTCAGGGGCGCGGTATGCTGATTCCAGTAGCGGAATAGTTATACGCTAGCAGGCGGGGGCAATAACGCGAATGCACCACTCTGCCGTTCGACTAGACCACTTTCAAAACGGACTATATGGGTGCGCTTTTTACTTTATGCTTTCGTCTAAGCGCCTAGCGATGGCGGGTTTCACGCGGGAAAGGAGGCGTTGATATGGATCGCCAGCAGGTCTTGCACCAATTTATGCAACTTTATGCACTCCAGCCGGAGCGGCTAAGTAAGCAGGTGCGAATCGAGCAAGCGCTGCGCCAAGCCATTACCCAGCAGTGGCCCAGCGGGCTGCGCTTGCCCTCGCATCGCGTATTGGCCGAGGCGATCAACGTCGCCCGTCAAACCCTCGCCCTTGCGATCGCTACGCTGTTGGAAGAGCAACTGTTGAAAACCGCCCACGGTCAAGGCACCTGGACCAGCAAACCGGTTATCCCTTCCTCGCCCCCACCCGGCAACGCCGAGCTCTCATCCCGCGCCCAACGGGTGCTGGGTGGCCCCGGTGCCAGCATGATTCAAAGCGGCGCGTTTGTGCCCGGCATTCCTGACATCGCCCAGTTCCCGATGCGTAAGTGGCGCCAGCTCTATTCGAGCGTGACGGTGCCGCAAAACGCCCTGCTGCTCTCTTACTCCACTGGCGGCTACGGCCCACTAAAGCGCGCCATTCGCGACTTTCTAGCGCGCTGGCGCAACCTTGATTGCGATATTGAGCAGATCATCATTACTGACGGCACCCATAACGGCATTGAGCTGTGTGCCATGGCACTGGCGGATGTGGGTGACACCGTTGCCATGGAGTCGCCCTGCTACTGGGGAGCGCGCAACGTATTTACCGCCGCTGGTTTGAACATTGAAGCGGTGCCGTGGCTGCCAGAACAGGGGCACAACCTTCCGCCTATTGCTGCCCCGGTGAAGCTGGCCTACCTAACCGGCTCGCATCACTACCCACTCAGCGTGCCCACCAGCGCCATCGATAAGCAACGCTTATGCGATGCCTTATCGCCCGCTTACATTGTCGAGGATGATTACGAGTTCAATCGCGACGACCACCCTAACCTGCTCTTTTCTCCCCAATCAGAGCGCCACTTGCTGGTAGGATCGTTTTCCAAGATGATGTTTCCGGGGCTGCGGCTGGGTTATTTAGTAGTTCCACGCCACTTGGCGGCGCCGATGAACCGCCTGCGTAGCGAACTGTTCCGCGAAGGGCGCATGCTGGATCAAGCCGTACTGGCCCAGTTTATTTTTGATGGCGACCTGGACGCCTGGTGCCGGCGCATCCAGCGCGACTACTTAGGGCGTCAGCAGGTGCTGCATGACCAACTGCGTTCGCTACCGCAGGTGCGTAGCGTTTCACCGCCCAGCAGCGCGATCAGCCTTTGCGTTGAGTTTGCGCCGGGCGTCAACGATGTGGGCATCGCCCAATCACTGCTGAAAGAGCACTTAATCGTGCGACCTTTAAGCCCGGTGTGTGCGCCCACCGACCCAAGGGTCGGCTTGGTGATGGGCGTCGGCATGCTGTCAGGGGAAACGCTGGTGCGTGAAGCGCAGCGGCTACGTCGCAGTCTGGAAGCACTGCTACGTTAGAAGCGATCAATCGCGCATAGGTGATGAAGAAAGCACTTCTCAACATCTTAGACACAAGCTTTCAACGACTTATCCACAAGAGCTTATTCACAAGGACTTTTATGCGCTGCCCTGTTAATAGTTTTACCGTTGCCTCTTCAAATGCGTTCGCTCGCCTACGTCTTTGGGCATCATTAGCTTTTGTGCTGCTCCTCTCTGGCTGCGCTACCTTTGCTCCCAACCCGCCCCAGGATCAAACCAATCTCTGCGAGATATTCCGCGAGCAGCCCACTTGGTACGACTACGCTCAGGAGTCTGAGCAGAAATGGGGCACGCCGATTGCGACTCAGATGTCGTTTATTCAGCAAGAGTCCTCGTTTCGCAGCCATATCCGCCCGGATCGTAAATACTACCTGGGCTTTATTCCCGGCCCACGCCCCTCATCAGCCAAGGGTTATGCCCAGGCACAGGACCCGGTATGGGGCGAATACGAAGACCAAGCGGGCAGCCTATTTGCACGGCGAACGCATATGAAGCACGCCACCGATTTTATCGGCTGGTACAACCGCCGTTCCCAGCAGCAGGCGGGAATATCACTGAGTAATCCTGAACACCTTTATTACGCGTATCATGAAGGCGCTGGTGGCTACCAACGCGGCACGTATCGGGGCAAACCGCAAGTATTGAGGGCGGGTCGAGAAGTGGCAGCGCGCGCTAATCGTTACCGGGCCCAACTCAACAGCTGTGAAGCGGAGTTTCAGTGCCGCAAGTTTTACCAGGTCTGGCCATTTTGCCGTAGTTAAGGGATAAATGATGTCACTATGGATGGGTGTGGCGCTGGTCAGTGTGGTGTTTTTCACTTCGATGCTTTCCGGCGTATTTGGGATGGCGGGCGGCTTGGTGCTGCTGTGGTTTCTGCTGTTGGTATTTCCTGCGGGTACGGCGATGGCTGTGCATGGCGTGATACAGCTCACGGCCAATGGGTCGCGCGCTTGGCTCTCGCGGCACTATATCGTCTGGCGCATCGTCGCTTTCATGGCGCTGGGCGTGTTGAGCGCCGCTGGCCTGCTATTACTGTTCAACTACAGCCCCAATGCCGCCAGCGTCTCGCTGCTGATTGGCCTGCTGCCAATACTGGTATGGCTGCCCAAGCGCTGGTTTCATCTCAATGCCAATCGCGCCAGTCATGCATTTTGCTGCGGCATTGCATCAGGCGGGTTAACCATTGCCGCCGGGGTTTCCGGGCCGCTGATCGATATTTTCTTTGTGCGATCACGCATGGACCGCCGCCAAGTCGTCGCCACCAAGGCGATGATTCAGGTAGTGGCTCACAGCATTAAAATCATCTTCTACCTGGGTGCTGCCATGGCACTTAGCGCGGGCGAATGGGGCATCGTATTGCTAGCTGCACCGTTTGCCATGCTCGGCACGCAAGCGGGGAACCGCATTTTACACCGTCTCACCGATGCCAATTTCCGCACCTGGACCCGCTGGATCGTGACCGGCATTGGCATTTTCTACTTTCTGCAAGGGTTATTCCTGCTCACCCGCTAGCGTTGAGGGCGATAAAAGCGGGCTTGCCGTTGATGCCTATACTGACCATAGCCATCAACGGAGGTCGCTATGGATTATCATCACTACCGCAAAGCCCTCACTGAAACACTTGCCCAGAGTGAAGTGCCCTTTCCCGCTGCCGAATACCAAGCGCGCCTGGACAAGGTGCGCCAGGCGATGACCGAGCAAGGGTTAGAGGCGCTGCTACTTACCGATCCCGCGGATATTAACTACCTCACTGGCTACCACACCTTTGAAGTCTCAGTTCATGCCTGTTTGGTCTGCACGCAAGAGAAACTAGTGCTGCAAGTTGCCTCGATTGAAACCGGTGCGGCGGTGATCACTGCTCGGGTCGATGAGATTATCGGCTACCGCTGGGAAAACCTGGATGAAATCATCACCCCGCTGGCGGATCTGCTTATCCCCTGCCAGCACATCGGTATAGACGGCTGGAGCAGCGGGCTGCGCTTTGGGGTGATTGATGCGCTGATGCAGACCATCGGCCGCGAACGCTTCAGCGAAGCAGGCGCGCTAGTCGACGCCATTAGAATTGTGAAAAGCCCTGCTGAACTAGAGATGCTACATGAGAGTGCCCGTATTACGGCACTCGGTTTAGAGACGGCAATTCAAACCATTCGCCCGGGCATGACCGATAACGATATTGCGGCTATTGGCGCTAAAGCGCTGTTGGAAAACGGCAGCGAGTTTATGAGCCTGCAGCCGATCGTGACCAGTGGGCATCGCATTGGCGTGATACACGTCAATCATAAACGGCGCGTGATTCAGCCTAACGAGCCAGTGTTCTTGGAGTTTGGCGCCTCTTACCAGCGCTATACAGCCCCCATGATGCGTACCGCAGTAACGGGCGCACCAAATGCGGCCCTCTCAGCCACCCGCGACCTTTGTCGTTCTATATTCGAGGCGCTGTGCGACGCCATGCGGCCCGGCAATAGTTTTGATGCTGCTGCCCAAGCGGCTGATGCCCTACTCGCCCCGCAGCGCGACCAGTATTTTTTCTCCGGCGTGTTTGGCTACGCCGTGGGCGCGCAGTTTCCGCCTAGCTGGGTAGAGGGCACGGGCTTTATCGCCACAGGCCAGTCGCGTACCTTTGAAGCGAATATGGTGTTTCATTTACCGCTCTGCCTTCGTGTGCCCGGCCAGTGGGGCGTCGGAATCAGCGATACCGTGGTGGTAACCGAGCAGGGAGCCAAACCGCTAACCAATAACGACTGGCAACTGTTCGAAGCACGTGCCTAACCTTAAGCTCGCAGCCTCCGATAGGCGCAGCATTGACAGGCCCATAGAGGAGCGCTATTGTCGCCAAAGATGCAAATGAGAAACACTCGCTTTATATTAACGTATAGGTGATGGGCTCTACTCCCATCGGCAGCCACCAGGGTGAGGGACAAGTGAGATGACTAGCGAGCAGCGGCAACTTCGCCAAACGGTCATGTTTTTGCGTACCTCTTTTGAAGCGGTGCAGCACTCTATTGCTGGCCGCCTGGAAGACCCGCTGCCCTGCTGGATGGATACCAGCATGCTCTCGATGCTCTCACGTGAGCTGACCCGCTGCTGCCAGCAAGCGAAGCCGCTGTTTGCGCCCGCGGTGGTCGAGCAACTCTTTATCGCCTCGCAGCAGTGCGACCTGCTGCTAAAGCAGTGCCCCGGCGTGTTGAACAGCGCAGTCTGCTATCGCCAGTTGGGTGCCATTATGTTGCCGCTTTCAAGCGCACTGCAGCAGATCGACACTCCCTCCAAACGGCGTTGGCCCTGGGCGAAGTGGAATTGAGCGAGCATTGGGAAGCCAGAAGAAGTATCTCTTGGCGATTGCCAGCAGGTAGCAGTCAATAGAGAAGCTCCAGACCTTGGAAAGGTTAGGGGCAGTGTTTATTGATGCGCATCCTTTGTGGCAAGCACTTGCTGCCCTAGGGCTGTTAATCGATATTTTTGCAGGCGGCTGCGGGGTTTATCAGGAATCGTCATTTCAATTAAACCCTGCTTAATTGCGATTTGCTGATAATGTTCTCTGAAATGTTTTTCGTCTTTCAGCCCTAAAGCAGCCATCAAGCCAGCTCTTCCCAACTCACCTTCAAATGACTCAAGCAGTCGGAAAATCTCAGGGGTAACTTCGGGGGTGACTTCGGGGGTGACTTCGGGGGTGACTTCGGGGGTGACTTCGGCCACTGCCTCTTTGTCGACCGCAAACCCCTCGTGAACGGGTAAACGAATTAAAAAGTAGCTGCGCTCATCGTCGGTTTCGAACACCGGCTCTGGCGAACCGTTCGCCTTCATGACCCGAAGAATTTTCGGCACGCCCGTTGAACGGCCTTCGGTTAAATCCAGTTCTTTTAAAAACTCACCAATACGCCGGTTGCGGTAGCGGCGGCTGACTGCTTTACCTGCTTGCAGGTCTTGCAAGCGAATAGAGTGGTCTGGTCCTGGAAAGCTGAGCACCACAAGCTCCTGGCCATCGATACGGATTTCAATGGGCTCACGAATCTCATAAGAGCGGTGGTACACCGCATTCACCACTGCTTCTTCAATGGCGACCAGCGGAAAATTCCAGAAACGCTCGGCCTGTGGGCGATCAGCGTGTTTTGTCACGCCCTCTTTTAAATAGTTTCGGTTAATGTAGTCCAATGCCGTGCGGGTTATGCGCCCCAGCGGGCCCTTGAATATTTTTTCTTCAAAATGATCGCCACCGGCACCGTCTGGAAAATACACCACATCTATCTGAGTGGCTGGGAAAAACTGCTCGGGTTGCTCGTTAAAGAACAACAGCCCCACATTTTTAGGAAAGGCCATTTCGCTTGGCCCACCGACCACATTCATTCGGCGGCCCAGGGTTTCAATATCCAGCTCGCGAGCTTCAGGCGCCAACTCGCTATTAATATCGTGGAGAAAGTCGCGCATCAGATAGGATAAATGGTCGCTTAGGGACGCGACATTAACTACTAGGATGGCAGACAGTTTATCGGTGAGTTCCTGTTAGTTGAAAATTCAGACTTACTTGACCCTGCTATTTATCATGATAAATTCAAAGTAAGGCGCCAACGAGCGTCCACGCTGAGACACATCACAAGAAAGGGCACACCCATGGCTGAACAACAAACCGCGGCAGCCTCCGGCTCGCGTAAAAAATGGTATCAGGCGGTCCCCGACCCCATGGTGCTGATCTTTATCATTCTTGTTGCCACCTATTTACTGACGTTTATTATCCCCGCCGGTGAGTTTGAACGGGTTACCCAGGATGGACGTACGGTTGTGGTGCCGGGTTCCTTTGCCTATCTGGAAGACGTCGCCAATATTCCCCTGTTCAATATCTTCGTGGCGATTCCGGAAGGCCTAATCTCCGCCTCACAGTATCTGTTTATCGTCTTCATCGCCGGTGGTCTGTTTCATATCCTGCAAAAGACCGGTGCATTGGAAAATGCGATCGGCGTGGCGGTTAATCGCGTTGGCGTTGAGCGGCGTAACGTAATTATCGTCGTCGGTACCTTTATCTACGGCTTTTTCGGTGTCGCTGTCGGGTTTGAGAACAATATTGCGTTAGTCCCCATTGCGGTGCTCATCGCCAGTGCCATTGGCTGCTCCAGTTTGGTAGGTACCGCGATGGCCGTCGGCGGCATCGGGATCGGCTTTGCTCTTTCACCGATCAATCCTTATACCGTCGGGGTTGCCCAAGGTATAGCTGAGCTACCGACCTTTTCCGGCGCCTGGCTGCGCACGCTGCTGGTACTTTCATCGCTGGCCCTGCTGTCGCTGTATATCTGCAAGCGTGTCGTCAAGATGGAGTTTGAGGAGCCCGACAATGCGGAGGCATTAAGCAGGCCCCTTAGCGAATACCGCCTGACCAAACGCAACATACTCACCATGGTAGTGTTTGTGGGTGGGTTGATCGCCATGTTAGTTGGTGTGTTTACCCGTGGCTGGTACATCAACGAAATTGCAGGCACATTCCTCCTGCTGGCGATCATCATTGGGGCCTTGAACGGCCTGTCGGCGAACGGCATCGTTAAACAAATGATGGAAGGTGCTGCCAGCGTTACCGCCGGTGCGCTTGTAATCGGGGTAGCGGCCTCTATTCAGGTCATTCTTGAACAGGCCGTCATTATCGACACTATCGTCAACTCGCTGAGCGCGCTGATAGACGGTATACCGTCAATTTTCTCCGCCATTATGGCTAGTGTAGTGCAGGGTATTATCAACCTCTTCATACCTTCCGGTTCCGGTCAGGCGTTAGTGACCATGCCTATTCTGATTCCCGTGGCGGATCTTGTCGGCATGAGCCGTCAACTAATGATCACCGCGTTCCAGGTTGGCGACGGTTTGACGAACCTGATCGTGCCGACTTCTGGCGGTACGCTGGCCATGCTGGCACTTGGTCGCGTCTCCTACGCCCAGTGGCTCAAGGCAATTCTGCCCTTTATGGTGCTGGTATATGTCTTGTCCTGGATTGGGCTGGTGATTGGCCACTTGGTGGGCTATTAAGCCCGCATTGCCACGATGACACTTTCACTGGTTCACTGCCACCCGGCCACAGGCACGGTTGCCACTATTACTGCCACCGGTGGAGTGGCGGTAGGTGGCTATGTGCATCACTGCTGGCGGGGCGTTGGAGCGTGCGTCACCCAGGGCAGGTTTACCAATCCCTGGTATCCGGCTCGGGTGCATAACGCCCTTGTCGATGGTGCCAATGCAGAGCAAGCCCTTAATGCGGCGATTAGCGAAGATAGCGACGCTACGCTGCGCCAATGCTTGGTGATGGATGCCCATGGCCGCTCATCGGTGCATTCGGGAAGCGAGAACATCGCTGAAGTGGCAGACATCCGCTTTCCCGGCGTCGCTGCCGTTGGCAACATGCTGCAAAGCAGCGATGTCGTTCAGGTCTTTGTAGAGCAGTTCTTAAGCCTTAGCGCCACCAACAGCGGCGCCGCCATCAAACGCAGCGAGGCGCCCCGCTATTCGAATCATCACGACCAACACTTGCTGGCGCACCTCATTGGCGCTCTCGCTGCCGCGCTGGATGCGGGCGGCGATAAGCGTGGTACCCGCTCAGCCGCGCTACGTATCGAGTCGTTTCAGCAAGCACCCATTGATTTGCGCGTTGACTGGTCGGAAGACGTCGTGGCCGCCCTGAGGGCCTTGGCTGACCAGTTCATGAGCGACGATTTCCAAGCTTTTTGGCGCCAACTGCCGCTACGCTAGACGCGCTTCCACGCTGCTGGGATTGTTGGTACCTATCGCCTAACGGAGAGTTTATGACCAAAACCGCCGTTCACACTCCATTTGCTCAAGGTGAGTTGGGGCAGGTGTTGATCGATCGCCTGGACGAAGCCGCCCGCTGCTCGGCTCCTGGCGCCGGTGTTACGCGACTGTTCTGCTCCCAGGAGCACAGAGATGTACTGCCTACAATCAGCCGCTGGATGGAACAAGCTGGGCTTGCCCCACAACTGGATGCGGCCGGCAATCTCGTTGGTCGCTGCCCTAGGGCACAGGCAGGTGAAAAAACCTTCATCATGGGATCCCATCAGGATTCGGTGATCGAAGGAGGTAAGTACGACGGCATGCTGGGCGTTGCGCTGCCTATTCTGGCACTGGAAGCGCTTAAGCGCGAAGGGGTAACACTCCCCTTCGGCATCGAGGTGGTTGCGTTTGGTGACGAAGAGGGCGTGCGCTTCCCTACCACGCTAGTTGGCAGCAAAGCACTGGCGGGTAATGTAACGCCTGACCAGCTTGACGCCCAGGATGCACAAGGCGTGACGCTTGCCGAGGCATTGACCGCCTTCGGCTGTAACCCGGAGCAGATACCCGCTGTCGCCCGCGACCCCGCCAACACCCTGGGTTTTTTAGAGGTACATATCGAACAGGGGCCTATTCTTGAGCAGCGGCATCATGCGGTGGGCATTGTCACGGCATTGACCGGCATTGAACGCCATAGAGTCACGCTGCGCGGTAAGGCCGGACATGCGGGCACCACACCGATGCCCATGCGATATGATGCGTTAGTCGGCGCGGCAGAAATGGTACTGGCCGTCGATAGCGTGCTGCAGCGAACCGATAAGCTGGTCGGCGTGGTGGGCAAGCTCGACGTTCACCCAAATGCCGTCAATGTCATTCCTGCCGAGGTTACTTTCACTGTCGAGCTCCGCTCACCGGAGCGCGTCATTCGGCAACGCGGTCGCGAAGCTGTCTACGCCGCAATGGAGGAAGTGGCGACTCGCCGAGGGCTAGTGCTGGAGATGGAAAACACTTACAGCGCCGATGCCACCGCCTGTGCCGACTGGATGATGACGTCCCTCGAAAAAGCCTGCGCCCAGGTTGGCCAGCCTGCAGAACAGCTCTTTAGCGGTGCGGGGCACGATGGCTTGGCCATGCAGGCATTGACTGACATCGGCATGTTGTTTGTGCGCTGCAAGGACGGGCTGAGCCACCATCCGGACGAAGCCATTACTGCCGAAGACGGTGAAGCGGCAACACGCGTGGTCATGGCATTTCTACAACAGCTGGGGCAACCATAGCACAGCATCTACCGCTGATTACTTCAGTGGCTCAGGTAAAAAGCCTCGGCGAACCTGAGCCTCCTGCTGATTCATCACCCGCTGGGCATCCAGCATGTGCTCGCGCATGATACTGTAGGCGCTTTCGGCATCCCCTAGCTCAATCGCATCCAGTATTTGTGCATGATAGCGACACCCCACCTGGCCAAAATCATAGGTGGCTGGCTCATACAGGCGATGGTATATCGTCAGATCCGAGAGCACTTGAATTGTGAAACGAATGATAAAGGTCAGCAACTGATTGCCGCCAGCCAACTCGGCAAGCATCAAGTGAAAATGCAGGGAATCGAGGTGCTGCTGGCGCTCAGTCTCGCTATCGTCTGCGGGGTCTGAGTAGCTATGCAGACTCTCACGCAAGCGCGCCATATCGGCTGGATTCACTTTTCCCACCAGCGAGGCAGCCAGTTCAGGCTCTAATGCCAGACGTATCTGATAGATATCCTTGATCGAAATATCTTTAAAAAACAGATAATTACTCAACAAAGACACCGCTTTTGCATCGCTCATTTCGCGCACAAAGGCACCACCGCCAGGGCCGGTACGGGTTTCGACCAGCCCCTGAGCCTCCAGCACTCGCGTACTCTCGCGTACCGTACCTTTCGATACCTGCAAAGTGTCCATTAGCTCCGACTCACTCGGCAATCGATCCCCTGGCTTTAACTGCCGATCCACAATCCAGCACTTGATGGTTTCCGCCACCTGATAAGGTCGTCGCTGCGATGCGTTTTTTAACATGCTGTCGAGAAATTCCTGACAAATAATCTGCAAGGGTACCAGAGAGGCCTACCGTTTGGACGCCTCTGTCAAGGATACCTGCTCATCTAAGCCCTGGTAATATCTGGGTGGCATTAACTAGTAAACTGGTCTATTCTGGCACCTACTATTTCATCGAAGCATTCAAAAGGAGCTTACTTGATGGCTTTCGAGACACTGTTCAAACCAACCCAGTTGGGCAGCCTATCAATACCCAATCGCGTTATTATGGCGCCGCTAACCCGTTCGCGTACGCCGGATAGCGTGCCGGGCAAGATGCAGGAAGCCTACTACGGGCAGCGCGCTGGCGCGGGGTTGATTATCAGTGAAGCCACCAACATCTCTCCTACTGCCCGTGGCTACGTGTATACGCCGGGCATCTGGACCGACGAGCAGGAAGCGGGCTGGAAAGGCGTTGTTGACGCTGTTCACGCCAAAGGCGGTCGCATGGCGCTACAGCTGTGGCACGTTGGGCGCATTTCACACGAGATGGTTCAACCTGACGGACAACAGCCTGTTGCACCAAGCGCCTTAAAAGGCGAAGGCGCGCAGTGTTTCGTCGAGTTCGAAGACGGCACTGCGGGCCAGCATCCCACTAGCACACCGCGTGCGCTGGAAACCGATGAAATCCCCGGCATCGTTGAGGACTATCGCCAAGCGGCCGAGCGTGCCAAGCGTGCGGGCTTCGATATGGTCGAAGTCCACGCGGCGAACGCCTACCTGCTCAATCAGTTTCTGGCGACCGGCACCAACCAGCGTACCGACCAGTACGGTGGTTCATTGGAAAACCGTGCCCGCTTCCCGCTGGAAGTGGTTGATGCCGTGATTGATGTTTACGGTGCTGACCGCGTCGGCATCCGCATGACACCATTTATTGAGCTGTTTGGGTTGACCGACGACGAGCCGGAAGCGATGGCATTCTACATGGCCGATCAGCTTTCCAAGCGTGGGCTGGCCTACCTGCACCTGAACGAGCCCAACTGGGCGGGCGGCGACATCACCTTTCCCGCTGGTTTCCGCGAGCAGATGCGCGAACGTTTTAGCGGCAGCCTGATCTATTGCGGCAACTACGACGCCAAACACGCCGAGAAACGCATCAGCGAAAACACCACCGATGCCGTGGCTTTCGGCCGCCCCTATATCGCCAACCCGGACCTGCCAGAGCGTTTCCGTGTTAACACGACACTTACTGAGCCGAACCATGAAACCTTCTACGGCGGTGATGAAAAAGGCTATACCGACTACCCGTTTATGAATAACGGTTATGATCGTATGAGCTAGTACAGCATACGTTTGGCTGATAGCTGAATTATTTTGGCTAAAAAGCATCACTTCGGTGATGCTTTTTTAATGCCTAATAGTAAGTAAGCGCCAATAAATGGTTGATTCTTTCGTTTTAAAAATAGGTGATGGATGCTAAATTAAATTTTGGCGCTAGAGGTTTCCATATTAGCAGTGGGCCTTACCGCCAACACTTATGCCCGTTTTCGGTCTCGTGGCTGATGGTGTGCCTTACTAGCTCGGGGTGTTACTTGCGTTAACCCTTAACCCACTATTCATCGGTTAAATAGCGTTTAATTACTCATTAAAACAACAAATTAAAACATCAGAGGGTTTTTGAGAATATGGATCGTACGACCACCATCATATTACTCTCCTTCGTATCGCTGGTATTGGGCACTCTGGCGACGGCAATATTTATTTATGTCGTTGTTCCCTGGCGTCGACGACGGCGTGCAGCGAAAGAGGCTGCCGCTAACTCAGTCACTTTTCAAACCAAGAGCCCGCCGGAGCAACCTGAATCCACCACTCCTGCGAAGCGCAATAGCAGTATAAAGCAGCACTCTCTTTTTATTATTTTCGATCAGCCTAGTGAACGGTCAGACGAGCGCCTAACCGAATGGTTGCGAGAAAAAGGCGCCCGTTACGACTCAATCAAAAAGATATTTTTGATTGACGGGCAGCAACCCGCCAACCCAATTACCATTACCAACGCCTTTCCACCCGGCGAAATGCCCGACCTACTCCATGGTGAAACGCACGCCCCCATTAAAGGCATTAGCCTGTTAGTAAAGCCGCCGCTGCACAAGCGGCGTAATCAACAAATGCACGTCTACGTAGAACTCGCCAAGGAAATGCAGACACACTTTAGCGGTGCCATGCTTAATGCGGAGCGCGAGCCCACCACCGATGACACCTTTGAGCGCATTATTGGCTAGCGTCGCTTTTCTGGTTACACGACCCCCTGGCTACGCAGGTAGTCATCGTAGCTACCGCTGAAGTCGACAATGCCTTCCGGCTGCATATCAATAATGCGCGTGGCCAGCGATGAAACGAATTCACGGTCGTGGCTAACAAACAGCAGCGTACCGGGGTAGTTCTCAAGGGCCAGGTTCAATGCCTCAATCGACTCCATGTCCAGGTGGTTGGTCGGCTCATCCATCAGCATCACGTTGGGTTGAGTGAGGATTAACTTACCGAACAGCATGCGTCCCTGCTCGCCACCGGAAATCACCTTCACCGATTTACCGATATCATCACTGGAAAACAGCATCCGTCCCAGCGCGCCGCGTACCACTTGCTCGCCGCTGGTGGTCCAACTCGACATCCACTCAAACAGCGTGGCATCGACGGCAAAGTCATCGCTGTGATCCTGGGCAAAAACGCCTACTTCAGCGGCTTCTGTCCACTTCACTTCACCCGCATCCGGATGCAACTCGCCTGCCAGGGTTTTGAGCAGCGTGGTTTTGCCAATGCCGTTGGGGCCGATAATAGCGATGCGCTCGCCAGCTTCAACAGTCATGGATAAGCGCTTAAACAGCGGTTCACCGTCATAGCCTTTGGTAATAGCATCCACATTGACGGCATTACGGTGAATCTTTTTCGCCTGATCAAAACGGATAAAAGGACTGACCCGGCTGGAGGGCTTAATATCTTCCAGCTTGATTTTATCGATTTGGCGCGCCCGTGAAGTAGCCTGTTTGGCCTTCGAAGCGTTAGCGGAGAAGCGGCTTACAAACTGCTGCAACTCGGCAATTTGTGCCTTTTTCTTGGCGTTATCCGAGTGCTGTCGCTCGCGCGCTGCAGTGGCCGCGGTCATGTAGTCATCGTAATTACCGGGGAATAGTGTAATTTCGCCGTAATCCAGATCCGCCATATGCGTACAGACGCTGTTCAGGAAATGGCGGTCGTGAGAGATGATGATCATGGTGCTGCTGCGCGCTTTGAGAATATCTTCCAGCCAGCGGATGGTATTGATATCCAGGTGGTTGGTCGGCTCATCCAGCAGCAGTACATCGGGGTCGGAGAACAGCGCTTGAGCCAGCAGTACGCGCAGCTTCCAGCCGGGCGACACTTCGCTCATGGGGCCGGAGTGCTGCTCAATGGGGATGCCCAAGCCGAGCAATAATTCACCCGCGCGGGACTCGGCGGTGTAGCCATCAAGCTCGGCAAAGCGCACTTCCAGATCGGCAACGGACATGCCGTCTTCTTCGCTCATCTCTGCGAGCGAGTAAATACGCTCGCGCTCGGCGGCGACCGACCACAGTTCGACATTGCCCATAATAACGGTGTCGATCACCCGCTCATCTTCAAACGCAAACTGATCCTGACGCAGCTTACCCAGCCGTGTACTGCTATCCAGCATTACTTGGCCCGAAGAGGGCTCCAAATCGCCACCGAGAATTTTCATAAAGGTGGATTTGCCGCAGCCGTTCGCGCCAATCAGGCCGTAGCGATTGCCGTTATTGAATTTAACGGAGACATTTTCAAACAGGGGCTTGGCCCCAAACTGCATGGTGATATTGGCGGTTGCGATCACAAAAGGAGCCCGGTTAGCGTGTCATTGACAGTAATAGAAAGGCTCGCGATTCTACGCGCTATTGGACGGGTATTCACCCATCAGACTTTCGTCATATCAGGCGACTGCCGGGATATCGAGTAGAAAGCGTTCATCATCAAGCGCTTGGCGTAAACGAGTCGCCAGAATATCGACGATACCCGGATGTTCGCCCACCAGCTTGGTCGTGGTAACAGAAAGCCCTGGATGCTGCTGTTCAGCCGCCGCGCATATTTCAGCGATATCGCCACCCTCCCCGGCGTGGCGCCCCGGCGACAGAAACAGCATTGCCAGGATGACCGGCCCTGGGTTGAATTCGGGAAGCGCTAGCAGATTCTCAAGTAATGGCTCGTTAAAGCGGTACTCATCGCCCTCGCGACGCTCCATGGAGGCAGCGGCAACACACGCTACGTCGTCGGCTAGTAATACGCTAAGCTGTCCTGCTAAGCGATTTCGCGCGGCGGTAACGTCAGGGATGGGGCTGCCGTGATCGACCAGCGCCACATGCGGATTAGCACCAGACCGAAGCTGCTCGCGCACGTTGTCGGCCAGCAGGTGGGCTAGACGCAGGTCGTTATCACCCAACTCATCCACCAAGGGCTGGGCTACACGCACCTTTACGTGAGGAAAGCGCTCCTGCATCGCTGCCATGCGTTCAGGCAGGTAGCCGGTTAGGGCCTTACTGGGGCCAAAAAAGAACGGCAACACGATAATTTCTGTTGCCCCTTGTTCGGCACTACGTTCAGCGGCGGGGCCAAGCGTCGTGGCGGGAATGCCATCCACCTCGTCCGCGGGAATCTTATTGGAGTGCAGCAATGAGGCGGCCTGAACGGTTTCGCCTATTTGCTCACTAAGCGAAGCGGCCACGCGACGCAAATTAAGCGTTGCTTGCGGGCGTAGCGAACCATTATCGACCAGAAAAATCGCGCGCATGGCTACCTCCGGTAATTTTCAATGTTGTCAGGTAAGTGAGCAACCATCGCATGTTAAGATGATTGTTTTACAAAGTCGTTGTTCACCATGTTACTTGAAAGACGCTCCTTAAAAATGTTGCTTGATAACGATGCTTGATACCACCGCGCTTAACCAGCAAAGAAACTTCTTCGATGGCCATGCAGATATATGGCTATTCGGCTACGGATCGCTGATTTGGAAGGCTGACTTCGCCTATTTAGAGCGTCGCCCAGCCTATATTCAAGGTTGGGAACGGCGTTTCTGGCAAGGCTCCCACGACCATCGTGGCACACTTGAATCACCCGGGCGGGTAGCAACGCTGATCCGCGCCAAGGATTCGATTTGCCATGGTATGGCTTACCGTATTACGCCAGAAGTGCTTGCGCCGTTGGATGTACGCGAGAAGAACGGCTATTTGCGAGAAAAAGTATTGCTGACGTTTCTTGCTGAGAATGGCGAAGCAGCCAAACAGAGCGAAGGGCTGATTTATCTGGCCAGCGAAGACAATCCGGCCTTTCTTGGCGAGGCGCCACTTACCGAAATCGCCCAGCAAATTGCCAACGCACATGGCCCAAGCGGTCCCAATAAAGAGTACTTACTCAACCTTGCGACGGCACTACGTGAACTAGGCGCGACAGACGCCCATATCTTTGACCTGGAACTACAGTTGAGCCGTATCTAACCTCACCAGTAGCGTGGATAACGTCGATGCCGGGCAAGATTATTCACCAGGATGGCAATTATGAGCATCACTACACTGCCCATACCGATCGGCAAAAGAGGATACCACCACCCCAACTGGTGAACGCTGGAACCGCCGCCTACCGCAATGAGTGCAGCCGCAGCTCCCGGAGGGTGAACTGTATGGGTCAACTGCATCACCAGTATCGACAGCGATACGGCCAACGACATCGAGAGTGGTGTCGCTCCCAGCCATTGGTAGCAAGCAACGCCAGTAGCTGCCGAAAGCACGCTGCCGAACAATACGTGGCTGGGTTGGGCAAAAGGACTTTCCGGTGCTGCATAAATGAGAACTGACGTTGCCCCGAACGACCCAACGATAAGCAACTGATGCGACAGCCACGCCGAGCTTAACCAGCAAATAACCGCCATTCCAGTAAAGGCGCCTACCCATGACCAAAAAGCATCCTGCCAGCCTACCCGGGCACGCTTAATTGGCTGCCCGCGCATCTTTCCAAGGTAAGTTTTCATTGCACTCGCTTTGCACAAAATAAGTGCGAATGATGACAAAATGCACCAAATAAGCAAATGACAATCTGTCATACCCGTGTTGAAGCTAACTCAAGATCGCTAGCTCAAGAAAGAACAAGCCTCTGATTACATCATCAGCCACGAGAGGATAAACAGCCCGAGCAGGGTGCGTAGAATACCGCCTACCAAAGAGCCACGCAGGAATGCCCGCAAACCGCCCCAAAGAATAAGCAGCCCGACCACTAATACGGCAATGCTGAAAAAAGAATCGTTGATCCCCAGCGAACGCGTTAAGCCGTCGATAAAATCGCCGAATGCACCGAAAAAGTTAGTAAAAATACCTAATAAAAACTCAACCACCACGCGGATGGCTTCGCCGATAGTTTCGCCTATTTCGTCAAAAAAACCGTTTGCCTGCATTGCATTTGGCTGCATCGATAGTACCCAAGGCTGAGAAGGATAAGCGTGGCATTGTCGTTTAAATACGCTCACTGAGCAAAACTAAGGGACGGCCAAGATTCGCCATCCTGATTGTTTAGCGCTCCCGCTTTCAAACGACTATGCTAAAAACCATAAAACGATCGTTTAAATAAACACAATTACTTAGCCACGATCCAGGTTTACATCATGACACACCGCTATCCGCTTGCCGAACAACTCCACGCCAGCACTCATCGAGTGGAAAACCAGCCCCCGGCGCTGGAAAACTACAATAGCTATGCCGCAGATCGCGCGCTTCAAGAGGGCGTTAAACGTGAAAGCGGGTCTGAGGACGATGCCCCGCTCAAAACGTTTGGTCAGTGGGCAGGCTCTTCTGAGGCCATTGCCTTAGGCTTTGACGCCAACCGCTACCCACCGCAACTGATGACCCATAACCGACAAGGCCACCGGGTCGATTGGGTAGAGTTTCATCCCGCCTACCATCAGCTTATGCAAACGTCGGTGGAACATGGATTGCACGCCAGCCCCTGGCGGAATCCACAGCCAGGCGCCCACGTTTCCCGAGCCGCGAGTTACTTTTTACAGACACAGGTAGAGGCGGCGCATGGCTGCCCGATCACGATGACATTTGCTGCTCTGCCTGCGCTTCGCCACCAGCCCAACCTGCTTGAGAGCTGGGGTGACAAAATTACCGCACCCTATTATGACCCACGCAACGTACCCTACTTCGAGAAACAGGGCGTCACCCTCGGCATGGCGATGACTGAAAAGCAGGGTGGCTCGGATGTCCGTCTTAATACCACTCGAGCCTACCCGATTGACCAAGGCGGTCCCGGCGAAGCCTACGAACTGGTGGGGCATAAATGGTTTGTCTCAGCACCGATGTGCGATGCCTTCTTGGTGCTCGCACAAGCACCCGGCGGCTTGAGCTGCTTTCTATTGCCGCGCTGGCGGCCCGACGGCAGCAAGAACCCTCTTCACATCCAGCAACTGAAACGCAAGATGGGTAACGTAGCGAACGCCTCCAGCGAGACGGAACTGCGCGGCGCCTTTGCCTGGATGATAGGTGAGGAGGGGCGCGGCGTGCGTACCATCATCGAAATGGTGGCCATGACCCGTTACGACTGCATGATTGGCTCAGCTGCTGGGATGCGCCAAGCCACCGCCCAGGCGATTCACCATGCTTCTCATCGCCATGCCTTTGGGGCACGGCTCAGCGAGCAGCCGCTGATGCAGAACGTGCTCGCCGATCTCGCCATTGAGAGCGAAGCTGCCACTACCTTGATGCTGCGCATGGCCCGGTCCATGGATCATCAAGACAACGAGCATGAGCGCCTGCTTTCGCGGATCGCCACCCCTGTCGGCAAATACTGGATATGTAAGCGCACACCCCATCACGCCTATGAAGCAATGGAAGTGATCGGCGGCAGTGGCGTGATGGAAACTCATATAATGCCGCGCCTGTTCCGCGAGTCGCCCATCAACGCCATTTGGGAAGGCAGCGGAAATGTGCAGTGTTTGGATATCCTGCGCGCGATTGAAAAGCAGCCCGAGGTACTTGATGCCTTCTTTGCCGAAGTTGCACTTTCAAAGGGCGCTAATGAACATCTTGACCGCTTTATTCACAAATTAAAGCGGGAGATGCAGGATACTCAAGCGCTCCAGTACCGCGCCCGCCAACTGGCGGATAGCATGGCCCTGGCGTTACAGGGCGCTCTGCTGGTTCAGCATGCCCCTGCTTACGTAGCCGATGCATTCTGCGCTGGCCGGCTTGCCGACCGCAGTGGCCTCAACACAGGCACGCTACCTACTGGACTCGATTGCGCAGCGATTATTGAGCGTGCCCGGCCCGTGAAATAAGCGCTCACGACCTTGGTCGGATTTCATGCTAAAACTGATTGGGTAAACTAGTCACATTAAAAAGCAATTAACTAGCAACAAAGTGATAGCGGGAGAGCTTGACGCATCTAGAGTAGATGACGCCAGCGCCGAAGGAGCAACAACCCCGGAAACTCTCAGGCAACCGGACCGCTATTACCATCACTTTCCGAAGAGCGGCTGATGACTGCGTCACTCAGCCCACCGAAGGAGCAAGCGCATCCAATGAATGCGTGAATCTCTCAGGTTCCATGACGGAAGGGGTACGCCCAGCAGTAGCTACGCCGTTAGGTGGGATTCCCCGACGCTCATACAATCTGGAGAGAGTTATGCAACGCATTGCCGTTATCGGTGGTGGTATCACCGGCATTACCAGCGCCTACGCCCTGGCCAAACGTGGCTATGACGTCACCGTTTTTGAAAAGCACCGCTACGCAGCGATGGAGACGTCCTTTGCCAACGGAGGCCAGCTATCGGCCTCGAATGCCGAAGTGTGGAATCACTGGCCAACCGTGATCAAGGGCATGCGCTGGATGCTCAGAAACGACGCCCCGCTGTTGGTCAATCCCCGCCCGAGCTGGCATAAGCTCAGTTGGTTTGGTGAGTTTATCGCCTCAATCCCCCGCTACTCTGAGAACACGACCGAAACCGCACGCCTAGCCATTGCCGCCAGGGAGCACTTGTTTCAGTGGGCAAAAGACGAGCAGATTAATTTCGATTTAAAGCAGAAAGGCATCCTGCATATCTACCGCGACAAGGCAGGCTACGACCACGCTGCCAAGGTCTCGCAACTGCTCAACCAAGGTGGTCTGAAACGCCGGGCGGTCACACCCGACGAGATGCGCGCCATCGAACCGACGCTGGCGGGCAATTACTACAGCGGCTTCTTTACCGAAAGCGATGCCACCGGCGATATTCATAAGTTTACCCACGGCCTCGCTCAAGCTGCAGAGCGCCGCGGCGTAACGCTTAAATATGGTCACAGCGTGCAGGATATCGGCGCGGATCAACAACACGCCTGGGTCACTGCTGAGGTGGGCGACGACCCAGTACGTGAAAGCTTTGATAGCGTGGTGGTGTGTGCAGGGGTCAGCAGCCGCGCGCTAGCCGCCAAGCTCGGCGACCGGGTCAATATCTACCCGGTGAAAGGCTACTCAATTACTGTGCAACTCGATGATGCAGCCTCTCAGCAGGCGGCGCCCACGGTAAGCCTGCTTGATGATGAAACCAAGCTAGTCACCAGCCGCCTGGGCAATGACCGCTTCCGTATTGCAGGCACCGCCGAGTTTAACGGCTATAACCGCGATATCCGTGACAACCGTATCCGCCCGCTAATCCGCTGGGTGGAAGAGTGTTTCCCCGGCGTCAGCACCCGCCGCGTAGTGCCCTGGGCGGGCCTGCGGCCAATGCTACCTAACATGCTGCCTAAGGTCGGCCCCGGCAAATTACCCACGGTGTTCTACAACACCGGCCACGGCCACCTGGGCTGGACACTCTCCGCCATCACCGCCGAACTGCTGGCGGATGCGGTGGGGGATAAAAACACCCGCACGCAGCGAGCAGCCCAGCCGCGGCCCCTGTAGCCTCCAATACACACCTTAACGGCAGGGCCAATGATAGCCCCGCCGAGTTAGCCACCAATAAAAATCGCTGGCGCCGGCAGTTGGGATAGGGTTCCAATGGTTATTATAAGTATGGTCTATTAATAAAGAACCAATATCTTTCTAACAACCAAGGAAGTTTCACTATGCCCAGCGTACTTATCACCGGAGCTACATCAGGATTTGGTAAAGCGGCAGCCCAGCGCTTTGCAAAAGCGGGCTGGTCGTTGATTTTAACCGGGCGACGGGTAGAACGCTTAAAAGCGCTCGAGGAGGAGCTTTCCGAGCAGGTACCCGTACTGACACTGGCGCTGGATGTTCGCGACAGTGATTCAGTCACTGACGCCATTGGTAGCCTACCTGAAAGCTTCTTGCCACTGACATGCTTGATTAACAATGCGGGGTTAGCGCTAGCGCCGGAACCCGCACAAAAGGTGGCGTTGCAAGATTGGCACACAATGATCGATACCAACATCACCGGGTTAGTTAACGTCACCCACGCAGCGCTGCCGCTGTTACTCAAAAACAGCGAAGGCGCGAGCATTCTTAATCTCGGCTCAGTCGCGGGGCAATGGCCCTATCCGGGGGGGCATGTGTATGGGGCATCAAAAGCGTTTGTTCAGCAGTTTAGCTATAACTTGCGCTGCGACCTACTGGGAACGGGCGTGCGTGTGACGGACCTAGCTCCCGGCATGGCAGAAACCGAGTTTACGCTAGTGAGAACCAAGGGTAATCAGGCCGCTTCAGACGCACTTTATAAAGGTACAACGCCGCTTCAAGCGGAAGATATTGCAGAGCAGCTTTACTACCTAGCCACCTTGCCACCCCATATCAATATCAATCGCTTGGAAATTATGTCGGTTCGGCAGGCGTGGGCCCCTTTTGCGATCGATCGCGACTAGGCTTAAGCCTGCTTCGCGGAGCAAAATAAGCCGCCCGTTGAGACACGATTACGCCCTTTTTCTTTCGCTAGATAAAGGGCGTTGTCCACTCTTTTCATCACGCTCTTAACCGATTCTGATGAATGAACCTCTACGACACCAAAACTAGCCGTGACGCTGTTTTGAAGGGGAAAAGCAGTGTGTTTGATAGCGCTTCGGATTTTGTCTGCTAGCCGCACGGCTTGTTCAAGCGATGTTTCAGGGGCTAGTAGCATAAACTCTTCACCCCCCCAGCGCGCACAGCAGTCTGCTTTACGTAAGTTACGCTTAAGCAGATGGGCAAGCTCTATCAGCACTTGATCACCCACATCATGGCCGTAGCTATCATTAATGTCTTTGAAGTAATCAATATCTAGCATAATCAGGGAAAGCGGACGGGCGTAGCGGTGCTGTCGGTTTAACTCACTTTTCAGTATCACATCGAACTGCGATCTGTTAACCAGCCCTGTTAGCATATCTGTTGTCGCTAGCCGCTCGAGCTGGGCTTCTTTTTCCACCTGTTCGGTAACATCACGCTGGGTTAACACCAGGGTAGAGTGACCCCTATGAAAACCGCCCATCGCCGTAATTCGCCACTCGATATGCCGGCGCTTGCCGTTATGCCAGCGGGATACTTCACGACCGCTAATACCTTCAAAGACACTATCTTCGCTGTTAGTAAGTGGGTACAGCGCCTTATAAAGCTGGGTGATAATCTGCTGGTTGGCCGCTTTTTGCTGAACCACGATGGGGGCAGCACCTAGCCATGCCTCTCGACTACCGCCCCATAATCGCTGGTAGTCAGTATTAACATCCACAATATGGATGCCTGATGGGCCTTCCTGCACGCTTAGAATCGCCACAGCGTGGCCGGGCTGTTCGCCATTTGCATCCATCCCTGGACGCGAATAGTGCTGATACATTCTATTTACTCATCCTTGTGTAATAGCCGTGCGGCATATGGCTGAATACAGCCACCCTAGTGTCATGCACCTGCACTGTTAGCATCTGCCTCTAAGCGATTTCTCACTTTCCATCGCAAGATTCCGCTTATATTTACCACTAAAATTACTTTAATGATATTATTTATTGCAATTTGTTACCGCACTGTAAGCAATAAAACGTCAAAGATAGAACGTCAAAGAAAGTAAAAATTGAGGCATTTTGCTTAGATTGCTTTTGCCTGGAAAGGTTCCTTAGAGTTAGGCATTTACAATCAAACATTAACCCCGCTGCACCAAAACACCAATAATTTCCGGTACCGACATCTTACTGTCTTCAATAGACGTATAAAGTGCATGCACTGCCCCAGCGACTCCACGTTCCACCCCAAGCTCGCTAGTCATGGTGTGATAGTAGTCTAAATCTTTGCTGGCATTTGCCACTGTAAATTTGAAACCCGAAGGATCGTTTTCAGCAATATAAGGGCGCAAGCGCTCAAGCACCACGCCGCCACCGCCACCTGTTCCCAATACTTCCAGCAGTGCTGTATCGCTGATACCCGCTTTACGTGAAGCCGCTGTGGCCTCTGCCAATACCGCAGAAAACCCAAGCGAAACAAAATTGTGCAGCAACTTGAGCGTGTGCCCTGCGCCCACATCGCCCGCATGGGCAATATTTTCGGCAAAGCCCTGCAATAGCGGCAGCGTTTCATCAAACAGTGCCTTGGGCGCACCGACAATTAAGTTGAGCCGCCCTTCTGCGGCCTCTTTCGGCGTGCGCGTCATGGCGGCATCCATAAAGCGGCCACCTGCATCCGCGACCTTTGCAGCGACTCTCTCTGTCGAGCTGGGTAAAGCAGTCGAGCAGTCCACAATGACACTGCCTACCTTCAGCCCTTCCATTACGCCGCCAGGCTCAAACAAAACGGCTTCTACTTGGGGCGACCCCGTGACACATAGAATCACTACGTCAGCACTTTTTGCCACTTCGCTACCGGTACTCAGCGCGGTAGCACCGGCCGCAAGCAGGTCTTCCACCGGTTGATTACCTGGGTGTTCAAGAAAGCTGACCTGATGGCCTGCACGCAGCAGGCTGCTGGCGATGCCATGCCCCATCAAACCAACCCCGACGATGCCTACTTGGCGAACTGTTGTCATTATAATAACTCCGTTCTTGAAGATAGTTCCGTTCTTGAAGATAGCTCCGCTCTTGAAACTAGCTAGTCATGCTTAATAGCCACTGTCTTAATGCGTGTGTAGCTCCGCAGCCCTTCAAAGCCTTTTTCCCGACCGTGTCCTGAACGCCCAACGCCACCAAAGGGTAGCTCGACACCACCGGCGGCGCCGTAATTATTGATAAACACTTGGCCACTGCGGATCCCTTTTGCCAAGCGCAGCTGTCGTCCACCGTCGCGGGTCCAAATACCAGCACACAAGCCAAAATCCGTTGCGTTGGCCAGGGCTAGCGATTCTGCTTCATCCTCGAACACCTGCACTACCAGTACGGGCCCAAAGAGCTCTTCCCGCAACACTTCATGCTCTTGGGGGATATCGGTCAATAGTTGCGGTAGCACAAAGTGACCTCCAGACGGTGCGCTCGACGCTAGCTCTCCTATAGCTGCGACGCGAATGCCGTCAGCTTTGGCCGCCGACAAACGCTCTTCCAGTTTGGCTTTTTGACGCGCATTGATCAGCGGGCCACAGTCGGCATCGGCTTCGCCAGCATCACAGCGCAAAGCAGCAAAGCGCTCACACAGATTGGCCACCACACTATCGGCGATTTCACGCTGTACCAGCAGGCGGCTACCCGCCGAACAGGTCTGGCCGGCATTCTGAATAATCCCGCGCACGACGGCAGGCAGCGCTTTTTCCAGATCCGCATCGGCAAACACGAGCTGGGGAGACTTACCGCCCAGTTCTAACGTCACGGGCACGTGGTGTTGCGCTGCGGCCTGGGCCACATGCGTGCCGGTTTCAGGTGAGCCGGTAAAGGAAAGGTGGTCAATCTGGGGATGGGCAGCCAGCGTCGCGCCCGCTTCAGCCCCTAGCCCCGGTACCACATTGAGCGCACCAGCGGGCAATCCGTGATGTACCGCCAGCTCCGCCAGGCGCAGCACGCTCAGGCAGGCATCTTCGGCAGGCTTGAGCACAATGGTATTGCCCGCCGCCAAAGCCGCCGCCACACAGCGTCCGAAAATTTGAGAGGGGTAATTCCAGGGAATGATCTGGGCACACACACCGTAAGGCTCGCGCAGGGTCATGACGGCGAAGTCGTTTTCAAACGGAATGGTTTCACCGTGCAGCTTGTCCGCCGCCCCGCCATAAAAGCGGAAATAGCGTGCGCAGGCTGATATATCCCCCTTGGCCTGGGTCATCGGCTTGCCGGTATCGGCACACTCGAGCTGTGATAGCTGTTCATGATGTGTTTCGATCACATCGGCAAAGCGCAGTAGCCATTCGCTGCGCTGCCGGGCAGTCCAGCGAGCCCACTCGCCTAATTGGCCGGAAAAGGCCAGCCGCGCTGCCTGCACCGCTGCATTGACCTCTTCCCCTTGGCTTCGCGCAATGCGCGCCAGCGGCTCTCCTGTGGCGGGGGCTTCTATCTGAAGCGTAGCGGCGGTATTTACCCACTCTCCACCAATCAGCGCCTGCTGCGGTGGCAACGTTAATGCTTGAGACATACAGCACTCCTTTTATTGTGCTTTTTTAACCTAAAATGCGCGTTGCTTAACCGTAGAAGATATTCACCAGCCCCATGGAAATCCACGGTATATAGGTAATTGCCATCAGGCAGGCCAGCACCACCAGCACAAAGCGCACCAGCCAGGGCAGCATCTGATCGATCGATATTTTGGCCACTGCACAAGCAGCAAACAGGTTCACGCCCAACGGCGGGGTGATCATGCCAAGGGCCAGGTTAACCACCATGACCAGGCCAAAATGAACAGGGTGAATACCGAACTGAATAGCGATCGGCGTCAAGATCGGTGCCAGCACTAAAATAGCGGCGGAGGTTTCAATAAACATGCCGACAACCAACAGCAAGGCATTGACCACCAGCAGAAACATCAGCGGGTCGTTGATGGTATTGGTGACCAGAGTGGCTATTTGCGCAGGCAGCCCCGTACGGCTGAGCAGAAAGCTGAAGAGCGAGGCGGCGGCAATGATCAGCATGACGGCAGCGGTTGAAACAACGCTCTGGCGCATAATCGACCAGAGGTCGTCGACCTTCAGCTCACGGTAGTAGAAACCACCCACAATCAGCGCAAAAAACACGGCCACGGCGGAGGCTTCCGTGGGAGTAAATACCCCACCGTAGATACCGCCAATCACGACCACCGGCATCAGCATCGCGACCCAGGCACGCTTCACCGAGATCATAAAACCGGTGCTGTCTTTATAGTCGTCTTTTCCGTAGCCCCGCACTTTGCAGAACAGGTAGAGAAAGAGGATCAGAGCACAGCCAATCAGTATGCCGGGGCCAATGCCCGCCAGAAACAGCTGCCCAATAGAGGTATCGGTACTCACGCCGTAAAGAATCAAGGGAATCGAGGGCGGAATTAACACCCCAAGCTCTGCTGAGGAGGCTTGTATGGAGGCGGCCAGCGGCTTGGGATAACCATGTTTGACCATGGCGGGAATCAGAATGGCGCCAATGGCAAAGGTCGTTGCCACGCTTGATCCGGAAACCGCTGCAAACATCATGCAGGTCAATACACAGGACATCGCCAGCCCGCCCTGCACGCGGCCAACGATGGATTTCGCCAGGTCCACCAAACGCTGGGAGATGCCCCCAGCGGCCATCAGATTACCGGCGAGGATAAAAAAGGGAATCGCCATTAGCGGAAATTTATCGATGCCGATAAACATCTGCTGTGGCACCAGCAGCAGTGGCAGGCGCGTGAAGAATTCGATACCGATAATCGAGGCCAGGATAATCGAAATCGCAATCGGCACCCCGAAGGTAAACAGAATGATCAGCGACAGGCCGATAACCATGTTCATGGCTGTACCTCCCGCTCTGATCGCGGCGCACCCTGGGGTGCTTCAGCCTCCGGCACGATCTCGCTATTTTCAGGGCCTACCTTTTCCCGGCCAGTGAGCTGTGCGAGCAGCCTCGCCACCACGGCCACAATGGCAAAGCAGGCGCCCGTCGGAATCGCTGCATACGCCCATGCCATCGAGATATTCATGCCTGACATGGTTTGGTTGCTCACCCGCAGGGTCATTTGAATGCCGTAGTGAATCAGCACCCCCAATACCAGCAGGCAGCACACCACAATGGCGACTTCCAGTAGTGTCAGAAAGCGCGCCGGCACTAGCTTATAAACGACCTCTACCGCCATCATATAACCGCCCCGAAAGGTGGCGGCAGCGGCCAGAAACACGCACCAAATCATCGCCGCACGGGAGGCCACTTCCGTCCAGGTCGAGGGCGCATTGAAGACAAACCGGGTAAGCACCTGATAAAAACTGAGCGTCACCGAGATTGCCAGCATCGCCACGGCAAGCAGCATAGCGAGCCGGGTTAACTGGTGCTCAAAACGAAGAAAGACCGCTAGCATAAGAGTTCACCATGCCAAAGCGGCCTCCGCGATGCCGGAGGCCGAGGTGGGGAAGCGCTCGACAGTGTTACTTAACAGCCGCTGGCTGTTTCCTGAACGCGCTCAAGCATTTCAGTGCCGTATTCCGAGGTGAATATCTCGTAGGCAGGCTGTACCGCTTCTTGGAAAGGGGCAATATCGATATCGGTTTTCACCGTCATGCCGTTCTCTTCCAGCAGTACCACCCCGTCACGCTCCAGACGCGACACCTCTTCGCGGGTCGCTTCGGCAGACGCCGCCGCGGCTTCCATAAACCAACCACGCTCCTCATCACTCAGGCCATCGAGCAATATCGGCGATCCCAACACGATGGCGGGTGAGTAGACGTGCCCGGTGAGCGAGAGGTAGTCCTGTACTTCCCAGAAGTTGGTGGCGACGATCACGGTGATGGGGTTTTCCTGGCCATCTACCGTGCCCTGCTGAAGCGCGGTGAACAGCTCCGGAAAGGCCATTGGCGTTGGGCGGGCGCCCATCTGGCGGAACGCTTCCTGGTGTACCGCGTTCTCCATGGTGCGTACGCGCAGGCCTTCGGCATCCGCGGGCGTGGCGATCTCGCGCTGGCTATTGGTTAGGTGGCGAAAACCATTTTCAGACCACGCCAAACCCACCAAGTCGTGCTCGCCCATTTTTTCCAACAGTTCATCGCCCAGTTCGCTATCCAACACACAGCGAGCCTGGTCGTAGTTCTCAAACAGGAACGGCAGGTCGAGTACATAGCTTTCCGGTACGAAGTTACCCAGCGGGCCAGTGGAGGTAATCACCACATCGACCGTACCGATCTGCAGGCCTTCGATCATCTCCCGCTCGCCGCCCAGCGACCCAGAAGTGTGCTCGGTGACCGTGAACTCGCCATCGGATAATCGCTCAAGCGTCTCTTTAAACGCATCAGCACCGACCGAGTAGTGCGAAGTCGAGGAGAGTGTATGGCCCAGGTTCACTTCTGTCGCCGCGTGGGCTTGAAGTGCGATACCTGCCGTGGCGATACCGCTAATCGCTGCCACCAGAACATGGCGCTTGAGCGTTGGTGTCATGTGTTGCTTCGTCATTGTAGTGCCCTCTTTATATTGTTGTGAGGGTGGTCATTGAGGCAACTTACCCGACCGCGGGGGTTGCCCTGGCAGTTTCCTACCGTTGCGGGTAGGTGAGGTAGTCATGATGGTTCAGAAACGAACGCATCGATGATCTGCTTGAAGTTGTCATCACCCACAAAGCCCAGCTGCTTGGCTTTCGTGGTTTCAAACCGAGCGGGCCAGCTCGTCACAATGGCTTCAATGCGTGGGTCGGGTTCATGGCGTACCAGTGAAAGCGCTTTTTCTCCCGCGACGTCACCTAGCGCATCCAGCATTTGGGCCACTGTGACGGTGATGCCCGGCAGCATAAAGGCCCTAAAAGGCGCCAGCGCCGCACTCGGCACCTCTGCCCCATGAATTAGCGCATCCACCACCTTGCCTGGCGACATCACAAACATCGGCAGTTCAACGGGCACCGGGCAAACCGCCTCTTCGCCATTGAGCGGCTCACGCAGAATACTCGAAGCAAAGCTGGAGGCCGCGGCATTCGGCCGACCAGGGCGAATCACGATAGTAGGCAGGCGCAGCACTAGGCCGTCGATAAGCCCTCGGCGGCTGTAATCGTTGATGAGCAGCTCGCACATGGCTTTCTGGGCACCGTAGGAGTTTTGCGGGTGAAGGGCCGTCCTATCATCCAGCACTTCCGGCAGCTCACCCCCGTAGGCCGCCACGGAGCTGGCCATAATCAAGCGGGTATCGGTCAGCTCCTGCTCCCGGCAGCCCTCCAGCAGCGCCCGCGTAGCGTCAAAATTAACCCGCATGCCGAGTTCCAAATCGGCTTCGGCGGCGGAGCTCACGACCGCCGCGAGGTGATAAATAACATCAGGGCGTTGCTCCAGTACGCTATCCAGTGCGCCGGGTTCGGTAATATCCAGTGCCCTTGATGTCACGGTGATGTTTCCCGCATCAGGCAGCGGTGCTTCTATCTGATCGATCAGCGTTAGCCGCGTAATCGGCTGCTGGCGAAGCTCACCGCTCGTCAGCAACTGTTGCACCAACCGCTGGCCTAGAAAGCCTGCCGCGCCGGTAATGGCGATATGCATCGTTTTGCTCCTATGCACTGTTGTTATTGTTTGCGCGTTACTTATTTTTTATTTGGCCTGGCGGGTATCAGTGAGTGGTTAGCCCCCAGGCTTCGCCCCACCCTAGCCCCGCACGGGTATCAGCCTTGGGCCTATACTCACAGCCGATCCAACCGGTGTAGCCCAGCGCACTTAAGCGCTCGAAAATAGCCGGATAGTGCACTTCTCCAACATTCGGCTCGTGACGCTCGGGCACACCTGCGACCTGAATATGGCCGATGACGCTGAACTGGCGTTCAAGGTGGCGGATCAAGTCGCCCTCCATGATCTGGCAGTGGTAGAGATCAAACTGTAGCTTGAGATTTTCTGCCCCAACCTCTTCCAAGACCGCCATGGCCTGCGCCTGGCGAGAGAGAAAAAAGCCGGGCATATCGCGCGTATTAATCGGCTCGATCAGTATGTCCCGACCCACCTTGGCCGCTTCACTCACTGCAAAGCGCAGATTACGGATATAGGTGGCGTGGTGTTGAGCCTGGGTCGCGGCATCGGCACCTCCCGGGAGCAGTCCCGCCATGGCATGCACCCGAGGGCAGTTGAGCGCCTCGGCGTAACGTAACCCTTCAACCACCGAGTCACGAAATTCCCCTTCTCGACCCGGCAAGCTCGCCAAGCCTCGCTCACCAGCATCCCAATCGCCTGGCGGCAGATTAAACAGCACTTGCTCCAGTTGGTGCTTGTTCAGCGCATCGCTTAACTCATCGGCGCCATAGGCGTACGGGAACAGGTACTCAACGCCTTTAAAGCCCGCGTCCGCAGCGGCGCTAAAGCGATCCATAAAGGCGTGTTCGTTAAACAGCATGCTGAGGTTGGCGGCTAATCGAATCATCGTGGTGCTCTTGTTGTCCTGTTTCTTATTGTTAAGTACGTCATAGTGAAGTGCGTCGTTAATCCCGTGGAAAACGCGCTTCCAGCTCCGCCACCTGCTCAGGTGTTAATCCTCTTGGGTTCTCGCCCCGCAGCAACAGGTAAAGCTTGGCGGTCTCTTCCAATTCTTCGGTGGCGTAGATCGCTGCTTCGAGGTTTTTGCCCGCCACCACTGGGCCGTGGTTAGCCAGCAGCACCGCGCTATGCTGGCCCGCCAAGCCCCTCACGGCATCGCCCAGCTTGGGGTCGCCGGGAATGTGATACGGCACCAGCGGCAGCTTGCCCACCCGCATCACGTAGTAGGCAGTGAGTGGTGGTATGCAGTCGCAGGGATTCACATCGGGCAGGCAAGAGACCGCCACCGAATGAGTGGAGTGCAGGTGCACAATCGCACCGGCTTGCGGGCGCTCTTCGTACATCGCCATATGCAAAAACTGCTCTTTGGTAGGCTTATCGCCACTCAGCAGTTGGCCGCTGTTATCCAGATGAGAGATGCGCGCCGGATCTAACCTTCCCAGGCAAGCGTTGGTGGGTGTCATCAGCCAGCCGCCATCATCTAGCCGCACGCTGATATTGCCGCTAGAGCCCATGGTCAAGCCGCGCTCAAATAGCGATTTGCCCAGGGTGCTGATCTGCTCCCGCAAACTGTTCTGGGGATGGCGATGCAAGTGGATGCTCATACCAGCCCCTCAAACGCCCGGGTAAAGAAGTCGACGCCACCAAAGTTGCCAGATTTTAGCGCCAGCGACAGCGGCGCTTCGCGGCCCACCAGCGGGGCCTGGGTCCAGGGCACGCCGGGGTCGATCTGCTCGCCAATGCGCAGGGTCGTGATGCCCAGTGCCGACACCACCGCCCCCGAGGTTTCGCCCCCGGCGACCAGCAACCGGCCAACGCCGTCATCGACAAGGTTGACAGCCAACTGGCTCAGCGCCGCTTCCACTAACGCACCCGCACGCGCAACGCCAAGGGCTTGCTGGGCGGCGTTAACCTTTTCAGTATCAGCCGAGGCGTAGAGCAGTACCGGCGCCTCTTGAGATAAGCGCTTCTGGGCAAAGGCCAGCGCCTGCTCCTGCTGTTGCCCCCCTTCGGCCAACGCCAAGGGATCCAGGGCGAAGCCACCTTCAGGATGCTTGGCCAGAAAATCCGCCACCTGGGCCAGCGTGGCCCGGGAACAACTGCCGGAGAGTACCAGCGCCCCGCCGGAGGCAGGCGATAAACGCCCCGGTTCAGTGATGGTGGCTAACCAGCCCTGGGCACGGTACTGGGCAGGCAGAGCCTGCCCTAGACCAGAGCCGCCGGTGACTAAGGGCAGTAAAACCGTCGCTTCGGCAAGTACGTTCAGATCCTGCTCATCCAGGGAATCACAGATCACATGGCGAACGCCTTGTGCTTCCAGCGCCGATAAATGAGCGCGGGTGGCCGTTGGCCCCTGGGCAAGCACAGCGCGGTTGACCAACCCCACCGGGTGCGGCGTTTGGCGAGTAAGTACGCGCACTAAGTCCGCATCCTGCATGGGGTTTAAGGGGTGGTGCTGCATGCCACTGTCGTTGAGCAAACGGTCGCCCACAAACAGATGGCCCTGGTAAACCGTGCGGCCGTTAATCGGGAAAGCGGGCACCATTACGGTTTGGCTAGCCCCAAGGGCGTCGAGGAGGGCATCCGCCACCGGGCCAATATTGCCCTGGTCGGTGGAATCAAAGGTGGAGCAGTACTTGAAGAACAACTGCCGGGCGCCCTGCTTTTGCAGCCAATCTAACGCAGCGAGCGAATCATTAACTGCTTCCTCTACCGGGCAGGAGCGGGATTTGAGCGCCATTACCACCGCATCGATATCAGCGAGGTCAATCTCTTGCTGGGGTACGCCAATCACCTGTAGGCAGCGCATACCGCCGCGCACCAGATTATTGGCAAGGTCGGTGGCCCCGGTAAAGTCGTCGGCAATGGCGCCTAATACGATGTTCGCTCCCATGCTCATTTTTATTAGGCTCCCTGGGCGTCGTTGGCAGCTTCTGGCAACGCGATGCCCGATAACCGCTGGTAGACTTTAATCACCGCCGAGTCATCTTCGCGACCAAAACCTGAACCGCTGGCAGCGGTAAACTGCTGCAGAGCGCTAGACGCTACCGGTGTTGCCAACGCCAGCTCTCGTCCGGTCTGATGAACGATGTTGAGATCTTTGACGAAGATATCCACCGCCGAAAGCGGCGTGTAGTCACCACTCAGAATATGCGGCACACGATTCTCGAACATCCAGGAATTACCCGCCGAGTGGGTAATGACGTCATAAATGACCTTGGGGTCGAGCCCCATACGAATGCCCAGCGCCATGGCTTCGGCGGCGGTGGCAATATGGACACCCGCTAGCAATTGGTTGACTAACTTCATGCTGGAGCCTACCCCAGGTACATCACCCAACTGATAAACTTTAGCGGCCATGGCATCAAGCGCTGGTTGGGCGAAGCTGAACGCCTCAGGTGTGCCGGACGCCATGACCGAGAGCTCACCGCTTTTGGCTTTCGCTGCACCGCCGCTAATCGGCGCATCCAGCATCATTAAGCCCTGCGCCGATAAGCGCTCACCCAGCTGTTTGGCTTGGCTAGGCGCCACCGTGGCACACTGCATAATCAGGCTGCCCGGCGCCAATTGGCTGGCCACGCCCTGCTCTCCGAACAACACCTGCTCAACCTGTAATCCATTCACGACAACCACCAACACAATATGGCAATGAGCAAGCTCGGCAGGTGTTGCAACGCTGCGGCCCCCTGCCGCCACGAAGGCATCGCGCGCCTCTGCAGCAATATCGCAGCCCGTGACGGTAAGGCCGTGTTGGAGCAATACGGTAGCAGTGCCCATGCCCATGGCACCGAGACCAATAACGCCTACTTGAAGTGATTGTTGATCGTTTTGACTCACCTGCCGACACCTCGCTTGTGGTGAAAGTATTGTTGTTTTTGTTGCTATCGTCGCGGTGCCGTTCTCCTACATTACCCGTTGCCGAATTGCCCGTGGCCGCAAGACAAATGGTAGCGCTGTCATGATAGCGCTACCATTCGTTTTAGATTATTCTCTGCGTAACGACAAGCTGAACATTAGGGCCCTGCGACCAATGTCTAAAGACTCGCCTAACGCTGGCTTGCCCACCAACACCAGGCAGCGCCGAAGCTCCGACCAAGTCACGCTCAGCCAAGTGGCACAAGCCGCAGGGGTATCCCCGATTACGGCATCACGAGCGCTGAACTACCCCGAAAAAGTTAGCGATAGCGCAAGGCGTAGTGTTCTTCAAGCCGTGGAGAGCTTGGGGTACGTCCCCAACTTGGTGGCCGGCAGCTTAGCCTCTTCCCGCTCGCGGCTGATTGCGGTGATTGTGCCGTCACTAATCAATAGTGTGTTTGTGGAGGTCATCAAGGGGCTGCAGGAGACGCTGGAAGCCGAGGGGTATCAGATCCTGCTGGGTAACACCGACTACGATCTAGACCGCGAATATCAGTTGGTGCGTACTTTTCTGGGCTGGTCATGCTCGGCACTGGTCACCGCTGGGCTACGCCACAACACAGCGTGTCATACGCTGCTGGCGAACTGGGATCACCCCATTATGGAAGTCATGGAGCTGGGTAAAGGCATGGATCTTAACGTCGGGCTGGATCACGTGGCCGCCGGCCGCTGTATGGCTACCCACCTGATCGATCAAGGCTACCGCCAAATTGTTTATGTGGGCGCCCGGCTATCGCAGGATTATCGCGCCCGCATGCGCTTTGATGGACATAAAGCGGTGCTAAGGGAGAAAGGGGTCGATGCCCCACTACTGGAACTAGACACCCTGGGCAGCCTGCAGGCGGGCGCTGAAGGGTTGGCTCAAGTGCTCGCGCAATACCCTCATACCCAGGCCATTCACTTTGCCAACGACGACTTGGCGGCAGGCGCTCTACTGGCGGCTCAACGGCAAGGGCTAAACGTGCCAGGGGATATCGCCATTGCCGGGTTTAACGGCCTCCCGCTTGGTCAGCACGTAACCCCTCAGCTCACGACCATTCTTTCACCCAGAGAAGAGATGGGCCGTTTAGCCGCCAAAGAACTCATTCGGCGGCTAAGCGGCAAAAACGTCTACCGCCGCCAGCACGATGTGGGCTTTACGCTCCAAACCGGCGGTAGTACTTAGTGCTGGCTTATAACCAGGCATCAAAAAAGGTCATAAATGCGCGCGCTTTGGCGGTTATGTGCCGCCCTGGCGGATACACCGCATAAACGCCGCCTTCAGGCAGTGCCCACTCGTCAAGCACGCGCACTAAGCGCCCAGCAGCGATCTCAGGTGCCGCGGTAATATCCGGCAATACGGAGAGACCGCCGCCAGCGACCATCAGCGCAACTAAACTCGCCGTTGAGTTGGCCGCCAACCCCGCGCTCATCTGCACCTCATGCCGCTCATCGCGCCGCTGGAAAGCCCAGGTTAACGGCGCTTTTAACGGCGTAAAAGCGATCCATGCATGGTCTTCCAGCGCCTTGGGGTGTGAGGGCGTGACGTGACGTTCCAGGTAATCAGGAGCAGTCACCACGTGCTGTTGAAAAGTGCCTATACGCCGGGCGCGTAGCGTGGAGTCTTTTAACCAGCCTAAACGAAACGCCAAGTCGATACCCTCCTGCACCATATCGCTTATCTGGTCGCCGCTGCGTAGCTCTATATGCAGCGCCGGGTGCAAGCGACTGAACGCCACCACAGCTTCGCTCAATACCCCGGCGGCGTAATCTTCAGGTGCCGTGATACGCAGCTCGCCATGCAACTGTTGGGTGTCACTCACGGCACTGGTAAGCGTCCCCTGTAGCTCTATTAATAGCGGCTGACATTGATGATAAAGCGCCTCGCCGGCCTGGGTAAGTTGAACCCGTCGCGTGGTACGCAGGAACAGCGTTACGCCCAGGCGCACCTCCAACTGGCGAATTTGCAGGCTTACCCGGGTTTTCGTGCAGCCTAGACGCTCCGCCGCCTTGGTAAAGCTACCTGCCTCCACCAGGGCGATAAAGATCGGTAAAGCGTTTAAATCGAATTCGCTGGCGATGGTCATTTAACGCCCTATTGTTATGAAATCAATAACAGTAAATTACGTTAATCGCTATTTTTCAAATCAATAAAGCGGCCGACAATGCAGCAACAACCTACTTAAGGAGAACTGTTATGAAGATTGCACTGATTGGCGCTAGCGGTTTCATTGGATCCGCCCTATTAACCGAAGCGCTCTCTCGCGGCCATCACGTGACGGCGTTAGTGACTCGGCCCGAGCGGGTAGCGCCACAGGAGAATCTCACTACCGTGAAAAGTGATGTGTTAAATACTGATGCGCTTGCCGAGCAGCTACACGGTGCCGAGGCCGTTATCAGCGCCTTTAGTGGCCACGCCCAAGAGGATGTTTACGGCTATTACCTCAAAGGCTTTCACTCGATTTTGTCAGCCACTCAACAAGCTTCTGTGCCTAGGCTACTGATAGTGGGTGGCGCGGCAACACTTGAAGTAGCGCCGGGTAAGCTTTTGTTAGAGGCACCTGGTTTTCCAGCAGAGTACCGAGCAACGGCGGAGGGGGCGCAAACGGCCCTTGAAACGCTGCGCGGGCAAACGGCGCAAGCGTGGACGTTTCTCTCCCCCGCTGCTGAGATTTTCCCCGGTGAACGCACGGGCAACTTCCGGCTGGGCGGCGATACGCTACTGACCGATAGCGAAGGCAACAGCCGTATTTCCGTGCAGGATTACGCTATCGCCATGATCAATGAGTTGGAAAACCCACGACACACCAATCAGCGTTTCTGCGTCGCGTATTGAGCTAGAGCTCAGTCCCATCCAAAATGGATGGGACTGTTTCTCCTTTACTATCATCACCCGTTTACCCTTATATCTAACAACACCCAGCCGCTATATTGTAAGAGCTACCTGCATCAACGCACCTACTGCCAATGGCATCACTGAATCGTCAAAGTCAAAGCAGTGGTAGTGGTGACCGGCAGCAAGATCGGCGCCAAAGATCATATAGTCAGCCGTGTCATCATCTCGCGCCCGAGCCCCTAGCCCTGCCACTCGTCGCTAATAATCACCAGCCCCAGGGTAGCCACAGCCCTTGATTGAAACAGAGTCCGGTTCCCACCAACTCACCATCGACGCTTTCTAGCACGACGCCTTCTCCCACGTTAAGTATCTGCTGCCAATCATCGACGCGGTGAGGCCAGCCTAGCCGGAGCGACAGTCTATGCGCCGCATGGAGGTCGTTAATGGTCATTATTCGCCAGTTTATGCTCTCACGTTCAAGGCGGGAGGGGCCGGTAGCTGAAGCAGCCGTCGACGGGGAGTGAGTCATCGCACTATTTTCCTTGAGTTGATATTGATCGGTTTGCAGCTACTTTGGCACTCAGGAAGGTGCTGTTCCTCGCTCTAAGTTGAGGCTTACGGCAATTCAGCAGATCTGGTCGAATGAGACAAAGCCGAAGGCATCACATGCGCCCAAGGAGCTCGCACTCAGCACCCCATGCTGGGGCTTTCGATCTAGGATGGTAGCTACGCTTTGGTTTCCTAACGGATCCTACCCACTCCTTTTGACATCGAGAACAATCATGCCGAGTTTCGATCCTGGGCGTATTGCCCTTCCCTGTGCGCACTTTATTCAGGGCCAGCGGATTATTGACCCAAGTGCTCTCAGCGTATCGCGCCCCTCCGACGGGGCCGTCTATGCCGAACTGCCCGTGGCCGATGCCAATCGCGTCGATGATGCGGTGACCAGTGCTCACCAAGCGTTTTTACGTGGCAACTGGTCACGCTGCGCGCCGCGGGAACGGGCACGCATTATGAGACGCTGGGCGGATCTGATTGAAGCCGATATTGACTATCTCGCCCCGCTGGAATCCCTCGGCTCCACCCGGCCGATTGATCAGACACGGGCCTGGGATGTGCCCTATACCGCTGAGGGCATTCGCTTCTTTGCGGAATTCGCCGATAAGCACGGCGGCGAGGTGGCCGCGACCGCCCACGATCACCTGGGTATGCAGATTGCCGAGCCGCTGGGCGTTGTTGGCGCGATAGCGCCTTGGAACTTCCCGCTCAGTATGACCTGCTGGAAAGTAGCCCCTGCCTTGGCGGCGGGTAACACAGTGGTGCTTAAACCCTCGGAGATGACCCCTTTCACCGCCGTGCGACTGGCCGAGTTAGCTATTGAGGCGGGCATGCCGCCAGGGGTCTTTAACGTCATCCAGGGCAATGGGCCGTTAACCGGTGACGCGTTATGCCGCCATCCCTATGTGGCCAAGGTGACCTTCACCGGATCAACGGTCACCGGGCGCACCATTATGGGTGCCTGTGCAGAAACCGGGCCCAAACCGGTCACCCTGGAGCTCGGTGGCAAGAGCCCCCAACTGGTGTTTGCGGATATTCCGGATATTGATCGCACCGCTCAAACCCTTGTCGCCTCAATTACCGGCAACGCTGGGCAAGTGTGCGTCGCAGGCTCGCGATTATTGATCCAACGCGAACTGCTTGAGCCCATGATTGATCGGCTTAGCGGACTGTTCCAAGCCATCAACCCTGGCCACACATGGCAAACAGGCGGTTGGTTTTCACCGATTATTTCCAACACCCAGTTGGAGCGCATTGAAACCATCGTGGCGCGTTCCCGCGCAGCTGGCGCTGAGCTGCTGAGCGGTGGAGAGCGCTTTGAACGAAATGATGGTGGCCACTTTTACCAACCTACCCTGCTGTATACAGATGACCGCCACAATCCTGCAGTGGCGGAAGAAATCTTCGGCCCGGTGTTAACTATCCAAACCTTTGAAAATGAAGAAGAGGCGTTAGCGCTAGCTGAACACGATGTTTACGGTTTGGCTGCAGGCATTCATACCGCTGACTTGGGGCGCGCGCTACGTACCGTAAGAAGCCTCTCGGCGGGCACGGTATGGGTTAACCGCTACGGCCGAAGTAACGACTACATTCTGCCCACTGGCGGCTACAAGCGCTCTGGGGTAGGTCGGGATCTAGGCCGGGCGGCCTTTGAGGCCTGCCTGCAGCATAAAAGCGTGCTGATCGACCTCAACCAGTGAATTGCGCAACGTATTGGATAGTTACTTTCTCTACCAACTAGAGGTAGCAAGTCTGTTTATCAACGTGGACGCCGTGCACGACAGTCCGGCATTTCCCGTGAAGTTAATGTGGTGGTTATCGGTGGCATAGTTGTTTACACCACCGGTAACCAAGCCACAAATATAAGACATGGGATAATAAGCGTACGAAAAGGAGTTTATCAGCCACATATTGAGTACCAAAACGAGAGAGTGCGCCCCGGTCTCCTTACGAATTGTATTAATGGCATTTGGTCGCCCAAAAACGCTCATGCCGAACACCCAATGAAATGCTAGGTCATCGAATCTGGCGCGTGAACAAGGCACTTACATTTGCCAAAATTTTGTTGTACGCGCACTCAATAGTCATGAAGAGCATGTTAGTGCCGCTTGGGCTTAACACGGGGTTGATATAAACCTTAACAGTCATCTGTGCTGACGGGGCTTAAAGCTCTCATTTCTTCCGTCGTCACGGCTTTTCTATTGCACTAGGCGCCCAAAGAATAGCTCTCGATTTAGCAACCAATACGACACAGATGGTAGAGCCCACACCCCACCAAGTCATACGCATCACTGATGAAAGCCTGAGCCATTAGCAAGAAAAGGTTGTGACTTCCTGCCGCATTGTGTGCTGCCCCTACCTAAAAAAAAGATGAATTGTACCAGACAAGTGTGCACTTTCAGCGTCTAGCGCCTGCCTGAGAGTGCTGTAATGAATAGCGACATCAATACAACAATTAACAGAGGACGAAGCCCCATGAGCAAAATTACGTGTCCTAAGTACATCACTTTTGATTGCTACTGCAACTTTGCCGATTCCCAAATGCGCAGCATGTAAGAGATCGCTGCCAGCCTATTTCACAATGCGTTATGCGCAAAAGCACTTGTTGTCGAGCGCTATAACGAAGCTCTGAGAAATTGAAACAGCTATGCCAAAGCAATTGGCATGGCCTCGTGAAGTCATAAATTTCAGGATAATGCCATGTCATCGAAAAAACATATGCTTTCAGACGATTTTCGAGAGACGCCCTTCTGGTGGGAGGCTTGGCAACCTCAAGATCCTGCGCCAGCGGAGGTGCCATCCGAAACCGGTACAGCTGTGATTGGTGCTGGCTACGCGGGGCTGTGCTGTGCGCTTGAATTAGCCAAAGCTGGTGAGACTGTAACGGTACTGGAGGCTGGCTTACCTGGCATTGGTGCTAGCACACTGAGTGGCGGCCAAGTAACAGGAGGGGTCAACGTCGGCAAAAGCATGTCCAAACGGCCAGGCAAAGCCACTGGTGATTCGTCGAAGGAAGAAGCTAAGTTGCGCGAAGCAGCGGCAAGCTATCGTTTTCTTGAATCACTTATAGATGAGCACAGAATCAATTGCGACTATCATCGCAGGGGAAGGATTGCAGCCGCTTGGACACCTCAGCACCTCGAACAATGGGAGAAACGGCTGCCGAAACTCAATGCCTTAAGCGAAACCGATGCTTCCCTCCTAAGCAGAGAAGAACTCAGAGAAGAGCTGGACTCTGATGCCTACATTGGCGGCATTCTGATTAATCATGCTGGACAGCTGCACCCCTCGAAATATTACGCCGGGATCTTATCAGCCGCATTGGCTGCAGGTGCGCTGCTCTGTAGCAACGCAGCGGTCAGCTCTATCAGACGCGAGGGAGCCTCCTACATTTTGACAACGGCCCGCGGTACGTTGAAGGCGGCCAGAGTTGTGATTGCCACCAATGGTTATACAGGCTCCTTGACGCCGCAGCTGCGACGCTGTGTAGTTCCTGTAACTTCTCATCAGATCGCAACGGAAGTTCTACCTGAGTCTTTACAGCAAACCCTTATACCTCGCTGTCGAAGTGTCGCTGAAACCGGCCGCGTAACCAGCTATTACCGTTACTCACCGGATAGACAGCGTCTACTTTTCGGCGGACGAGCTAGATTTTACACACTAAACCCCCGACAGAGCGCGGCCATTTTACATCAGCAAATGGTTAAGCGCTTTCCACAGTTGCGTGATATCCGGGTCAGCTTTAGCTGGGGCGGGCGCGTGGCGGTAACGCTGGATGCACTTCCTCATATGGGACAGGACGCCAACGGCTGTTACTACGTGCTGGGTTGTAATGGTAGCGGCATCACTATGATGAGCTGGTTAGGGCATCAACTGGCACGACACCTCATCGAACAAAAACCGCTTGAGCTTAACGCATTCGGCACCCCGCTGCCTGGCCATCCATTTTACACAGGCCGCCCCTGGTTCATGCCACTGCTAGGGAGCTATTTCCAGGTACGTGATCGTATCGATAAATGGAATAGGGGCGTGCAATCTTCGTCCGACACTCAATGACTTACATAACTCATTTAAATAATCAGTCACAGGAGAGTTCTATCCTATGAGCCTTAGAATTGGTGTGGATATAGGTGGTTCATTCACGGATTTTGCCGTGTTTGATGATGTCTCAGGCACATTGACCAGCCTCAAAGTGTTCTCTCGTCCAGATAGCCCTGGAAGTGAAGTAATTAAAGGCATGGAGACGTTACGAGAACGTTATGGGATCGATCCTTCGGAGGTAATAAAGTTCACACACGGCACGACAGTAGGTGTAAATGCTGTTGTGCAAAGGAAAGGTATTCGTCTAGGACTAATCACCAATCGTCATTTCGAAGATGTGCTCAACATTGCTCGACTCAAGACACAAGATATGTACCATCTGATGTCTACTCGACCCACTCCACTGATCAGTCGCAACCATACCTTCGGCATTGACGGTCGCATCAACGCACAAGGCAAGGAGATTATTGCGCTTGATCTAGACAGTGTGAGAGAGGCCATTGAAGGCCTGCGCCATAGCGGGTGTGAGGGAGTCGTAATATCGCTTCTCCATGCTTATCGAAATAGTGATCACGAACATCGCATACGCGACATGATTGAAGAAGCAATGCCAGGCTTCTTTGTTTCGTGCGCCAGTGATGTTTGGCCAACCATCCGTGAATATGAGCGAACGTTAACGGCCGTCATCGGTGGTTATGTACAACCACGAGTCTCGCACTACCTTAGTTCTTTACAGAGCGCCCTAGTTGATACTGGCGTGAGGGCTCCCTTGCAGGTTACCAAGTCAAACGGCGGAGTGATGAGCGCCGAGCGTGGAAAAGTCGACTGCGTACAGATGATTCTTTCCGGAACGGCGTCAGGTGTCATTGGTGCAGCATGGGTTGCTCGCCTTTGCGGACTGAATAATGTCATGAGCCTGGATATAGGAGGTACAACTGCCGACGTAGCCCTAATCGTTGACGGGCAACCTCAGTACGCAACCGGGGAGTACATCGGCGACTATCAAATTCACATTCCTTCCGTATCAGTAACCTCGATCGGTGATGGTGGTGGCTCAATTGCGCGAGTCGATGAACTTGGCGTTCTTAAGGTGGGCCCAGACAGTGCCGGATCAACGCCAGGTCCAATCTGCTATGGAAGAGGAGGTATTGAACCGACAATTACCGACGCTTTTGTGGTTATGGGCATTCTCGGCCAATCGGCACTGGGTTACGACACCGTCAGTCTTGATGTAGATGCTTCACGTCATGCAATAAAGGTGCTGGCTGACAAGCTAGGGCGTGGCATTGAGTCGACTGCCGAAGCGATCATTAATGTTTCAATCTCCGAAATGTATGCTGGTATAAGCCGAATGATTTCACGGTTTGGCATCGACCCACGCCAATTCGCTCTAATGCCCTTTGGTGGCGCCGGGCCTATGCTTGCTTGCTATCTCGCTCGAGAACTCAGCATGCAGGAAGTTGTGGTGCCTGTTACACCAGGCGTACTAAGTGCGCTGGGCGGGCTAATCGCCGACACTCGCAATGATTTTGTTCGCATCACCTGGTACGACCTCGACGAAACCGTACTGACGCATCTTGCAGATGATATGGATGCATTAGAACGAGATGCTCGAGATTGGGTTCGCGAAGAAGTAGGAAATGATGCTAAGTCCGAAATAACGCTTTCCGCCGAAATGCGCTACAAAGGGCAGTCTTTTGAAATCGAGACGCCGATCGATACTGGAGATGTAAGAGAAGCTCGGCTGGCATCTCTACGCGAGGCATTTCATTGCGAACATGAGCGCCTTTATCAGTATCGGGACGAAAATGCCGTCATCCAAATCGTGTCGCTTCGACTGATCATTACCGTACCTACCCCCCGGCCCTCACTGCAACCAATCGAGAATGCTATCTCGCCTCTTGAACCTCACCAAATGGTCGATGTTTGGATGGATGGTGCGCAACGTTTAGTTGCTCTATATCGCCGTGAGGATCTGTTAGGCGGACATCAATTCGACGGCCCGGCCATCGTGGCGCAAGACGATAGTACAACCTGTGTATTACCAGGTTTTAAAGTTGAGGTCGACAACTGGGGCAATCTACACCTGATCAATTCCACTGTTGCATCTGAGGAGCACTGAGATGGCATTCGACAACTCGGTATTACAAATTTTTGCTAATTACTGCGTAGCTGCCGCCGAAAGTATGGCTTATACCCTGGTGCGTACAGCTCATTCCACCTTTGTTAAAGAAACTGAAGATTTTTCCTGCGCTCTCGTCACTCCAGAAGGTCTCGCATTCGCTTCGCCCAAAACCTTGGGAGCCACATGGTATATCGGGCTCGATTATGGGCCTGTGCTTGATCGAGTAGGTGAATATGCGCCGGGTGATATCGCGATGACCAACGACGCCTATAGCGGCTGTGTCGCGACTCATACTCCGGATATCGTGATGTGGAAACCCGTATTCTATCGGGGAGAGTTAGTCTGCTTCGTCGGTGGACATATTCACAATACCGATATGGGAGGAGCCGTCCCCGCCTCGCTGTCCCGCTCGCTAAGTGAAATCGAGCAAGAGGGTATTCGCTTTCCCCCCACAAAGATCGTTCGCGAGGGAGTGCTAGACGAAGCTCTGCTTGCCATCATGGCAACCAATGTACGCGCGCCTGAACAGAATCGCGGCGACCTCAAGGCGCAAATTGCGATGCTTTTAAACGGTGAGAAGCGCGTTTTAGAGATCATAGAACGTTTCGGCCTTGAGGACTTTCGCACCGGCATGGGTGCAATGCTCGACTATTCTGAGCAACAAGCACGACAGATTCTGAAGTCAATCCCTGATGGTGACTACTTTTTTGCCGAGTATGCCGACGAGGACAGCGTCGGAGGAAAGCCTATGCGAGTGGCACTCAATCTGCAGATCAGGGGCGGGGAGGCAATCCTGGATTATACGGGTAGCGATCCACAACTTGCATCTTCCCTCAACATGCCGACAGGGGGAATGCAGCGTCATGCGTTAGCACTCGTAGGGTACCATTATGTGCTCTATACCCTGCAGGATGACATCCTTCTTAATGCTGGCCTAGACCGAGTTGTGCGTTGTGTGCTGCCGGAAGGCAGTGTGGTCAACGCCGTAGCGCCTGCCGCAGTCGGCATGCGTAGTCTCACCTGTAAACTAACCCACATGCTTACTTTCGGCGCTTTTTCTCGGGCAATCCCAGAGAGGCTGCCAGCCTGTGCGGCTGGCGGTCTTGCCATTTTGGGTGTAAAGACCATGGATCAAACCGGCCGTACGGTAATGGCCTCATTAGGTCCAGTCGGGGGTGGTGCCGGCGGAATGCCTCATGGAGATGGCACTGATGGCTCTGGAGCTAACGTAGCCTTTCTTCGCAATACTCCAGTAGAGATTAATGAGACAGAAGTTCCCATTTTAATAACCCGCTACTGCCTGTCACCAGACTCGGGTGGAGCAGGCTATTATCGTGGTGGATTAGGTTTATGTATGGAATTTCAGGTCTTTTCGCCTGGTAGCATGGTCTCAGCACGTAACCGTGATCGCACCCATTTTGCTTCCTGGGGAGTTTTAGGTGGGCAGGCGGGTGCTAACGCTCAGTTCATACGTAATCCTGACTCTTCGTTGCCGGAAGCGCTAGGCAATGCAGATATCGTGCACTGTCAACCAGGAGATGTGATCCGCCTAACTGGCGCAGGTGCCGGAGGCTTTGGCGATCCGCTTGAACGTGAAGCCGAACGCGTGTTTAGAGACTTCGAATGCGGCTATGTTTCGCTCGATAACGCGCGAATGCAGTACGGGGTCGTCATCTCTGATAGCGCTGTTGATCAACAAGCTACCGAAACGTTACGTCGTGAACTTCGTCATCGTTCTTCCGCATCTAAAAGCCCTGACGAACCATTTGAGTACGGTCAATATCGCACCAAATTTGAATCCCGCTGGACACGCAATCGTTATGATGAATTGACGTCAATCTTAGCCTCGCTACCCGTGGAATGGCGATTTTTTGTAAAGCATCAACTATTTGACGCACTAGATGAGCGATTGTCGGAGGACTTAATGGCTCCAGATAAAGGTCTCGTGCACGACCTTTTTAACAGCTTGTTACAACGCTACCCAGAACTTCGCAAAAACGAACCGCCGACACCATAAGTACCAGCGCGGCGATGGCCTGAAAAAATCCTTCTGCCGCACTCTGTGCTGCTTTAATCCCAAAAAAAGCGATTTGTGTTAGCTAGGCGGTCATTTTTAGCGTCTGTCATCTGCTTGAGAGTGCTGTAATGAGATGTCGCCAATCGCGCTGAGCCATATAGAAGAGGAGCAAACAATATGAGTAACATCATGCGCCCGAAATATATCACTTTTGATTGTTACGGCACTCTCACCAACTTCCAGATGGGGGAAATGACGCGCGAAATTTTCGCTGATCGTATTCCTGATGCCGAACGTATGGAGTCTTTCATAAAGGATTTTGCCTCTTACCGTTACGATGAAGTTCTCGGCGAATGGAAACCTTTTGCTGAGATCCTCTGCACAGCATTGGAGCGCACATGTAAACGCTGGCGCATCGAATACCGTGACAACGAAGGCATGTTGTATTATCAGGCCGTACCTACTTGGGGCCCACACCCGGACGTCATTGAGGGATTGGCTAAAATTGCCGACAAAATCCCCCTAGTGATTTACTCCAACGCCGATGACAGCCAAATCATGGCTAACGTAAAAAAGCTTGAGGTGCCCTTTCACAAGGTTTTCACAGCTGATACGTTCAAAGTCTATAAGCCCCGTTTAGCCGCCTTTGAAGCCATGATCGACAGCTTGGACTGCCACCCTGAAGAGCTTCTACACGTTTCATCAAGCTTCCGCTATGACCTCATGTCAGCCCACCTAATGGGTATTAAAAATAAAGCCTTCGTTGCACGCAATCACGAACCCTTCTGTCAAGGCTATGGTGCCACCCAAATTGCTGACATTCGCGGGCTGCCCTCCCTCGTTGGCCTCTAAGTAGAAACTGTTCACGCCCCGGAGAAATAGTGTATGCAACTCGACTCCTATTGGCTGTCCACTGCCCCCGTTTTCTACGGAGGCCAGCAGGAATTCACCCAAGAGCACTACGATGTTGCGGTGGTTGGCGGTGGTTTTACCGGGCTATCCGCTGCCCGCACGCTGGCCCAGGGCGGTGCCCGCGTAGCGCTGCTGGAGGCGGGCCAACTCATTGGAGAAGCTTCAGGGCGCAACGGCGGACAGTGCAATACCGGCGTGGCCCAAGACTACGCCAGTCTGGTCGAACAACTTGGCCGCGAGCAGGCGATTGCCCACTACACCACCTACGCCGAGGCCGTCTCCAGCGTCGAGCAGGTGATTGCCGAAGAGTCCATCAACTGCGATTACCTGCGCCACGGCAAGCTGAAACTGGCGGCTAAGCCGGAACACTACGACAAACTGGCGCGCACCTGCGACGCCATCCGCCGTGATGTGGATAACGACGTGGAGATGCTCTCCGCAACCGCTGTGAAAGCGGAGGTCGATTCGCCGCTCTATTATGGCGGACTGCTGCTGCATAACGGTGGCCAAATGCATATGGGCCGCTTTGGCATCGGCTTAGCCGAAGCGGCGGCCAGTCATGGCGCACATATTTTTGAGCATACGCCGATGACACGCTTGAACCGCGAGAAATCAGCGTATCGATTAGGCACACCCAGTGGCGATATTCGCGCCGAAAACGTACTACTGGCCACTGGCGCATCGCAAACAGGCCCGCTGAGCTGGTTTCGCCGCCGTCTGGTGCCAGTGGGTAGTTTTATCGTTGTCACCGAGCCTCTTTCAGCAACGCAGTGTGCCCAGCTGCTTCCCCAGCGGCGCTCTTATGTCACCAGTCGCATTGTCGGTCACTACTTCCGCCTTACCGCCGATAACCGTCTGCTGTTTGGCGGGCGGGCTCGTTTTGCCATGTCCGGTAGCCACTCGGATGCCAAAAGCGGCGAGATACTCCGCCGCGGCCTGGAAGAGGCCTTTCCCCAATTGAAAGGGGTGCAGCTCGACTATTGCTGGGGCGGGCTGGTGGATATGAGCAAAGATCGGCTACCCCATGCTGGCCAACACAACGGAATGTACTACGCCATGGGCTATAGCGGCCATGGAGTGCAGATGTCGGTACATATGGGGCACGTTCTCGCCAATGTCATCCTGGGCAATCGCCAAAGCCACCCCTGGAAAGACACTAAATGGCCAGCGATTCCCGGCCATTTCGGCAAACCATGGTTTTTACCTTTGGTGGGTAGCTGGTACCGACTACAGGACCGATTGCATTAAGCCATAATCACAGCCCGACCACTGCTACCAAGACTCGCCAAGTAAGTAATAAAAACGATTATTACAACAAAGATCTAAGCAAACGCTGCCAGACTCACAAAAACACTTAATCGCAGTAAGGAGAAGGCTTATGACACACGAAAAAAACTCCGACGACCTATTTGTTTCTCCTGAACAAAGCATGCAGGTTTACAACGCCATGCAGCGCGGGCTATCTCGACGCGAAGCCATGAAAGTTCTTGGCTCAGCGGGCGTATTTGCGGCCGCGGCTGGTGCCTTTCCCGGTTTTTCTTCGGCATGGGGGGCGGATAGCGAAACCGCGTCGCCTCAGTATGGCGGCCGTATTCGAGTTGCCGCTCACTCAACTTCGATTGCAGAAAGCCTCGACCCTGCATTAGGCACAACGGGGATCGACTATTGTAGAGCCTACATGTTTTATAACGGCCTGACGCAGTTCGATGAGAGCCTGACGCCTCAACCCTGCCTGGCAGAATCATTTGAAAACACTGATAACGGCAGCCACTGGATCTTTACCCTGCGGCGCGGGGTTACCTTCCATGACGGTAAGCCGCTTACCCCTCAGGATGTGATCTTTTCGATCATGCGTCATAAAGATCCTGCTACCGGTTCAAAGGTCGCCTCCATGGTCGATCAAATCGAAAGTATCAGGGCTCTCGATGACCAGCGCGTCGAATTCAACCTCTCCTCCCCCAATATTGAGTTGCCCTCTATCCTGGCCGTCTCGCACTTGGTGATTGTGGCAGACGGCACCACCGACTTCTCAAAAGGCGTGGGTACAGGCCCATTCAAATGCCAAGAGTTCATTCCTGGCGTGCGTTCACTAGGGATGCGGAACGAAGACTATTGGCGCAATGGATATCCTTACCTGGATGCTATTGAGGTAGTCGGCATTGGGGATGAATCTTCGCGAGTTAATGCTCTTCTTTCTGAAGACGTTCATATGATCTATAACATCGGCGGGAGTTCTGTCGAACAAATTAACAGAAGCGAAAACGGGACTGTAAAATCCAACAATTCAGGCACATACACCAACTTAATTATGCGCTTTGATCAGCAGCCAACCAGCCGCCCTGAATTCCGAGAAGCGATGAAGTATCTCTTTGATCGAGAACAAATCAAGCGCGTCGCACTCCGTGGGCATGGCGAGGTCGCCAACGATCAACCTATTGCACCGAGCTCACCTTATTTCTTTAATGAGCTGCCACAGCGAGAGTACGATCCCGAACGTGCCGCTTCCTTGCTTGCCAAAGCAGACCTAAGTGGCGCCACTATCCCGATAGTATCGTCCCCGGCGGCCAGATATTCTGAAGACATGGCTGTCATGCTGCAACAGTCCGCATCCCAGGCAGGGCTAACGCTTAATATCAACCGCGTCCCAGAAGATGGTTACTGGTCTAACCACTGGATGAAACACTCTTTGGGCTTTGGCACCATAGCACCACGTCCAACAGCCAATATTTTACTATCACAATTTTTCTTATCCAATGCTCCTTGGAATGAAGCAGGGTGGGAAAATGAGCAATTTGATCAACTGCTTATCTCATCCAGAAGTGAACCAGACTTGGCCAAACGCAAGCAGATGTATGCAGACATGCAGACGATTATCCACGAGGAGGGCGGCATCGGCATCCCCGTTTTCCTCAATGACGTCGAAGGCTACAACGCCCGTATTGGCGGCATGGAACGTACCGTACCTCTTGGGCCATTTATGGCATATATGTTCGCCGAATATGTTTGGTGGAAAGGGTAATCCCTGCTCTTCTTACTGCTAATGAAGACCATGGATATCACTATCGGAGCGGTTAGCGCCTCTCCGATGTTGATGAACTTGGCCCATGAGTCGGAGATAAAAAATGAATAACTCGCTCGTAGGACTTGTATTGGGGCGGTTGGCTTCCAGCCTTATTACTCTGCTACTGGTCACTCTGGTGATATTTGCGATTACGTCACTACTCCCAGGTGATACCGCTCAGCAGGTTCTCGGTCAATTCGCTACACCTGAACAGGTGGAGGCGTTACGCGCCCAACTAGGCCTTGACCAGCCGCCTATACTACGCTACTGGCAATGGCTAAGTGGCTTTATCACTGGTGATCTTGGCAATTCCGCCAGTAATGGTGTACCAGTCATACAGCTGGTCAATGACCGCCTCCCCAACTCGCTATTGCTAGCCGGCATTACAACTGTCATATCGGTTCCCCTGGCGCTCATTATGGGTATCGCTGCCGCCATGCGTCGAGGCGGCGCCCTAGACCGCGCCTTGAACCTGATCACTTTGTCGATGGTCGCGGTACCCGAGTTTCTGGTGGCCACGCTGGCAGTACTGATTTTCGCCGTGCAACTCGGCTGGCTACCGGCGCTCTCCTATGTGTCCACCGTCGATAGCTTGGGCGCTTTCATGAAAGTTTACGCGATGCCGGTGCTCACTCTGTGTTGCGTATTGATTGCCCAAATGGCTCGTATGACCCGGGCCGCTTTAATCGACCAACTCGACAGCGCTTACGTTGAGATGGCGCGGCTCAAAGGCGTTCCACCAATGCGGCGAGTGCTGCGCCATGCGCTGCCTAACGCCGTCGGCCCGATTGCCAATGCAGTGGCACTGAGCCTCTCTTACCTGCTCGGTGGTGTCATTATTGTCGAAACCATCTTCAATTATCCAGGCATCGCCAGCTTGATGGTCGATGCGGTTTCCAATCGCGATCTCGCCCTGGTACAGGCCTGCGCAATCATTTTTTGCGGTGCATATCTGCTCCTGGTCATGCTAGCCGACCTGTGCGCGATCCTCTCTAACCCGAGGCTGCGAAACCAATGAATAACACCAAGGCAATTCCATCCGCCAAGGGCAACACGCATCAACATGCCATGGCAGGCAGTCGCCTGCCGATTACTTCACCAAAACAACGCAACCGTTCCCGGTTGCAACTAACCCGCTGGATCGGTCTTGGCTTATTTAGCTTCTGGCTATTAGTGGCCATGTTTGGGCCACTGTTCGCACCCTACCCAATGGGGGCCTTTGTATCTGATCAGATATACGGCGGGGCAAGTGCTGCCCATCTACTCGGCACCGACTACATGGGCCGCGATATGCTCAGCCGTATATTGACGGGGGCTCGCTATACCGTGGGGCTGGCGCTGGTGGCCGCGTTACTGTCAACCCTAGTTGGAGCGGGCTTTGGCATGCTAACAGTGTTACTACCGCGCTGGCTTGAAGAGAGTATCCGCCGGATATTCGACACGCTCATCTCGATCCCCAGCAAAATGATGGCCCTGGTAATGGTCTCAGCTTTTGGCACCTCTATTCCTCTGCTTATCCTCGCGGCAGTACTCAGCTATGCGCCGGGCTCTTTTCGCATTGCCCATAGCTTGGCCAAAAATCTCGCCACCCTGGAATACGTGCAGGTCGCTCGTACTCGGGGAGAAGGACGACTGTACATAGCCGCCGTGGAAATTTTTCCTAACATGATCCAACCCGTGTTCACCGATATGGGCATGCGTTTTGTGTTCATCGTACTGCTGCTTAGCGGCATGAGCTTTCTGGGCTTAGGCGTGCAGCCGCCGGTCGCCGACTTGGGCTCCCTGGTGCGTGAAAACATCGGTGGTCTTAGCCAGGGGGCGTTGGCAGTGATTGCGCCAGCCTTGGCGATTGGCTCATTAACTGTCGGTGCCAACCTGTTAATCGACAGTCTCTCGAACAGCCGCGACAACCAGAAGGAATGACGCTATGCAAGGTGAATCGCTGACCGTACGCGATCTTGATATCTGTGCGACCCCGCCTGGTGAGGATGAGCGCACTATCGTCAGCCGGATCAATTTCGCGCTCAAGCCAGGCGAAGTGATGGCACTAATCGGAGAATCCGGTTCGGGCAAGACCACCATTGCGCTGGCGATGATGGGGTACGCCCGTCGTGGCTGCCGGATCGCCGGCGGCAGTGTGCAGTTGGGAGAAACCGACATACTGTCGCTTTCAGCTGTGGAAACCCGCGCACTGCGCGGTCACCGAGTGACGTATATCGCTCAAAGCGCGGCAGCGGCGTTCAATCCCTCGCGCCGGCTAATGGAACAAGTCATCGAAGGTGCGCTAATTCACGGAGTTATGGATCGACAACAGGCGCAGCAGAAAGCCATTCAACTATTTGGCGAACTGGCATTACCCGACCCTGAGCATATCGGCAACCGTTACCCTCATCAGGTCTCAGGGGGCCAGCTACAGCGGCTGATGGCCGCGATGGCCTTAATTACCGATCCCGCACTGGTGATTCTGGATGAGCCTACCACCGCATTGGATGTAACTACTCAGGTCGATGTGCTGCGGGCCTTTAAGCGGGTTATGCGTGAGCGTGGAACCACGGCGCTTTACGTCTCTCACGATCTCGCTGTCGTCGCACAGATTGCCGATCACGTCTTGGTGCTTCAGGCAGGTGAAGAGCAGGAGCAAGGGCCCATTGCGCAAATTCTGGAACACCCGAACCATGCCTACACTCGTAGCTTACTGGCGGCTGCCCGGCCAGAAATCCACTCATCTTCACCCGTCTCCTCTTCCACGGGTGAAGAGCTGTTGCGCATTGATGACTTGCAAGTCGGCTATGGGCACCGCAACCGTAGAGGCGAGCCGGATAATATCGTGCTTGATCACATTCAGTTGCGGATTGATCGCGGTCAGGTGTTGGGCGTCATTGGCGAGTCCGGTTCGGGGAAGTCAACGCTTGCCAGGGCAGTGGCGGGCTTGGTAGCACCCTCCCAGGGGGGAGTGCAATTTAACTGCCATGAGCTATCGCCAACGTTGCGAGGGCGCACAGCGGACCAGTTCCGACGGATCCAGATCGTCTTCCAGAGCGCCGACAATGCGCTCAATCCGGCCCACTCGGTCAGGCGGCTGCTCAACCGGCCGCTGGAAACCTATTTTCATATGAGCCGCGATGCCCGACAGCGGCGGGTCGAAGAGTTGATGGACTTGGTCAAACTGCCGCGCACGTTGCTCGACCGCAAGCCCAGCGGGCTATCGGGTGGCCAGAAACAGCGCGTCAACCTCGCCCGGGCGCTGGCCGCAGAACCCGATCTGATCCTCTGCGACGAAGTGACCTCGGCGCTGGATACCGTGGTAGGTGCTGCGATTCTCGAGCTGCTGGCCGAACTGCGCCGTGAACTGGGCGTTGCCTACCTGTTTATCAGCCACGATATCTCGACGGTACGCTCGCTGTGCGATGACGTCATGGTGCTTTACCAGGGTGAGTGTGTGGAGTTCGGCCCCTGCAGCACGGTGCTCAATCACCCCCAGCACGACTACACCCGCAAGCTGATTGGTTCGGTGCCTGAACTACAGCCTGGCTGGCTGGAGGGGTGCCAATGGTCGACCCATACGCAGCCGTCAACCGCGCCCGTTTAATCACTAGCCCTATCAATGACAAGGAGAAAAGCATGCCGACGCTGCCCCTCAGTGACAGTGACCTGCTACGCGAGCAGGCCTTTATCAACGCACAATGGTGCGACGCCGACGATGCGGCCACGCTGACCGTTACTAACCCCGCCACCGGCGAAGCGCTGGCTAGCGTACCCAGCATGGGTGCCAGCGAAACCCGCCGGGCAATCGAGGCCGCCGAAGCGGCGTGGCCCGCCTGGCGTGCCCGCACAGCGGCAGAGCGAGCAGCACTGCTGGAGCGCTGGCATGCCCTGATCCTGGAAAACAGCGAGGATCTGGCGGTATTGATGACCCTGGAACAGGGCAAACCCCTCAGCGAAGCGCGTGGCGAGACCCAGTACGGCGCGAGTTTTATCAAGTGGTTTGCGGAAGAGGCACGCCGTGCCTACGGCGAGACCATCCCCTCCCCCAGCGCGGATCGCCGCATTGTGATCCTCAAACAGCCGGTAGGCGTGTGCGGTGCGATTACGCCCTGGAACTTCCCCATCGCCATGATTACCCGCAAGTGCGCCCCGGCCCTGGCGGCCGGATGCCCGATCGTGATCAAACCCTCGGAGCTGACGCCGCTTTCAGCACTGGCCTTGGCAGTACTCGCGGAGCGTGCGGGTTTCCCCCCCGGCGTAGTGAATATCGTCACCGGGCTGCCCGAAGGCATTGGCGGTGAACTGACCTCCAACCCCACCGTGCGCAAACTCTCCTTCACCGGTTCGACCCGGGTGGGTAGCCTGCTGATGCGCCAGAGCGCCGACGATATCAAGCGCCTCAGCCTGGAGTTGGGCGGCAATGCTCCGCTGATCGTGTTTGACGATGCCGATCTGGAACTGGCGGTGGCTGGTGCCATGGCGAGCAAGTTCCGTAATGCCGGTCAGACCTGCGTTTGCGCCAACCGCATTCTGGTTCAATCCGGCATTCATGACCGCTTTGTGGCCCGCCTGGCGACCGAAATCGAAGCGTTGCGCTGTGGCGACGGCATGGAGGAAGGCACCACTATCGGCCCACTTATCAATGACCAGGCGGTGAGCAAAGTCGCCCGCCATCTCGATGACGCCATGTCCCATGGTGCTGAACGAGTGCTCGGTGAGGTGCCCAGTGGTCAGGATCGCTTTGTGGCGCCGGTACTGCTCACCAAGGTAACCGAAGCCATGCTGGTCACCCAGGAAGAGACTTTTGGTCCTGTCGCCCCCATTATGCAATTTGACAACGAAGAAGACGCTATTCGTATTGCCAACGCGACGCCCTTTGGGCTAGCCGCCTACTTCTTCACCGAAAGCGTGCGCCGGGCCTGGCGGGCCGGCGAAGCGCTGGAGTTCGGCATGGTCGGCCTCAACACCGGTTCTATTTCAATGGAAGTCGCGCCGTTTGGGGGCATGAAACAGTCTGGCCTGGGCCGTGAAGGCGCTCGGCAGGGGCTTGATGAGTATCTGGAGGAGAAAGCGTTTCATATGGGTGGGCTGGACTAGCCCTGATGACGTGCGTGAAGTGCCCACTCTATGGCGGGCGCTTCACGCCGTTTTCTCATCTCAGCTTAGTAACCACGCTGAGGATCAACACGGCCAATCATTGGCTCACCGCGTTGATGACGCCGCAGGTTGTCCAACAGTACGGGAAAGGCGCTATCGGGCTGCGTCATCGCGGCCACGTGGGGGGTTAGCAAAATTCGTTCGTCTCGCCAGAAGGGGTGGTCATCGGCGGGAGGCTCTTCACTCAACACATCCATTACCGCGGCACTCAAATGGCCGTCATCAAGGGCTTGAGTCAGGTCTTGATCAACCAAGTGCTCGCCACGGCCCATGTTAATCAAGGCCGTCCCCTCGGGCAGACGCGCAAAAAGGTCTCTATTGAGAATACCGCGAGTGGCATCGGTCAGCGGCAGCACGCAAATAAGAATATCACTGGAGGCGAGAAACTCATCCAGCGCTGCCTCCCCATGATAACAGGCAACATCTTGCACCTGTCGCGATGAGCGAGCCCAGCCACTAACAGCGAAACCGTAGCCTGCCAAATGCGAGGCTATCGTACTGCCCAATTGGCCTAAACCCAGGACTCCAATACGCCGCTGAGCCGCAGGCACCAACATATGCGCCTGCCACTGTCCTTCGCGCTGTTGGCGTACATAGTCGCCCATGCGGCGGTGCAGCCACAGCGTTGCGAAGGCGGCGTACTCAATCATTCCGCTCTCAATGGCAGGGTCGAGCATACGCACCAACGGCAGTTGCGGGGGCAGTACGTCAAAATCAAACTGATCGACCCCCGCGGAAGTGGCAAATAGCACTTCAAGGGATGGTAAGGACTCTATTACGTTTTCCGGAGGCTGCCACGCTAACAAATAGCGAATTTCGTTAGGATCGCCAATATCGGGCCATTGGCGGAATTCAATATCAGGCGCGTGTTGGGCAAAAAGCGCTTTCCACCGAGCCCCGCGCACCGGGTCAGATTTATATAGCAGTGCCATCGCATCGTGTCCTTAGCTAAAACTTCATCCTACGGTGGTCTAAGAGGCAGCGGATACCGATTTGGCGGTCATGAAGAAAAGCGCTGCGCCTAAATCCACGCTTTAGACGCAGATTACACTGTCCTCGCCATGACAGTGAATCATGCTGCACAAGCTAGCAAATACGAAGGATTACGCGGTTACCAACGCCATGCCAAGCGTATCTAGCTTGCTAACAGCGGTAAGCTCAAAACGTCAGCACACCGCAACATGACAATCGTGACTATACCGTGACTACGTTTAAGGAGCCCGCAGATGAATAACGACGCCAACACTTCCCACTCCCTGTTAAGCCAGCGCGAGCAGTGCATTCCCCGCGGCGTGGTGAACGCCCATCCTATCGTAATTTCCCATGCCCGCGGCAGCGAAGTCTTTGATGTCGACGGCAATCGCTATTTGGATTTCGTGGGGGGTATCGGCGTACTCAATGTCGGCCACAATCACCCACGGGTGGTGTCGGCGGTTCAGGCCCAGGTGGAACGTATTTCCCATATGAGCTTCCAGGTGGCTGCCTACCCTGGCTATATAGAACTGGCTAGCCAGCTGGCCCAGTTGGTCGGCGGTGACAACGCCTACCAAAGCGTGCTCTTTACCTCCGGTGCTGAAGCGGTGGAAAACGCCATCAAAATTGCCCGCTCCCACACCGGGCGCCCTAACGTGATTGCCTTTCGCGGTGGTTTTCATGGACGCACGCTACTGGGCACTACTCTTACCGGCATGAGCCAGCCCTATCGACAAAATTTTGGCCCTTTTCCCCCTGCAATACACCACGTGAGCTACCCGGATGCGCTGCGCGGCGTCAGCAGTGAGGACGTCCTTGCCGAGCTGGATACGCTGTTCGCCACTGAAGTCCTCCCCGATCAGGTCGCCGCTATCCTGATCGAGCCGGTACAGGGTGATGGTGGCTTCCTGCCTGCCCCAGTCGAGTTTATGCAGGCACTTCGCGCCTTGACTGAACGCCACGGCATTGTGCTCATCGCCGATGAAATTCAGACCGGCTTCGGGCGCACGGGCAAGATGTTTGGCTTTGAACACAGCCATATCCAGCCTGACCTGGTCACTGTCGCTAAGAGCCTGGGCGGAGGTTTGCCGATCTCGGGCGTTGTTGGGCGTACCGAGATGATGCAAGCTCCCGCGCCGGGAGGGCTCGGCGGCACCTATGGCGGCAGCGCGCTAAGCTGTGCGGCGGCACTGGCGGTACTGGATATTTTTGCCGATGAGCAACTGCTTGAACGTGGTATCGCCATGGGCAAACGGCTGGAAACAGGATTGCGCCAGCTGCAGGCCAAGCACCCTTTGATTGCCGAAGTACGCGGGCAAGGCCCGATGCTTGCCATTGAGCTTCTCAACGGCCCACGGGTAACACCTGAAGACGCTGCGCTAGTGCAACAAGTCATCGATCACTGTCGTGCAGCAGGCTTGCTGGTTATCAAGTGCGGTGTTCATCGCAATGTCATTCGCTTCCTGGCACCGCTTAATACGAGCGACGAACAAATCGACGAAGCAGTGGCGATTTTAGACAAAGTGTTATCCAGCGCCACGCACTAGTTAATCGCAACAGCCAGGAGAGCAGGACGTCATGCAACTGACCGACTATACGACGCTATGCATGGATGCCCATGGCGTGCTGATTGATCGTGATAGAGATATTGTGCGGGGCCTATCGCCGCTGTTAGCGTTGATGCCTGCCCCGCCACCGCAGGAGCAGGTATTAGCAGACTATGTACAGGCGCTGCATGAACTCACGGATGAGCAGATGGGCGCCGTTTCGGCTCACTGTACTGTCTACCGCGCCCTGGCTAACCGCTGGGGGCTGGAGGTGGATTGGCAAGAAGGAATTGAGTTTGCCAGCTCACTTGGCTTTGGCTCACTTTATGAAGATGCTCCTGGGGCTATTCACTATCTGCGCAAGTTCTACCAGCTCAGAGTAGTGACGTCCCTCAATGAGCAGGAGTTCTTTACGTTTAATCAGCGCATCGGCCTTTCAGCGAATGAGCGGCTCACCACTGGCAGCTTTGTGGCCGCGCGTACCAAACTTCGGGAGATGGAGGCAGAAAGAGAGGTTCTGCTCTTAACGGCAGGCCCAGCTGCGAAGAATAGCCGAGGGGGGCACTGCCGCATCACGCGAAATGCCAAAGCGGATCAGCCCCATAGTCAGTCGTGTGTCTCACTCAGCGATTTTATTTATCAGCATCAGCTTGCTCTACGCGGCGAATTGCTTTAGACAAAGGTAGCAAATTAAATCAACGGGGCGGCTCTTACCGCCCCATAACAAATAAAGGATTTTGCATGGTGGCTAGCGTTCGCCTTGATCGTATCGACATCAATATTCTCGTTCAGCTTCAAGCAGATGGGAGAATGACTAATGTGCATTTGGCCGATGCTGTCGGGCTATCGCCCAGCCCCTGTCTACAGCGCGTCAAGCGATTAGAAGCCGCTGGCTATATCACTTCATTTCAAGCCCGTCTCAATCTGTCGAAAATGATGGAAAGCGTGACTGTCTTTACGGAGGTCACCCTGTCGGATCACCATCGCGAAGATTTTCTGCGTTTTGAACAAAAAATTCGCCAGGTCGATGAAGTCATGGAGTGCCACCTTATTAGCGGCGGCTATGACTATTTATTGCGCTTTATCACGCGCAGCATTGCCCATTATCAGCGTGTGATGGAGGCACTTATCGAGGGCGAAATCGGCATTGAAAAGTACTTCAGCTATATCGTTATCAAGACCCCTATCAATAAAGAACAACTCCCGCTTCGTACCTTAATGGAGGGTTAGCCTAGAGCGTTTTCACCCTTCCCGAAACGCCTCTACCACTCGCTCAGCCAATACCTCGCTGGCACCCCCACTGCCAGCCCGTTTAACCAGCGCGACTTGATAGTCACCGAGTGGGGGCAGCGAATCATTGTGGAGCCGCTTGAGCGGTGGCCGAATCAGACTTTTCGGAAACGGTGAAACAGCAAGGTCTGCCAGCATAGCGGCCTCTTGTCCGGCACAGTGGTCGCAGGAGTAGGCGATTCGGTAATTCACGCCGGCGCTATCCAGCGCATGGAGTGCAATTCTACGCCATGCACACCCCTGCTGAGCCAGGGTCACCGGTAACGGCGTACGCTGTACGGCAACTCCATCCTCACGACCCGCCCATACCAGCGGTTCACTACGAACCACTTCACCACGTGCCGCCTGTCCAGGTTCTCCAGACATCACCAGCGCCAGATCAAGCTCCCCCTCATCCAACCTAGCGAGCAAATCTATACTGCGTCCAACCACCACATCGACCTGCACCGCCGGGTGCGAGCGGGCAAATTGGGTTAACACAGTGGGCAAAATACGCCCTACCACATCGTCAGTTATTCCCAGCCCCACACGCCCTTCTAAGGTAGGGGCTAAAAATTGAGTAACGGCTTCGGCATTAAGCTTCAATAGTCGGCGGCCATAGCCCAGTAGCATTTCACCTTCGGCAGTCAGGCGCACATAGCGCGCCTCGCGAACAAATAGCGTTTGCCCGAGCGTCTCTTCCAGACGTTTGATCTGCATGCTCAGCGCGGAAGGAGTGCGAAACAGCTGTTGGGCGGCCCGGGTAAAGCTGCCACTCTCCGCGATCATCACAAAGGTGCGCAGCACCTCGCTATCCAGTAGCGGTAAGGCAGCCCGGCTGGGAGTTATCGTCGATAATTGATTCATCACGCCTGCCTTTCAGAAAAACTTAACACACAGTGTAGATCTTTTCGTTTGATTGAACCAAGGCAAAGTACCAAGCTGATAACCAGAGGTCGCGACCCTCCGCTTATGAATCACTGATCACCGCTGACCAGTAGGCGCCCTGGCGCCATTGACTGTGCAGCTAGTGAAAAGGAGGTGCGCAATGAAGTGTGAAGATCCTACCCAACATGCCCATAAAGCCTGGGAAAAAGCTAGTCGGCTGGTGCCACCACCCAAGCCACCCCAACTGCATTTCTACATGCCCGCGATGCCGTCAATGAGAGTAATCCATGCGCTCGATATGTGCTGGTGGCGCTATCGGCGTCGGCGCCTTTTCCGCCGGCACATACTGCCGTTACTAGCCTACGACGGCCAAGTATTGAGAGATATTGGTTATCGTCGCGAAGATATCCTATGGGCCAATCAGCTTCCATTGAAGGAGGATGCTATCCAAGCGTTAAAAAACCTGGCGCATAATCCATTATAAAACTTAACTTATATATATTTATTAACCTCACATTCGTTGCTAGCTTTAAATGATCGCATGGAGTTGCGACTGCTAATTTTCTACCAACCAGCATGGAGCAAAACATGGTTATTAAAAACGCTAACGAGCTTTTCGTTCGCCTGCTTTCTGAAACGAATAGTGCAGAAAAACAAATTACCCGCGCGCTCCCCAAGATGGCACGAGCGGCGGATGACCCTAAACTGGTCGACGCTTTTAAACATCACCTTGATGAGACCCAAGGCCAGGTAGAAAGACTTGAACAAGTCGCTGATAGCGTGCCTGACATCCGCATCAAACGGCTGAAATGTTATGCCATGGAGAGCTTGATTGAGGAAGGCCAGGAACTGATTGAAGCGACCGAAAAAGGCGCTATACGTGATGCAGGTCTGATTGGTGCTGCACAAAAAGTGGAGCATTATGAAATCGCTACTTACGGCACGTTGTGTTCTTTAGCGGAACAATTAGGTTACACCGAAGCTAAAAATATCCTGGCCGAGACTCTCAAGGAAGAGAAGTCTACGGATGACAAGCTAACCACGTTAGCCAAAGAAAACGTTAACAAGAAAGCGGGTTAACGTACCCGAACTTTCCCCGTATTTAGGGTGGGCTTAATCAAACTAGCCCACCCTTCTTACTAGCCTTACTGTCTAGCTTATGAGCTAAACACAAACCGTTATAATCTCTTCAACTACACCCCCACTGGCCCACCGTCGCGTTTTTGTATCACCACAGTAGCTGCCCGAGGCCGTACCTGGCCGCTAGCCGCGACAGTAGCGTCTTGAGCCAACGCATCGTCATCGGCCGGCCAGTTACCTGGGTGCTGAATGTTAATAAACAGCGCGGTTTTATCCGGCGTAGCAAAAATACCGGTGACTTCGCAGCCGTTCGGCCCTACCGCAAAGCGTTTTAGCTGCTGCTGATTGCTACTGTTAACCACCGGCCCGGTACCTTGAATATCGTCCAGCCCGTTGGGCACGACCGCAAGCAGTTGGTCGTTGGTGTACTCCGTGATGCCATCATAGCCGTTATCGGTCTGGATCCAGAGAATGCCCTGCCCGTCGCTGCGCTCGTCGAACCAAAGACCATCAGGGCTGGCGAACTGGTTCATTTCAGTCAACCCCGAGTGGTTATCCGTATCATCGGTAGCCGCACCAAACACGAACACTTCCCAGGTAAAGGCGTTCGGCAGACGGCTTTCACGCCAGCGGATAATGTGTCCCGCTTCATTATTGGCGCGAGGGTTAGCGGCGTTGGTCGGTGCTAGATCGTAACCGACACCCCTTTGTTCCAACCGCTCGCCGTCGTTGGTGAAAGTGGGAGAGGTATCCTCAGCAGTACGCTGGCTATTATTGGTTAGGGTGAGATAGACGTCGCCCGACGCGGGATCGACTGACGCCCATTCAGGGCGATCCATCGGCGTGGCACCCAACAAATCCGCCGCATCGCACGTGTTAATGATAATGCCCGCTTTATCGTTATCGGCCAGCCCCAATGCCGATGCCAGCGTGCGGCCATCGCGCGTCTGGGTCTCAGGTGTCAGCGGCAGCCACTCACCGCTACCATCGGCGTGAAAGCGGGCTACAAATAGCGTTCCGTTATCCAGGTATTTACTGCCAATGGAAAGACGGTCGTAGGCTTCACCTGGACGATTCGCATCGGCAGGGTCCCAGGCAGCGCTGGAGACGTACTTATACACATACTCATTGCGCGCATCATGACCTGAGTAGTAAACCACCGGCTGTCCTGCTTCCAGTTTGCCTAACCAGCACCCTTCATGGCGAAAACGCCCTAATGCCGTCCGCTTAACCGCCCGGGCGTCACTGTAAGGGTCGACCTCTACCTGATAACCGAAAGTGCGAGCCTCGTTACGATAGTCATTCTCTGCATTTTCGCCACGCGGGGTAATATCGAAGCGAGCGAACTCACCTTTTTCTTCAGTGGCATCGCCACTAGAGGTATCCCAGCCGTAACGGCTCTTGTCCGTAGGAATGCCGATGCGGGCGTCGTCTTGGAAGCGCTCGCCACGATTGACAAAAATATCGGGCCAGTTCTCTTCACAGGCAATGTAAGTGCCCCAGGGCGTGACCCCGTTGCCGCAGTTATTATTCGTGCCACGGGTTTGCATGCCCGTCGGAGAGAACTGCGTTTTTACATAGCCGCTGCCCGCTACAGGACCGGAAAGATCCATCACCGTCGCACTGGTGAAGCGGCGGTTATAGCGCGATCCCGGTACATGCGTCCAACGGCCGTCAGCATCTTTCTCTACCTCTACCAGAGTGACACCGTGGGCGTTGATCTCGGTGCGTGACTCATCTGCTGGCCGCTTGCCCTCTTCGGCATTGGTGGGGCCGCCTTGGGGCGCCCATAGCGCAGCTTGGTCGATATATTCATTGTTCAGTGCCAGCACGAAACGACGCGAGGCGTTATCGGCGTCCAGAGCAAAACCAGCCATGCCGTCATGATGCATGCCCACGCTTGCCGCTTGACGCTCAGGGGTCATCACCTGATCAGCCTGCCACGTGTCGCCCGCACTTAACGGCGTGCCCCAAGGCACTAACACCTGGGCCACATAGCCTTCCGGTACCACGATCGCATCAGTAAGTGAGCCGCGCACCGCTTCGAAAGCGAGTGTCAGGGGTGCTTTCTGCGTACCACTTGCAGTAAGTGCTTGGGCAGCGCCACTGAAACTGAGCATCGAAGCAGCCGCCACGCCCAAGCCACCGCGCATAACATCACGTCGGGATACATGACGTGCCAACACCTCGGCGAAAGGTTGATTGCTGCTGTGATTAAACAGGCGATGATCTTCTATCTCTTTACTCATTTTGCTCTCCCCCTGGTCGTTTTTAGGTCACGATTGAGCTTGAGAAGACTCTAAAGAGGCTAAGTGACAGCATGATGACGGAGCACCTGCAGTGAGATGAATGACGTTTGTAGTGTTGGACGCTTTTACTATCCAAGTCCTATTGAGGGACACTCAGAACTCTGCTAAATTAACGTTAATAGTTATCATTAACATAGGAGTTATTCTCTCATGCAGTTACCCGAGAAGGGCTCTAGTCAGGGAGATACGTCATCCTCAATGCCCCGCGAGGTGGATAGTAGAGAATTACTTGGCAGTTCAGGCCAACTGATAATTCACCATGAACAGCGCCGCTACGTTTTACGCCGCACCAAAAGCGGCAAATTAATTCTTAACGCCTGATATAAAAGTTAGTCACTCATCATAGCCAGCCACCTGCAGCCTTACTGCAACCAGCCAGCGATGTCTTCCACCTCTCTTTGTTGGAACTCTCTGGTACATGAAACACATACGCACCTTTAATGGCCTCTTGTTAACGCTACTCCCCCTGCTAGCCGCCCAAGCAGATGATGCCGAACTTAACCCGGTGACGGTCACCGGCACCCGAGCGCCTACCGACCTTTCCCGGGCACCGCTGATTATCGATATTATTGATCGCGATGACGCCGTACTGACCACCGCTAGCCGAGTCGAAGATGTGCTTAGCCGCCAACCCGGCCTGCACGTCGCAGGACAAGGCCGCCGCAATGGCCAAACACTCAGCATGCGCGGTTTTGGCAGTAAAGGGGTGTTGGTGCGCTTGGATGGCGTTCGTCAGGATATCTCTACTGGCCACATCGGCAACTTCTTCCTTGACCCTGGTTTGATTCAAGAAGTGCAGATAGCGCGTGGCGCGCTCTCAAGCCTATATGGCAGCAATGCCATGGGCGGGGTCGTCAGCTTTACCAGCGTGGATGCCAACAACCTGCTTGCCCCTGGCGAAGATAGCGGCGTGCGCCTTTCCGTCGGCGGTGCAACTGCCAGCGATGAGCTGCGGGGAAGCCTTACCGCCTTTGGCCGCCGCGATACCGCCAACGGTCAGGTGGATGGCCTGTTTTCAATCGGCCGCAGTGAATCGGGCGATATCCGCCGCGCAGGTGGCGATGAAGCAGAAGAGGATGCCACGCTCAATAGCCTGCTGCTAAAAGGTGGTTGGGAGCCAAGCGACGACCAGCGGGTATTTATGAGCTGGCAGCACTACGATGAAGACGCCACCCAGCCCGCCAACCCACAACAGCTTTCAACCGATGCCAGCAATCCGCTGCGCGACCGGGATGTGGAAAGCAACAACGTCCAGTTGGGCCACCGCTGGCAGCCCAGTGGGGCAACCGAAGTCACTTCACGGCTTACCTTTAGCCAGCAGGATATTGATGAGGCCCAGGCCAACCGGACGCTGGAGCGGACCGGTCTCCAGAGCGACGGCTTCCACACCATGGATCACGGCTGGCTTTCGCAAACGCTGGTGTTCGGCGCCGAATTGGAGCAGGCACGCCAACGGCCAGATGGCGAAGCGAATGGCTTTCCTAAAGCCGACATCGATACCCAGTCAGCCTATCTCGACACCACGCTTACCGCTGGGCGCTATCTGGCCGATGGCGGTGCCGGGCAGTTCGACGTTGGCCTGGGTGCCCGCTACGACCGCTACGACGCCAGCGGACAAAACGATGCCGACAGCGTCCACGACCAAGTGTCTCCGCGTTTTCGTCTTGCCTGGCGGCCCGATGACGCTTTGATGCTATTCTCCGGCTACGCCGAAGCCTTCCGCGCCCCCAGCCTGTCCGAGCTTTATGCTAACGAGCGCCACTTCGCGGGTTTCTGCGCAGGGCCCGCCTTCTGCACGCCGGACAACTACTGGATTCCCAACCCCAATCTCTCGCCTGAATCCAGCCACACTTGGGAGAGCGGCGTGGTGTGGCATCAGGGTGACTGGCAACTGCGCGCCAGCTACTTCGATACTCGCGCGGATGACTTTATCGATACCCAGGTTGATATTATGGCGGGCACCACCCAGGCGGTAAACGTTCAGCGCGCCCAGCTTTGGGGCTATGACGCCCGAGTTACCTGGCAGCCTACCACCTTCCCATTCCTGACAAGCTTTGCAGGCCTCTCGGAGGTTTCCGGTAAAGATCGCGACTCAGATGAACCGCTGGGTAGTCAAACTCCATTGGAAGCCACCTTGGGCAGCGAGGTGGCACTGTACAGCAGTGATATCCGCCTGGGCTGGCAAGCTCGCTTTGCCCAATCCTTCGATAAGCAGGGCGACGACGAACACCTGCCCGGCTATGGCCTGCACGACGTTCATCTCGCCTGGCAAATCACTCCGGCCGTGGATACCTCGCTGCGCCTAGCCAATCTTGGCGACAAGGTTTGGTACCGCCCTGACGGCAGCCTGGGCGACGGGCGCAGCCTGTTCGCCACTCTTAACTGGCAGTGGTAAACCCAACCAGTGAACCATAAAAGAGGTGCGTTATGATTCCGTCCCAACAGATCGCCATTCTCGAAGCCCTTGATGCGGCGCGCGCCGCTCAGCCACGCCTTCCCGCCATTGAGATTGCCGAACGCTTAGCGATCAGCGAAGGCGAACTCCAGGCCGCCCGTTTAGGGCGCGATGTATGGACGCTGCCACTTTCACCCAGCGATATCGCCGCTTACCTGCCGCAGTTGGGGCGGGTTAAAGCCCTAACCCGCTCACGACTGGCCGTGCTAGAACAAACCGGCGATTACCCTGAGCTCCGCGGCGGGCCACAAACAGGTTTATTACTCGATCCCTGTGGTCTGGACCTTCGGCTACTCTACACACACTGGCACTGGGCTTGTTTGATTCGTGACCCAATGCCTGACGCAAAAGAGCCAGCGCCGCCGTGGCGTTGGAGCCTGCAGATATTCAACCAGCATGGCTGCGCCGTTCACAAATGCTTTGCCCTGGAGAACCCACTGCCGCGCCCTTGGGGTGCATTAGCCGCCTTGGGCACCCGGGACACACCGGCGTTTACCCAGAGCATGCCGCGCCTAAAGCGCCCGCTGCCTGAAGCGCCGAACCTCGCTAGCGAGTGGGGTGCAATGCGCGATGTACACCAGTTCTTTGCTCTCCTTCAGCGCCATCAACTGGAGCGTATCGAGGCCAACCAATTAATGGAAGGTCGCTATACCCGTGCGCTACCTGTGAACGCCCTGGAAACAGTGCTTCAGCAGGCAAGCCAACGTGCGCTGCCTTTGATGCTGTTTGTCGCCAGCCCCGGCTGCGTGCAGATCCGTACCGGTGATTTACCCGCTCCCCAACGTGCTCGCGGTTGGTTAAACCTGTTTGGCGAGCAATTCACCCTGCACCTTGATGACACTGCGATTGACCAAGTGTGGCAAGTCAGCAAGCCCAACCGCGACGGTGGCGTGACCAGCATTGAAGCCTTCGATGCCGAAGGCTCGTTAGTGCTGCAGCTTTACGCGGAGCGTCAGGAAGGGGGTACTGAAAGACGCGAGTGGCGGCAACTACTGGACGAGCTAGGAAGCTGCGAGGAGGTCGCATGATCCAGCACCACTTAAAGACACGCCTGTTGCTTGGCATCATAGCATTGGGATGGCTGCTGGTAGGCGCACCGCTAGCCCATGCCGATGAGCACCGGCATGCTGACGGGCGTTGGCTAGTACTCGGCGGAGATATCGCCGAAATCCTGGGCGCCTTGGATGCCGATATTAACGTTGTCGCGCGGGACGATACTGTGCTTTATCCGCCGGAAATGGCTGCTTTACCGTCAGTCGGCTATCTACGTCAACTCTCTGCGGAAAGCGTGCTTTCTATTCAGCCCGACCACGTGTTAGCCGCCGGGCACGCAGGGCCCAAAGAGGTGCTGGAGCAGCTAGAAGCGGTGGGGCTTGAGGTAGCTCTCATCAACGCCCCGCCCTCCCTCGATGCCATGGCCGAAAAAGTCCGCGCCGTTGGTCAACTAACCAATCGCAGCCAGGAAGCAGATGCCTTGGCGGCCACACTGAACAAGAAACTTGACCGGTTAGCCAACCTGCCAGCCCTACCCTCGACCCGTGCCATGTTTATTATGCAGAATAGCGGCTTAACGCCCCGTGCGGCGGGCAGTAACACGGCAGCGCATACCACGCTCGAAGCGGTGGGCCTGGAAAATGCCTTTGCCGAGATGCAGGGCTATCACAATGTGGGTGCCGAAGCTCTGGCCCGCGAAGCCCCCGACATCGTGGTTGTCTCCGAACGAGGGCTGGCAGCGATGGGCGGAGAGGACGCACTGTGGCAACTGCCCGGCATGGCGTTAACCCCCGCAGGACGCGAGCAGCAGTTTATCGTGATTAACGACCAAGCGTTGCTCGGCTTTGGCCCTCGTACCCCTGATCAGTTGCTCACCTTGCGTCAGGGCGTCGAAGCTCTGTTAGGCATAACCGCCACCGCCCAGTTAAGTCCATGATGACCATTATCAACGCTTACCGCTTTCGCGTGCAGCTACCGGTAAACCGTACAACCCGCGTTCTCGTCGGCTTAACCGCTGCCTTGCTGTTGGCTCTATGCTGGGGAGCCAGCTCCGGTGCGCTGGGCATCTCCCCGTGGGGGCTATTCAGCGACCAAGCCGACCCGCTCAGTGTTCAGGTGTGGTGGCAATTGCGACTACCCCGATTACTGCTTGGCGTCGCGGTAGGGGCGATGCTCGCTGGGAGCGGCGCCGCCATGCAGGGGCTATTTCGTAACCCATTGGCCGACCCTACCCTACTTGGCCTTGCCAGTGGTGCGGGGCTGTTTGTAGCGCTGTGGATTGTGCTGTTTCAAGACAGCGGCGCAGGCAGCCTTTACGGTCAGTTTGCAGCAGGCTTTTTGGGCGCCTTATGCGTCTGTTTGATTGTTTTTGGCATTGCCAAGCGCCAGGGCGGCGGCAGTGCTGCGGTAATGACCCTGCTACTGGCTGGCTTGGCTATCAATACGTTGGCCGGGGCGGGCGGTGGGGTTTTAGCCTTTATCGCCAGTGATGAGCAACTGCGCCAGCTTAGCTTATGGGGCATGGGCACGCTCACTAACGCCCTGTGGCGCACCACGGCCTTAGCCTTGGTACTCATTGCTGTTGCCCTTTGGCTGTTAATGCACAGCGCTCGCGAACTCGACCTGCTCCAGCTAGGTGAAGCGACCGCTCACGCGGCGGGACTGGACGCGGCTCGATTAAAACGCCGTGTGGTTATCGCTACCTCGCTGGGGGTGGGCATTTGTGTAGCTCTCACTGGGGTGATTGGCTTTCTAGGCCTGCTGGTGCCCCACTGCCTGCGGCTGTGGTTAGGACCTGGCCACCGATTATTGCTACCCGCCTCCATGTTAGGCGGTGCACTGTTGCTAGTCGTCGCCGATACCTTAGCCCGCACCGTTGCGGCTCCTGCGGAAATTCCTGTAGGACTGCTTACCAGCCTGCTCGGCGGCCCCTACTTCTTATACCTACTGATGCGCAGGAACCGAGCATGCTAACGCTCCATCAGGCTGGCTTAACCACCACCCCCGCTATTGCCCCACTAGACGGCACGATTCGACCCGGCGAGCTGCTGGCCATTGTCGGCCCCAACGGCGCGGGCAAGAGCACCCTGCTCAGCATGTTGTCGGGCTTTCGCCCTGCTCAGCAGGGCGAACTACATCTGGATGGCAAGCGCCTAAGTGAGTGGCCAATTGCCGAGCTTGCCAACCGCCGGGCGCTGGTTGCCCAACAGGAGCTACCTGGCTTTGACTGGCAAACCGATGAACTAATGAGTTTAGGCAGTAACCCACCAGACTCACTGGTCGCTGAACTGTTAAACGACTTAGATTTGACACACTTAGCCAAGCGCAGCGTGCTCTCGCTTTCCGGTGGCGAACGCCAACGAGTGATGATCGCCCGAGGCGCCTGCCAGCTCCTTTCAAGGTGTGCTCCTACCGCCAAGGATGGCGGACTTCTACTGCTGGACGAGCCCACCAGCGCCTTGGATATCGGGCAGCAGCAGCGCCTGATGCGCCAGCTACGCAGCTGGGCGAGCCAGCACCACATGGCGATTGTCTGCGTACTCCACGACCTTAATCTCGCCAGTACTTATGCTGATCGCGTGTGGCTGCTGCATCAAGGGCAGCGTATTGACCACGGCCTACCTAGCCAAGTGCTCAATCCTGCGACCATCGCAAACATTTACGCGGCCGAACTGCAGCGCATAGAGGACCTCCCTCACGGCAAGCCGTTACTCGCCTTAGCGCCTTGACTCTCCTGCCAGGGAACCTGCGAATACTTCCATGAGCAAGCCACCTTCGTCACTACTGCATATGTTCTTGAACGAGCGCCAGCGCCTTATCAGACGGCTTAGGCAAATCGTGGGTAACGCCAGCGAGGCAGAAGATCTTGCTCAGGACGCTTTCATAAAGCTTTGGCAGCGTCCTCCTTCTGATGCAGATACGCCAGGCCTATTGCACCGTACCGCTCACAACTTGGCACTTGATCACTTGCGTGCCCAATCAGTACGCAAACGGCATCAGAAAGACGAACAGCACGAGGGTAGTTATGAATACTTTCAAGCACCTAGTCCAGAAAAGCTGGCAATGACGCTGCAGCAATGGCAACGGTTAATAGAACAATTAGACACCCTGCCTGAACGAACTAAGCATGTTTTTCTTCTTAACCGTGTCGAAGGAGAAACCTACAACACTATCGCCGCACGCCTGGAAATCTCAGTCAGCACTGTTGAGAAGGATATGATGCGTGCAATGCGCCTATGTCGGGAGTGGCAAAAACGAACCAAGGATGAGGAAGATAGGCGTGTCAAACGTTGTAACCATAATAATACGCTGCACTCAGATACGAGGTAATACCGTGACCACATCCTCCTCAGGCAAAACAGCAGGCTCACAACATATCGATGAAGAAACCCTGGATGCTGCTATCGGTTGGTATTTACGCCTCAAAGACGAGAGTGCCACGGCTCAAGACCGACTGGACTTTAAGGACTGGCTGGCTCGCTGTGATAGGCACAAAACGGCCTATCAAGAAGCTATCCATCTGTGGGAGGAGATCGAAGCGCCAGCCCAGTTGTTATGGCTGAAGCAAGACCAGCAGCGCCCGGTACAGAAATCTCGTTCACAGCGGACCACAATTAACCACTGGGGGGGATGGGCAGCAGCAGCCGTTTTAATGGTAACCATACTGCTAAGTTTGGAGCTTTGGCGCGATCCAGCACGAGTGGACCGCTGGATGGCAGACATATCTACTTCATCGGGCCAGGTACAACAGACGTTACTGGAAGACGGATCATCGCTGTTTTTGGACGGCAACAGTGCGCTCGATGTCACGCTGGACGATACCCAGCGAGTACTAGCGCTTAGGCGTGGGCGAATGTGGATTGATGTCGCCAACGACCCACAGCGACCATTACAACTTACCGCTGGAGATACCTTTATCAGTGTGCTGGGAACACATTTCGCCGTTAGCCGATTTCATTCTCGAGTCACCATTACCGTTGAAGAAGGCCAAGTAGCCGTTCGTGATACCCACCACAACCAAGTTCTTTTGAACGCTGGACAACAGCTTATCGTACTCAACGGCGAACTTCAGGAAGTCCACACGATAGATCCTCGGCTGGTGCTGGCCTGGAAAGAGGGTCGGATTATCTTCGATCAAGCAGGGATTGACGACATTGCTGAGCAGCTCGAGCGCTCACTGGCCGGGCGGGTACTTTTCGATGCCCGAGACTTCGCTAACTTGAGTTTCTCCGGCAGCTTTCCCACGGGCCGCCCAGAAACATTGATGGATACATTAAAAAACATACCTGCAATCAAAGCTCACCGACTCCCCGGCGATGTTATTTGGCTGCGTTCAACAAGCACAGGCTAACAATTAGCCGTTGCCTTACCAGAGGGCCAGGGCTAATCACTGCTGATGTCCGGCCATTGCTCTTCACCCACCGTTCGCGAGGGCCTTATGGAAGCGTTACTTTCTCAAACAAAACCAGCAAGCACACTGCCACTTAGCAAGCGCCTGAAAATTGCTACCCATACCGCACATGAGCAAGTCGATAAAGCCATTATGGCACTTTCACCATTTACCAGCCTAGATGGCTACAGGCGCTTCCTCTCGGTGCAATACCAGTTCCAGCGCCACACCGCTCCGCTCTACGAGCAACCGGATCTCTGCAAGCAGTTACTGCGGCTAGAACAGCGTTGTCGTTTTAACTCCGTAATACTCGATATAAATGACTTATCTATTAAGACGGAAGAACTGAACGTGAGCCCCATACCCCCTCCGACTGTTGGGTCCCAAGCGGCTGCATTGGGATGGCTCTATGTTAATGAAGGATCGAACCTTGGCGCAGCATTTCTGCTCAAGTATGCAAGCCAGTTGGGCCTATCTGCCCATTTTGGCGCTCGCCACCTTGCTCCCAGTGATGCAGGCCGCGGACTGCACTGGCGGCTTTTTATTGCTCAACTGGATGCAATATCGTTATCAGAGGAGCAGGAGCGTCAGGCTATCAGGGGAGCCCGGGATGCCTTCACGTTCGTCGAGTCGTTGGCGCTAAATAATCACTAATAATATGACAAAACGTCATTAGCGTCGGGATTTACTCTTAAAAAGGGAACACTAATGGAAAAAATAGCGCGATATCACAAACCAAAGCTTCTTACCTGCTGCCTGCCCTTTGCAACACTACTGCTCAATTGGTGGGCCGCATGCTTATGTATCATTACTTTAATAGCGATGTGCTTCGGTACTCTATATGGGCTAATAGGTGAAGCACACAGCGTATGGTTGCCACTATTGCTTTCGATCATTGGGGGCTCGCTACTGCACAGCGCCATTATCGCTATTTCACTAGCCATTTCCGTGACAGGCGATGCGGCACAAGCCCCTTATTCAGCTAATTTGCATACCCAACCCTAGTTGAAAATGTTCTTTTGATGAGGAAAACCGGCCCCCTAAACGTTAATGATTATAAAAACAATTATCATTAACTTAACAAGGGAGCGTTATCTCGATGCATTTTAAGGTTTTCCCCCGATCGCCAATCGCAACCGCTGTAATACTGGGCCTGCTTGTCACTCAGGCACAGGCCCAACCCTCAGCGCAAAACTCAACCGACGCGACGCAGCAAACCCCTTTGCAGCAGCGCTATACGTTCGACCTTCCCGAACAGCATCTACTCTACTCGCTTGGCGAATTCACCAACATCACCCAGATTGCTGTAGTTCGCCAGGATGCTCAGCCAATTGATGGTACCGCCCCCGCCTTGCAAGGCGAAATGACAGCAGACGAAGCACTACGCAGGCTGCTTGCCGACTCGTCTCTGGCCATCTCCTACCGCAATGGTAGAACTGCAGAACTGCTGGAACAGGCTACCTCGACCACCGTGGGCAACCAAACGGCATTTAGCACCCTGACGGTATCGGCTGACCGTATTGGTGATGACTGGGTCTATCACGAACCGCGCTCGGTCAGCGTCATCAGCCGCGAGCAGATCGACCGAACGCCGCCTCGCCATGCGGCCGATATGTTGCAGGAGACCCCGGGTGTCTACAGTGCGGTCAATGCCCAGGATCCAGGTCTGTCAGTCAATATCCGCGGTATGCAGGACTTTGGACGCGTCAACATGATGGTTGATGGCATGCGCCAGAACTTCAACGAGAACGGCCACCAGCAGCGCAATGGCACCATGTATGTCGACTCCGAGTTATTGTCGGATGTCGTCATCGAGAAAGGCGCCAGCACGGGGGTACATGGTGCAGGTGCCATCGCCGGTAGTGCTAACTTCCGCACCATCGATGTGGACGATGTTCTTTTACCGGGTAAAGACATCGGCGTGCGGCTACGTGGCATGACGGGCGTGGGCGGCGAAGGCAATGGGGTCCACTTTATTGGTAGCGCAGCAGTGGCTGGGCGCCTTGGCGACCGCTGGGAACTTCTGGCGGCGCGCAGCAACCGTAATTTTGGCGAATATGCGCCTGGGCGCCGTCGGCCAAACTACGATTTCCTAACGGTAGGAGTTCAGGATGAGTTTCACCAGCAGATAGAGCAAGACGTCGAACGCGTCAGATTTACGGATAATGAGCAGGATTCAAATCTGTTCAAGGCGCGCTTTCATATTGATGACGACCAATCGCTGACGTTTTCCTACCTGGGCACCGAGCTTTCCTATAACAACGTTTCCGATCGTCAGGTGCTCGACCCCGTCGATGGTAGCGTGCGCGATGGCGATGACGCCTGGCGGCGCTATGGCGATGCCAGCACAACGTCCGACTCGGTCAGCCTGCGCTACAACCTTAATCCTTCCTCCCCTCTGATCGATCTGGAGGCTAACGCCTACTTCGTTTCAACAGAAGGGCAGCGTTATATCGAAGCTGGCCGGCCTGTGGTTCAGGGTGGCACCAACATGACCGAGCTGGCCTGGATGATGGGCGTCTGCGAGACCAATCCGGTTCAGGACATGTACTACAACGCCTGCCGGGCGGGTCTGGATAACAATAACCGCACTCAAATCGATACCTACGGCTTTACACTGGAGAATACAGCGCGCTTTTCACTGGGCGGAATGGATGGCTTTTCCTCTAACCACGGGATCGAATACTTTATCGATAAAGGCGAATCGACGACGACGCAAGAGCGCGGTGGCCGTCAGCTTGGCGCTAACGACAACACCATGCAGCCCAACGGCGAACGCAGTATTGCCAGCGCCTTTGGCAACTTACAGTGGGAAAATGAAACCTTCACTTTTGCGGCTGGGCTGCGTTACGACTACTACAAGCTCAAAGGCTCGACCCAACTTCCTGGGGCGGAATGGAAATATTATGATCGCTATGCAATGGCGCTGAGTCACGCGCAGGCCAGATTAAATAGCGCAGAAAAAAAGTGTTACAGTCCGAATACTCCAGAGGCGAATCGCCAAAGAGAGTGTGATCGAATTCCCCAAGAGCAGGCATTCGTCAATGACCCTACCACACTCGCCGGGTATGACACGAGTGCCAACTTCAGACCCAGTTGGCGCTCGAAAACGGTCTTGAGTGAGTATAATGTCGACAATTCGCTCGACAAACTGCTCCCTACCTTGTCTGCTGCTTACCGCCCCAATGAGAACGTCGAGCTATTTGCTAACTGGGGCCGCGGTTGGCGGCCACCCGCGCTGACCGAAACCCTGATGCAGGGCAGCCACCCCGGCGACCCCTTCGCGGTGCTGTTCCCCAACCCCTATGCTGAACCGGAAACCTCACGCAACTGGGATGTGGGCGCCAATTTTACCGCCCAGGATCTGTTTAGGGATGGGGATCGTTTCTTCAGCAAGCTCTCCTACTACGATACCCGTGTGGACAACTACCTGATTACCTCCATGGTTAACGTAATGCCGGGGCAGCCGGGTACGGGGCTGGGCCACACTATGTTCGTGCCCAACTTGCTAACGATGAACTTCCGTGGCTTGGAGCTGGAGATCGATTACGACGCCGAGCGCTGGTACACCCAAGCCAACTATACCCATGTACTGGGTAGCGACAATCAGTTCTGCCAGAAGACCCGCCCGCTGGGTAGCGGCTGGATCAAAGACGATATACCCAACGAAGATGGCAGCTACCCCGATGCTCACAATGAAGCGATCGAAGCGGGTTACGACTCCCGCGAGGATCAACTCGACCATCAAACCTACTGCGGTATCGATGTGATCGGCATGAACAGCGCTCGCCAGTTACCGATGGATCGCGGCAGTCTGGTATTCGGCACCCGCTGGTTCGATCAGCGCCTGGATGTGGGTACGCGCCTTAACTACAGCGCCGCGGGCGGCCCGGAGGATTTCGACTTCGACCTGTGGCCCAGCTACGTAACCTGGGACCTCTACGCCAGCTATCAAGTCAACCCCAACCTGCTGCTGCGCGCCACCATGCTCAACGTGCGCGATCGTAACTACGTGACCGGCTACTCGGATATTTTCTCCAAGAGCTATGGGCCAGGCCGCACGCTGATGGCGGGGGCGGAGTTGCGTTTTTAAATTAAGGGCAGCGCGATTGCGCTGCCAACGAACATACCCGCCCAGCGGGTATGCAAGGCAGATAACTAACGTTACCTGCCAATAAAGGCCTCAAGGCCAACATTGATAAAGTAAGGAGACTGAAAATATTGATTGGCCTTTCTTCTCTGGTTGACGAGACAACAAGCTAACAGGGCAACTACAACACCGCTAAACATCCCCGGCAATCAGTAGTTCTTACATAATTGTTGACCGTGTTGATACGGATGTTTGAAGCCCATACAAGCCGCATTTCCCCCTCCTTCCTCACTCAAAACACAAAAAACTAAAATAAATGCATTTTTTGATGAGGGAATCCCCGCCCTCGAACGTTAAGGCTTATACAAACGATTATTATTTGCATAAACAAAAGAGGCTTTACATTCATGCAATTCAAGGGTTTCCCACTCAAGCCGCTTGAGGCAAGCCTTAAACCTAAGCGTCGATATACCACAACCGCTATTATGCTGGGCTTGCTGGCCGCGCAAACCCAGGTACTGGCACAGGCCCAGTCCTCCGCGCCGGACTCATCCGAGGCGACGCAGCAAAACCCTGTGCAACAACGCTATACGTTCGACCTGCCCGAGCAGCACCTGCTCTACTCGCTGGGTGAATTTACCGCTACCACGCAGATTGCTGTCGTCCGTCAGGATGGCCAGCCCATCAACGGTACCGCACCGGCCTTACGCGGCGAAATGACTGCCGATGAAGCACTTCGCACACTGCTAGCCGACTCATCACTGACCATTTCATACCGCAATGGCAGAACGGCAGAACTACTGGAACCAACCACCTCAATCACCGTGGGCAACCAAACAGCCTTTAGCACTCTGACGGTATCAGCTGATCGTATTGGTGACGACTGGGTCTATCACGAGCCGCGTTCGGTGAGTGTTATCAGCCGGGAGCAGATCGACCGCCGCCCTCCTCGCCATGCCGCTGATATGTTGGAAGAAACTGCGGGAGTTTATTCCGCCGTTGATCAACGTGACCCAGGGCTGTCGGTCAATATTCGCGGCATCCAGGATTATGGTCGCGTCAATATGAATATCGACGGCATGCGACAGAACTTCAACCAAAACGGCCACCAGCAGCGCAATGGCACCATGTATATCGACCCTGAGTTGATTTCAGGGGTCACTATTGATAAAGGAACCAGCGCGGGTCAAGGGGGCGCTGGCGTACTGGGCGGTATAGCTACCTTCAGCACTATTAACGCCAGCGACTTTCTTGATACAGAAAAAGGCTACGGTGGTCGTGTACGAGCAGGTCACGGTATAGGCAGTCAAGGCAACGGCACACACTTCAATGGCAGTGCCGTCGTTGCATTCGGTAATGAAGAGGTGGATGGGCTACTAGCTTACAGTGAACGGAATTTTGGTGACTACCATGCGGGCTCATCTGGGGTCGGCAACTTAAGTGATGATATCGCCCAAGAGTGGCAGCAGCCAGGGCGGCTACAAATGCTGATCGACAATCCGGTCGAATATACCTCCAGCAATATGGATTCCAGACTCGCCAAATTTGGCTGGAATATTGATGGTAACCCGGACCATAGGCTTCAGTTTACCTATTTGGATACCAATGCCTTTGGGTACGATGCACGCTTTGAAAACACCACGAGAGCAGGGGTACTTGAAGACATTGAGTATCGGCTTCTAGGTTCGAACGACATCACATCTACCAGCTATGGGTTGGATTACACTTATAATCCTATTGATAATGAACTTATCGACTTCTCATCAAAAGTCTATTTTGTTACCACCGAAAATGAGCAGTGGAATAATAGGTTAGAAACATCTTCCACCACGACCCCTGCTTATACCGCCCTCTTTCGTACCGATACGATAGGCACTCAGGTAGAAAATACATCGCGCCTTCATCTCGGTAGTACGGGCGATTTAGCCATCAACTATGGAGCTGAGATATTTCAGGACACCTTTAAGCCTGGCGGTGAGCAGGCGTCACCTTCGATTGATACTGACCTGCCATATGCCACGGGGTTAACACCGGAAGGCGAGCGTCAGATGGGTAGCCTGTTTGCCAACATTGACTACCAACACGGCGACTGGCTATCGGTTTGGGGGGGCTTGCGTTATGACCATTACCGCCTCCAAGGGCAAACCGGCCTGACAACACGCCGATATATGGATAATACGCCGACTTGGGATCCTGATGGGCAAATCCGCCCGGTACCTATTACTTATGATGTCGATCGAAATGATGGCCGTTTATCGCCTACGTTAGGCATTGGCATTAACCCAGGTTTGGATTGGCTACAACTGTACACCAGCTATGGCCAGGGTTGGCGTCCACCAGCGGTAACGGAAAGCTTTCAAACAGGCCGTCCACATGGCGGGGGGTCAGAAAACATGTACCCCAACCCATACTTAGAGCCTGAACGTTCAGAAAACTGGGAAGCAGGCTTCAATATTATCAAGCGTGGGTTATTGACCGGCAATGACCGTTTTTCTGCCAAAGTGGCCTACTTTGATAATAAGATCGACAACTTTACTTACATGGCAACAGGTGTAGCCCTGCCTTATGCCTACCACAGCGCTTCATTAGGTAATTCTGCCTACGTTAACAACCTAAATAGCACCCGTTTTCGGGGCGTGGAGTATCAGCTTAACTACGATGCGGGCTTTGCCTATGCCGACCTGAGCTATACCCAGATGATAGGCAGCAACGAGTTTTGCCATCACACTTATTATCTCGGTGGCGCCAGCCGTCTGGAACCTAGCGGTGAAGTCTTTGAACGGGAGCGTACGCTTACTAGTGGCCGCGTCGTCACAATACGCCAAAATGGCTCTATCTTGGTTGATAATCCCGAAGGTAACAGCATCGTATCTTGTGGCGGTGCCATGGGCAATGCTGTCTTTATGCCCGCTGACCGCGCCTCCGCCACACTTGGCCTCCGCTTCCTCAATGGGCGGCTGGATATCGGAGGACGGTGGCGCTATAGCGAGGGCAATAGCATTGACCACGCAGAGCGCAGTTATACCAATTACGCCCTGGCCGTTTGGCCACGCTACGAAGTTTACGACCTCTACGCGTTCTATCACATGAACGACAACCTGACCTTCAGTCTGGCCATGGATAACGTTACCGACGAGGCATATCTGGTTGCGATGGGCGATACCAACCTTGCAAACGTGGCATTGGCCCGCGGAAGAACCCTTCAGGGCATGCTGGAATACCGTTTCTAGCCCCTGGGTAACGATTTCACCCTAATGGGTGAATACCATGAAGGAGGATACGCCTCCTTCATATTAAACCGAAAAGGAGTAATACCATGTCATTCAATATCACTTACGACGCTCAATATGACAGCTGGTCACTGGCCGACTATCTTGATGAGTGGTCATTCAATTTCCAAAATTCTGATCATGGCGAATCAAATACTGGTGGTTTCAACACTGGTAGTGGTCAGCTGTCCGGCGAGGAGTACGCGATTTCCGGTGCTAACAACTCATACGCCTTTATTGCCGGCAGCGACACAGCTGATGGACTGCAGTATGACATCGGCGCTCACGTTTTAGCCGGAAACCTGGACAGCGTGCAGTTTGGTTATGGCCTGACTGAACCATCCGGTGGCTCATTCGACCTTAATAACTGGGAGCTAGCCATCGACGGCCTTGACGCTAGTGGTAGCGGTGCAGGAAATGACGTGCACGATATCGTGTGGGGTCTGATGAACGGCAACACCAGTGCACTGGAAGACTATATTGTTTCCGAAGGCCTGCTGACTCAGAACGAGTTTGATACCGCAGAACTGGGAGACCTCTTCTCTGCACCGGCTTCAGCAACGGGCGTTCAAGAGTTCAGCGACGCCGATTTCGCTCTGGCTGCGTGAACAACGCCATCGCTATAAACACCTAATAAAAAAGGCAAGGGGAATCCCCTTGCCGCAACGTTCAAACACCGCGTCATGGGCGATATGCCTTGGCGCGGTGCCTCGGCATTCTCGCCCGATGAGACGAGAAGTCAAGCAGAGACGTGACCAAAGCACTAATGAGAGAACGAATTCGAGACGCATTGCTATGGCGATTCGTTGATTTGTTACGTCTATTTTCAAGGACATAGCTAATGACCCCCTCCCAACGCCAGCCCGGAAACGAACTCTACCGAGCACTCGGCCGCTATCGCGGCACACTGCGCTCGGTAGGGCTGTTCAGTGCGGTTATCAATCTGCTGATGCTAGTGCCGCCGCTGTATATGCTGCAGGTCTATGATCGCGTACTGGCTTCCGGCAATACCACCACGCTAATGATGCTAACGGGCATGGCGCTGGGGCTGTTGGCGTTAATGGGTGCCTTGGAGTACATACGCAGCCTGGCAGTCATTCATATTGGCGAACGCTTCGATGAACAACTGGGGGAGCGGGTTTACGCGGCGGCCTTCGAGCGCGGGCTAAGCGGCCAGGCAGCCCAGGCGGGGCAAGCCACGCGGGATCTTGATTCGCTGCGCCAATTTATCACCGGCAACGCGGTATTCGCGTTCTTCGATGCCCCCTGGTTCCCGTTGTATTTGCTGGTGATGTTTATGTTCCACCCCTGGATTGGCTGCCTGGCGCTGGGGGGTGCCGTGGTACTGGTGGGCTTAGCGTGGCTGAATGAACGACTTTCCCAGCCGCCGCTGCGTGAAGCGGGTTCGCTTTCTGTACAGGCCAATGCCATGGCGGAAGCACAATTGCGCCATGCCGATGCCATCGAGTCGATGGGTATGCTGTCGGCCTTTACACGCCGTTGGTCACTCCTCCACGATGGCTTTGTCGCACTGCAGGGACTGGCCAGCGAGCGTACCGCTCTAGTTACTGCTATCTCCAAGAGCCTGCGCGTCGCGTTGCAGTCACTGGTATTGGGGCTGGGCGCTTGGCTAGCGATTGGCGGGCAGATCAGTCCTGGCACGATGATCGCGGGCTCTATCCTGATGGGCCGTGCGCTCAGCCCCATTGATCAGGTCATCAATGCCTGGCGGCAGTGGTCATCGACACGGCTGGCTTACCAACGCTTGGGTAACCTGCTAACAGCACACCCGGCCCGCCAGCCAGGCATGGATCTCCCTGCCCCACTAGGCAAACTTAATGTGGAGCCGGTGAGCGCCATGCCGCCCGGCGGAAAGATACCCACGCTGGTTCAAGTGGGCTTCCAATTGGAAGCAGGCAGCGCGCTCGGTGTTATCGGGCCTTCGGGGTCAGGCAAATCTACTCTGGCCAAACTGCTGGTGGGTGTTTGGAAGCCGAAGATCGGCACCGTGCGGCTGGATGGTGCCGATATCCAGCACTGGGACAAGGCACTGCTGGGGCCTCATATCGGCTACCTGCCTCAGGATGTCGAGCTGTTTGCCGGTAGCGTGGCGGAGAATATCGCCCGCTTCAGCGAACCAGACCCCATGAAGGTCGTCGAGGCCGCTAAAACCGCGGGCGTACACGAACTAATTCTGGCACTCCCCAATGGCTACGACACCTATTTGGGAGGTAGTGGGATCGGCCTTTCGGGCGGGCAGCGCCAGCGTATTGCTCTGGCCAGGGCGCTCTACGGCCCCCCGGCGCTCGTTGTGCTGGACGAACCCAATGCAAGCCTTGATGACGCCGGAGAAAAAGCACTCTTGGAAGCGTTACAGCGACTGCGCGAACGCCACGTTACGGTGGTGCTGATCACCCACCGCCCTCAGGTACTCAAGGCCACCTCTCACTTGCTAGTACTACGTGAAGGCCGCCTGCAGAAGTTCGGCCCCACTGAAGAGATATTGCAAACCCTGAGCGCTGCCCGCCAAGCGGCAGCACCTGCCAATGGCGCGATGGCCACCCCGTATGCGCAAGGCGCTTATACCTACGGCAATGTTTCCATCAATCGTCAGGAGCAGCGCGCATGACCCTTCGCGATATCTCCCAGGCGCCGCCTGCTGCAAAAACACAAACCTCTTCAGCCACACCCGACTGGCAAGCACTCGCCATGCGCCGTAAGCGACGACCGCTACGTATAGGAAGTTGGCTACTACTGGGAGGCTTAGCGCTGTTTGTGGCTTGGGCAGCCTGGGCACCGTTGGATAATGGTATCGCGGTACCCGCAACAGTGGTTGTCTCCGGCAATCGACAGGCGGTTGAGCATCCAACCGGCGGTGTGATTGAGCGGCTGTGGGTACGTGAAGGAGACCAAGTGACAGAAGGTCAAACGCTTATCAGCCTTGACACCACACGACTGGAACATCAAGCCAGTGCACTGCGCTTACAGCGGGCATCATCACTGGCAGAAACAGCACGCTTGGAGGCCGAGCGTGACCAATTAAACACCATTAGCATGCCTTCTGACCTGGTGAGTAGTGCCGATGTGGACGTCGGCACCATGCTGGCATTGCAGCGCCAGCTATTCACCAGCCGGCGCAATGCGCTGGCCGCTGAAATATCAGGAATCGAGGCCAACCTTGATGGTCAGCGTGCCCGGGCGGCGGGACTAGAATCCTCGATGACCCAACAGCGGCTGCGCCTGTCAGCCTTGGGTGAGCAGCGCAACAACCTGCGCGAGCTGGCTGCCGACGGTTATATTCCCCGCAACCGGCTGCTGGAAATCGAAAACAGCTATGCCCAACTGCAGGCCAACATTGCCACAGAGACCGGCACGCTGCAGCAGACCCAACGCCAGATCGATGAGTTACAGCTTCGTCTGACCCAACGTAATGTAGAGTATCAGCGTGACGTGCAGGAACTACTGTCCCAGGCACGCTTACGTGCACAGGAGCTAACTAGCCAGCTGGCAAGCACCGAGTTTGACCTGGCCCATGCCGAGATACGCGCTCCTCGCTCAGGAACGGTGGTGGGGCTAACCCAGCATACCGAAGGCGGTGTGGCCCAGCCCGGTGCCTTACTGATGGAAATTGTCCCCCAGGGCGAACCCTTATTGGTGGAGGGCCAGTTGCCCGTTGAACAGATTGACCGAGTGCACGCGGGCCTGCCCGTTGAGCTTTCCTTTACCGCTTTCGAGCGTAGCAGCACACCACGCATACCCGGGGTTGTCAGCCAGGTTTCCGCCGATCGGCTAACCAATGAACAGACAGGGCTGCCTTATTACCGGATGTATGTCGAAGTAGCCGCCGATGACCTCTCACCCTTGGGCAGCCAACCACTCAAAGCGGGTATGCCGGTCGAAGCCTTTGTGCGCACTGGCGAACGCACGCTGCTCAACTATCTGTTTAAGCCACTGCTTGACCGCGCCCGCACGGCTTGGGGGGATGCATGATTCGCACTGCATCACGGCGATATCGCACTTGGTTGTTGCTTGCTTGCCTCTGCTGCTCTTTCAATGCGTTCGCACTGGACTTCCGTGAGGCCTACGAACTGGCCAAACAGCATGATCCAGGCTGGCTGGCCGCACAGAGCGAGAGTGCAGCCGGGCAACAGGCCCGAGCGCTAGGACGATCAGCGTTACTGCCCTCAGTCAACTATCGCTACTCACGGGCTAAAAACTGGTCGGAAGTGCAGCAGGAAACACCGCGAGGCACGACCACCAGCGATATGGATTACACCAGCTACTCTTCTTCCTTCACGCTAACACAGCCCTTGCTGGATGCGGCGGCTTTCGCCCAGTATCAAGCTGGCAAAGCAAAGGCCCAAGCCGCTGAACTAACGCTTGAGCGCGCCCGTCAAGCGCTAGCCGTTCAAGTTCTTCAGGCCTACACGGGGGTGCTTTACGCCCACGACGATATCGAACTGGCGACAGCCCACCTGCGCGCCCTGCAAGAAGAGCACCAGCGTAGCCAGCGCTTTATCGATTATGGCGAGGGCACTCGTACCGACCAGTTAGAGATTGCTGCCCAGGCACGCTTAGTGGAAGCCCAACTGATTGAAGCCGAAGACCGCTTGAGTGATGCCCACAATGCGCTGCGCGCCCTAACCGGCACACGTGTCCCACCCGCTTCACTCGCCCCATTGCAGGCCGACCGGCTAGCCCGCAATGTACAATCTACCCCGGAAAGCCCAGTGTTATCACTGGAACAGTGGCACGAACGCACGCTGGCCCATAATCCTGAACTGGCCGCCCAGCGCAGCCTACTGGAAGCTGCTCGTCACCAACTGAACCAGCAACGCGCCGGACACCTGCCAAATGTGCGCCTATACGCACGCAGCCAGATATCCGACTCCAACTCTGAAAACGTCATTGGTCAGCGTTACGACACCGACAGTATTGGTGTGGAGGTCAACTTACCGCTCTATTCAGGCGGCAAAGTCGTGGCGGCTAGCCGTCAGGCAGACAGCACCTATGCACAAACGCGCCATGAACTGGACGCCGCCACAATAGAACTGCTGAGCGATGTTGAGCGCCAGTACCGCTTAACCCGTAGCAGCCAACAGCGCATTGAGGCCTATCAGCAGGCGGTCGCCGCCGCGACAGCACGCCTGGAAGCCACGCGTAAAAGCATTCTGGGCGGCGAACGAACCAATTTGGACGTGCTAAACGCCGAACGTGAACGCTTCGAGGCGCTACGCGACCTGTCCCGTGCCCGCTATGACTATTTATTAGCTTGGCTAACACTACGCTGGCAGGCGGGGATATTAAATGGTGAGGACATTTCCCAAGTGGCTGGCTATTTTTAGTAGGGATCTAAAATTCACTATCATAATGAGGTAATTTCCATTCACAGCCGTTTATAACTTAAGTGCAGAGATAAGGCCCATAGGAATGTGACTAGATGACGCTGATACGTATTCTTTGGGTGGGCTTGGCAGGGTTGAGTTTTAGCATCGGAGTACTAGGCATTTTTCTCCCCCTGCTGCCTACCACTGTGTTTATGCTAATGGCGGTTTACTGCGCCTCCAGAGGCTCGCCACGCTTCGAGGTTTGGATCCGCTCCCGCCACTATGTCGGCCCTCTACTGGTTAACTGGGAGCAAGAGCGCGCCATACCCAGGCGCGCTAAGATTTTTGCCGTTTGCACGATAGCGTTGAGTGCGCTCATCACTGCTTGGTCGCTCGGCCCTGGTTGGACACGCTGGGTAGTGATAGCCCTATTGATAGTGATTGCGCTTTGGCTAACCACTCGGCCAGAGCCTAGGTTAAAGAACTAAGGCTCTTCCTTTCTACTTGGTATCTCTAAGTCAGCTTATTATTCAGTTCACACGACAATCTTCATGACAGATGGATTAGAACGCTGACGTAGGAAGAGCACGAGGTGCGGGGTTGAGAAGCGCAAGGCTGACGTCCTTCGAACCAGGATTATTTGAATTAGGAAGCCTGAACTGCTCGACGGCCGCCACAAGTTCGTCGGCTTGCCCTCTAAGGCTGGCAGCTGCAGTGGCAGATTCCTCTACCAAAGCAGCATTCTGCTGAGTCGTTTGATCTATTTGAGTAATTGCCTGACTGACCTGGCCCACCGCTTTGCTTTGTTCGCTGCTGGCGCTGCTGATCTCACCCACGATATCGCTGACATGCTGAATCGACGTGACAATTTCATGCATCGTGGTACCTGCCTGATCAGCCAGTGTGGTGCCTTGCGCCACACGCTCAACGCTGGTACCAATCAGGATTTTAATTTCCTTCGCCGCCTCAGCACTGCGCTGGGCTAAATTACGCACTTCACTGGCAACCACAGCAAAGCCGCGACCTTGCTCGCCAGCACGAGCCGCTTCTACCGATGCATTCAAGGCCAATATATTGGTTTGAAAGGCGATCCCATCAATGACGCCCACTATGTCACTGATCTGGCTACTGCTGTTGTTGATTTCACGCATGGTCTGCACCACTTGACCAACCACGTCACCGCCCTGCTTAGCCACTACACTGGCATTGGAGGCTAATTGATTGGCAGAACGTGCATTGTCCGCATTTTGTAGCGCACTGGAGCCCATTTGCTCCATGGAGGCAGATGTCTCTTCAAGCGCTGATGCCTGCTCTTCGGTTCGTTGACTCAAATCGACATTGCCCTGGGCAATCTGGGCGCTGGCGGTCGCCACGCTTTCAGCATTGCCGCGTACTTCCGAAACCACTTTAGCCAGGCTATTGACCATCGTTTTTTGTGCCAGCAACAACTGGCCAATCTCGTTGTTTGAAAGCGGTTCGATGCTCACAGACAAATCTCCCGCCGCCACTGCTTTCGCCTGATTCACGGCTTGGTTCAATGGACGGGTAATACCGCGGGTAATAATGATCGCCACCACGATCGATATCAGAATAGCGACGATTCCAAGTCCCAGTGTTTCTAGCATTGACGTACGATATTGAGCTTCGCCATGCTCCATCCCTTTTCTTGCTTCGACCAATTGCAAGTCGATAATTTCGCTAACTTGGCTACTAATCGGATCAATCGATGCATACAACTGGCCGTCATAGGCGTCCAACTGCCCCCTGACCATGCCTGAGAGATTTTGCAGCGCACCTTCCAATTCATCCAGGGCACTATTGGCTGGACCAAATAGTGTTTGTGCTTCAGCCGCCAGACTGGCTTCTACCGCGGTAAGCTTTGTAGCCATATACGCTTCCCACTCGCGCGCAATATCTTCTCGAGCCCTTTGAACGGCATCCAGAGCCTCCTCTGCAGTGATCAAACCTGTATTCGCTTTATTGACAGCGTCAACCACGTTGACAGCATAAGCATCTGAGATCACTTTTAGCCCCTTTAACGGGACAACACGATCAACATACAGAGACCGCATAGTGTCGTTGACATTTTTAAGACTAACCGAACTTAATATTCCGGTGAAAACCAAAAACAGTACAGCGACCAAGAAGCCCATTCCAAGCTGCTTGCCAATCGATAAGTTTCTAAAATGCATTGGTATATTCCAAGATAAGTTAGGGCGGGTTAGGCGACGTGCTTGGTCAATACTGACGCAAACTCTTGCCGTTTTGTAACAAGAATAGTGACGTAAAGTGGTTGATATCGCTATATTTTAAATGCTTTAGAATGTGAACAATTGCAACAGCCTTTGAAAGGCTTGTATAAGTTTTAGTTAGATCAGTCATTCATAAGGGGGGAGGTGATGAGGATGTCAATACGTTAGTGCGGCCAGAAAGTGCATAAACTGAGGTCGGCAAAGTAAAAGCGTATCAAAACAGGCAGTCAGTGCTGTTAGCACCATGGCCCATTTGGCCTACCGGCCGTGGATGTTGACGGTACCAGCTGCATAAATCGGCACCTTATGGGTAGAGACCACCTGTCGCAGCCCCATAAACGAGCGGATCTGACGCACGCCGGGCAGGTGGAGCCGTTGTTCGGCGTGCCGTCCGACACCGTCTGTTCCGTCGTCAAGCGCCCCCACCACGCGGCTGATGCCCCGTCTCACTTGAGCCTTTCAACGCTTCATAAATAGACCACTGGGTATCATCGTGCTGGCTCAGGCATGCCTTCATTATCTGACATCGTCGGTTAATAGCGCACCCAGCGGCAGGCCATCCAGCGTAGTGGTGTCCAGGCCTAGCAGGCGTGCGAATGTGGCCCCGGCATTGTCCATTCGCTGGATGCCGCATTGGGTATTGAAGGGTAACCTAGAGCCGGGCAGTATTCCCTCACCGTGCAGAATCGCCAAACCATGGTTGGAGGCGAATGCGGTGCTGGCGGACGGTACCTGGGGACCGTGGTTGGCTCCGGCACTTTCAACGGCGGCCACGGTATCGCCACGTCGATTGACGCCCCACACGAACCCCGAGGCGTAGGCGAACAGCACATCCCCTGCGTTATCACCCCAGTATCCCAGCACACTGGCATCCTGTTTCTTGAGGGCGAAAGCGACCACATTGCGCTCACCTTGCGGGGTATCGATGTACCACGTGGCCAGGGCCTTGAGTATGCGTGTCTGCACCTCGGCCACGTCAGCCTCGGCAACGGTCCCTTCCTCCAAGGTGTCTCGATTGACGAAGACTTCCAGGCCGCCGCGCTCATCCTTGAGGAAGGCCTGGCTGCGCTGACGTATTGGTCGGCCATTGTCGTCGAGCGTACAGAGACCGAACGCGGCCAGCCGTCGGTGGATATCGCACAGGTAGTGGTTCGGCACGTCGCCATGATCCGAGGCGAGTACGATCACGGTGTCGTCGCGCCGCCCGGCCAGCAGGCGGCCCACCGCATCGTCGAGTACTTGGTACGCACTGCGGATGGTGTTTAGGTAACGTTCCTGGCCATCAGGGGTGAAGAAGGGGGATTCGGGGTCGCAATAGGCCAAGCAGGTGTGATGGGTTTCGTCATTGAGACGGAACACCGTGGCGAACAGGTGGAAGTCCTCCTCATCCAGCAAGGTCAGAGCGCTATCGATAAGCCACTCAAGTTGGTAGCGCCCCTCTTCGAAGCTGGTCTCGTAATAGGGCGTGTCCGGGTCCGCTGAAACGGTCCACTTGGAAATGAATGGCCCGTGGCGTCGAGTTAGCTTTTCGGCCAGCTCAGGTTGGTTGCCCAACCGCTCGGGCATGGTGACCTGTGATTGCAGCAGATCCACGTGTCCCCGCTCGGCATCGTAGGCCAGCAGCTTGAAGCGCACATGCCCCCGCTCGTCTCCCGCCTCGACGGGCAGCCAGTCGCTCCATTCGCCTATTTCCAGTGTCGCCGAACTCTCTTGTAACGTCAGTTGTAGCCGCGTGTCGCCCGTGGGGCTCAAGGTCACTGACAGGGTATTGCCGGCATTGAGCCGGATAACGGCGTAATAGCCATCCTCCGAGTGCTCGATTGCGTGGCGGTTGTGCTTCTGGTGATGGGCAAGGCTACCGCTCGGTGGCCATCCCAACGCCTCGTTCTGGGGGACATCGGGCCACTGGGAGAGATCCGTGCTGTGCAGGCCGGCTGGCGCCATCTCCATCGGTGCCGGACCTTTGCCGCTCCAGAACGGCGCTAGGCAGAGATCCTTGTTGCCGGTGGGCTTGAGAGACTCGGGAAAGTGCACCAACGCACACTTCTGTCCCGCTTCGGTCATCAATTCCAACAAGTGCCGTGTCCCGCTGGGAGAGATACGCTGCCCCACCCAACTATTTCCTGGCGCCTGCCCGGTCAGGAAGTTGACGAAATTGGTATCGCCCCAGGTTGAGATGTAGGGCATAAGTCGTGTGGTGCCACCCTCGCGATGCAATCGATCGATATGGGGCAGAATCCCTTCGTGGCAGAACCTGTCGACCAACTCGGGGATCAGACCGTCGACGCCCAGCACTAATACTTTTTTCGCGTTGTGCATACATTGCTCCCTTGGCTAGAACGTGCGCGCTTCAGAGTCGATAACGGTCGATGACGTCTCGGTCGATCTCGATACCCAGCCCAGGTTTGTCGGGTAGCTCCACGCAACCCCGGCTGTTGAGCGCGAATTCACCGCTGATCAGCTCCTGGCGGAAGGGGTGTGCTGACTGGTCATACTCGAGCATTGGCTCGTCCGGGTTCAGTGACAGCGGTTGTGGCGGCAGCGTGGCAATGAATTGCACGGCAGCGGCGAGGCCGATACCGGTGCCCCATACGTGGGGAATCAGCGGTACGTGCCAAGCCTGCGCCAAGGCAGCTATCTTGCGGCACTCGGTAAAGCCGCCAGCGGCCCCCAGGTCGGGCTGGACGATATCCAGCGCCCCCTCGCTGATCAGCTCGCGATAGCCAATCTTGGTGTACTCGTTCTCGCCAGCAGCCACGTAAGTGCTTGATACACCCTTGAGTTCGCGGTAACCATGACGATTCTCGGGACTGAGCGGTTCCTCGAAGAAGTGCACCCGCGTCTCTTCGAGCTCCATGAGGATGCGACGTGCCGCCGGAACGCTATAGGCGCAGTTGGCATCCATCATAAGTTGCACGTCGTCACCGACCGCTTCTCTCACGGCGCGCATGTCACGGATATCCGAGTTAACACCGAAGCCGGTCTTGATCTTCATCGCCCGGTAACCATTGGCTTGGTGGCGCAAGGCCTCTTCCACAATGTCCTCGGGATAGCGCCCATCCTTGCGACGGTAGAAGCCGGTAGCATAGGGACGGATCTCTCGCCGAAACGCGCCGCCCATGAGCCGATGAATCGGCTGCCCCAGCGCCTTGCCGAAAAGATCCCATAGCGCAATATCTATCGCTGCTATGCCAAATAGGGCCGCACCTTTCTGCCCGTAAGGGCGGGTGTGGTTATACATTTCCTCCCATAGCACCTCGTGATCGAACACCGACCGGCCGATGAGCAGCGGCTTGAGGGCATACTCCACGACTGCCTGAGCGATCTGCGGTGGCTGAAGTCCATGATTGATCGACTCACCCCAGCCGACCAGGCCATCTTCTGTGTGGACCTCGACCAACATGGCCGTGCGCTGATGCACCCACCCTTGAGAGAAGGCGAATGGCTGCTCAAGCGGAGCTGAAAGCACATGTGTCTTGATGTCGGTAATGATCATGATGTTGCGTATCCAGTATGAATTCGAAAAAGGGCCTTACTTGGCTGAATCACTCTCGGCGTGTGGAGGGTTGGTCGATGCCTGCCGCTGCTGGGTAATGCTCGACCACACGGTCCACACGATGAACAGCGCGAGCAACGAAAACAGCACCATGGAAATCCCGCTATGGGTGAAAAATTCAAGGAAATCGCCGCGCTTGATCAGCAGACCGCGACGCAACGAACTTTCCAGCTCGGGGCCTAGCACCATACCAATGACAAGTGGCGCCATCGGATAATCAGCGCGGCGCAGAGCGTAGGCCAGAATGCCGGTCAAGACGGCTACCACCAAGTCGAGTGGGTTGCCGCGCACCGTCGCGGCACCGATAAAGCTGAAGATCACGATGGCGGCCATGATGTAGCTCTGATGCAGCCGGAACAGGTAACGAAACAGGCTAATAGAGGGTTTGCTTAAGATCAGCATGGCAACGTTGACGATGATCAGCACAACGAACAGGGAGTAAACCGTCTGTGCTTGATCGACCATCAATCGCACACCCGGCGTGATGCCATGGATCACCATCGCGCCCATCATCATCGCTGTAACGACATCGCCAGGAATGCCTAGCGCCAGCGTAGGAATGAACGAGCTGCCGGTCACCGCATTGTTTGACGACTCCGAAGCAATGATGCCATCAGGCTCGCCCTTGCCCAGGCGATCGCGGCGGGGAGACAGCTTTTGCGCCGTGGCATAGCTGATGAACGCTGCAGCGGCTGCCCCGGTTCCCGGCAATGCGCCGATGAAGCTGCCGATCAACGAGCCACGCACCAGCTCGATCAAACGCTTGAACCACTCGTCGAGTTTGGGAAACCGCAAGGTCGCCTCAGGGATTTTCGCGCTGGGATCGTCTCTCGAAGCAAAGCGCATGAAGATTTCCGAGAGTGCGAACGCGCCAACCACTACCGGAATCAGCGTTAAGCCTGAAGACAGGGCATAGCTGCCAAAGGTAAAACGATCGGCACCTGTGATGGGATCCGACCCCACCATGGAGAGAAAAAAACCGATCATTCCGCAAACCAACCCCTTCATAACGCTACCCTTGGAAACACCCACGATGCACATCATTGCCAGACAGATGAGAGCGAAGACTTCTATCGAGCCGAAGTTGACGGCGAATTTAGCGAGTTGCGGCGCGCAGAAAATCAGGATTACGCAGGAGAATACACCGCCAAAAAAGGACGCGAACGTCGCCCAGCCCAGCGCTTCGTCGACACGCCCTTGCTGGGTCATGGGATAGCCATCGAAGGTGGTTGCTGCCGACTGGGGCGTGCCGGGGGTGTTAATGAGAATGGCAGTAATCGACCCACCGTAGACCGAGCCGCAGTAGACACCTATCAACAACGCCATACCGGTAATGGTGTCCATGCCGAAGGTAAAAGGAAGGAAGATGGTCAGTCCCACTACCGATCCGAGGCCGGGCAACCCACCGATGATTATCCCCGCCCAGGTACCGATGACGATGGCGAGTAATGCCTGCCAAGTGACGGCATCACTTACCGCGGCAAGAATGGTATCCATATCACAGCGCTCCGCTGGTCAATAGTGTGGGCAACCGAATCAGCAGCACGTGGTGAAACAACAACCACAAGCCACCAGCGATCACGAGCGTGCCCACGACTAACGGTAGTGGGCGATGCAGACGAAACATCCACAGAGTCAGGGCGACGAGCGGCAGCGAGGAGATCAAAAACCCCAGGCTTGCCATAGCGATGGCGGCGATCAGCATGGCTACCATCAGCACGGGGAGTGCCGATAGCGACCAGCTTCCTAGCCCCAAGGCACGCCAAAACTCAACAATCGTGATCGCCAGGGCGACCCCGCACCACAAGGTCAGCACAATGCGCGGAACCAGCATGGCATCGGAGGGACCGCCCCAGGCATGGAACGCTAGCACGACACCGGTCAGGAACAGTCCCAGGGCCAGCAACACCCTGGGATGGGCCAATCTCGCAACCATGATGCTTACCTCGCTAAATCGTTATGCCTTGGTCGTTTCAATCAAGCAGGCCTGCATCACGCAGCACCTGCTTGTTGGCTTCGAAGCGCTCCTTCACGAACGATTCGAATTCGTCCGGCCCGAGGTAGGCAACGTTGACGTTGGCCCGTTCGGCAAAGCTCTTGAACTCATCGGACTCCACGGTGTCCTTGCACGCCTGAGTAAACTGATCGGCACGCTCCTGGCTGATGCCCTTGGGCGCCACGACACCCTGCCAAACGGAGAAGTCTATGTTCGGCACCCCCCCAAGCTCGCCGATGGTCGGCACTTCGTCGTAGCCTTCCACGCGCTGCTCCGAGAAGACGGCTAAAGGGCGAAGGTCATAATTTCCGAGAATGGTCTCGGTATCAGCCATGACTTGAATCTCGTTGCCCGCCAACGCATTCATCGCCGGGCCGGATCCGCTATAGGGCACATGCTCGGCCTGCAGGTCGCTGTTAATCACCAGTGCTGCCAGTGCCAAATGCGGTAAAGTGCCTGGGCCTGAAGAGCCATAGAGCAGCGGCTGCTCCTGAGAGGCAGCAACAAGCTGGTCGAAGTTTTCGATATCAGACGACTTAGACACCATCAGAAACATCGGGTTGGACGTGGTTCGGCAAACATAAGTGAAGCTTTCCGGCCCATAGGGAAGGTTTTTCAATGAGGGTTGAATGCTGAGTGCACCAGCCGGTTCGTAGCCAATGATGTTGGGATTGCCTTCACTCTTGGCGACCTCGCTGGTACCTACCGTGGCGCTGGCGCCAGCAAGGTTGCGTATCACCGAAGTGACATCAAGCTTCTCAGAGAAAATCGGTTCGAAACTACGTGCGACAATATCCGTGGCGCCGCCCGCCGCGAACGGGACAACGATTTCTAAGGTCTCTTTGGCTTGAACGGCATGTGAGGCCCCGATGAGAACTATCAGAGCCAAAGAGTGGTGTATAGGCTTCATTATTGTAATCTCCTTTTCGTATCGCTACGAAATTTTGTATATCTGATGCTTTTATTTTGAATTGAACATCAATTTATATCATTGGTGTACTTTCCACGCCTTAATCGTAGCGCTACGATATGAGAGGTCAATGATGAAATGATTGTCCATTGGTCGAATAGCTAGCTATCGGGTTATCACTCAAGGTCTGCGCTAATGTCATCACCGGCACGCGTTTTATCCAGCATTACCTATAGTAAATTCAAAGTGGTGAGATAACCGTTCAGTCTGATCAAAAGCATGCAAGGATTTGTTTCAAAAAGAAAACGGGTAGAGAGGGAAAGTGAAAAAACACAAACGAAGTTCACAACGAGCCACCATGAGCGAAGTCGCACAGCTCGCGGATGTTTCTCCAAGTACCGTATCACTGTATCTGCGTCGTCCCGATGAGGTCTCTTCTCGCAGGGCCGAGCGAATCCAGGCGGCGATTGATAAGTTGAGTTATCTACCCAATACGATGGCTGGTGGTCTGGCCTCGTCGCGCTCCAATATTATCGGCGTGATCGTTCCCACGATTACCTTCTCCTTCTTTTCGGAGACTCTTGAGACACTGGAAAGGAACCTTCGCGCAGCTGGCTACCAACTGTTGATAGGCAACACCGAGTTCGATGCTTCGCGAGAAGAGGAACTGATCCGCTCGATCCTAAGTTGGAATCCTGCTGGGCTAGTATTAACTGGTTTCTCGCATAGCCGAAAATCGGTCTCACTGCTGAGCAATAGCGATATCCCAATCATTGAAATGTGGGATTACGGCCAGGAAGGATTGGACATGGTTGTGGGCTTTTCGCACCGCACCTGTGGGCGACTAGTGGCGGAACACCTCATGCGCAACGGCTATCAGCACATGGCTTTTTTGAGCACAAACTTTCAGCGCGATATCCGTGCTAACGAGCGTTATCTGGGTTTTCACGACGCAATCGCCGCCACTGGCGGCTCGGTGCTGGTCCGCGAACTTACCGGGCGAAGCAATACCGCAGAAGCTGGCGAATTGCTGTGCACTCTTGTCAATGACCATCCTGAGATCCAAGCAGTGTTCTGCTCCAATGACATGGTCGCCCTAGGCGCCATGCTTGAATGCCAACGACAAGGTTGGTCGATACCCAAGCGCTTGGCTATTGTGGGATTCGGCAACCAAGACTTCACTGACAGCACAGTACCGCCAATGACCACGGTGGAACCTCCTCGGCAAGAGATCGGCATGCATATCGCGAGATTGCTACTTGATCGGCTCAAGGGAGGTAACCCAGAAAAGAGGATTGATTTAGGCATCAAGCTAATCGTAAGAGAAAGCACCTGAGGGGTTTTTTACTTAGTTTGCCTCTGGCTGATTACAAAAAAATAGAAAACTTTGTGCGAGTACCTAAGGCAAAGCTTCCCCATTAGCATACTTAACCCATGTCTTGCCCAGGTGATTTCGTAACTCCTGGCCTACGCGCTTGCCGTCTCGAGCCTTCAAAGCCGCAAGAATGGCTTCGTGCTCTTCCATTGCCGTTGCCCATTTTTCATTTTTTTGATTTGAAAGGTAGCGGACACGATAGAGCTGACGGCTCAGGTTGGCATGCATATCAATTAATGTCGTATTTCCCGACAACGCCACAATCCGGTTGTGGATATCCTGGTTTAGGCGAAAATAGTTCTGCCGGTCACGTCTTAAGAATGAAGCCTTCATCTCATAGTGAAGCGCCTGCAACTCCGCAATATCATCATCACTGGCGTTGGCGCACGTTAGCTCTGCCGCGGCCTGCTCAAGCACACTCAAGACATACGCTTTTTCTTTCATATCAGCGGGACTTACGTCCGCCACAACGGCCCCCCGGTTTGGCGATATCACCACCAGACCTTCCGCAGCAAGAATCTTCAGCGCCTCTCGTAACGGGGTACGGGATACTTGAAGCTCAACCGCCAGTGTTCGCTCGGGTAAACGCTGGCCAGGCTGAAAATGATCCATCACGATATGTTCACGTAAATAATTCGCGACTTTCTCCACAAGTCCGGGCTGATTTGGCTGGGCGACTTCTTCCATTGGCATGTTCACATAGTAAGCGAACATCAAGAATGGCATACCAAAAAAATCCTTTCAAACAAATTACGTTCATACGCTTATTTTTTAAATCCATATTTATCAATGCTATAAATAAAAAAACGGCCTACTCGATACCAAAGTATAAACTCCCATCAATTGACCCCTAAAATGGTATACCACTACATTTCACTCATAGAATTTCTGAAACGCTCACCGCTATAGCGCCATGACGTTAGAAAATGTCATCGCAGCAGTTTGACCAGTAAAGGGAATACCAACACCTTATGAACTACTTACAACATTTTGAAAAAGGCAAGGTTGTTGAGGCCTGCATCGCGGGCGCGGGTGACTTTGGGCGCGGCGTTTTGCGACAAGCGCGCCAAATGGAAAAACTATCAGCACGTATTGCAATCGACATTAATCCTGAAAAAGCAGCTGAAGCGCTGCGTCACGCAGGCATCCCTAATGAACAGATAATGGTATGCCATTCTAAAAATGATGCTGAAAAAGCTTGGCAAAACGGGCTGTTTATCGCCACGGCTGCCTTTGAGACTGTTCAAGACCTGCCTTTCGATATTTTAGTGGAATCTACCGGCATACCAGACGTAGGCGCGCGCTATGCAGAAGCTGCTCTGCTGGCAGGTAAACACGTTGGCATTGCCACTAAAGAGACAGAATCTGTGGTTGGCCCCTATTTGACTCGCCTTGCCTATCAACAGGGCCGTCTATTCACGCCGTTAGATGGTGACCAGCCTAGCCTGCTTATTGGCCTACTGACGTGGGCCCGCACCCTTGGCTTTGAGATTATTGCAGCAGGTAAAAGCAGCGAATACGACTTTATCTGGGATGAGGAAAACGAGACCGTTACTTGCAACGGCACCGCCTTTCCCGCCCCTGGCTTGAGCGAACTTTGGGAATTACCGGCAGGCGGCGAACGCGATGTGGTGGAAGCGCGTAGCAAGCTACTTGCTGCGATTCCACAAATTTCAGTGCCTGATCTGTGCGAAATGGTCAACGTAGCCAACGCCACGGGGCTAAGTCCGGATCGCCCTGAGTTTCATGCCATGGTGCTGCGCACCACGGAAGTACCGACCCTATTGGACATTCAAAACCAAGGTGGGGTACTGCAGGGGCTTGAGCGCTTGGAAGTGTTTAATTGCCTACGCCGACCAGATGAACTGAGCTTTGCAGGCGGCGTTTTTGTAGTAGTGCGCTGCGAAGATGCGCATGTTTGGTCCCTACTGAGGGATAAAGGCCATGTACTTAGCCACAACGGCAGTAGTGCGATGATTTATCTGCCTCGCCACTTGCTTGGTCTAGAAGCACCCATTTCACTTCTCGATGTAGTCATCAATGGTCAAACCTCCGGCGGTGGTCACGCTACGAAACCCAGGTTCGACCTAACAGCGCGGGCAACCCAGCACATGAGAGCAGGCCAGCACCTCGAAATGCGCGGCCACCACAGGCACATCGAAGGGCTACGTCCAGAGTTGCATCCCGCCGCGGCGCTAGCACCAGAAGCAAAAGTGCCTTTTTATCTACTGCCAGGCGCTCACGTGATCCGAGACATTGCCCCCAATCAGCCCATTACCTTAGCGGATGTGGCACTGCCTGAATCAACCTTAAAACAGCTTCGTGAAAAGCAGGATCAGTTGTTTCAACAAAACAACTTAGCTCCAAAAGCCGCTATCTACAGCACGCTAAACTAAACCTCCCTAACGGGAATTAAAAGCAATAACAATCAGATAGGAGAAATACTATGCTCACTAAATCTACTCTAAAAATGGCAACACTCGGCGTCGCGCTGGTTAGCGTCGCCACAGCCGTCACCGCCGATGAGGCAACGGATTATCCGACAAAGACTATCCAGTTTTTAGTAGCGGCAGGCGCTGGTGGTGGTACGGATAACTTCGCTCGTGTGGTTCGCCCGATGTTTGAAGAAGCCCTGGGCGGCGCAAATATTACAGTTATCAACCTGCCCTCCGCCTCTGGTGCATTAGCGCACCAGCGCACCGCTACTGGCGCAGCTGACGGCCATACCCTTGATTTCGCTTCCACCACCTTAGTGACGTCTTTAGCAGCGGGACAAAACCCAATCGGCTTAGATCAACTCACGCCAGTGGCACGGATGCAGTCAGATGTAATGGCATTATTCGTCAACCCAGAGCGTTACCCGGATTTTGAAACGTTCTTGGAATACGCCAAGGAAAACCCAGGCGAGGTCACTGTGGGCGGCACTCACACCGCTAGCCCTGACCACGTTTCATTTCTGTCGTTGCGTGATGCATCCGGCCTGGATATGAATTTCATTCCTTACGACAGCACAGGCAATGCCACCGCTAATGTTCTGGGCAACAATATCGACGCGACCACCACGTCGCTTAGCCCTTTGCTGAGCTATATGGAAGCGGGCCAAATGATGCCAATCCTGGTATTCAGCGATGAGCGTTTGGCCGATTATCCTGATGTTCCAACGACAGCTGAATACGAATGGGATCTAACCGATGGCAACGACCGTGCAATTTTTGTCCACGCCGACACACCTGAACCGCTTCTGAAACGCTTAGAAGATACGTTCAAAAAGGTTTACGACTCTGAGGAGTACCAGACATACGCCGAGCGAGTAAACCTTACTTATCGTGAAGGCTGGATGGGCAGCGACGAATATCGTCAGCGCCTAGAAAATAACTATGAACTCTATTCGCGCCTACTTAATAACGATCAATAAAAATCGAATTAAGTGCTAAGTGAAGGCAGGCAATAAATTTGCCTGCTTTTTTAACTCACTGGCTGGGACTATTTTTATCAGGCAGGTCCTGCCACGTTCCCTTCGGGGTTTATCATGCACGCCAGGATTTCTCTCTTCGCATTCGCGGTGGTGTTGCTAGCACTGGTCAGCTTAGTGCCCACACTGCAGTTTCCCAGCTCCGCTGAGGTTTCTACCTTTATCGGCCCCCGCGTATGGCCTCTGACGCTAGTCATTGCGCTTCTTGGGTTGGGCAGCGCCCTGCTACTGATCACTTGGCGTGATGCAAGACGAGGCACAATTTATGACGAAGTACCGGAAGAAAAGAGTCCTCCTCAGAATGATCCAGTCACAGCGCAACGCTTTACTCTAGCGACCACGCGCCACTGGTGGCTGATTGCCGCCACCATTATTTACACCTGGTTAATCGGCATGGTGGGCTTCTTAATCGCCAGTATCGCTTTCACGTTGGTAGGTACGCTGCTGCTTGGGGCTCGCTCCTTGCGCACGATTCTAATTACCGTGTTGATTGCCACACTGCTGATGCAGGGTGTCTTCGTCATGCTGCTTGGCATCCCGCTATGACACTTATTGCTAAGAAGCTTGCCGACAACCGCTACTGCTACCTGTTTAGGAGTTGATGATGCTAGAGAATTTTCTAGGCGGGCTGGCTGTAGTGATGCAGCCACTCAACCTGCTATTGCTTACCTCTGCCGTATTTATTGGTTTTATTGGCGGTGCTCTACCCGGTATCAGCGGCGTTATTCTTGTGGTCATCCTGTTGCCCGTGACCTATGGCATGGACTCAACCACCGCCTTTATGCTGCTAACTGCTATTTATGGCGCAACCGTTTTTTCGGGTTTGATTACCGCCATTCTTTACCGCGCCCCAGGAACGCCGGAAGCGGTAATGACAGCGTTCGATGGCTACCCGATGACTCAGCAAGGTCAAGCAGGCAAAGCGCTGGGCATTGGTGTGCTGAGCTCTGCGATTGGGGGCTTGGTGGGTACTATTGCGTTGATTATCTTTACTCCTATGCTGGCGAAGGTGGCGCTGAAATTTTCTTCCCCTGAGTATTTTGCCCTTGCCGTCCTAGGCTTAACCGTGGTGGCTTCTTTAGGTGGGCGCCTGATCTACGGACTGATTGGCGCCACGATTGGATTGTTTATCGCCACCGTTGGTATTGACCCACTGACCGGCACCAGCCGCTATACCTTCGATAACCTGAACCTTATGGAAGGGGTGGGACTGATACCTATGATCGTAGGGCTGTTCGCCGTTTCTGAAGTGATGAAACGCTCCCTAGATCAAGACAGCCATCAGCCGATTACGAAAGTAAAAGTTAAAATCTTTGATCTACCTATCTTGCGCCAAATCGGCACCACGCTTACGCGCTCTTCTATTATTGGCGTCATCATTGGCATCTTACCAGGCATTGGCGCTAGTACCGCCGCCATGGTGAGCTATAGCGAAACCGTGCGCTGGTCCAAACACCCTGAGAAGTTTGGTAAAGGAGCGCCAGAAGGTATTGCTGCGCCAGAGTCTGCGAATAACGCTGCTGCCATGGGTGCCTTGGTACCGTTGTTTGCCCTGGGCATTCCAGGTAGCGGCACTACAGCGGTAATTCTTGGGGCGTTTATCATGCACGGCCTGCAGCCGGGCCCAATGTTTATGATGACCCATAGCAGCCTAATCTATGCCGTGTTCGCGGGCCTGTTTATCGTCAATTTTATGATTCTATTGTTCTCTAAGCCATTTATTACCCTGTTCACCAAGCTATTGAACGTTCCCTACTCAGCGCTAGGCCCGATCATTCTCATGTGCTGCATCGTGGGTACCTACTCGGTACGCAACTCTATGTTTGATGTGTGGTTGATGCTTGGCTTTGGCGTCATGGGCTACTTACTGGAAAAACTAAAATTCCCGCTGGTTTCGATCATTTTAGGCTTGGTACTCGGACCCATCGCAGAGAGCGAGTTGCGACGGGCATTATCAATGTCCCAAGGGGATATCTCGATTTTCTTCACCCGCCCCATCAGCGCCACCTTGCTGGCCATTGCAGCACTACTGTTGGCAGTGACGATTATCTCGCCACTGATTAAGCGCGCTCGCATGAAAGCCGCCACTCCCTGAACCCTGACAACGGACGCAACGTATGACAATTGTATTAGGCGCTATTGCCGACGACTTCACTGGGGCCACGGATCTTGCAAATAACCTGGTGCGCGGTGGCATGCGCTGCCTGCAGGTGATTGGCGTGCCCCAGCAAGAGATCGACCTCACCGATATCGATGCGGTGGTCGTGGCGCTGAAATCGCGTTCCTGCCCGATGGACGAAGCCATGGCGGACTCACTCGCTGCCCTTGAGTGGCTTCGCCAGCAGGGGGCCCGACAGTTGTTCTTCAAGTACTGCTCCACCTTTGACTCCACCGACCAGGGCAATATCGGTCCAGTTGCGGATGCCTTACTGGAAGCGTTAGAAGCGCCTCAAACGGTGATGGTTCCCGCCTTCCCAATTAATGGCCGCACGGTCTACCAGGGCCATCTATTTGTAGGCGACCGCTTGCTCAACGACAGCGGTATGCAGCACCACCCGCTCACGCCGATGAAGGATGCCGACCTAGTGCGAGTGCTCTCTCGCCAAACACCACACCCAGTGGGTTTAGCCGACCGTACCGTGCTGGCCCAGGGGGCTGACGCAACTCGTGCTCATTTATCTGCGTTGGCAGAGCAGGGCGTTCGCCATGTTATTTGTGACTCCTTGGACGAACAGGATCTGGACATCCTGGCTGAAGCTACCGTTGCGATGCCTTTAGTTACCGGCGGCTCTGGTTTAGGGCAGGCGCTACCCGCCCAGTATCGTGCCCAAAGTTGGTTAGACACCATAAATGAGGCGGGCCGTTTGTCCCCAGCTTCCGGTAGCGCGCTGGTGCTTTCTGGCAGTTGCTCCCGCGCCACGCTGGCCCAGGTGGCAGATTTTCTGGAACGCCACCCATCGGGAGGCTTTGCGCTGGATCCTTTATCGCTTAGCGAAGGTAACAAACAGTGGGAGCAGGCGCTGGCCTTTGCCCTGGAACGTTTATCCAGCAACGCTCCGGTACTGATCTATGCCTCTGCAGATCCAACAAAAGTAGGAGCGGCCCAACAAGCGTTAGGGGTAGAGCGTGCCGGGCTGCTAGTGGAAGAAGCATTGAGCCAACTGGCGGTCGCGCTAGTTAACGAAGGTGTGGGCCGGTTGCTGGTCGCCGGAGGCGAAACCTCCGGTGCAGTAGTCTCAGCGTTAGGGATAACTACCCTACGGATTGGTGAGCAGATTGATCCCGGGGTGCCTTGGACTCAAGCTCCACTGGCGGTACGCGAGGCACCATTGTCGCTTGCGCTGAAGTCTGGCAATTTCGGTGGCGTCGACTTCTTTACTCGGGCGTTTGAGGTGCTGGCATGAGCATCCACTCACATCGCCATAACAGTCTTCGGGAACAGATAAGCACCCTGGGCAAGTCGCTGTTTAATCGCGGCCTGACCATGGGTTCCAGCGGCAATATCAGCGTGCGCCTGGACGATGGCGGCTGGCTGATGACACCCACCAACGCTTGCCTGGGGCGACTTGATCCTGCGCGGATATCCCATCTGGATAATAGCGGCCAACTGCTGAGTGGCGATAAGCCCACCAAAGAGCAGTTTTTGCATATGGCGATGTACGAGGAGCGCCCGCAATCCGGTGCGATTGTGCATCTGCACTCCACTCACTCGGTGGCGGTCTCTTGTTTGCCCGAAGTGAATCCCTGCGATTGCATACCACCGCTCACCGCCTACTACGTGATGCGGGTGGGCAAGCTACCGCTAGTGCCGTATCACATTCCCGGCGATCCTAAACTGGGCGATGCGGTGCGGGGCTTAGCCGGTAAACACAGCGCGGTACTGCTGGCCAACCACGGCCCAGTGGTAGCGGGGAAAAACCTCGAAGCTGCGGTGTATGCCACTGAAGAGCTGGAAGAGACCGCCAAGCTCTACCTGCTGCTACGGGGCGAGAACCCGCAGGGGCTAACGCCAGATCAGGTGGCCGAGCTGGAAGCGCGCTTTCCAAGAGACTAAACCAGCACCTTATGGGTAGAGACCACCTGTCGCAGCCCCATAAACGAGCGGATCTGACGCACGCCGGGCAGGTAGAGCAACTGTTCAGCGTGCAGCCTGTTGAAGCTTTGGCTGTCCCGGGTGCGCACCAGCATAAAGTAATCAAACTCCCCGGTGACGACGTGACACTCCATGCAGCCTGACACCTTCTGGGCCGCCTCTTCAAAGGCGGCGAAGGATTCCGGCGTCGAGCGATCCAACACCACGCCAATCAACACCACCATACCCGCCTGGAGCTGCTCCGGATCTAAGTGCGCCACCACCCGGCTGATTACCCCATCCCGCTTGAGCCTTTCCACCCTGCGTAAGCACGCCGCAGGGCTCAAGCTCACCTGCTCTGCCAGTGCCACATTGGAGAGCGTGGCATCGTCCTGAAGCAGTTTAAGAAGTCGCCGATCGGTTCGGTCTAGCTCAGCCGCCTGAGTGTCAGGCTCGGCGCGTGAGCGGAAGGTTTTTGAGCGCACTATTATTTACCTTATTTACCTATAAACAATATTTAAAACCATAAAAGAAACTTTAAGGCAATTTTCATTGCTCCAAACCAGCCAATTTTGCAACACAAAAATCATAGCTAACACTTACTATAAATAGCAGAGAGCACGCCAATTGTTCACAACAACCTTAACCGCCCTATATCGCATCCAATGTTTAAAGCTGGAGATTGCTATGAACCTCGAACGCTTTCCACGTTACCCGCTCACCTTTGGCCCCTCTCCCATTACGCCGCTCAAGCGGCTAAGCGAACATTTAGGCGGTGAAGTAGAGCTCTACGCCAAGCGCGAAGACTGCAACAGCGGCCTGGCCTTTGGCGGCAACAAAACGCGCAAGCTGGAGTACCTGATTCCTGAAGCGCTGGAAAAGGGCTGCGATACGCTGGTATCGATTGGCGGCATTCAATCCAACCAGACCCGCCAGGTTGCCGCTGTGGCCGCTCACCTGGGTATGCAGTGCGTACTTGTTCAGGAGAACTGGGTTAACTACTCTGATGCGGTGTATGACCGCGTGGGCAATATCGAGATGTCCCGCATCATGGGCGCCGATGTGCGCATGGATGACGCGGGGTTCGATATCGGCATTCGCCCCAGTTGGGAGCAGGCGATGGAGGATGTTCGCCAGCGCGGTGGTAAGCCCTTCCCCATCCCTGCAGGCTGTTCAGAGCACCCTTACGGCGGCTTAGGCTTTGTAGGCTTTGCTGAAGAGGTGCGTCTGCAGGAGAAAGAACTGGGCTTCACGTTTGACTATATCGTGGTGTGCTCGGTCACCGGCAGCACCCAGGCGGGCATGGTGGTGGGATTTGCCGCCGATGGCCGTTCCCAGCGAGTGATTGGCATTGACGCCTCTGCCAAGCCTGAGCAAACCCGTGAACAGATCCTGCGCATTGCGCGCAATACGGCCGAGCTGGTGGAATTGGAAGGTGGTATTAGCGATGACGATGTCATTTTGGACACCCGCTACGGCGGCCCCGAGTACGGTCTGCCCAACGAAGGCACGCTGGAAGCCATTCGCCTGTGTGCCCGCCTGGAAGGTGTCCTCACCGACCCCGTTTACGAAGGTAAATCCATGCACGGCATGATCGACAGGGTGCGCAACGGTGAGTTTCCAGCGGGCTCCAAAGTTCTCTACGCCCACCTAGGCGGCGTACCAGCGCTGAATGCATACAGCTTCCTGTTTCGGAATGGTTGAGCCATTCCAGTAGTTCACCAGAACCGCCTGAACGATGAACTTCGATCAGGCGGCAGCACATCCTCAAGCACTTCCAGCACTAAAATAATCGCGCAAGAAACTTACCAATCAATCCCCCCTTTCTAACCAATCCTGTGCTTTCGCAAATACCTTTCATGGCTTTCAACCCAACCTGTCGATAAGATCCATAGTGAGCCATCACGAGCTTTCAAATCGTTGTGTTAAATATTAGTTTCCAAAAGGATGGACTCCATGCGCGATGATGAAAAATATACCAACGCAGAGGAGCAGCTGCTCTATCTTCAAAAACTGCTAGATGAAGAAGATACATCCGCCCTAAAAGAGCTATTCACTGAGCTCGATATCTTATCGATTGCACGCACACTGGAGTCTTTTCCCGCTAAAACCCGAGATATGCTTTGGGAATACATCCCTGAAGAAATAATTGGTGAAGTGCTAGCAGAAGTCGATGAAGGCATTCGTGCTGACTATGTAGAAGACCTATCGGCCAGCGACGTAGAGCAAATTGTTAAAGGCTTGGATGCTCAAGACGCTGCAGAAGTATTAGATGTTGCTGACGAGGCGATAAAAACCAGCGTTTACGCCAGCTTAGATCAGAACATTCGCGCACAGGTGGAGAACCTTCACGCCTATGAGGAAGATGTCGTCGGGCGTTATATGGACCCCGAGACAGTCAATGTAAAGCAAGGCGTCTCATTAGAAGCGGTACAGCGATATATTCGAATTCACCACCTGCTCGACGAAGAATCGCAGCAAATAATGATCACCGACAAGGATAAGCGTTTACTCGGCACACTGACCCTGATTGATTTAATCAAGCAGCCACAAGAAACCGTGGTGGATGATTATATGGATGATCCGTTTACCTTAAATGATCAAATGAAGGTCAGTGATGCTGCCGTGTTGTTGCGCTCTAAAGAGCTCCCTTTTGTGCCGGTATGCGATAGCGACGGATTATTGGTCGGGCAGCTAAATGCTGCCGACGTATTAGAAATCACCCAAGATGATGCCGACATGACGCTCAAGCATATGTCAGGCGTTAGTGATGAAGAAGAGGTATTCACGCCGATTGTGCGCAGCGCGAAAAGCCGCGGTATTTGGCTGGGCATTAATTTACTGACCGCTTTTTTAGCGGCCTTCGTTATTGGCCAATTCGAAGCGGTATTGGATCAAATTGTGGCATTAGCCATCTTGATGCCTGTCGTCGCGAGCATGGGCGGGATCGCGGGAAGCCAAACCCTCACCGTTGTCATACGTGGTTTAGCGCTAGGACAACTCGCCGGTAACAATAAACGCTGGCTGTATAATAAAGAGATGTGGGTAGGAATGAGTAATGGCCTAGTGTGGGCACTGGTAGTCGGCGGCATCTCTTATCTATGGTTTAACGATCCGCTGATTACCTTAGTGATAACACTCGCCATCTTTATCAATATGAGCCTAGCCAACTTATCGGGCGTGTTAATTCCACTGGTATTGAAAAGGCTGCAAATCGACCCGGCGTTATCGGGTGCCGTGATTTTAACCACCGTAACTGATGTGGTCGGCTTTTTGTCGTTCTTAGGGCTCGCCACGCTGATTATTTTATAATCAATGCGCCTGTACTGTGTGTGATAGTTGAGACATCACTCCATTTGCCTGCTAACGTTTGCCCAGTACTATGCTTTGCAACCCCGCCTTACGCGGGGTTTTCGCATTGAATCTTTTAATAACTGGTTACCAAGGACTATCCATGCTCCCCGACTACTCCGTCATCGCCTGGTTGTTAATTGCATTTTCCGTTTACCTGACCGGCGTTTCAAAAGGCGGTTTCGCGGGTGGTTTTGGCACGCTCTCGGTGCCGCTCATGGCACTGGCGATTAGCCCAACCCAAGCGGCAGGGCTACTGCTGCCGCTACTGCTGGTGATGGACGTGTTTGCCGTCAAAGCGTGGTGGGGCAAGCATGATATGACCGAAGTGTGGCGCTTTGTGCCGGGCTTGTTTGTCGGCGTGGCGGTGGGAACATTGTTGTTTGGCAGCCTGAGCGAACAAGGCTTACGCCTGACGCTCGGCATTATCACCCTGCTGTTCGCCGCTTATATGGTGCTCAAGCCCGTTGCCAAGAAACCTATCTCCACCCGCTGGGCATTGCCAGCTGCAAGTGTCTGCGGCTTTACCAGCTTTATGGCCCACGCAGGCGCGCCGCCGCTAAACGTGTATCTACTGCCGCGTAAACTATCGAAAGAGACGTTTATCGCTACCTGCGCAGTGACCTTTGCCGTAGTCAACGTGATCAAGTTAGCGCCCTATATGTGGCTTGGCGAGATCAACGTCACCAGCGCCTGGGCGTCGCTGCTGCTGGTGCCCATCGCCTGGATCGGCGTGCGCAACGGCCTCTGGCTGCAAAGTCGCGTCAACGAGACGCTCTTCTACCGGCTGGTGATTTTAGCCATGTTTTTAGTTGGGTTTAATCTGATTTGGCAGGCGCTGACATAGGGCCTGTGGCGGAGAGCCTGACGTGACTCTAGGTATTCGCCAATCTAACCGCCGCCATCCTTCAACGCTCGCCACCTCAGCCAGCACGGGGTCGGGGTTGACCGCCACCGGGCAATCCACGTACTGCAGCAGCGGGAGGTCGTTGCGGGAGTCTGAGTAAAAAGTGGTGTGACTGGGAGTAATCTGCTGCTCGACCAACCACTGCTTCAGGCGCAGCACTTTGCCGCCGCGATAGGAAAAAATGCCTTCGCTACCACCGGTATAACGCGCGTCTTCATTGATGCCGTGCTCGATGCTCAGCTCTACCGCAAGCACGTGCTCGATCCCTAGAGTTTCCGCAATGGGCTGCACTAGATGCCGCGCAGAAGCAGAAATCAACAGCAGGGTATCGCCTGCCTGGCGATGCGTTTCCAGGCAGGCCCAGGCTTGTTCAAAAATTCGCGGCTGTAGGTGCGTGGCGACAAACCGCTCGACCTCTTTTTGCACATCCGTTACCCGGCGCCCGCGCAACGGCGCCAGGGTCATGGCTAAATACTCTTCAAGCTTTAGCTTGCCCGCGTGATAGGCCTGGTGCATTTGCTCGGCACGCGCCATAAAGGCGTCGGCATCGCTGACCCAACCTTGCTCTATCATCCATAAATTCCAGCGGTCGCTGCAGTCTCCATCCAGGAGGGTGTCATCAAGATCAAACAGGGCCAGGCGCATGGGAGCACTCCTTTCATCGCGGGTTGGCGGCGCGTAGGGTATGCCAACATTGATGACAGGACGATGACGCTCCTATCGCGGTTAAATGGCTAAGTAGTCAAAGGTCAGTGTTAACGGGTCATGGCCTCGGGCAGATAGAGCGCAATGCCGGGGAAGATATGCATTAAGGCAATCGCCAGTAGCATTAATAAAAAGAACGGCAGCGTGGCGCGCGTAATGGTCAAGATATCTTTACCAGTCAGCCCTTGAATCACAAACAGATTGAAACCAACGGGTGGGGTAATCTGCGACATTTCGACGACGATCACCAAATAGATACCAAACCAGATGAGATCAAATCCTGCCGCACTCACCAGCGGCATGATGATCGCCGTGACCAGCAAAATCAGCGAAATACCGTCAAGAAAGCAGCCCATCACTAGCAGCAACAAGGTAAGCGCAATCAACAGCATGGTGGGCGACAGACCCATTTCACCAATCGCCTGAGCGAGCTTCATCGGCACCTGGGTAAAGCCCATGGCCGATGTCAGGAAAGACGCCCCCGCAATGATGAAAGCAATCATGCAGGCGGTACGCACCGCGGCAAACAGCGAGCTTTTGAAAATATTGCGATCAAAATGACCATTGAAGCGGGCAATCACGATCGACAGTACCACACCGACTGCAGCAGCCTCGGTGGGAGACGCCAAGCCGCCATAGATCGAGAAGATAATGCCGCCAATTAGCAGCAGAATGGGCATTAGCGACCAGGTATTGCGTAACTTTTCGCCAAAGCTCATTCCCGACTCATCTTCTCCGGTCAACCCTTCACGGTTGCCTTTGAGCAGTGCCCACACGATGAGATAGCTCATGAAGAGCGCCAGGATCATCAGGCCGGGGCCGATACCCGCCATAAACAGCCTGGAGATCGACTGTTCGGTGACCACGCCGTAGACGATCAGGACGATGGAAGGCGGAATCAGCAGCCCCAAGGTCGAAGCACTGGCCAGCGTACCAATCGCCATGTTGCTGTCGTAGCCGCGCCGTTCAAGCTCCGGCAGCGTCATCTTGCCCACAGTGGCACAGGTGGCCGCTGAAGACCCGCACACGGCCGCAAACATGCCGCTGCCAATGATATTGGTATGTAGCAAGCGCCCGGGCAGGCGGTTTAACCAGGGTGACAGGCCGCGAAACATATTATCGGCAAGCCCCGAACGAAAAAGGATCTCGCCCATCCAGATAAACATGGGCAGCGCCGTCAGGTCCCAGCCGTAACTCGCCCCCCAGAAATCGGAGGCCAGAATTGAAGCCGGTGAAAAGGAGCTAAAGAACTCGAGCGCTATCCAGGCAGTACCGATCAACGCGAAGGCGATCCATACTCCGCTCCCCAGTAGCAGCACAAGTGTAAAAATGGTGGCGAGACTTAGTAGTAGCACGAGGATCTCTCCGATTTAAGGGGCAGAAACGCTTGTCGCAAAAGCGCAGTTAAAAGAGAGATAGCTAAAAGCGGGGGTCTTAGAAAAAATAGTAAGGCCATCATTTAATACCCCTCGCTGTCATCTGGGGCCGACGCTTCGCGAAAACTCGAGGGGTCGCGAATGGCAGTTTTTAGCGCCATCAATAAGGCTTCAGCCAGAGCTAAACAGAGCAAGCCGACGCTGAACGCTAGCACGAGCTGGGGGATCCACAGTGGGATCGACACAAATCCCGAAGAGACATCGTTGTACTGAATGCTCTCGCGCGCCAAGCCAACCAAGCCGTAACTGAGCATCAGGCTAATCGCGAGCGCAATCATCAGGCAGAAGACTTCAAACCACACACGGATTGCCGGTGGTAGACGGGTAATCAGCAGCGTCACGCGAATATGGGCGTGATGCACAAAGGTGTAGGCCAAACCAAGAAAGGTCGCACCGACTAATAAGTAAGACGCAATTTCTGAAACGCCGGTAATGCTCATGCCTAGCCGGCTCACACCCACCAGCACCAGCAGCGCATCTACCAAGCGGAAGGTCACCTGGAGTGCTATCAGCGCACAGATAGCCACCATGCACGCCGCCGCCCCCCAAGCACCGAGGCGATAGAGTTTGTCGAATTTAAACGTCATGTTCGCAGCCTCATAAAGCGCGCGGAAAAAGCAGGGGCGGAGGCGTTGCCGCGGCCCCTGCAAGAGACAATGATTCGGCTATTAGCTGTCGCGTTGCTCGCGGTAAGTTTCCAGCGCCTGCTTGGCTTCATCGTCGGCGCGAGACTGCCAATCTTCAAACAGCTCATCACCAGCGGCTTGCAGCGCCTCTGAAACGGCTTCGTTTGGCTCAGAAACTGAAATACCGTTCTCTTCCAATGCCTCCAGGCTTGCCTGGTTATCTTCGCGGCTCATTTCCCAGCCACGTTTTTCAGCCTCAGCGGCGGCTTCCATCAGGGCTTCCTGGGTCGCTTCATCCAGGCCATCGAAACTGCGCTGGCTGATGAAAACAATGTTCTTGGGCAACCACAGGTTAGCGTCGGTGTAGTCGGTGACATAGTCCCAAGCCGCCATAGAGTTGCCGGTAGAGCTCGAGGTAATCATGGCGTCCACACGGCCAGTGCTGAAGGCGGTCGGGATATCAGACTCTTCGGTTTCCGTGGGGCTACCGCCCAGGTTGTCGACGAAACGCTGGGTATTGATGTTGGGTGCACGCACACGCAGTCCTTCAAACTGCTCAGGGTCGGTGAGCGGCTCTGACGTGTAGATTCCTTGCGCAGGCCAGGCGACCGCGTAAAGCGGAATCAACCCTTCATAGGCGAATAGCTCGGTGATCATGGGCTTGGTGGCTTCCCACAATGCGTAAGCATCATCGTAGCTGCCGGCGACCCCTGGCAGTGTGTCCACTTCGAAAATGGGATCATCATTGGAAAGTACCGAGAGGAAGACTTCGCCCGCATCAATGGTGCCCCGACGAACCGACGGCTTGATTTCGCCATGCGATACCAACGAGCCGCCGCTATGTACGGTAATGGTTAACTCGCCATCGGTAGCTTCGGCCACGTCCTCGGCGAACTGCTTGTTGTTTTGGGTGTGAAAGCTGGCATCACCGTAAGGTGTGGCCATGGTCCACTCTGCGGCGTGCGCCGTGACCGTTAAACCGCAGGCGGTGGCCAGAAGCAGTGTGGAAGTTAATGTTTTGCGCATTGTGAGAACCCTCTTATTTCTATTAATAGTATGGTGCTAACAGTGTGGTGCTTTGGTGGTACCAGAGAAGGCGCGGGTGGCAACCCAACGCCCGGAGAAAAGTGTTGTGGTCATATCGGCACGGCGCGCTTGTGCATAGCGGCAAGCACACTCTTGGGCCAAGCGGGCAACACCGCGACAAAAGCGCGGATGGTTAGCGTGACGCCATATCACATCATAGTGCATCGCCGGTAACGGCACCGGCAGTTCAAGCCGGTAAAGCTCCCCTCGCTGCCACTCTTCCAGCACAGTGGCCACCGGCAAGGCACCAATCCCCAACCCTTCAGTGGTCATGCGGACTATCGTCATCAACGTGCTGACGCTGTGAATACGTGGGCTGGCCACGCCCTGCTCTGCCAGGTAGTTCACCAGTTCCGTATAGGGGCGCGCCAGCTTGCCAAAGGAGATAAATGGCAGCTGCCTGCCCCAGATGTCGGCACTTTCGCTGAGCAACGGCGCGTGCCGGGGGGAGACGAACATGCCCATCTCATAAGGGCTCAATGATTCATAATCGATCTGCTTCCGGGGTGAATATCCATTCATCGCCAGCACGATATCCAATTCGTTGCCGAGTAGCCGCTCATTGAGCACCGGCGAATAATCCACCGTCAGTTCGATGGTCAGGCGCGGATAGCGCTCGGTAAGCCGGCGCATAAACTCGGGAAACCAGCTATGGGCAATGGTTTCAATCGTGCCGAGCCGCAATGGTGCAGAAAACGCCTCTTCATCATCGAAAAGCCTCATCGCCTCGTCACGCTGGTGCAGCATTCGCTCCGCATGCACAAAGAACTCACGTCCACGCATGGTGGGCTGAATGGGCCGGGCGGCACGTTCTAGCAGTAGCTCCCCCACGGCGGTTTCAAGACGTGAAATACGTTCAGAAACCGAGGGTTGGGTCAGGTGCAAACGGGTCGCCGCCTTACGGAAGGAGCCCAGCCTCACCGCCCATACAAACGCCTCAAGTTCCTTAAAATCGAGCATAGTGACACGCCTACGAATGACTTTTGAGAGTGACTAAGCGCCGTCTTGCTGACACGCAACGCTGACGGCTGGGTGCTGATGCTCGTGAACACAAGATCACTATGCAACGTCGAGACCACCTTCGGCAGCGCTGTTTCACCAACGTTATTATCACGCCCCGCGCTTACTGTGATAAGCGTATCGTGCCCAAGCGTCAACTATTTTTCCACCAAATAACAATATGATAGGAGGGCCCGATAGTTAGTATCGTCAAAAACGATTGGCACTCAGGATGCCGTGTTCATATATTGGTGTTGGATTTTATTTCAACATCAGCCACGTGCAAGCACCCACTGCATCAACGACAGGAGTCGCTATGGCCATTCCCCTGCTTAATTGCGATATGGGCGAAAGTTTCGGCAACTGGACTATTGGTTTAGATGCCGAGGCGATGCCCTATGTCGATTGCGCCAACATCGCCTGTGGCTTCCACGCGTCTGACCCCCATGTGATGCGCCGCACCGTCAAGCTAGCGGTACAAAATGACGTACGCATTGGCGCGCACCCGGGTTACCCTGATTTGATGGGTTTTGGGCGCCGTTCCATGGCCTGCTCGGCCGAAGAAGCGGAAGATATGGTGCTCTACCAGGTTGGCGCCCTGGCAGGCATTTGCCAAGCCGAAGGCGCACGGCTCAGCTACATCAAACCCCACGGGGCGCTGTATAACGATATGGCTGCCAACCCGGCGCTACTCGAAGGCGTCATGCGCGCCGTGCGTGCTTACGATGCCAGCCTGCCATTAATGATCATGTCGACCGCCAATCCCGAGCCGCACCGCGAGCTAGCCGCTAAATTGGGTATTACCCTGTGGTTCGAAACCTTTGCCGACCGCGCTTACGACGCCAATGGTCATCTGGCTTCGCGCCGGTTACCCAACGCCGTGCACCACGACCAGACCACCATCGTAAACCAAGCGGTCATACTGGCCAAAGGCGAGCCGCTCACCGCACTCGACGGCACTACGCTGCATTTACCCTGCGATACGCTCTGCGTTCATGGCGATAACCCCGAGTCAGTGGCGGCCGTGCGCGCCATTCGCGAGGCCTTTCAGGCGCTGGAGCAGGCGTGAAACCCATTACTGAAAAAAAAGCTGAAAGAAGCACTAACGTACGTGTTGAAACCGCCGCCATGGATGCCCTGATGGTGCGACTGTTCGACACCATCGACGAAGCCAATATGGCCTGGGTGATCGCCGCCGACCAAGCGCTGCGCGGTGCTTTCGGGGCCGCTTTGATTGATCTGGTGCCCTCCTATACCACGCTACTCGTGCACTACGACTGTGAACAACTGGACCACAGCGCGGCCTGCCAGCTGATCAACCAGGCGCTTTCCGGGCTATCCCCCGCAGACACCCAGGCGGGGGAGCTACACGATATTCCCGTGTGGTATGACGAAAGCGTCGGACCCGAGCTGCCCCTGGTCGCTAAACGCGCGGGCTTGAGTGTCGACGAGCTGATCCAGCAGCATTGTAACCATGACTACTGCGTGTTCGCGCTGGGCTTCGCGCCCGGCTATGGCTTTATGGGACTAGTAGACGAAGCGCTGGCCACGCCACGCCTGAAAACCCCGCGTCGCAAGGTAGCCGCTGGCAGCGTCGGTATCGCCGACCGGCAAACGGCGATCTACCCGCTGCTCTCGCCGGGAGGATGGAACATTCTGGGCCGCACCAACGTGCCACTATTCGAATACGCCAAGCGCGGTGAACCACTGTTTCGCCCTGGCGATAAGGTGCGCTTTAGAGCAATCTCCCGCGAGGAGTTTGAAGCGGACGGTGGTGATACCACGCCCATGGAGGAGCGGCCATGAATCAAGTCGCCATGAAAGAACCACGAACAGGGATGGTTGTTAAACAGGCGGGGCCGCTGGCACTGATCCAGGATGCCGGGCGCTTTGGGGTTGGTCACCTAGGGGTTACCCAAGGCGGTGCCGCCGACTGGATCTCATTTCGCTGGGCCAACTGGCTCTTGGGTAACACACCCCACAGCGCCGCGCTGGAAATTATCATGGGTGGCGGTTTGAGCTTGGAAACCGAAAGCGAAGTGCGCCTGGCGCTGACTGGCGCCGATCTGGATGCCCAATTGGATGGCAAGCCGCTCGCGCCCAATGTCAGTTTTAAACTCCTACCCGGCCAGCGTTTGGTATTTCGCCAGCCGCGCCAAGGTTTGCGTGCTTATCTCGCCTTCCCAGGCGGGCTGAATGCACCGGAAGTGCTGGGTAGCCGCGCCTGCACCGCCCGCGAGCAACTGGGCGGCCTGCACGAAGATGGCAAACCGCTAAAAGCGGGTGACCGCTTGACCTGGAAAGGCGCCGCCCCGGCGGTTCGACGTATCGCTGAAGGGCAAGGGCTTCAGATGCCAGCGACGAACTGTCGCTTACCCATCGTGCTCGGTTCGCAAGTCGCCGCCTTCAGCGGCCGTTCTCTTTTCCAAGCCTTCAACCAACCGTGGACCGTGGATAACCGTGCCGATCGTATGGGCGTGCGGCTGACAGGCCCCGCCCTGCACGGCTCCCTGACGGGCATCATTTCCGAAGGCATTCCGCTGGGAGCGGTACAGATCCCGCCAGACGGCCAGCCCATCGTACTGATGAATGACCGCCAGACAATAGGCGGCTACCCGCGCCTGGGCGCCCTCACGCCAAGCGCCTGCGCCACCCTGGCCCAGTGCCTGCCCGGCACCCAGGTATGGCTGACGCCGGTCAGCGCCAGCCAAGCGCAAGAGGATTATCGCAAGCAGTTAATGGTTTGGCATTAAACCTGAAAAGCCCCCGAGCGGGGGCTTTTGTCAGAATCACTCCTTATTGATGTATTAGCCTCTCGCCATCTGCAGCTCTTTAACGACGATATCGCCGTCAACGACGATGGGCTCGTCATCCAGGAAGAGGGAGCAGTTGCGCATCGGAATATCCAGATGGCAGGCAGTATCGTTAGACCCGCCCAGCTCGCTGTTCGGGCCGGTGGAGAACATCACGTTGCCATAAAAGCTGCGTGGCTCCATTCCCATGCCTCCCGGAAACTCCCCCGGCACCATGCGATGCCATTTGGCGTTCGGGTTCATGCCCCAACCCACATGGCTCATGCCCATGCCGCGCGGGTCATTGAAGCTATCCATATAGGACTTCACTAGCTCGGCATCGAGCCCGCCGCGTATATCGGTAATCCAGCCCTTTTCGATGGTGTAGGTAAAGGGCTCTCTGACATACATGTTCTGGGGTAGCAGAATGTCACCCGGCGCCACCACAATGGTGCCATCAACACCATCGTCGTCACCGCCGGTAAAGACAAAGCCAGAGGGCCAGTGATCCCAACGTCCCGGCTCATCGGTACAGGCATATTCAGCAACCGTCTCATAAGTATTCAGTTGGTAGGTAACGTCGGTGCCATGGGGTGAGGTGATGCGCATCACTTTGGCTTTTTCCAGCAGCGCGGCGGCCAGTTCGACCTTTTCCCTTAACTCCTTGGTGGGCAGCATTCTGGCCAGCAGCTCCGGCGGCTCAACCGCCGTTAGTATGCGCGTACCTGCGGCTTGAATCGCCATTTGCTCAGGCGAGAACAAGAGGAAAATACAGTCGATCAGCATGTCACAGTTCTTTAGCGCTTCCACCGCATCGGGCATGCTGGCAAGTCCCGTTGCTCCCACGGCCCAGCCACCTGTCGGTAACGGCGCGGGCAACCGCATGTGGTACATGTTGGCGCCCAGGCGTTGCCCTGCCGCCATAAAGGCATCCGCATAATCAAGGCGTTCGCTGCCCTGGGTCAACACGACGAGTTTTTCGCCTTCATGTACGCCGGACATTTTTAGCTGATGGAGGCAAATTTCAGCAAAGCTTGCGTGATCCATAAAGTCTCCTAACTCCCCAGGCGAAAGCACAGCTATTGCGTACCGGGAAGTGTTAGCTGAGAGCGCTCGTGCTCGCCTTTGGGCACACCAAGCGCTCTATGGTGTTATCGGTTCAAAGCTGAACGTCAATTAGGCAGCCGCCTCTTTCGTCGCTTGATCGGTGGTAGTACGGCGCTTTTTACCCAGCTCTTCCGCGATGGCGGTAAAGAAGGCGTCCGAAGAGGCTTGATGAGGCTTGGTCATAAGGCTAACGCCAACAAACAGCACGCTAGCGACCACAATGCCCCATACGCCAGCGGGCAGGCCCAGCAGTGAATTGCCAGTGGCATACATCAGCAGTACAAAGGCGCTGGTGCCCACCACGCTTACCAGTGCACCGACGCCAGTACCGCGCTTCCAGTAGAAGGCACCGATAAGTGCGGGCACCATGGCTACCAGACCAGAGGAAGCAGCCACCGACAGCACCGCAATAAGATCAAGCTGCAGCTCAGCAAAGGCCAGTGCCATCAGTGCAATCACCGGCACTACGAACTTGCCCACCAGCAGTTGGCGCTTTTCACTGACGTTCGGTTTAACGTTCGCATAGACGTCGCGGGAGACCATGGACGCCAGCGTCAGCATGATCGAATCGATGGTAGAGACGGCGGCGGCCATGATGCCGATCATCACGATCACCCCTAATACTGGCGGTACAAACTCCGAGGCCAGCAACGTGGGCGTGGCCAAATCCGCACTTGCAAGGTTAGGGAAGGCCGCTAAGGCGGAGAACCCCCACAGCACGGAGACCATGGTGTAGATAAAACCAAACACCAGGAAGCCAATCAGCATGTGGCGCATGGAGCGCAGCGAAGAGGGCATAAACAGGCGTTGACTGACTTGTGGGTTGGAGATACTAAAGAAGAACCAGGGAATGGTGAGCCCCAGGAAAGTGACAAAGCTGAACAGGCCAGGGCCAGGCACCGTCAGCGACTGAGGGTGCTCTGTTGCCAGCGTATCGAATAGTGCGCCGAAACCACCCAAGCCCTGGATCACCAGGAAGGCCACCAGCGTCGAGGCGACAATCATCATGATGGCCTGGAGCGAGTCGGTCCACATCACCGAACGAATACCCGCGATGTAGGAGAAAAAGATGGCGATGACAGTGGCCAGCACCACCCCGGTAGTAAAGGTAATCGCGCCGTCAGTAATACCCTGCAACAGGTAACCGACACCCGCGAGCTGAACGGCCGAGTAGGGAATCAGGAAGATACAGCTGGCAATCGAGACAGCCATGGCCACATGTTTGCTGTTGTAGCGGTGGCCGAGCATCTCACTGGGGGTTACAAAGCCAAACTTCTTGCCCACCGCCCAGAATTTGGGCCCGAAAATAGCCACCAGGGAAACCCCGGCAAAATAGATAATTTCAAAGCCTAGGGCGCCAACGCCGCCGGCATAGGTAAGACCTGCCAAACCCACCATCATAAACGCGCTATACGTCGTGGCACTGTAGCTCAGCGCGGAGACAAAGCCGTTCATTTGTCGGTTACCCAGGAAATATCCCGACATACTTTCGGAAGGGCCTTGGCGAGACATAATCGCAATGCCAATAGCGATCAATAAGTAGATGGCAATGGACCACCAGATGAGTGACTCAGTCATTGCTGTGCTCCTCAAAATCTTTAGTGATAAACACATTCAGCGCAATGATGGCCAACCCTGCCAACATCCAAAACAGGAAGCTTCCGTACCAGAGCGCTACACCGCTCAAAAGGGTATAAGGCACCAGGTAGCTCAGCAGGACCACTGCCCATACAAGCCATATCCATTTACTGCGTTTCATAATCCACCTCGTTTTATTACGTCAGGGAAAAGAGTGAGTGTTGTTGTGGTGAGGCTGGCGTAAATCAGCGATACGTTGTTTTACTTTTTGCCAAGGCGCTTTCTCTGGGGCAAAACGCGCTCGGAGGTAGGTCGTCAAATCAGCGACCTGGGTATTACTAAAGCTGTCGGCAAAGCCTGGCATGCTACCAATACCGGGAACGTGTTCGGCGTGAACACCGCCCAAAATTGACTGAATAACGTTATCGGGATGATCGCTGTGCAAATTGGTATTCAGCGCCAGATTAGTGCTCGCCCTCGAAAAGGTAGGAACGCCAGAATCGACATGGCACGCCGCACAGGCGCCCTCGAAGAGCCGCTCCCCTGCCTCCATTTCTGTTGAGCTAACGGCTGCACTGATTACGCGCTGCGTAGCTTCCGCCATAGCCGCATCGCTATTACCTGTTGGCGCCTGCATCTGGGCGGCCACATAGTGAGCAATAGCCCGCACATCGTATTCAGGCAGCTCAGCCAGCCCCGCTACCACCGGGGCCATAGGGCCAGAGGCAACGCCGTGAAGCGCAGATTCACCGTGGCGCAGATAGTCGTAAAGCGATGTTTCACTCCACGGGATGGGCGCACGCGACAGCGTATTAAGCGGTGGCGCTTCCCAACCATCTACAAAGGCACCGGCAAAATACGACTCGCCGTTTTTCTCAGCGCCCATGGCATTGCGGGGACTATGGCAAGCGCTGCAGTGGCCTAATCCTTCGGCAAGGTAGGCTCCCCGGTTATACAGTTCGCTTTGCATGGGATCAGGTTGGAAAGGAGTTGCATCGTGATAAAGCGTATTCCAGCCTGCCATTAAGCTACGCACACTGAAGGGGAAAGTGAGCGCATTGGCGTTTTTTTCAGTCTCTACAGGAGGCTGAGCCATTAAGTAGGCGTAAAGCGCCTGTAAATCGGCATCACTGGTCTTGGCAAACGCTGTATAGGGGAACGCGGGATAAAGGTGGCTGCCATCACGGCTAATGCCGTGGCGCATGGCGCGCTCAAAGGCTGCGTAAGACCACTGACCAATCCCCGTCGCCTCATCCGGTGTAATGTTAGTGCTGTAGAGCGTCCCGAAAGGTGTCTCAAACCCACGCCCACCTGCATTGGTCACACCACCTTCTGTGGTATGACACGCCGCGCAGTCGCCTGTAGCCGCAACGAGTCGCCCGCGCTCAATGGTCTCGGCGGAATAGAGGTTGGCGGCTGGCCGTGAGACAGGCGCAATGGCCCCTTTCCATGGCCACGCCACGGCCGCAGTGCCCGCAATGGTGGTAAACGCTGCAGCGGCTAACCAGCGCCGGTTCATTGACCGCAGCGGTTTCAATTTAGATGGGCGCCCTGCCTCCTCAATGGACGAGGCTTCGAGTGCCTGGCGTACGCGATTGGCGGTAAACGGCGGTTGGCGAAAACGCAGGCCGGTGGCATCAAAAAGCGCATTGGCTATTACCGCAACACCCGGCGATAGCTCCGCCCCAGTTAATACGTCTTCACCGACGGTTTGATTAACACCTTCCTCAACAGGACTTGGCGAAGAAGCGCTGGCTGGTAATCCTGCTGAATATTCACTTTTAGTCAGCGTACGACTGCCGTCACCCCACTCATCGAAACTGGGCGCTTGCCCCAAAAGGGGGCGCGCCTCGCTCAATACCCGGGCCTGTAGCGTTTGCTGAAGGCGATCAGTATCCAAATCAGAGCCGACGTCCTGACCAACTACCAAACGGGTAAGCTGAACATCACCGGTAACACGATTGACCTCCACATCGGCAATCCAGGCAGAGCGCACTCCCGACTCCACGCGCTGATTCCGATCGGGCAGCTGAGAGTAGGCAAAGCCCCGCCCGCGCAGTAGATCCTGGGGTAAAGAGTTTGCTGATGAATTGAACGCCCTTTGCCACTCGGCCCGTTTAACAACGGACTCAATCAGCTCAATACCACGCGCATCGTCAAGATGTCGAAGCCGCAGCGCGACAGGGTCTTGGTCACTCTCGCGGGCAACCTCATCTAAAAAAGATTCCCGAGCGAACGTCTGCTGTATCCCCATCAAGGTAGAATTGGTGGAGAGCGAGTCTGGCTGGGAGCGTGCGGCAAGGTATTGGTCGCGAAATACATAGGGCGAGAACGGCGTTGTGTCTTGCTCGCCGGCGGTGGCCTCAGCGCTAGACGTTGTTATCGCGGCCCTACCACTTAACAACAACCCTACGGCAGCCACCTCTCCCGTGAGATTGGCCTGCTGATAGTGATAACGGGCTATCTCACCACTACTGGCAATATCCGCTTTTAGGCTAATTCGCTGCGCTTGGCCCAATGCCTGAACATCTTTGTCGTAGCGGGCATCAAGCCAAACGGCTATCGGGCCGCCCACCGCCCGCGACATCAACACCGCATCCACGGCGGCATCGTCACCGCAATGGCGACCCAGCCCAGAGGCCTGACTTGATGCGTGTACACCATCGGCGCTGTAAAGCTCAATCTGGCTAATATCCAGCGCGGTTAACCGGCTTAGATCCTGTTTAAGCGCCGCTGGGGTGGCGGTTTGCCCCCACACACTTAATTGTTGGTCGCGGCAATCGGCAATTACCCAGCTAGGGTGATTGCCCCAGCGCATGCGACTCGGCCATCCATACCCATGGTTCGAATGCGTGTATGACTGGCCAGGCTTAACAAGAGGCGATTCAGAGGGCGCTTGATCGCTTTCAGGCGCTTTTTCGGGCGTCTGGTGAACAGCCTGCCACTCAACCTTCAGTTGTTTAGCAGCATCGGTCGCCAAGGCCAAACTATCGGCAACCACCCCCACAAAATTCCCTTCCACCACGACTTCAATAGATGCTGACAGCGAAGCAATGCGGCTGCTATCGACGCCCACTAAGCGATCACTCTCAAAACGCTCGCCATTCCACCGGTAGTACGCTGGACGCACGACGACACCAAAACGTGACTGCGCAAGCAGCGCGGGGATGCCGGCCTGTTTTTGCTGGCCATGGAGCATCGGCCCTTCACTCATGAGGAGCCTCCTGCAACGCGGCCGCGTTAAGGATCACGGCACGCTCCGCTGCCTGGAGAATTTCAACATGGGTGCCACACCGGCAGAGGTTATGCTCTAAAGCGGTGCGAATCTGCTGCACAGAGGGTTGGGTATTATGATTTAGCAGCGCACGAATAGTGATGATCATGCCGTTCAAACAGTAGCCACACTGGGCTGCCTGAGCATCGATAAAGGCTTGTTGTACAGGATCAAGCTCACCGCCCTGGGAAAGACCATCAAGGGTGGTTACCTCATGACCAACGGCAGCAGACACGGGCAGCACGCAGGTGCGTGCGGCCATGCCATCAATCAATACGCTGCATGCCCCACACTCGCCTAAACCACAGCCATACTTGGGTCCATTGAGCGCCAGGTCGTTACGCAACACATTGAGCAATGGTGTCTGCGGCGGCACAGCCAGCTCGCGTTCTTGCCCATTGATAGTTAGCTTTAGCGTCATAGGGGATCATCATCGTTATTGTTAAGCCCGCCCTCTTGCTCTGAATAGGGCTTGGATATGACTTAGATATTACTAATAAACACCGCCTGCCAAACAAGCTTCGTAGCGCCTTAAACCCGCCTATTTTCATCTCCCTTTCACATACGGCCAATCGACTTGCACCAGCTAAGTGCAGAGCTAACATCCATCGAGCATTAAAGGTGCGTACGCTATAAAAATAAGCCTAATAAACGTATAGCACTCAATGGATGCGTTTTTCAAGTTTTTGCATAAAACCAAAAAAATGACAACAAATTCATTAAATTCATGATCTTATTTAAAAATATCGCCTTGTTTGAGTTAAAAAATAATTTCGAAACTAATTCTTGACCAAAAAATAAATGGTGTATACGTTGTTTTATAGCATTCACGAACACATTCAGAAACGAGTGATAGGCGAATAAAACAGCGAGGAAAGCAGGATATGAACAACAAACCCACCATCGCCGTTATTGGCGCGGGCCTTGGCGGCGCCGCTGCAGGCGCGCTGCTGCAGCAAGCGGGATACCCCACCAAGGTGTACGAACAGGCACCAGCGTTTGCGCGTCTTGGGGCAGGCATTCACCTTGGCCCCAACGTAATGAAAGTGATGCGTCGCATTGGTATCGAAGAGAAGCTCAATGCCATGGGCTCACACCCCGATTACTGGTTCAGCCGCAACGGCATGACCGGCGAGTATCAGTCGCGCATCCCGCTCGGCGAGTTCGCTCGCGAAAACTATGGTGCGGCCTACATCACCGTACACCGTGGTGATCTACACGAATTGATGGTCAGTACGCTCGATCAGGACAACCTCTATTTTGATAAGCACCTGATCGATGTCGACGACAGCGGCGGCAAGGTCGTGATGACCTTCGCAGACGGCTCGACGGAAGAGGCCGATCTGGTGATCGGCGCAGACGGGGTCAATTCGCGTCTACGCGAGAAGCTACTAGGCCCCGAGGCGCCGATCTATAGCGGCTGGGTCGCTCACCGGGCCATCATCTCTGCCGAAAAACTCAAGGCATATGACCTGGATTTCGAAGCCTGCGTGAAGTGGTGGTCGGAAGATCGGCACATGATGGTGTACTTCGTGACTGGCGACGAGAAGGAGTATTACTACGTGACCGGTGTGCCTGAGCCCGATTGGAATCACGGCACTTCCTTCGTCGACAGCTCGCGAGAAGAGATGCGCAAAGCATTCGAGGGTTACCACCCCACCGTACAAGCACTGATTGACTGCACTGAAACCGTCACCAAATGGCCCTTGTTGGAGCGCAACCCGCTGCCACTGTGGCATGAAAATCGACTGGTGCTGCTGGGCGATGCCTGCCACCCGATGAAGCCGCATATGGCTCAGGGCGCAGCCATGGCGATCGAGGATGCCGCCATGCTGGTGCGCTGCCTGGAGGAAGTGGGTGCCGAGCACTACCAGCAGGCATTCGAGCTTTACCGCACTAACCGTTTTGAACGCGCCTCGCGGGTTCAGCAGGTTTCCCACGACAATACCTGGTTACGGGAAGACGAAGACCCGGCCTGGGTATTTGCCTATGACCCATTTGAAGTACCGCTGAAGCAACCAACCAGTCAAGGGAGCCCAGCATGAGCAGTACCTACCTTTACGGCGCCAATATTCAAGCTAACGGTATTCGCCAACACTATCTGCGTTTCGGCGACAGCACTGACACTGCTCGCCAGCCGCTGGTGCTGATACCGGGCATTACCAGCCCGGCCATCACCTGGGGCTTTGTGGCCGAGCGGCTCGGTCAGCATTTCGACACTTATGTGCTGGATGTTCGTGGACGCGGCTTGTCGTCCACCGGGCCAGACCTCGCCTATGACACCGACACCTGCGCCGACGATGTGATTGCCTTTATCGATGCGCTGGGGCTGAACAGTGTCATCCTGGCCGGCCACTCCATGGGGGCGCGCTTTGGGTTGCGCGCCATGAGTCGCGGCGCCAAAGGCATCGACAAGCTGGTACTTATCGATCCACCGGTGTCAGGACCAGGGCGTCGTGAGTATCCCAGCAAGCTGCCCTGGTACGTGGATTCGATTCGCGACTGCACCCGTGGTACCGATATCGAGACCATGCGCCACTACTGCCCCACCTGGAGCGACGAGCAACTGCGGTTACGCGCCGAGTGGTTACACACTTGCTTTGAGCCCGCCATTGTTCAGGCGTTTGAAGAGTTCCACAGCGTCGATATCCATCAGGACTTCCCCGCTATCACAGTGCCGACGCTGCTGATGTGTGCGGGTAAAGGTGGGGTTATTCAGGATGAAGATCGCGCCGAAATAAGCGCCCTGCTACCGACGATTCGCATTTCCACCGCGGAACGAGCGGGTCACATGATTCCCTGGGATGATCTCGACGGTTTTTTTGCCGCGTTTGAAGACTTCCTGGGCAAGCAACTCTAACAAAGGCCAATGATCATGAATCACAGCCCTATGTCTAACAATTCCATGGCCAAGACATACCGTATCGGCCAGATCGTCCCCAGCTCCAATATCACCATGGAGACCGAAATACCCGCCATGCTGACGGCGCGTCAGTTAATCCGGCCTGAGCGCTTTACTTTCCACTCCAGCCGCATGCGCATGAAAAACGTCAGCAAGGACGAGCTAGCCGCCATGGATGCAGAGTCAGACCGCTGCGCCCTGGAGCTTTCTGATGCCGCAGTGGATGTGATGGGCTACGCCTGCCTGGTGGCCATCATGGCGATGGGGCCTGGTTACCACCGAGAGTCGCAAAAGCGTCTGCGCAGCCGTACCGAAGAGAACGGCTGCGACACGCCGGTGGTCACCAGCGCCGGTGCCCTGGTCGATGCGCTAGGCGTGATGAAAGCCAAGCGGGTGGTAGTGGTGGCGCCTTACATGAAGCCACTGACCGAAATGGTAGTCGACTACATTCGCCAGGAAGGGATAGACGTGCTCGACTACCGCGCGCTTGAGATTCCCAATAACCTGGACGTTGCTCGCCACGACCCCGCCAACCTTCCTGAGATTGTTGCTAGTCTCGACTTAACTAATGTCGATGCCATTGTGCTGTCAGCCTGTGTGCAAATGCCGTCGTTACCGGCTGTCGCCAAAGTCGAAGCCCTGACCGGCAAACCAGTGGTGACCGCGGCTATCGCGACCACCTACGCCATGCTTAAGGCGCTCGACCTGGAGCCTATTGTCCCAGGTGCGGGTGCACTCTTATCAGGGGCTTATTAGGAGATAGCGCCATGACGAATCCCAGCCAGGCAACCAGCAGCAGCGGTGCTGGTGACAGCTCTTTAGATGACAGCTTAGATAACAACTACAAAGGCGTCTGGGATGGGCGCATTGGTTTTGGTAAAAAACCCGTGTTGCTGGTAGTTGATTTTATGCAGGGCTACACCACCCCCGGCTCGCCGCTATTTGCCCAGGGTGTGGTGGACGCCGTGGCCAATATGCCGCCGCTATTGGATGCCGCGCGACGTACAGGTACGCCTGTTATCCACACCAACATTCTGTATCACGCCCCGGATCAGATCGATGGCGGCATTTGGGTCAAGAAGGCACCGGTCATGCGGGCGATGGTGGCGGGCAACCCTTACGCGGAGTTCTGCCCCGAGGTGGTCCCCCGTGAAGATGAGCTGGTAATGACCAAGCAGTATGCCAGCGCCTTCTTTGGCACCTCGCTTGCCTCCACGCTAGTCGCCATGGGAATAGACACGCTGATCATTACCGGCTGCTCCACCAGCGGCTGCATTCGCGCCACCGCTGTGGATGGCCTGCAATATGGCTTTCGCGTGATGGTGATTAGAGACTGCGTGGGCGACCGCCACCCAGCCCCCCATGAAGCCAACCTGTTTGATATCGATAGCAAGTATGGTGATGTGATAGGTCTGGATGAAGCACTGAGCTACTTAGAGGAGCGCTAGCAAGCCACTTGCCATGAAAGTGGAACCCTCCACTCTCATGGCGTCATCCATCCGCATTCATTTTTTCCAGCAGATGCATCAGGGCAACGCGTTCCGCTGGATTAAGGTTCTTCATGGTCTGATCACTGATCTGCTTGGCACTGGGCACCATTTCCTCTACCAGGGCAGCTCCAGACTCGGTGATCACCACCATGACTTTGCGCTGATCATTAGGATCGGTTGTTAAAGCAATCCATTCGCGTGCTTTGAGGCGCTTAATAACCCCACGGATGGTGGCAGGATCAATCGCGGTGGCATTGACGATATCGGTAAGTGAACTAGGCCCACGCTCCATCACTGTACACAGCGTGACAAACTGAATGGCGGTTAACTGCTTGTCGCTGCTGTAGCGCTGAAAAATAGCCGTATGCCGCTGATAGGCCTTGCGTAGTAGATGGCCTACCTGTTCGGAAAAATCATACCCCTGCTCTGTCGGCGTAGGGTGCTCGCCAGAAGACGAGTGATTGAGCGCACTATCCGTTGTCATTACCTATCCTTAAATATTGGCGACATCGCAAATCAAGTATGGCACTGGTTATCACGATGATGCATCAACGTATGAATTACTGCTTGCGCTGGATCAATCCAGCATGCTTTTATGGCGTATACGCTATAATTTTACCTTAGTTTTGGCTCAACGATCAGCACAAATCGACACAAACACATGAAACTCAGAGATAGCTCGGGAGGTGCATCATGGCTGTGAAATCAGACTATACAAGGCAGTCGTTGCTTCACGAGTCGGATCTACTGGTGATCTACCGGGATCCTGTTGCGCCCCCCAAGCCTGCGCCGGGACAACCAGGTACACACTCTGATTTCACCCCACATGAACCCGAGATATTCATTGCTATACTGAGTGACGGCCATATCCTCGCATTCAACGGGCACGTGGATCTGGGTACCGGCATACGCACGGCGCTGGCACAAATCGTGGCAGAGGAACTAAACGTTCCCTTCGATGGCGTCACTATGGTGCTCGGCCACCCCTTCGATGTGCCCAATCAAGGGCCCACCATTGCCAGCGCGACCATTCAAATCACCGCCGAACCACTGCGGCGGGCCGCTGCGCAGGCGCGCGAGTACCTGCTCACGCTAGCTGCTCGCCACTTCGACACTGAGCGCTCCCTGCTCACCTGCCAGGACGGCCATCTCCAGCCTGGCGACAAGCGCCATCCGCCAGTGAGCTACGGCCAATTGTTGCGCGGTAGTCGCCACGCCTTGCAGCTGGCCGATAGCGCACCGCTCAAACCTGCCAGCCACTACACGCTGGTGGGTCAATCCGCCGCCCGCGTGGATATACCCGGCAAAGCCACAGGCGAATTGACCTTTGTCCACGACCTGCGCCTGCCCGACATGTTGCATGGGCGGGTTGTCCGGCCGCCGTATGCAGGTCACGACAACGGCGACTTCATTGGCACCAGTTTAATCACGGTAGACGAAAGCTCCGTGGCACACCTGCCAGGCGTGGTAAGTGTTGTCGTCATCGGCGACTTTGTCGGCGTCGTGGCCGAACGGGAAGAGCAGGCCGCCAACGCTGCCAGGCAACTCAAGGTCGAGTGGCGTCCAGTCGAAGGCCTGCCCTCATTGAGTAGTATCGAACAGGCGATACTGGACCTGCCCAGCGAAGAGCGTCTGCTGCTCGACGAAGGCGATGCAGAGCGTGCCCTTGCCGACACCCACCAGCGCATTGATCGTCACTATGTCTGGCCCTTTCAGTTGCATGGTTCTCTTGGCCCCTCCTGCTCGGTCGCCGATGCCAAGGAGGACGCAATTCACGTCTGGTCGGGAACCCAGAACCCGCACAGCCTGCGTGCCGATCTGGCGCGGCTAACCGGCCTTGATGAGAGTGTCATTACCATTACCCGCATGGAGGCTGCTGGCTGCTACGGACGCAACTGCGCTGATGATGTGGGTGCCGATGCTGTACTGCTTTCCCAGGCAGTCGGCCGACCGGTTCGCGTGCAGTTGACCCGCGCGCAGGAGCACCTCTGGGAGCCCAAGGGAGCGGCCCAGACGATGCAGATCCAGGGAGGTTTGAATGCCGACGGCAGCCCAGCAGCCTATCGGTTTCGTGCGCGCTACCCCTCGAACAGTGCCCCCACCCTGGCCCTGTTGTTGACGGGGGCAGTACCGCCTATCGACATTCCTTTCCAGATGGGTGACCGGACATCGGTGCCGCCCTACCGCTACCCTCATCGACAGATCCTGTGCGAAGACGTGCCCACCCTTGTCCGTGCCTCCTGGCTGCGCGGCGTCTCGGCACTACCCAACACTTTCGCTCACGAAAGCTATATCGACGAACTCGCCTACTTGGCCGGCGTAGATCCCGTGGAGTATCGATTACGCTACCTAAACGATACCCGCGCCTGCGAGCTTGTCGAGGCGCTTGCAGCGCGAGCGAACTGGCCAACAGGCGTCGCCAATGCGAATCCGCGTAGAGAGGCCGATTGGCATTACGGCCGTGGTTTTGCCTATGCGCAGTACGTGCACAGCAAATTCCCAGGCTTTGGCGCGGCGCTAGCCGCCTGGGTGGTCGAGCTCAAGGTGAATGTGAAAAGCGGCCAGATTGTCTTGGAACGACTTTACGTGGGGCAGGATGCTGGCCTCATGGTGAATCCGGCGGGTGTCCGTCATCAGGTGCATGGCAACGTCATCCAGATGCTCAGCCGCACTTTGAAAGAGCGGGTCACGTTCGAGGACGGCTTGCCTACCAGCAGAGAGTGGGGAGGCTACCCAGTACTTCGTTTCTCCGAGCTTCCCACTATCGATCTCATGCTGCTTGACCGCCAGGAAATGCCGCCACTGGGTGTCGGTGAGTCGACCGCTCTACCCGGCGCTCCTGCGATTGCTAACGCGCTGTTTGACGCTACAGGCGTACGCTTTACCCATCCGCCCTTTACCCCTGAGACCGTTCGCGAGATTCTAAAAGCCTCCCACAACCACCCCTTGGAGGCCGTTAGTTAATGCATCATCTTGATCTGCAGGTTATTGAACGCGCATTGAAATGGGCTAATGAAGGGCTGACTGTGTGGCTCTGCACGGTGTTGAAAACCTTTGGTTCCTCACCTCGTGAGCCAGGGGCGATGCTGGTAGCGTGTTCTACGGGAGAGTATATCGGCTCATTATCGGGCGGCTGCGTTGAAGAAGACTTCATCGCCCGTCTGCAGAGCGGCGATTTCGACAAGCCTGTTCAACAAATACGTTATGGCGGCGAGGATAGCGCTGCCTCGGTCCGCTTGCCATGCGGAGGCAGCTTGGACGTGCTGGTAGAACAATTGGCACCGACGGCCGAAAACCTCACACACCTTGAAGTGATGCATGCCACCTTACTGGGCCGACAAGCGCTATCCCGCTCTATCTCGTTGACCGATGGCCGCAAGCGTTTCAATCCTGCCACGTTGGCTGAGCCCGCTGTTGCCTTCGGCACCACCAGCGTCAACATTCGCATTGGCCCAGCGCTACGGCTAATTATTGCGGGGATCTCCACTATCTCCTCGCCCTGCGCCCTGTTTGCCCAATCGCTTGGTTTTGAAGTCATTGTTTGCGACCCCAACGATGACGCCCGCAAAAATTTCGATGTGCCTGGCGTGGAAGTACAAGCGGTACTGCCTTCTGTTTTTATCGCCTCGGGCGGTTGCCACGCCAATACCGCCGTGGTCGCGGTGACCCATGACCCGCGTATTGATGACCTGGCAATGATCGAGGCCGTCCGTACGGAGGCGTTTTACATCGGCGTGATGGGCTCGCAGCAAACCTCGCAACAGCGGGCAGAGCGGCTATTACGCTCTGGCGGCCTGACCGAAACTCAGTTGGCAAGGATCACCATGCCGATTGGTCTTAATTTGGGCAGCAAAACACCATCTGAGATTGCGTTAGCCGTCATGGCAGATATTCTTCGTCTCTATCGTGGGAAAGCGCGCAATGAGTTGTAGCGATATTATAGTGGTTGTCATGGCAGCTGGTCAGTCGAGTCGCTTTGGCAGTGATAAAAGAGTCGCCAAACTAAGTAATGGAAAAACATTGCTTAACTCTACTTTAACAAATATTCAACAACACTTCTCAGACATCAATATTGTAATTAAACCCGAAGACAGCATCCAATCACTCGGTCTTTCTTCACAGACATCCACTATTATTAGCCAGCACAGTCGCTTAGGCCTTGGTTATAGTATTAGCGACGCCTTTAAACAACTATGCTGCGATAAAAACATGTATAAATATCGTGCCGCGGCGGTATGGCTTGCCGACCTCCCGTGGGTAAACCACCAGACCTGCTCCGTATTGGCGGACATGGCCACCACAGACAATATTTTACAGCCTTCATATCAGAGAAAACCTGGTCATCCTGTTGTTTTTGGAATAAATTTTTGGAAAGAACTCTCCCAACTAAATTCTCCTCATGGGGCATCATCGCTTATTAAACGGCACAAAAATTGTGTGGTTAGCGTGTCGGTAAATGATCCTGGCGTGTGCACAGACATCGATTATCCAGAGGATATGGTCTCACCCTTTAGAAATAGCGAATTATATTAAAGATATTTAATAATTAATTTATAAAAAAACGACAACGTTTTTTTATTATCAATAACAGCAAAAATAACTAAAGGTTGTACATTTACGGCCGTTAACCATTAACGGTAACAAGAAAACTTTCAGGGAATCATAGAACAGCCAGGGGACAACACTGCTCTATTGGCAGTGATCTATTACTGGTCAACACGTCGAGGCAACAAATGAAAAAAATTTCTCGTCTCTCACTGACGCAGAAACTGCTGGCGGCTGTCGCCATTCCACTATTAGTGGTGGCCGTCATTCTCGGTATTGTCGTCAATCAACAATTGAACCGGGCCGTCACGGACCTAGTAGAAAATGCTAGTACTAATCAGATAGAAGCACGTGCAGATGAAATTAGTCGCTGGATTACAGGTCACCGAGATTGGATAGCCGTATTGGCGCAAGATGAACGGCTCGCTGCTAGTATTCCTATCAACAATCATTTGGACTGGCTGGCTAAAAGGCACCCTTCCGGTGCGACCATCGAATCCCTGTTTTTCAGTAATGCTACAGGCGCAACCTTAACTCATGCGGGTGTGGAGCTGGATGTCACAGAGCGCCCCTATTTTAAAACCCTCGTTTCCGAGGGCACAAGCGACAGCCTGCTTATTGATCCAGTAGTGTCGATGGTGAGCGGCCTACCCACAGCGATTGTGGCCGACACCGTCTTTGATGAACGAGGTAACCGAGTAGGCCTGTTGGGCATGACCGTTTCCATGGCGGCGGTCTCTGATATTACCTCAGCAATCGATGTAGGCGAAGGTAGCTACGGGTGGATGATCGATAGCCAAGGGCAGGTCATTGCACACCCTGATGAAGCATCCCGTATGACACTGAATTTCACCGATGCCGACCAGCATGGCTACCAAGGGATGAATAGTCTTAGCCAGAAGATGTTAAATGGAACTGCGGGGGCAGGCGTGGTGACCCTACCCAGCGGTCAGCGTGACGCCATTATGTGGAGCCCGGTAGAGGGAACTTCGTGGGTCGTCGGCGTCAATGTGCCTCTTAGTACCTTTACGGCGGTGACTAGCGACCTGCTGCAATCTCTGCTCATTGCTGGCGCGCTACTGCTTATCATTTTATTGGTTATCGTAGCATTTGCTGCCCGACGTGCGCTCGCACCGATTAAACAAACGGCCAACGCGATGGCAGATATTGCCCAAGGAAAAGGTGATTTAACGCGCCGTTTGGAAGCCAAAACCCAGGATGAAATTGGCGACCTCGCCCATGGATTTAATGCCTTTGTAGAACGCATGCAGTTAACCCTTCAAGAAGTACGCCAAAACGCGCGCACGGTATTATCGGATGCCAGCGATATGGCAGATGGTACTCAGGAGCTTTCGTCGCGTACCGAGCAAGCGGCGGCCAATCTCCAGGAAACATCCGCTTCTATGGAACAAATCCACTCCACGGTTGCACATACTTCTCAAGCCTCCGAGCAAGCAAATAGTCTAGCGCTAGAGGCCGCCAATGCTTCAGAGCGTGGCACTGAGTCAATGAGTCAAATGGAAACAAAAATGGCCGCAATTAACGATTCGGCCAATAAAATAAGCAATATTATTGGCTTGATTGATTCGATTGCGTTTCAAACCAACATATTGGCACTTAATGCGTCAGTGGAAGCTGCCCGTGCCGGAGAGCAAGGCCGTGGTTTTGCCGTGGTCGCCAGCGAAGTGCGTACACTTGCCAGTCGCTCAGCCTCTGCCGCTCACGACATACGTGCGCTGATTGACATGTCCGTTAACCACTCACGAGAAGGGGGCGACATCGTCACGGCTGCGGCTGAACGAATGCAGGAAATTCGGCGCAGCGTCACCCAGGTGTCGGATGTCATTGCCGAAATTGCCGCCGGCGCGCGAGAACAAACAGCAGGTATCCAACAGGTCAACACAGCAGTCGCAGAGATGGATATGATGACCCAGCAGAATGCTGCCATGGTCAACCAAAGCGCAAACCTTGCCACCAATATGCGCGACAATGCGCGACGGCTGGATCAACTAATGAGCGAGTTTGTGCTCAGTGAAGGGGGCGCTGAGAACTCTGCACTACCCTATACGGCAGCACATAAAGCACGGACAGGCACTGGACTACCTAAAGCGCCTAGCCGCCCTCCCCAGGCCACTCATCAAACGCATGAAGTAGCGGAGTGGGAAGAGTTCTAAGCTCTCATCATAAATAAGGCTAAAAGGCACCCGCTTTGAACTGACCCCATAAACTTGGACAGTGAAAAACTAAGCAACCAAGGCCTGGTTTCGGTACTGCACCGGACTCAGGCCTTTTAGCTTGGTCTTAATGCGCTCGTAGTTGTAGTAATGGTTATAGTGTCGGATGCCCGCCTGTAACTGTTCAATATTGTCGAACCGGTTCAAGTAGAAATATTCAGACTTCAGCGTCCCAAAGAAGCTTTCCATCGCGGCATTATCCGGGCAATTGCCTTTGCGTGACATGCTCTGAAACACCCCATACTCGCTGAGTGTGCGCCGGTAAGCGGGCATCTGGTATTGCCAACCTCGGAATGCAGTAACGGCGCCTCTTGGTTGGCCAGCTTGGCCAAGGCTTTTTTCAGCATCCTCCCTATCAGCGGGAACTGCGGCCGCTTCTGCATTGAGTAGGACACGATTTCCCCATTGTAGAGATCCATCACAGGCGACAAGTACAGCTTTTCGCCTCGGATATTAAACTCCGTGACGTCGGTTACCCACTTTTGGTTGGGTCGTTCAGCCTGAAACTAACGGGCAAAAAGATTGGGAACACTGGCCTGTTGTCCACGATAGGAGCGGTATTTCTTCGGGCGTACCAATGACTTCAAACCCAGGTGCTGCATCAGGCGCTGGACTGTCTTATGGTTGACCTGCTCGCCCGCCTGACACAACATTCGGCGATAACCGTAGCGGCCTTTATGACGCGCGTAGATGACGTGAATGCGTCGCTTCAGACCAGCGATCCTCCAACTGCTGACCCCTTACCTGATAATAGAACGTACTACGCGACAGCCCCGCTATTTCTAATAGCACCGCCAAAGAGCGGCCTTGCCTCAGTTCAGGCACTACCCACGCTTTTTTGGCGCGACTTGCTCTTTGGCCTGACGCAAGGCCTTCAACTTTTTTAAGTAGGCCACCTCAGCACGCAAGTACTCATTCTCTTGGAGCAGCTGCTCCAGCGAGCTCTTTTCAGTCAGTGGAAGTGAGGGCTTGGGGGGCTCTGCTGGGGGCATCTTCGTCGGGCGTCCTCGGGCTTTAGGCTCCAACGCTTGGAAGCCTCCTTCATGTTACTGTCTTTCCCACCGCCGTACGACGCCCGTTCCACCTCGGATATCGAACAGAGTCGTCGCTTGTAAGGCTGATAGCTCCTCTTGCCTCATCCGTTGCAACACCGCTAATTTGAACTCAGCGCTGTAGTGGCTGAACTTTTTTTGCAAGCCACTTAGACCATGCTGTTCAAAGTGTTTAACCCAGCGCCTAACGGTTGTAGGGCCGAGACCGTACTGTCTGGCCAGACTATTGTAACCTTGTTGTCCTTCTGCGTAGCTTTGCACTACTAGCAGCTTGAACGCTTCATTGTATTTCGCCATGAAAAACACCCCAATCGTTGGATGAGTGACCAACTTTTGAGGTTCAGTTCAGTTTGGGTACCTTTTTCTAAGTGGCTAACCTCTCTTAAAATGCTGATAAAAGCCATCAGCGATCATGTCAATATTACGATAAAAATTAAAAAACTACCCAATTTAACATTAAATTATTTTAAATTAGCTATCTAAAATAAAACACTACTTTCTATTAATAGTTAACAGTTGCAAAACATCGCAGGGCAAACACATAACAACCAGAGCATGGTACGGATAAGTGCCCTACTACTGGCTAAATTTCGAGGCTCAAATGAAAAAACTTTCTCGTCTTTCCTTGACGCAGAAATTATTAACCGCTGTAACTATTCCACTTCTGATAGTGGCCATTATATTAGGCATCATTGTCAATCAACAGCTTAACCATGCAATACCAGAGTTGCTCGACAATGCTGGCAAACGCCAAGTTGAAGCGCGCGCCGATGAAATAAGCCGTTGGATTAGCGGTTATCGCAGTTGGCTATCATTGCTAGCCTTGGACGAACGTCTCGCTCATAACTCTTCTCTTGAAGACCACACCGAATGGCTCGCCAAGCGCTATAGTTCAGATGGCACCATTGAGTCCCTGTTTATATCAGATACTGCTGGCAATACGATTAACCAAGAAGGGGCCACAATGAATATTTCTGAGCGCCCCTATTTCAAAGCGCTCGTCGTCAACGGCACCGCAGACAGCCTCATCCTAGACCCCTTCGTATCAATGGCAACCAACCTTCCCGCAGCAATGATGGTCGAAACTATCTTCGATGAACGTGGCAACCGTATCGGCTTGATCGGTATCGCCTTCTCGCTGTCGTCATTGTCTGATATCACCTCCGATATTAATGTTGGTGAAGGTAGCTACGGCTGGCTAATCGACAGCCAAGGGCAGGTCATTGCTCACCCGGTGGAAGAGTATCGCATGTCGCTCAATTACACCGATGCCGATCAGCAGGGCTACCAAGGGCTGGATGCATTGAGTCAGCAAATACTCAGCGGCACGGCGGGCTCCGGCGAGATAACCATGCCCAGCGGAGAGCAGACCGTACTCATGTGGAGCCCAGTAGAGGGAACCTCGTGGGTGGTGGGGGTCACCGTTCCTATCACCGCCTTTACAACGGTCACAAACAGCCTGCTAACATCGCTGCTATTGGCAGGCGGGGTGCTGCTGGTCATACTGTTGGTGGTGGTTGCCTATGCGGCGCGGCGCTCACTTGCCCCCATCAAGCATACCGCCAGTGCCATGGCTGATATTGCCAAAGGAAAAGGTGATTTAACACGCCGTTTGGAAGCCAAAACGCAGGATGAAATTGGCGACCTCGCCCATGGATTTAATGCCTTTGTAGAACGCATGCAGTTAACCCTTCAAGAAGTACGCCAAAACGCGCGCACGGTATTATCGGATGCCAGCGATATGGCAGATGGCACTCAGGAGCTTTCGTCGCGTACCGAGCAAGCAGCGGCCAATCTCCAGGAAACATCCGCTTCTATGGAACAAATCCACTCCACGGTTGCACATACTTCTCAAGCCTCCGAGCAAGCAAATAGTCTAGCGCTAGAGGCCGCCAATGCCTCAGAGCGTGGCACTGAGTCAATGAGTCAAATGGAAACAAAAATGGCCGCAATTAACGATTCGGCCAATAAAATAAGCAATATTATTGGCTTGATTGATTCGATTGCGTTTCAAACCAACATATTGGCACTTAATGCGTCAGTGGAAGCTGCCCGTGCCGGAGAGCAAGGCCGTGGTTTTGCCGTGGTCGCCAGCGAAGTGCGTACACTTGCCAGTCGCTCAGCCTCTGCCGCTCACGACATACGTGCGCTGATTGACATGTCCGTTAACCACTCACGAGAAGGGGGCGACATCGTCACGGCTGCGGCTGAACGAATGCAGGAAATTCGGCGCAGCGTCACCCAGGTGTCGGATGTCATTGCCGAAATTGCCGCCGGCGCGCGAGAACAAACAGCAGGTATCCAACAGGTCAACACAGCAGTCGCAGAGATGGATATGATGACCCAGCAGAATGCTGCCATGGTCAACCAAAGCGCAAACCTTGCCACCAATATGCGCGACAATGCGCGACGGCTGGATCAACTAATGAGCGAGTTTGTGCTCAGTGAAGGGGGCGCTGAGAACTCTGCACTACCCTATACGGCAGCACATAAAGCACGGACAGGCACTGGACTACCTCAAGCGCCTAGCCGCCCTCCCCAGGCCACTCAGCAAACGCATGAAGTAGCGGAGTGGGAAGAGTTCTAAGCTCTCATCATGAATAAGGCTAAAAGGCACCCGCTTGTGTGCCTTTTAGTGAGCGCCTAATAAAAAAGCCTGCATCCGAAGATGCAGGCTTACTTACAAGAATTAAAGCGCTTGGTACTTAGACGACGTCAAAGCGATCCGCGTTCATCACTTTCGTCCAGGCAGCGACGAAGTCTTTAACAAACTTCTCGTCATTATCGTCCTGGGCGTAGACTTCTGCGTAAGAGCGCAGCACCGAGTTAGAGCCGAACACTAGGTCAACGCGAGAAGCTGTCCACTTAACGGCGTCTGTTTGACGGTCGCGTATTTCGTAAGTGTTTCTACCTACCGGTTTCCAGGTATTGCCCATGTCGGTCAGGTTAACAAAGAAGTCATTGGTCAACTGGCCTTCACGATCGGTGAATACGCCGTGCTTAGTGCCACCGTAGTTGGTGCCCAGCACTCGCATACCGCCGAGTAGCACGACCATCTCTGGCCCTGTCAGCCCCATCAGTTGAGCGCGATCCAGCAACAGCTCTTCCGGCTTTACGACATACTCTTTCTTCTGCCAGTTGCGAAACCCATCAGCCAGCGGCTCTAAAGGCGCAAAGGAGTCCGCATCGGTCATCTCAGCAATCGCATCGCCACGCCCTTTCAGGAAAGGTACACGTACGTCATAACCCGCTGCCTTCGCTGCTTTCTCGATCGCGACACTGCCAGCCAGAACGATGACATCGGCAACGCTGGCGCCGGTATCGGCGGCAATCTGCTCATATACTGCCAATACGTCGGCGAGGCGTGCCGGTTCGTTACCTTCCCAATGCCGCTGGGGCACTAGGCGAATGCGTGCACCGTTGGCACCACCGCGCATGTCAGAGCCCCGGTAGGTGCGGGCGCTGTCCCACGCGGTGCTAACCATGTCACTAATACTCAAGCCGCTCTCGGCGATTTTCTGCTTAACCACTTCTTCGCTGTAGTCGGTGCTGCCAGCCGGGATAGGATCCTGCCAGATCAAGTCTTCAGCGGGCACTTCTGGACCGATATAACGTGATTTTGGACCTAGGTCACGGTGAGTCAGCTTGAACCACGCCTTAGCGAAGGTCTTTTTAAAATATTCCGGGTCCGCCATGAATTTTTCACAAATGGCCCGGTAGGTTGGGTCCACTTTCATGGCCATATCCGCATCGGTCATGATCGGATTGTGACGAATAGAGGGATCACTGGCATCAACCGGCTTATCCTCTTCTTTGATGTCGATGGGCTCCCACTGATGAGCACCGGCCGGACTTTTGCGCAGCTCCCATTCATGCCCGAACAAGAGGTCAAAGTAGCCCATGTCGAACTTGGTGGGGTTGGTGGTCCAAGCGCCTTCAATGCCTGACGTAACGGCATTGCTCGCTTTTCCACCCATGGTCGGGTTACCCCAGCCAAAGCCCTGATTTTCAACGTCGGAAGCTTCGGGTTCTACACTCAGTATAGCCGCATCACCGTTACCGTGGCACTTACCGACCGTGTGGCCACCCGCAGTGAGTGCGACGGTCTCTTCGTCGTTCATCGCCATCCGGGCGAAGGTTTCTCGAACCTGCTGAGCCGTCTTCAGCGGGTCAGGCACACCGTTAACACCTTCAGGGTTAACGTAGATAAGCCCCATCTGCACCGCAGAAAGCGGGTTTTCCATGGTTTCTGGCTTTGCGACATCGCCATAGCGTTCGTCGGAAGGTGCTAGCCACTCTTTCTCATCACCCCAGTAGATGTCTTTTTCCGGTTCCCAGATATCCCCACGACCGAACGAGAATCCGTAGGCAGGAAGCCCCATGGATTCATAGGCAACGGTGCCGGCCAGAATCATCAAGTCCGCCCAGCTAATTTTGTTCCCATACTTCTTTTTGATCGGCCACAGTAGACGCCGCGCCTTATCAAGGCTGACGTTATCCGGCCAGGAGTTGAGTGGTGCAAAACGCTGGCTACCGGTACCACCGCCGCCACGCCCGTCAGCAAGGCGGTAGGTGCCCGCAGAGTGCCATGCCATGCGAATCATAAGACCGCCGTAGTGACCCCAGTCAGCGGGCCACCACGACTGGCTGTCCGTCATTAGCGCGTGGACGTCTTGCTTGAGCGCGTCAAAGTCGAGCTTTCTGACCTCTTCCCGATAGTCAAAATCCGCATCCATCGGGTTTGATTTGCGATCTTGCTGGTGCAACATATCCAGGTTGATTCCTTCAGGCCACCAGTCTTTATTAGACGTACCCGTGGATGTATTACCACCGTGCATGACAGGACATTTACCACTCATAGCTCTCTCCCCTTATTGCTTTTATCGGTGGCGATTAGATGATTCGCTACCAAGCCAACTGACGTTGTGCGTCTTCTACGTTGCGTTTCGTACTAGTAAGAACGCCTCATTAACTTGGTACTTTTTAAAGCAGAACGATCATAGTCACAATTTGCTTTTTGCGACTGCGCTAATAGCTTTTAACCATCACCATCAAAAAGAGAACTCCTCAGTATCGATATCCGCCTGCTGCGCCTCGCTGTAGCGGGCACCAGCTACTTGGTCTGGCGTCATCATGGCGTCCAGCTGCGACAATGTGTTGGTATCAAGGCGTAGCGTTTCCGCCGCTAAATTTTCGCGCATATGATCAGGGGAGCGGGTACCGGGTATGGGGATGATGTCGTCGCCTTTCGCCTTCAGCCATGCCAGTACGAGCTGCCCCGGCGTGACGCTTAAGGCCTGCGCCAGCGCTGCCAATTGTTTAAATAGTTTTTGATTATGGGGATAGTTCTCGGCACTGAAACGCGGCATGTTGCGACGCATATCGCCCTCTTCAAGGCGTTCTGGCTCTTTAACAGCGCCCGTTAAGAAGCCTCTTCCCAACGGGCTAAACGCGACCAGGACAACCCCTAACTCACGGCACGCATCAAGCAAGGCTATTTCGGGATTGCGTGTCCACAGCGAATACTCCGACTGCACCGCTGTAATAGGGTACTCCGCTACTGCGCAGCGCAGCGTCGTCGCCGAAATTTCAGAAAGCCCCACGCCGCTGATCTTGCCCTCCTCCACCAATCGTCCCAGCGCCCCCACGCTCTCTTCTATAGGAACTTGACGATCCAAACGGTGCAGGTAGTAGAGATCTAAATGGTCAGTACGCAAGCGTTCAAGACTCGCTTCGCACTGTTTACGCAGCGTTTCAGGGCGGCCGTCAATCACGCGCTTACCCAACTCAGGGTCCATGGACATACCGCATTTACTGGCGAGTAACACCTGATTTCGCTTGCCTTCAAGAGCTCGGCCCACCAAACGTTCGTTGGCGGTTGCTCCATACATTGTGGCGGTATCAAAGTGGCGATAGCCCATATCAAACGCTTCATCCAGCGCTCGTAGGGCCGCATTTTCAGGCACGATGCTGCCGTAACCGTGGGAGAGGTTCATACAACCCAAACCTATGGTCGGGGCATTAATAGCATTAAGACGTTGGAAAAAACTCGACATAACAACTCCCCTTTTAAGGAATCGGTTTTAGTACGTTTCACCGCCAAACTGCAGCGCGGCTAAATGACGATAGAGCGGGCTGGAAATGATTAATTCCTCGTGTGTTCCCGCCGCCACCAAATGCCCCCCTTCGAGTACCAGCAAACGGTCTGCGGCGATAACGGTGGCGAGCCGGTGCGCGATCACGATACTGGTGCGCCCCACCATCAGCCGATCCAGCGCCTGCTGTACTAGCCGCTCGCTCTCCGCATCCAAGGCACTGGTGGCTTCATCCAGTAATAACACTGCCGGGTTTTTGAGCAACGCCCGGGCAATGGCGAGCCGCTGCCGCTGGCCACCGGAGAGCTGAACACCGCCGGGGCCTAGGGGCGTATCAAAGCCTTGGGGAAGCGCGTCGATAAAGTCGAGCGCGCTGGCATCCTGGGCGGCAATGCGCAACCTTTCGATATCAGCCGAAGAGTCTCCGTAGCGCAGGTTGTCAGTCACTGTGCCACTAAACAGCACCGGCTCTTGTGCCACCAATCCCATGGCACTGCGCAAGGCAGCAAGGTCTAAGGTGCGAATATCGCTACCATCAAGCGTTATGTGCCCCTGGCTGGGATCATAAAAGCGCAGCAACAGCGCCAACAGCGTACTTTTCCCCGCCCCTGAAGGCCCTACTAGGGCGACCCGCTCCCCCGGCTGAATATGCAGATCAAAGCCATCAAGCGCAGGGGTTTCCCTGCCTGGATAAGTGAAATGGACGTTTTCCAGCCTAATCTCGCCACGCAGTGGCTTAGGCAGAGAGGGCGGATTGTGAGGGGACTGGATAGTGGGTGGCGTGTCGAGCAATTCAAGCAAGCGCTCCGCTGCCCCCGCCGCGCGCTGTACATCGCCTGCCACCTCAGCCAGTGTCGCAATAGCCCCCGCCGCCAGCACGGCGTAGAAAATAAACGCCGAAAGCTCCCCTGCACTCATGGTGCCTGCCAACACGGCCTGACCACCCTGCCAGAGCATTAACCCAACGGCGGCAAACACCACCAGCATGGCGATACCGGTCAACCAGGCGCGTTGCTGGGTGCGCTCTACGGCGCTGTCGAACGCCTGCTCCACGCGCTGAGCGTAATGGGCTTTATCCTCCGCTTCGTGAGTAAACGCCTGAAGTGTTTGAATACCGCTGAGCGCCTCTTCGGCATAGCGGCCCAGTTCGGCCACGCGATCTTGGCTGGTGCGCGAAAGCCTACGTACCCGTCGGCCATACCATACGATGGGCAGTAGCGTGGCCGGTATGCCAATCAGCACCATCGCTGATAGCCACGGCTGGGTCACCAGCATTAGTATCACCGCCCCCACCAGCATGACCAGATTACGCAGCGCCAGCGACACCGAGGACCCAAACAGGCTCTGCAGTACGCTGGTGTCCGCCGTTAAGCGTGAGGCGATCTCACCAGCAGCACGACCGGAACTTGCGCTCTCAAAGAAGCTTGGCTCTAGGGTTAACAAGTGATCAAACACACGCTTTCGCAGGTCAGCGGCTAAGCGCTCGCCAATCCAGGTAACTTGGTAGTAGCGCAACGCGGAAGCCAGCGCCAGCACGGCCACCACTACCAACATGAGAACCAGCGTTTGCGCTAACGCTTGAGTATCTGCGGCTAGAAAACCGCGGTCGATGACTAGCCGCAGCCCATTGCCCAGCAGCAGTACGCTGCCCGACGCCAATAACAGCGCCAAGCCAGCCAATGCTAAACGTAATCGGTAAGGGCGCAGTAGACCCAGCAAGCGCAGCAGCACTCGAGGGTTAGAGCGTTGATTCATAATAGCGAGTGCTCAACAGAATAGGTGGTATCCGACCATAGCAGGAGTATCGATGCCATGCACAGAACCCCATGCACAGAACAAAAAAAGCCCGCGATCTCTCGCGGGCTCAGTACCTATCGCCTAGGCCTAATCGATCAGAGGCAACAGCGTATTCAGGCTATCCCGCGCATCGCCGTAGAACATGCGCGTGTTCTCTTTAAAGAACAGCGGGTTCTCGATACCCGAGTAGCCGGTGCCCTGGCCGCGTTTACTGACAAACACCTGCTTGGCCTCCCACACCTTCAGTACCGGCATGCCAGCAATGGGGCTGTTGGGATCTTCCTCGGCCGCCGGGTTAACGATGTCGTTGGAGCCGATCACAATCACCACATCGGTGGTGGCGAAATCATCATTAATCTCGTCCATCTCCAACACGATGTCGTAAGGCACTTTGGCTTCCGCCAGTAGTACGTTCATGTGCCCAGGCAGACGCCCGGCCACCGGGTGAATACCAAAGCGCACAGTCTTACCCGCTGTGCGCAGCTTACGTACCAAGTCACTCACTGCGGTTTGCGCCTGAGCCACCGCCATGCCGTAACCCGGCACGATGATGACGCTATCGGCATCGTTCAGGGCACTCGCCACGCCACCGGCATCAATCGCCACCTGCTCGCCTTCTATCTCCGCCGCGGGCCCAGTGCTTCCGCCAAAGCCGCCCAAAATGACGTTGATAAAGTTGCGGTTCATCGCCTTACACATGATGTAAGAGAGAATCGCACCCGATGAGCCCACCAGCGCGCCGGTGACAATCAGTAGATCGTTGGAGAGCGTGAAGCCGATAGCGGCGGCTGCCCAGCCGGAGTAACTGTTCAGCATCGAAACCACCACGGGCATATCGGCACCGCCAATGCCCATGATCAGGTGATAACCGATAAAGAACGCCAGAGCCGCCAGTACTAACAACGTCCAGAAGCCAGCCCCGTTGATATACAAAATCGCCAACAGCAGTGACAGCACCGCCGCCCCCGCGTTAAGCATATGCCCACCGGGCAGTTGGCGTGGCTTACCATCGACTTTACCGGCCAGCTTGCCAAAGGCGACCACCGAGCCGGTGAACGTTACCGCACCGATGAAGATACCCAATACCACTTCAATCTGCAGGAACATCAGTTCATCAGGGGCTTTGGTAGCCACCAGCGCAGCAAAGGCAGAAAACTGATCTAGCGATGCCTCGGCGGCCCGCGCGGCCATGACTCGGCGACGCTCTAAATCGGCGCTCCAAGCCACAAATACCGCCGCCAAACCCACAAAACTGTGCAGCGCTGCGACAAGCTGGGGCATCTCGGTCATTTCGACCTTCCCCGCCACGTAGGCACCAATACCGGCACCAATCAGCATCATCGGGATCAGCCACCAGTAACCACCAATACCTGGACCAAGCGCAGTAAAGAACACCGCTATCGCCATGCCCACGATGCCGTACCACACGGCTCGCTTGGCTTTTTCCTGGTTGCTCAGACCGCCCAGCGACAGAATAAACAGCACACTCGCCGCAATTGCCGCGGCAGATACGAATCCTTGCTCTAACATATCGTCTCTCCGCCGCTTAGGATTTTTGGAACATGGCCAGCATCCGGCGTGTCACCAGGAAGCCACCCACGATATTGATTGACGCGATAAGCACTGAGATTGCCGCCAGCACGCTAACCACAACGCTGCCGGAGCCAATCTGCAGAATCGCCCCCAAGATAATGATGCCCGAAATTGCATTGGTGACCGCCATTAGCGGCGTATGCAACGAGTGACTCACTTTCCAAATCACCTGGAAGCCGATAAAGCAGGCCAGCACAAACACAATAAAGTGCTGCATAAACGACGCTGGCGCCACTTGACCCAGCAGCAGCATCAGTACGCCACCGACAGCTAACAGGCCCACTTGGCGCGTGGTCTGTGCTTTAAAGTTGGCCAGCTCAGTGGCCTTTTTCTCTTCTGGCGTGGGCTCTTTTTCTTTCTTTTTGGGCTTTGACGCGCCAATCGCTTTTACTTTGGGCGGTGGTGGCGGGAAGGTAATTTCGCTCTGGTGAGTCACCGTGGCGCCACGAATCACGTCGTCGTCCATATTATGATTGATCACGCCCTCTTTCTCGGGCGTCAGGTCAGTCAGCATATGGCGGATATTGGTGGCGTAAAGCAGCGATGACTGCGTTGCCATGCGTGAGGGGAAATCGGTGTAGCCGATCACCACCACACCGTTATCTGAGACCACGCGCTCATCGGGCTTGGTAAGATCACAGTTACCGCCCTTCTCAGCAGCGAGGTCAATAATTACCGAGCCCGGCTTCATGGCTGCGACCATATCTTCAAGCCACAGCTTGGGTGCAGGACGGCCAGGAATCAGCGCCGTGGTAATCACAATATCCACATCCGGCGCCTGCTCGCGGAAACACTCAAGCTGCTTCTCACGGAATTCCGGGCTTGAGGGCGAGGCATAGCCACCGCTTTCAGAACCATCCTGGCTATCTTCAAAATCGAGAAACAGGAACTCGGCGCCCATGGACTCGATCTGCTCGGAGACCTCGGGGCGCACGTCAAAAGCGCGTACAACAGCGCCCAAACTGGTAGCGGTACCGATAGCCGCCAAACCGGCCACACCTGCCCCAATCACCAGCACTTTGGCGGGGGGCACTTTACCCGCCGCGGTTACCTGGCCGGTGAAGAAGCGGCCAAAGTTGTTGCCCGCCTCAATTACCGCGCGGTAGCCGGCAATATTGGCCATCGAGGAGAGCGCATCCATCTTTTGCGCCCTTGAAATCCGCGGCACCATATCCATGGCGATCACGGTGGCGCCCTGGGCCTTACACTTCTCCAGCAGCGCTTCGTTTTGCGCTGGCCAGAAAAAAGAGATCAATGTTTGACCTTCGCGCAGCCGCTCTGCTTCTTGCTCAGAGGGCTCGCGGACTTTAATGACCACCTCAGCGTCGCGCCAGAGTGCATCAGCCCCTTCCATCACGGTAACGCCCGCATCGCGATAAGTGTCGTCATTAAAGCCCGCCGCTAAGCCGGCACCTGTTTCTACCAAACACTCATGGCCTAACTTTTGGATCTGCTTAGCGCTCTCAGGGGTTAACGCAACGCGCGCCTCCCCTTGAGCGCTCTCCTTCGGAGCACCTATCTTCATTCTTGTTTTCTCCTCATCTAATTACCAGCGCTCTACTAAAACGTTAAGCGCGGGACATTTAAGGCAAAAAACCTCTCACCTTTTAGCAGTCTAGGATCTAACGGCGTGCCTGCCTGATACTATACAACCTTTGATTCAACTGAGTTGTATAACGACAACATAAGCTGGTTTGTATAGTGCCGTCACGCTTGATGATTCGTCCCTTTTTGATAGTTAAATCTTTTAGCAAACTCAGTCAGCACCTCATAAAGCCACGCATTAGCAGGCTCATTGGCATATAGGCCATGCTGAATCAGTGTCATGTTTAGCGCCGGTAGCTCCTTGGGCGGCTCTACCAAACGCACCGGTAGCATAGCGACGAACCGTTCGGCCATTTGGCGTGGGAGCGTCATGATCGCTTCTGTTAGCGCCACTACCCGCGCTGCAGCGATGTAGTTAAGATTTTTAGAGATCACCCGGCGGGTTAAGCCATGCCGGACTAAGCAACTATCGATATTACTGGGCAACAGGCCGCTGATATCGGCCAGTTCCACATGGAGCTCTTGAGAAAACTGAGCAATATCCAGAGAATTGCCTACTCGATTATTATGATTCGCCGCTAGACAGACCAACTCTTCATCCATCCAAGGCGTCTGAATCACGCCGCTGGGTAGCGTACGTTGGCTGTCCAGCCCTACCACCATATCCACATGGCGTTGCTCTAGCCCCTCGCTCAGCACATCGGGGGTAATGAGTTCAATGGAAAAACTGATCCCCGGTGCATAGGCCAGTAGCTGACTGAGAAAGGTCGGATACATGACCTCTTCAAAATAATCCGTGGTCGCCAACGTAAAACGCCGCTTACTTTTGGCTGGTACAAACACCGCTGGCGGTGCTAGGCCTTCCCGTAGCAGTGCTAACGCCTGCTGTACCACAGGCTGCAGCACCTGCGCCCGGGGGGTTGGCTGCATGCCATTTTCGGTACGGATAAACAGCGGATCTTCCAGCGCTTCACGCAGGCGTTTCAACGCATGGCTCAGGGCTGGCTGGCTTAAGTGCAGCTTTTCTGCCGCGCGAGTGACATGGCGCTCACGCATTAGCGCCTCAAATACCAACAGCAGGTTTAGGTCAAAATGGCGTAGTGAGCGCATAAATACTCGTCATTCATAACACGAATGATTCAATTCTAAACATTCATTTAATTTATCACCAATTATTCCTTATTGTTTGCGCCAATCAGCGATTACCCGATACGTAAGGAGAAATACGACGGTGACCCACCCACTAGCGCAAACGATGCCCAGTCTTTATGGCGATGTAATTTCGACCTTTATGGGCGTAGAGAAAGCAACGAATCCCAAGGCAACCGACGCCGACGTTGTGGTGAGTGGCGTTCCCTTTGACCTAGCGTGTTCTGGCCGCTCGGGCACCCGCATGGGCCCAAACGCCATTCGCCAAAGTACCGCGCATTTGATCTGGGAAGGCAAGCGCTGGCCCTGGAACTTCGCCCTGGAAGAGCGCCTTAAGGTGTGCGATGCAGGCAACGTTGATTACGCGTACGGCGAACCGGAAAGTTTGATCGATAATTTGGAGAATCACGCTCACCGCTGGCTAAGCGCAGGCAAAAAAATGCTGACGCTGGGTGGCGACCACTACATTAGCCTGCCGCTGCTGCGCGCTCACGCCCGCGTTCACGGCCCGTTGGCGTTGATCCATTTTGATGCACACACTGACACCTACGAACACGGCACTCGCTTTGACCACGGCACCATGTTCTACCACGCCCTTAAAGAAGGTTTGTTAGTGCCAGAACACTCGCTGCAAATTGGTATTCGCACCAGCTACGACCGCGACAACCACCCTTACGAGGTGCTGGATGCGGACTGGGTTAACGACCATGGCCCTGCCGCCGTACTGGAGCGTATTCGCGCCAAGGTGGGTCACCACCCGGCCTATATTAGCCTGGATATCGATGGCCTTGACCCAGCCTATGCCCCTGGCACCGGCACGCCGGTGTGCGGCGGAATGTCCACCGATCTAATGTTGAAAGTGATTCGCGGCATGGTTGGCATGGAATTGGTCGGTATGGATCTGGTGGAAGTGAACCCTGCCTATGATCATGGCGACATCACGTCGCTTGCCGCCGCGACGCTGGGTTTAGAGTTCTTATATACCCTGGCGGCATCTAAGCGCGTTTGAGGGCTTAGCCCCCGCCATCTCTTGCCTTGAGGCATTGAGAAGGCGGGGGCAAAACAGGCTACCCTTGAGAGGCCGCCAGCGCTTGATCAATATCCGCCAGCAGATCGTCGATATGTTCAATGCCTATCGACAGACGCACCATATCCGGCGTGACGCCAGCCGCTTTTAGTTCGTCTTCGTTCAGTTGACGGTGCGTGGTTGAGGCGGGAATGGAAGAGCAACTCTTAGCATCACCGATATTCACCAGCCGCAGAATCAGCGCTAATGCATCGTAGAACCGCTCACCAGCGGCCTGGCCACCTTCAATACCAAAGCTAAGAATTCCCGAGGCATGGCCCTGCATATAGTGCTGCGCCAGCGCATGATCGGGATGACTTTCCAAGCCTGCGTAATGCACCCAGGTGACTAACGGATGATTTTCCAGATGATTGGCAACGGCGAAGGCGTTGGCGCAGATACGCTCGATGCGCAGTGACAACGTTTCCAACCCCTGTAGAAGATTCCAAGCCGCTTGGGCAGAGAGCGCCGCTCCCATGTTGCGTAGCGGCACTACGCGGGCACGGGCAATAAAGGCCGCATCACCCACATCGCGGGTATAGCTCACACCGTGGTACGAAACGTCAGGCTCGTTAAGCAGCGGGAAACGATTGGCATGTTCAGCCCAGGGAAAGGTGCCCGAATCAACAATCACACCACCCACCGTGGTGCCGTGGCCACCGATATACTTCGTGGCAGAGTGAACGACAATATCCGCGCCGTGCTCAATCGGCCGACATAAGAACGGCGTTGCCGTAGTGTTATCGACAATCACCGGCACCCCATGACGATGCGCCGCGTCGGCAAGCTTTGTTAGGTCGACCACTCCCCCCGAGGGGTTACCAATACTTTCGCAGAAAACCGCTTTGGTACGCTCATCAATCAGCGCTTCAATGCCGTCAATATCGTCTTTATCCGCAAAACGTACCTGGATGCCTTGGCGTGGCAAGGTATGCGCAAACAGATTGTAGGTACCGCCATATAGCTCACTGATCGAGACAATATTATCGCCCGCTTCGGCAATGGTCTGGATCGCATAGGTAATCGCCGCCATGCCAGAGGCCACCGCCAACCCGGCGATACCGCCTTCCAACGCGGCTACCCGCTGCTCCAACACCGCACAGGTCGGGTTCATGATGCGCGAGTAAATGTTTCCTTCGACTTTAAGATCAAACAGATCCGCCGCATGCTGCGCATTATCGAAAGAAAACGACGTGGTTTGATGAATCGGCACTGCCACGGCATTTTGTGAATCAGGTGAATAGCCATGGTGAAGGGCGATGGTTTCTGGCTTCATGAGAACGGCTCGCTATTTTGTTATCAAGGTTCGCTAATGATCCTAAACAAGCGCCGCACTTAAGGCCAACTATCTTCAACCTTCCGTGCGCTAGGCGAGCCATGGATGTTCACCAGTCCCACTCCCTGCAAATTGGCATTCGCACCAGCTACGATCGCCACAACCATCCCTATGAAATGCTGGATGCCGACTGGGTAAACGGTAACGGCCCCAAAGCGGTGCTCGAAAAGATCCGCGCCCGGGTGGGCTATCACCCGCCTACATTAGCCTGGACATCGACAGCCTCAACCCCGCCTACTCCGGTCTGCGGCGGCATGTCCGCTGACCTATTGCTGAAAGTGGTTCGCGGCATGGTCAGCATGGAGCTAGTCGGCATGAATGTAGTGGAAGTAAATCCCGCTTATGATCACGGCGACATCACTTCGCTTGCCGCCGCAACGCTAGCCTGAAGTTTTTGTATAAGCTGGCAGCGTCTAAAGGTGTTTGATAGGAGCAAAAATAAAATATAGACGTTCACGCTGACTAGATCAGCATGAACTCATGGCTCAACAGGATCTAATGCTACGCATAAATCGCCCAGAAAATCTGCCACACCTTTGGGTAAGGTGCGCCCAGCCAGAGTTTGCACCTCAATTGTGCGTCCACTCATTTCTCGATCCCTAATGGGCAGAGACACGATCTGGGTTGCGTCACTCAAGTGTCGCACCGAGACATCGCCAATAAGCGTAATTCCCCCATTACTGGCAGCAAAGTGAACCAAAGTGGTGACAAAATTGCTCACCATCACTGGCTCTATCAACAGTCCCTGCCGACTACAGCTAACGTTAAACAGCTGACGAATGGTGGTGTTCTCGGTAGGCAGCGCCAGTGCATAATGGCTGAGTTGCGCCAGTGAAACGTTTTTTTTAGCCGCCAACGTGTGAGTGTTATGCATCACTGCGTGAATAGGCGCCATAATCCGTTTTTCTACCATAATGTTCTTTGCTGGTGCGGGCGAAATGGTAAGGCCTATATCTGCCAAACCTTCGCAAACCCGCTGCGTCACATCAGTGGACGACGTGACCATCAAATCAAAGTGAATACCGTGATGTTTTTTACGGTATTCACTGATGACGTGCGGTAATAAATAGCTGGCCAATCCCTCGATACTGGCAATGCGTACCGTGCCGCGCAGTATTCCCTCAAGACCGGTAATTTCCTCAACAACACGAACGGCATCCAGGCGAGCCTTACGGGCATGCGCCGCTAGAAGCTCTCCGGATGGGCTTAAGCGCATACCGGTGGGATGACGCTCAAATAGCTGACTCCCAAGTTCCGCCTCAAGACGAGCAATTTGGCGGCTAACGGCGGAAGGGGCCACATGCAGATGATGCGACGCTTTATTAATCGAACCATGGCGCACAATCTCTAGAAAATAACGCAACGCTGAGTCGATTAGGAGACGTTCGTTCATTGATCTCTCTCGTGGCTGGTTCGTAAATTGCATTGCTTTAAAGGCAATACCGCATTCGAAAAATACATCTAACGTGATGACTTTTACCAGCGCTAGTATCGATTGCAGAGGCAAATTAATAAGGCGTATTAGAAAAATAACCTTCCGCTGCTTGCCCAATGCTATTTCGTTTGTCGCCAGCCATTAATAATTTCAACGGAGATTGCGATGCACACACTAATGACTACCTCCCGCTTTTCAAAAACAGCGATGCTCACTGCTTTTGGCATGGCTGGGGCACTTTCGTTCAGCTCACCGGCGCTGGCCGATACGACCGTGAGTGCGGTCATGCACTCCGCACTGAGAGCGCTGGACCCGGTTTCGAGCAGTGCCACTATCGCCCGCAACCACGGTTACATGATCTACGACACGCTGCTCGGGCTCGACGCCGATCTGAACCCGCAGCCGCAGATGGCCGACTGGGAGGTCTCCGATGACGGGTTGACCTATACCTTCACCCTGCGTGACGGGTTGACTTGGCACGACGATACATCGGTCACCGCCGCCGACTGCATCGCCTCGCTGGAGCGCTGGGGCGCGTTCGACCCCGGCGGCATGCTCATCTTCGATCACCTGGAAAGCTTGACCGAACTCGATGACCAGCGCTTCGAGCTCACGCTTTCAAGCCCACTGGGTGATGTGATCGGCCTGCTCTCCAAGCCCTCGGCGGTAGCGGCGTTTATGATGCCCGAAGCGGTCGCCTCGGTTAAGCCCGGCCATCCGCTGCCCAACCAGATCGGCTCCGGCCCGTTTCGCTTTCTGGGGGACGAGTTTCAGCCCGGCGTAAAAGCGGTTTACGAGCGCTTCGAGGGGTACGTACCGCGCGACGAGGCCCCTTCCGGCACGGCTGGCAGCAAAGAGGTGTACGTCGATCGGGTCGAGTGGATCCACATGCCCGACGTGCAGACCATGGTCAACGCCATCAACAGCGGTGATATTGACTATATCGAGCGCACGCCCTTCGATCTGTTGCCGCTTCTGGAGAGCAATCCGGACATTCACGCCGAGGTGCTCGACCCGCTGGGCATGCAGACACTGGCCCGCATGAACTTCCTGCATCCTCCGTTCGACGACATACGCATTCGCCGCGCGGCGCTCTTGGCAATCAGCCAGGAAGATGTCATGGCGGCGCTGGTCGGCGACCCGCGCTTTTATGAAACCTGTGCCTCGGTATTTGGCTGTAGCACACCACTCTCGACCGAAACCGGGGGCGAATCGCTACTTGCTGGCGGCGACCTGGAGCAGGCCCGTGCGCTGCTCGAAGAAGCTGGTTACGACCAGACCCCGGTCGTGTTGTTGCAGCCTTCGGATGTGGCCACCCTCACCCCGCCCCCGCTCGTGGTCGCCCAAGCGCTGCGCGGCGCTGGCTTCAACGTCGAACTTCGCCAGATGGATTGGCAGACCCTGGTCAGCCAGCGTGCCAGCCGCGCCCCGTCCAGCGAAGGCGGCTGGGATATGATATTCACCAACTTCGGCGTGGACAGTATCTGGTCACCCTCGATCAACCCGTTGTTGATCGGTACCGGAGAAGATGAGAGCTGGTTTGGCTGGCCCACTGACCCGGAAATGGAGGAGTTGCGCGCCGAGTATGCCATGGCGCAAGGCGACGAGCAGCGCCAAGCTCTGGCGGATGCGGTTCAGCAGCACGCCATGGAACAAGGTACGGTCATTCCTCTGGGTCAGTTCCAGAATGTCGTCTCCTGGCGCGACGAGCTGAGCGACGTCGTGGAAGGCCCCGTTCCCGTGTTCTGGGGCATGCAGAAAGCCGACTAATGCACGTCCCTGCCCCACCGTGGGCAGGGGTGCGTTGCGCTTTGCCGACGACTCGAGGAACTCTCCATGCTTAATTATTTCATTCGACGACTGCTGGCCGCGATTCCGGTCATGCTGGTCGTGGCGCTCTCCGTGTTCTTACTGCTGCGCCTGGCCCCGGGCGACCCGGCGGTGATCATTGCCGGCGATATGGCAAGCCCAGCGCAGGTGGCCAGTATTCGCACGGCCCTGGGGCTGGATCAGCCGCTGCATACCCAGTTTTTCATCTGGATAGGCAACATGCTTCAAGGCGACTTCGGAACATCCTTGATCTCTCAGACCGCGGTGCTGTCGATGATCACCCAGCGCCTGGAGCCCACCATCAGCCTGGCCCTGGCCGCTATCGCGTTCACCGTGCTAATTGCCGTGCCGCTCGGCGTAGTGGCCGCCTGGCGTCAGGGTAGCTGGATCGACAATCTGGTCATGTCGGTCTCCGTGGTCGGTTTTTCGGTACCGGTTTTCGTCATTGGTTACATCCTGATCCAGGTGTTCGCCATCGAGCTCGGCTGGCTGCCGGTCCAGGGCTATCGCAGCCTGGATAACGGTATTGGCGAGTTCGCCAGCCGCCTGGTGCTGCCCGCCTTGACGCTCTCCTCGGTATATATCGCCCTGATCGCGCGCATGACCCGGGCCAGCATGCTCGAAGTACTCAAGGAGGACTACATCCGTACCGCCCGCGCCAAGGGCCTAGGCGAGCGTCTGGTGCTGTTTCGCCACGCCCTGCGCAACGCCGGCGTGCCGATTCTCACCGTCATCGGTACCGGGTTTGCGCTGATGGTCTCCGGCGTGGTGGTGACCGAAAGCGTGTTCAACATCCCCGGGCTTGGCCGGTTGATCATCGATGCCGTTCTGGCACGCGACTACCCGGTCATTCAGGCCATCATTTTGCTTACCGCCGGTCTTTACGTACTGATTAATCTCTTGATCGATCTCTCCTACGCCATCACCGACCCGAGGATCCGTTACTGATGCATACACAACCTCGACTACACGGACGGCCGGCGAAAACCTCTCTACACGCCTTGACCAGTAAAGCGCTGGGGCTCAAGGCGCGCACCACCACACCGATCGCCGGCACTCTCCTTGCCATGATCGTTCTGATGGCAGTGTTCGCGCCGCTGATAGCGCCTTTTGATCCGACCGCGCTATCACCGGCCAACCGTCTTCAAGACATGAATGCGACCCACTGGCTGGGCACCGACGCCTACGGCCGGGATCTTTTCTCCCGTGTAGTGTATGGCGCACGCGTATCGCTGATGGTAGGGCTGGGAGTGGCGTTTCTCACTGTGCTGATAGGCCTGCCCCTGGGACTGGTCGCCGGCTACTTTCGCGCCATCGACGCGGTGCTAATGCGCTTCATGGATGGCCTGATGGCGATTCCGGGCATTCTCGCCGCCATCGCCATCGTCTCGCTCACTTCCGCGAATCTCTGGATGCTGATGATCGCGATCACCATTCCTGAAATCCCTCAGATCGTACGCCTTGTACGCTCCCAGGTGCTCGCCACCCGGGAAGAGGCATTCGTGGAAGCCGCGGTGGTCATGAGTACGCCGACCCGCTTGATCCTATGGCGCCACTTGATGCCCAACACCTTCGCCCCGCTGATCGTGCAGTGCACCTACGTGTGCGCCGCGGCGATTCTCACCGAGGCGACGCTCTCATTTCTCGGCGTGGGGCTGAGCTCGGAGACGCCGACCTGGGGCAACATCATGTCCGACGGGCGCATCTATTTTCAGTTGAAACCGGCGCTGATCTTCTGGGCGGGCCTGCTGCTGTCGCTGTGTATCCTGTCGATCAATCTGCTCGGCGATGCGGCGCGCGACTCTTTGGATCCCACCATGAAACGCAAGGAGGGCTGACATGAGCTCCAATACCCCCGTATTGAGCGTCGACTCCCTGGTGGTCAACACCACGGACAGCACGCCACGACCGATCCTGAGAGGCGTCTCCTTCGATATTCAGACGGGCGAGACGCTCTGCCTGGTGGGCGAAAGCGGCTCGGGCAAGTCCGTTTCGTCGCTGACCGCCATGGGCCTTTTACCCAAACGCAGCCTGGCCGCGACCGGCGGGCGCATCTCCCTCGACGGCGAGTCGCTTCTGGACGCCACGCCGAAGCGCCTGAGCGCTCTTCGTGGCAGCCGCATGGCGATGATTTTTCAAGAACCCATGACCGCACTCAACCCTGTTCTTAGCGTAGGCAAACAGCTTGATGAGGTGTTGGCCTGCCATACCCAGGCCTCCAAGGCCGAACGCCACGCCCAGGTGCTCGAGGCGCTCGAGCAGGTGCATCTGCCGGATATCCAGCGGGTCTTCGAGAGCTTTCCGCACCAGCTCTCCGGTGGGCAGCGCCAGCGCATCATGATCGCCATGGCGCTGCTGCTTAAACCGCGGCTATTGATTGCCGACGAGCCGACCACGGCACTGGACGTGACCACCCAGCACCAGATCCTCAAGCTGATTCGCGAGCTAAAGCAAAAGCACGGCACCGCCGTGTTGTTCATCACCCACGACATGGGCGTCGTGGTCGATATCGCCGACCGCGTCTGCGTGATGAATCAGGGCGAAATCGTCGAGCAGGGCTCGGTTCATCAGGTGCTGAGCGCGCCCAAGGAGGCGTATACCCAGCGCCTGCTGGCGGCGGTGCCGAGCCTCACACCTCGCCCGCCACGCGCCGAACAGTGGAACCGCCAGGTACTCGACGTGGCCGAGCTGCACAAGGAGTTCACCCCGCGCCGCACGCTGTTGAGCTACTTGCGCCCCAGACGCGCCGGCACCCACGCGGTCAACAACGTCTCCTTCCAGCTTCAACAGGGCCGCACGCTGGGAATCGTGGGCGAGTCGGGCTCAGGCAAATCGACCCTGGCCCGCTGCGTGATGCGCTTGATCACCCCGACCGGCGGCACCATTCGCGTGAGCGGACAGGACATCGCAGGCCTGCATTCACGCAGCCTCAAGCCTCATCGCGGGCGCATCCAGATGGTCTTTCAGGACCCTTACCGATCGCTTAACCCGCGCCTGACCATCGGCCAGAGTTTGACCGAAGGCCCCACCAACTACGGTCACTCCTACAAGGCCGCGCTCATTAAGGCCAAGGAGCTTCTGGAACTGGTCGGCCTACCGGCGGACGCCATCGACCGCTTTCCCCACCAGTTCTCCGGCGGGCAGCGCCAGCGGATCGCCATCGCCCGGGCGCTGGCCATGGAGCCGGATGTGATCGTTGCCGACGAAGCCGTCTCGGCGCTGGATGTCTCGGTGCAGACGCAGGTGCTGGCACTTTTGGAGGACTTGCAAAAACGCCTGGGGGTGGCGGTTCTGTTCATCACCCACGACCTGCGCGTCGCGGCGCAAATCTGTGACGACGTGCTGGTCATGCATCGAGGCCAGGTCGTCGAGTACGGCCCCGCCCAGCAGGTGTTGGGCAACCCGCAGGCCACCTATACACGCCAGCTGATCAAGGTGGCCCCCGGGCGCTCCTGGGACTTCGCCGCCTTCGCCCCGGTGGCGTAACTTCTTGATAGGAAACTAGACATGAATGCTTGTGATTTGAGCGCTTTCGAGGCGCGCCGCCTGCTCACAACCAAACAACTCTCCGCCGTCGAGCTGACCGAGAGCTGCCTGGTCCGCGTTGAGGCGACCAACCCCGCCGTGAACGCCTTGGTAGCCCAGGATGTGGACGCCATGTATCAAGCTGCCCGCGACGCCCAGCGCGCCATCGACAAAGGCGAGCCGCTTGGCGCGCTGCATGGTTTACCGCTGTGTGTGAAGGACATGGTCGATGTGGCCGGGCTGCCCACCACCTTCGGCAGCCAGATCTACGCCAATAACGTGGCCCAGGGCGACGACCCCATGGTGGCCCAGCTTCGCCAGGCCGGCGCAGTGGTGATGGGCAAGACCAACAATCCCGAGTGGAGCGCCGGAGGCAACACCCGTAATGCGATTTACGGCGTGACCGCCAATCCTTTCGACGTGACCCGCTCGGCGGCGGGCTCCTCCGGCGGCTCCGCCGTAGCGCTGGCCTGCGGTATGGCGCCGCTGGCCACCGGCTCGGATACCGGCGGCAGCCTGCGCAACCCGGCGGCGTTTTGCGGCGTAGTGGGCTTTCGACCCTCGCCCGGCTTGGTGCCGGGGCATAGCCGGGCGCTTGGCTGGCTACCCATGTCGCTCAACGGTCCCATGGCACGCAGCGTAGATGATGCCGCGCTGATGCTATCAACCATGATTCGCCCCGATCGCCGCGACCCCTGGACCCCGGTAGTAGAGGGCCAGCCGGTCTATACGCCGGAGGCGTTTCGCCAGCTGCCCCGTGTCGATCTGTGCAGCCAACGGGTCGCCTTCACGCCGGATTTCGGCTTCGCCATGACCGAACGGCTCATCAAGGAGAGCTTCCACGACAAGCTCTCGCGCTTCGGTCACGTGTTTGCCCGCCTGGACGACACCCACCCGAAGTGTTCAAACGCCGACGACACCTTCGCCGTGATTCGCGCGCTCTGCTTTTCCGGCATTCACCGCGATTTGCTCCAGCAATACCCGGATAAAGTCGGCCCCAACGTGCGCGATAACGTGCGCGAAGGCGAAAGCTACTCCGCGCTGGACGTGGTGCGCGCCTTGACCAATCAGCAACAGCTTTACCGCGATTGGCAGGTGTTTTTCGAGCACCACGACTTTATCCTCGCGCCGACCACGACCATCAGCCCGCGCGACTGGCACGAACTCTACCCAAGCGAAATCGACGGTGAGCCGACCCAGAGCTATTACCACTGGCTCTCCATGGCCTACGCTTCGACACTCGCCGGCCACCCATCGGTCACACTCCCCACCGGGCGCGATCAAAACGGCATGCCGTTCGGCCTGCAGATTATCGGCCGCCGGGGAAGCGATCTGCAAACTCTCGCCTTTGCTCGTGAACTTGAGACATTATTTATTGGCGACGCGATGCTTGAACGACCCAAAGTCGACTTGGCGTATTTGGCCCAGGTCGAGCCACTTAGCAGAGCAGAAGGTTTCTTAGGGTTTGCCTAGCCCAAACCAACTCTCCCGCTCGGGTCACACGGGATATTCTCACTAGCCGAGGGAAACAGACTACATTGGAACTGATTATCTACATACTCCTTGGCTCTACAGCTGGAATACTCGCAAGTATTTTTGGTGTTGGCGGCGGCGCGTTGACAGTCCCTCTTTTGAGCTGGCGCGTTTTTTTCCATGAAGCACACTGTGCCGCCTCGGCGGCGTGTGGCCTGTGCGCCGAAGGGTTGCCCAAGTGAAGCTTGGTCTATGTTTACCTACCCCCGCTAATGGTTATTAGGGATACCAGCATGTTATCCGCACGCTTTGACGCGCGCCTCTCACACCGGCTCAACCCGCTGTTACTCAAACGAATTTTTTCGCTTTTATTACTGCTGGTTGGCATTAACTTTCATAGGTAAGGCTATGGGTACTTCTACACGTGAGGACTGGCTTGGCATCTTGGATGCCAAAACGGACACTACGCTCAACGCGATACGCCAGAGCAATGAAACGATATGGCTCAATCCCAAGCGGCGCCCCTTCGCCGAAGTAGAGCATCAGCTTGCGCTTCAGTTCAGCGATATTGAGGATGCCGCCGCGCGCCTTAAGCGCTTTGCACCCTATTTCGTACAGGCATTTCCCGAAACGTCAACCCTGGATGGCATCATCGAATCCTCCTTAAATCGAGCAGACGGTGCCGCCCACGCGGTGGCCCAATGGCTTGATGTGGCACCGCCCGATCACTTTCTGATCAAATGCGATAGCCATTTGCCCATTTCCGGGTCAATTAAGGCGCGTGGAGGCATCTATGAAGTGCTGCTCCATGCCGAGGCGCTGGCAATGACCCATGGCCTGTTAACTCATGAGGATGACTACACCTACTTTGCCTCGGAACCATTTCGCGCGCTGTTTTCACAGCACTCGATCGTGGTCGGCTCGACCGGCAATCTGGGCTTGAGCATCGGGATTATCGGCGCCAAGCTGGGTTTCAACGTGACCGTGCACATGTCGGCGGATGCCCGCGCCTGGAAAAAGGCGCTGCTGCGTGAAAAGGGCGTGCAGGTTGTTGAACATCAATCCGACTATAGCGTTGCCGTAACGCAAGGGCGTGAAGAAGCACTGCGCACGCCGCGCTGCCACTTTGTCGATGATGAGGATTCGACCTCACTGTTTCTGGGCTATGCCGTGGCTGCACTGCGCCTGAAAGAGCAGTTACAAGCGCAAAACGTACGTGTTGATAACGAGCACCCACTGATCGTCTACCTGCCCTGCGGCGTAGGCGGCGGACCTGGCGGTATCGCTTTTGGCCTTAAACACGTATTTGGCGATAGCGTCCACTGCCTGTTTGCCGAACCCACCCATTCACCCTGCATGCTGCTGGGTATGTACACGCAGCTTCATAACGGCATCAGCGTTCAGGACATCGGCCTTGATAACCTCACCTGCGCCGACGGCCTGGCCGTTGGGCGCGCATCTGCCTTTGTAGGCAAAGTGATGGAGCCGCTTCTGGACGGCATCTACACCGTCAGTGATGAGCATCTCTACGCGCTGGTGGCGCTTATTAAGGACAGTGAAAACCTAGACCTTGAGCCTTCCGCCGTGGCCGGGTTACCGGGCTTTGCGCGCCTAATGAGCATCTCGGCAGATGAACGCGCCACGCTTGGGCTGCAGGGCACGCTTTCAAACACCACGCATCTTGTCTGGACAACGGGGGGTGCCATGGTACCCAGCGAAAATCACCAGGCGTACTACCGCCAGGGCAAGGCGCGGCTTTGAGGACCGATGTCATTGTCCGCAGACTAGCGCGGGGCGATGGCGACCGCTCCGCGTTGATCTCCACTTGCGCAGTGGCAGCGCCTTAGCCCCTTAGTAAAAGCTATTCTGCGTTCGGACTCACCAATTCCACTCACTCCGCGCCACCGCATTATGGGCGTGCAGGCTTTCGGCATGCACGACCTTAAGCTGAAAACCCGACACTCCCGGCGCTTGCCGGAGTGCTTTATCCAGCCGCCTTGCCGCGTCTTCACAAAACATCAGGTTTTGTCCGTTGGCGAGGGCAAAGGCCTGTTCATCGATACGTTTTACCGCGGTTTGCAGCGCGGTACCGAGTGCTCGCTCGATACGGTCAATCGAATTTTCTATCGAATCTGCGAGGGGCAATTCTCCGCTTTCGCTTTCAGATAAACGCAAACTACATTCGACACTGCTGCGCTGACTATGGGGCGTTGCGAGTATCCCGTCTTCGCTGCCTAGCCACGCAGATACCGCAGGTTTGGTTAACGGGATTTCCGCAAAATCTTCCTCAAAGGCCTGCTGAATCAGCTGCCGTGCTAGCGCCGCCGAGCAGGGGCAGGTAGACGAATACCCCACCGTCAGCCCCAGTTCAGCCTGAAAACCATTAGGCGTTAATTGGCAGTGCAAGGAGAAGGGGTAGCTTTTCCACCCGACAAGCGGACTAATCAGTGCTTCCCGCTTGAGAGGCAGTTCGCCTTCGAAGCTTAGGTAGGCATGCTGGGAGAGTCCTGTTTGGCTAGTTAAAAATTCGCTCAGTACGTCCTTGAGGGCGGGCAGTGTCAGCGGTGCTTCCTCCAGCGGTGCGAGCGCCAAATACAGCCGGGACATATGAATACCCCGAGCTTTAGTGACGTCAAGACTGACGCCGGCGTTTACTTTGGCTGTCACACTTCGACTGCTTAGAAGTATAGGTAACGCAACGCCTTCCATACCTACCCAGGTTAAGGTGCATGGAGAACGGCTGGTTTGGCTAGCTACATCGGGTAAGGTTAAAGCTGTCATTGGGTTACCTCTTGGGAGGTGTGGAAAAAATTGTACAACTCAGCCAGGTTTTCCATCGCTTGTTGCAGCGTTCGGCCCAGGTCGCCACGCAGGGTGTAGCATAAACAACCGCTGCTCATTTCGATTACTGCTTGCTTATTGCTTTGGGTAATCAGCTGGTGATCCAAGCCGATAGCACCAAACTCATTAATCACTACCAAGATATTGTGCAGGGAGGTTTGATGAACCCAGCGGTTAAGAAGCATGGTTTTTCCATTGCCTAGGAAGCCGGTCAGTACATTGATCGGTATTAATGATGGCTCCTGCGCAATAGCTCACTCCCACCTCGCTTTGCGGTAGTGGTGCTCTCTACTCTCCTGGCGCTCTTTCGCTTCAATGCACAGCTTCGCGGTGGGCCTGAACATCAGCCGGGGTAAGCCAATAGGCTCGCCGGTCTCTTCGCAATAACCATAATCACCGCTCTCAATACGTTTTAAGGCGGCTGTAATATTGTTGCGCAATCGACTCTCGCGGTCCGCTTGGCGCAATGCTAAGCGTAACTCCTCCTCAAAGGAGGCTTGATCCGATTCATCGCTATCACGCTCATGGGAGGCAATCATCTCCTTCATTTCTCTTAAGCGCACTTCAATCTCGCTACGCTCGGCCAGCAATTGTCGGCGGAAAAACGCCAGCTGCTCGTCGTTCATGTACTCGCTGGCAGGCATGGCTAGTAGTTTGGTTTTCCATTCTTTTTCCTCTAGCGCTTGATTGGCTAGCGCTTGCTGTAAACCAGCGCTGAACGCCTTTTCATGCATACGTTGGTTATTCATCATTTGATTACCCATATCATCGGTAAGCGATTCCAGAGACATTGCTATTAGCCACTAAAAGGGGTCAATGCTCATTAGTAGTCGCTTGCTACCGTTTTCCAGCGCAGGGCTTCTATGCACCAGACCCCGCTCTTCGCAGCCTACCCAGCCGCTTCCTTTGATTAACGCTATATCCCCCGGCGAAAGGCGTTGAATAGCGCTGGTATCAGTTGCGATATCGGGTCGTTCGGGATGCGGCGCGCCCAGTCCCTCTCGGTTAATGGCGTGCTCGGGCAGCCATTCGCTGCCCGGGCCGAAATAGGTGGTGACCATGCGCACGGGGAGGTTATCGCAGTGAAAGCGCGGGCACATGGCGCTATTAAGCAGGCGCAAGCGAATACCGACGGTTTGGGTGTCAAACAGAAAGGCGATGGCTTCGGCAATCGTCGCCATGTCCTCAATCAGCGGGGTCGCCGCGTCCGGGGCGGGAAGGTGACGACGCAGGTCGGCGATGAAGGCTTCATCAGGGTGACCAAGCCAGCTATATTGCCAGGCACGATCCGTTTGGCATTGCGCCTGAGCGCTAAAGGCAATATCGGCGGGCAGCGGGCGCTGGAAGATCGCGATGTTAATGGCGTCTTCAAAGATACGCGGCAACACGCTGATGTCGTGATCCCCGGCGGCATGGTCTGGCAGCGTCCACTGAGTGGCGGGTAGCGAAGACATAAATGACTCCTGAAACGTTCTTAAGAAAATAGCTGGGGTCAGGTTGTGCAGCGGCGAGTGGATACCGCTGGCCGCCCCTTTTACTTATCTGAGGGAGAGGCTGCCGTTTTGGCGCGAAGCTGGAGGCGCTGACGCAGTGAGCGCCAGCTTTGTGTCAGCCCTGTGGCCAGGGTGAACAGCACAGCAGCCAGCGTGACAATTGTCGGGCCAGTCGGCGTATCCATCACATAGGCGGTTCTCAGCCCTGCCGTCACCGCCAGCATGGCAATCCCCGCGGCCAGAATCGCCATCGCTTCTGGCGTGCGGCAAAAAGGCCGGGCGGTGGCCGCCGGGATGATCAACAAGGCGGCTATCAGCAGTACGCCCACTACCTTCAGCGCCACGGCGACGACTACAGCGAGCGCCAAGGTGAGCACCAGCTGTTCGCGCCGTGGTTGGATGCCGCTGGCATAAGCAAGCTCGTCGCTTAACGTGGAGGTCAATAACGATGACCAGCGCCAGAAAAGCAGCGTCAGCACCAGGGCCACTCCGCCGCCGATAATCCAGATATCCGTTTTCCCAACGGCCAGAATATCGCCAAACAGATAGGCACTCAGGTCGATGCGCACCCCGGCAAGAAACGACACGGCGACCAGGCCGATGGCCAGGGCGGAGTGCGCCATTACCCCGAGCAAGGTATCCATGGCATAGCCACGTCCACTGAGCATTGACACACAGCTTGCCATCACCAGGGCGACCGTCAGTACGCCTAAGAAGATGGAGACGTCCAATAACAGCGCTAACGCCACGCCCAGAATAGCGGCGTGGGCGGTCGCATCGCCGAAGTAGGCCATGCGCCGCCATACCACAAAACACCCCAGCGGGGCGGCGGCCATGGCCACCAATACACCGGCGATCATCGCCCGCCACATAAAATCATCCAACATTGGCAGCCTCCTGATGATGGTGGCGGTAGAGGGCTAAGGTCTGGGCGGTCTGATCGCCAAACAGCGCCTGATAGTCCGGCGATGAGGCCACTTGCTCGGGCTTGCCCTCGCAACAGATAATGCGATTCAGGCACAGCACGTGGTCAGCGGTACGCATAACGACGTGGAGATCGTGGCTGACCATCAACACAGCGCAACCATAGGTGCGGCGCACGGTTTCGATATGCTGGTAGAATTCTGCGGTGCCTCGGTGGTCGAGCCCCTGTGTCGCTTCATCAAGAATCAGAATGTCGGGCTTTGTCAGCAGCGCCCGGGCCAGCAGCACGCGCTGAAACTGCCCCCCCGAAAGTTCGCTCATAGCCGCATTGATCAAAGCCTCGGCACCAGCATCTTCCAGCGCCTTTTGTACGTCGCGATGGGGATGGCGACGCGGCAAGTTGATAAAGCGCTTAACCGTCATGGGCAGGGTGGGATCCAGGTGCAGCCGTTGGGGCACATAACCGATACGTTGCTGCGGGGCGATAGTCACCTGGCCCGACGTGGGCCTTACTGCCCCGATCAGCGTTTTCACCAGAGTGGATTTCCCCGAACCGTTGGGGCCAATCAAGGTCACCACTTGCTCTCGATATAAATCGAGACTGATGTTCTCAAGGATATGCTGTCCGCCAAAGCGCACGTTCAAGTGGCGAACGTTCAGAATCGCATCGCTATCAGGGAACTGAGCAAGCCGCATAATCGAAGGTCGTCTTTTGTTTATTTGTTATGTTATAACATATTGATCAAGCATAGGCGAGTATCGATGCCAATGCTCGAGCCCAGCAAAAGCCATCGTTGATGATGAGGAGACCCCTGATGAATAACCGCTTAGCTCGTTTTCCTTGGCCGCTATTGGCGGCTTTCCCGCTGGTTGCCGCCGCAGACGTGCCGCGTGTGGCGGTGGATATTCCACCCGTGTATTCGCTGGTCGCCAAGGTGATGGGGGAGCGCGGCGATCCTGAGCTGTTTATTCAACCCGGTGCCTCACCGCATGGTTACTCGCTACGGCCTTCTGAAGCACAATCTCTCGATGATGCTGACCTGGTGATATGGGTAAGCGACGCGCTGACGCCCTGGCTATCAGGCCCCATTGACAACCTAGCCGGTGATGCACACCACCTTGAGCTAATGGATGTGCCCGGCATCACCACATTGGAATACCGCGAAGGCGCGACCTTTGCGCTCAACGATGGGGATGAACACGGTCACGGGCACCATGATCACGACCACAACCACGACCATCATGAAGACAGCCATGAATATCATGACCATCACGGCCATGATCACAGCCATACCGGCATGGATCCCCATGCCTGGCTGGATCCTGCCAATGCCCGCCGTTGGCTGAATGCCATCGCCGAGCAGCTAAGTGAGATCGACCCTGATAACGCAGCGTACTATCGCGACAACGCCGCCCAGGGCAACAAGGACTTAACCAGCCTTCAGGAGACTCTTCAAGACCGTTTAGCCAGCAGCGCCGACACACGCTTTATTGTTTTCCATGATGCTTACCAGTATTTCGAGGAGGCCTTTAATGTGCACGCGGCAGGCGCCATTTCCATCGGCGATGCATCGTCACCCAGCCCGGCACGTATTGAGGAATTGCAAAGGCTGGTGAATGACGAAAATATCCAGTGCGTTTTCAGTGAACCCCAGTTCAATCCGCAGATGGTCAATAACGTCTTTGGGGATACGTCCGCTTATATCGGTGTCATGGATCCCTTAGGCGTGGGTCTGACGCTGGATACTGGCCTTTACGATGCGCTGCTGGAACAGCTAGCTAATGAGATTACGCGCTGCTCCGATGTCTAAACAGCGGCTTTCTTAAACAGCTTTTTTCTTAAATAACTCTCCAAGTTGATAAAGGTCGTGCATATACCTATCAAACGTTGAGATAAGGAAGGTCATGAAGATAAAGGCATAAATAGCCAGCATGACGATCAAGGGTTCGTTTAGCCAGGTCAGCAAAGGCGTCGATATCGGATAGCTAATCGTGTAGATAGTCATGGCCGCTAATAGCTGAACCAGGAAACAATTAACAATCACCAGGATAATCAACGCTGCTCGTATATTGATATGTGGCAGCGTTGTTTTCCAAAACGGTAAATGGCGTACTTTTATGCGCTTTCCCTCTGCACCTTCTCTAACGCCGTTAAAGCTCAATCTTTTTTTACGCCGCAGTAAAGGGACTGCATAGCTGCCTGCTTTCCCTTCAGAAAACGCTGCCAAGGCGATATCCCGAGTGAATTCAGAGCCCAAGGCATTGACCGTCACTTGATCGAAATCTTCCCATGCATGGTTTTGTTGGGCGGCTTTAGCTTGGTCAGAAAGTGTTTTTAAGCGGTTTTTATCGGCCTTCGACAACTTCTTATCATTGCCGACGTTGATATTGTAATGAATTTCGTACACCTGATATAAAGCAACGGTCACTCCCACAAAAATCATCAAAAAGACAATATATATCAACATACTAAAAGGCACCTCCTAAACAGGACCGAATTAGCTAGGCAAAAATATTTTGTTAGCCTTCAAACTAACTCAAGAACTATGCCTGCAAGTGGCTGATAAGTACAGGCTCAGAAAGCCTCAAAAACAGCAGATCAGATCAACTGACTAGTGGCCGCCCCCATACACAAACGCCGGATTCCTCCCTCAGCGGGTATCCGGCGTTTGTAGCTACTCCAGCAGGCGCTTGTTAACACTCAATAGCATTAACCGCTAACCCACCTTTGGATGTTTCTTTGTACTTATCCAACATATCTCGCCCTGTATCGCGCATGGTACGAATCACTTTATCTAGCGATATAAAGTGAGTGCCATCGCCGCGTAGTGCCATCTGAGCGGCATTGATCGCCTTTACCGTTGCGATAGCGTTGCGCTCAATACAAGGGACTTGAACCAGCCCTCCAACGGGGTCACAGGTTAACCCTAAATTGTGCTCCAAGCCGATTTCGGCTGCATGCTCGACTTGTTCGGGCGTGCCGCCCATCACATCAGCCAAGCCAGCGGCGGCCATGGCACAAGCCGACCCGACCTCCCCTTGGCAGCCCACTTCAGCTCCGGAGATCGAGGCATTTTTCTTACACAGAATGCCAATGGCGCCTGCCGCCAGCAAAAAATCCACCACGTTTTTCTCACAGGCGTTGGGCTGAAACTTCATATAGTAGTGTAAGACGGCGGGGATGATGCCTGCGGCGCCATTGGTGGGCGCAGTGACCATGCGCCCACCTGCAGCATTCTCTTCGTTAACGGCGAGGGCAAAAATATTCACCCATTCCATCGCTGAGAACGTTGAGGCTATCAGGCAATCATTCTGCTCTGCCGCTTGAAGACGCTGGTGAAGCAGCTTAGCCCTGCGCTTAACTTTTAACCCGCCCGGCAGTATCCCTTCGTGGGTTAATCCATTGTCGATGCATTCACACATCACTTGCCAGATACGCCACAGTTCGTTTCTGACCTCCTCCTCCGTCCGCCAGACTTTCTCATTTTCCAGCATCAGCCGACTGACACTGAGCTGTTCTTTTTTACATAGCGCCAAGAGTTCGTCTGCCGTATCGAAGTTATAAGGAATGGTAACGCCACCCAAATCGTCCAGCGGCATATCCACCTGAGCCTGTTCAACCACAAAGCCGCCGCCCACCGAGTAATAGGTATTTTCATACACCAAGTCGCCCTGATGCGTAAAAGCCGCCAGCTTCATGGCATTAGGGTGATGAGGCAAGCTCTCTTCATGAAAATAGAGGTCACTCTCCCAAACAAACGTCACTGCTTTTTGTCGACCCAGCTGTAATGACTGGCTCTCTTTAAGCGCCTCGATGGCTGGCTCAATAATCGAGGGATCTATTGTGCTAGGGCGTTCACCCATCAATCCCATAATAATCGCGTTATCGGTGGCATGTCCGATACCGGTGGCGGATAACGAGCCATAAAGATGGACTTCAAGATGCCCTACCTCATCGAGCAGGCTGTTTTCGCGCAGGGTTGTGACATACTTAAAAGCCGCCTGCATGGGCCCGACGGTATGGGAACTGGAGGGGCCTACTCCAATCTTAAAAAGGTCGAAAACACTGATAGGCATTGGAGCACCTCTTGACGTATAAACAGGGGAAAATCAGGCGATGCCTGACAATTTCATATAAGTTATTGATGTGATGATAAATAAAACTAATCTATCTTTTATTGATGATATTTTTATATTTATAAAATAATACTTTTAAGCACGACTTCTCACACATAACTTCTCACACATAACAAGGGGTTACGTATCGCTCTGAAAAAAGCTAAGTAACGACAGCAACCCAGTTATAAAAGCGCACTCAAACTGTTTGCGTTTATTAACAACAGCATTAGGTAAAAAGCATTGGTTACAAAAAGACTAGTTACCAAAAAACTAGTTGCCAAAAACGACTGTGCGCCCTGAATAAAAGAACACACGGCGTTCTAAGTGATAGCTGATCGCTCTAGCCAAGGTGAGGCACTCGATATCACGCCCCTTGGCAACCAGATCCTCTGGGTAGTGGGTGTGATCCACAGGCTCGACCCCTTGGGCAATAATTGGCCCTTCATCAAGGTCATTATTAATGTAGTGCGCCGTTGCGCCGACCAGCTTAACCCCTTTCTCATACGCCTGATGATAAGGCTTAGCGCCCTTAAAACCGGGCAGCAGCGAGTGGTGAATATTGATGGCCCGGCCGGCTAATAGCTCACACATGGATGGCGAAAGCACTTGCATATACCTTGCCAGCACCACCAGTTCAGCGTCGGTATCCGCGATGATTTCGCGTACCTGGGCTTCCTGCTGCAATTTCGTCTCTGGCGTGATCGGCAGATAGTGATAGGGTAAGTCATGCCATGTTGCCAGCGGCTCCAGATCGGGATGGTTGGAAATCACCGCTTTGATATCCAGCGGAAGCTGGCCCGTCCGATAACGGTAGAGAAGATCATTCAGACAGTGATCGGCCTTGGAGACCATAATCACGGTGCCGGTACGTTTGCCCGGCGCCGTCAGCTCAAACTGCATGTCGAATTCGCTTGCCCGTGCCGCAAAATCGGCGTGAAAGCGCTCTTTATGGAACCCGTCTCGCTCTGGACGAAACTCAGCACGAATAAAAAATCGCCCGCCAAGCCGATCATCGAAAGAGTTGAGTTCAGTGATATAGCACTGCTGCTCTTTTAGAAAACGTGTGACGACGTCCACCGTCCCCAAGCGGCTAGGGCATTGGGCGGCAAGTATCCAGGTATCACTCATTCGGCTCATAGTGCATGCTTCTCAGTTAGCGGCAGACCGTTGCGGAAGATCATAGCGGCCGGAACGACATTCCGGCCTGCCCGCTTATTGTTGTACGTTGACGCCATACTCTGCCGCTGCATCCAGCAACCAGCGGTAGCAGTAGTCGGCAAAGCTGCGCCGTACCACTAACTCCCAGCGCTCTTCACTAGGGCGACGAAGAATAGTGGTCGTCTTGGCGAAGACCGTCGTGACGCCCTTGCCCACCGGGAAATTGCTGGGGTGAACATCGTAAATCACTGTTTTCATCAACAGCTCTCGGGCTGCTTCGCCGGAAAGCTCTAGCAACGTCTGACCACCGCTGACATCACTAATCGCGAAATGGGCGTCCCCCAGATGCTCACGCAGCTTCGTCTCCAGAGGGAACTCTTCGCCACCAGGTACGATCACCAGCCATTCGTTTGGGGAAAGCCACTGGATAGAACGTTCACCGCTGGCATCTTGTACCAACGCCTGGGGCTGTCCTGGCAAGCTAATTCCCAGTACGTCGCGCACTGCCTCATCAAGCACGATGGCGCCACCCCGCAGGATCAAATGCCCAAGCATTGCCCGCTCGCGTAGCTGAAGCCGGCTTGGGCCGCTGGCCTGGGGCGCACCGCTGCGGCGATAGCTATAGGCTAACGGGGATTCTACCGGGATAGCGGTATCAGTACGGGTGTCGAAAGTAGCCGCGTTAGACATGCTGGCGCTCTCCCTTGGGGTCGTAGAAAATGGTGCTGACGATCTCAGCCTCATGGGTTTGTCCATCCGCCATGGGCAGGTAGACCGTCTCGCCTAGTTTCTGATGGCCACCCTTGACCACCGCTAGCGCAAACCCTGAGTCCAGGATCGGGCTGTAGTAGCTGGAGGTGACGTGACCCACCATCGGCATAGGGATCGCATGCTTAGGATCAAGCACGATCTGGGCCCCCTCTTCGAGAATCACCTTCGGGTCTTTCGGCCTGAGTCCCACCAACTGCTTGCGGTTCTCGCGCTTGGTATCGGAACGCGTCAGGGCTCGCTTGCCAATCCATGAGTAGGGTTTGTCGTAGCCGATCGCCCAATGCATGCCCAGGTCTTCCGGCGTAACGGAGCCGTCGGTTTCCTGCCCCACGATGATAAAGCCCTTTTCAGCACGCAGAACGTGCATGGTTTCGGTGCCATAGGGCGTCAAGCCATACTTCTCGCCATGCTTGAACAGGGTCTGCCACACATGCATGGCGTAGTTGGCCTGAACGTTGATCTCGAAGGTCAGCTCGCCGGTAAAGGAGATGCGGAAGACTCGGGCAGGCACCCCCGCCACTTTCCCGGACCGCCAATCCATAAACTTAAAGCTATCTCGGTCAAGATCGAGATCACTGATCTCAGCGAGCAGCTTGCGCGCTTCCGGGCCAGTGATGGTCATGGTGGCCCAGTGGTCAGTCACTGAAGAGAAGTAGACATCCAGTTCCGGCCATTCGGTCTGATGCCATAATTCCAACCATTCCAGGATCGCGGCAGCGCCACCGGTAGTGGTGGTCATCAAAAAGTGATTTTCAGCAAGGCAGCTGGTCACGCCGTCATCGGTGACCATGCCGTCATCTTTGCACATCAGGCCGTAGCGGCACTTGCCGACTGCCAGCTTCTCCCACTTGTTGGTGTAAATCCGCGCCAGGAACTCACGCGCATCTGGCCCTTGAATATCGATCTTGCCAAGCGTCGAGGCATCGAGGATACCGACTTTCTCGCGCACCGCCAGACACTCGCGGGCAACCGCCTCCGCCATACTCTCGCGTTCGCCATTGGCGGCCCCTGCGCGTTTTTGTGGATAGTACCAGGGGCGTTTCCACTGACCGACGTCCTCGAACTCGGCGCCGCGCTCCACGTGCCACTGGTGCAGCGCGGTGTAGCGTTCGGGGTCGAACAGATCACGGCAGTGGCGACCAACAATGGCACCAAAGGTGACCGGGGTGTAGTTAGGACGGAACACCGTGGTGCCCACCTCGGGAATGGAGCGATTCAAGCAACGGGCGGCAATCGCCATGCCGTTGATATTGCCCAGCTTGCCCTGATCCGTACCGAAGCCCATCGCGGTATAGCGCTTGATGTGCTCGATGGACTCGAAGCCTTCCCGGGTCGCAAGCTCGATGCCCGCAGCGGTGACGTCGTTCTGTAGATCGACGAACTGTTTGGGGCCGCGCAGCGTGGGCTTCTCATGGGGCACCTGGAAGAGCGCCACCGCAGGCCCTTGCTGCAGACGTTCGGCGCTCGGCAGAGTGACCGTCTGAACGACATGCTCCATGGCGGCCGCTGCCTTGATGCCCGCTTCGACACCTTCCGCCAGTACGTCTCCCAGCGCATAGCAGCCGTTGGCACCGCCACATGCCTGAACGCCCTTCACCAACCCCGGCACGAAGCCGAGAATATCGTCGCGCCAGGTAGGCCGCGCGCCGGTATGCGACGCCAGGTGAATCACCGGGCTGTAGCCGCCGGAGCTGGCGATGGTGTCGCAGGCCAATTCCTGAACCGGGCCGCTGACTTTGAAAGCGCCAATATCAATCTTGGCGACCCGCGCTGCAGCAACCCTATTGCTGCCCTTCGCCTCGATAACGGCGCTGCCCGTAATAATATTGATGCCCTGGGCGCGCGCGGCATCGACCCAATCCCCCGCCGGCGCCTCGCGGGCGTCCACGATAGCGACGACCTCACAGCCAGACTCTTTCCAGTCCAGGGCAGCGCGGTAGCCGTAGTCGTTGCTGGTGGAGAGCACCAGCTTGCGGCCCGGTGCCACGCCATAGCGACGAATGTAGGTCGACACAGCGCCAGCCAGCAGGTTGCCCGGCACGTCATTGCCCGCGTAGACCAATGGCCGCTCGTGAGCGCCCGTGGATAGGATCACCTGGCCGGCGCGTACCCGGTGCAGGCGCGCACGTACCTGACGGTGACCATTTTCCACCGGCGCCGTATCGCTCAGGTGTTCGGTGCGCCGCTCATGTAGGGTAACGAAATTATGATCGTGATAGCCGTTGGCTGTAGTACGCGGCAGCAGCGTGACGTTCTCGCAGCTCGCCAACTCGTCCAGTACTCGTGCAACCCACTGATCCGCCGGCTTGCCTTCCAGGGTTTCGCGGCTGGCCAGCAGCGAGCCGCCCATCTCTTCCTGCTCATCGGCAACGATCACTCGTGCACCGCTGCGTGCGGCGGCCAGCGCCGCCGCCAGACCCGCGGCGCCTGCGCCGACGACCAGTACATCGCAGTGTTGATTGAAGTGATCATAGCTATCCGGATCGGCTTCCATGGGGCTGCGTCCTAGCCCCGCCGCCTTGCGAATATATTTCTCGTAGGTCAGCCACATCGAGGCCGGCGCCATGAAGGTCTTGTAGTAGAACCCCGGTGGCATAAACTGCCCGCCCAGCTTGCCGAACAGGCCCATCAGGTCGCGCTGAACGTTCGGCCAACCGTTGGTGCTGCTCGCGCTCAGGCCGTCATACAGCGCCTGTTGAGTGGCGCGCACATTCGGCACTTGGCCAGCTTCGCTGCTGCCCAGCTGCACAATGGCATTGGGCTCCTCGGCGCCGGCGGCAACAATGCCGCGGGGGCGCGAGTATTTAAAGCTGCGGTTAACGATATCCACGCCATTGGCCAGCAGCGCCGAGGCCAGGGTATCCCCGGGGTGCCCTTGGTAACGCTGACCGTTAAAGGTAAAGCTCAGTGTCCGGGAGCGGTCGATACGGCCGCCCGTGTTAAGACGGTACACTTGTTGCTTGGACTGGCTCATACCTGCTCTCCCTTGGCCGATGGCACTGCGGCATTGGTGGCGCCCACGGTCTGTTGACCACCACAGGCCACCTGCACATTGCCCTGCGTTTGCTGGCTCGCCAGGCTCTCGGCGGTAATACGGGGCTGCTCACCCATTTTGTAGGTCTCGAGAATCTCGTAGCTCACGGTGTGACGCGTCACGTTGAAAAACTTGCGGCAACCCACCGCGTGCACCCACATTTCATGATGCACGCCACGCGGGTTGTCACGGAAAAACAGGTAGTCACCCCATTCTTCGTCACTACACGCCTCGGGCTCCTTGGGTCGCTCGATATGCGCCTGGCCTTTGGGGTGAAATTCCTCTTCTTCACGGTGTTCGCCGCAGTAGGGGCAGTAGATATAGAACATGCGGATACTCCTCTCGTATGTACCCTAGTGGGCCACGCCGGCAGCGCCGTGTTCGTCGATCAGCGCTCCGCTATGGAAGCGGAACATGGAGAACGGCTCGGCGATGGGGTGCATTTCCCCCTTGGCCAAGCTGGCAGCGAATACATGCCCCGACCCTGGTGTGGCTTTGAAGCCGCCGGTACCCCAACCGCAGTTGAAGTACAGCCCCTTCACCGGCGTTTTGGAGATAATCGGACAGGCATCAGGGCAGGTATCGACGATGCCGCCCCACTGACGGTTCATGCGTACCCGAGAGAAGATTGGGAACATTTCAACGATCGCCTGGAGCGTGTGCTCCACGGTGGGATAACTGCCGCGCTGGCCATAGCCGTTATAGCCGTCGATGCCCGCGCCGATCACCAGGTCGCCCTTGTCGGACTGGCTGATGTAGCCATGCACCTGGTTCGACATCACCACCGTATCGAGAATAGGTTTGATCGGCTCAGAGACTAAGGCTTGCAGCGGATGGGACTCCAACGGCAAGTTAAAGCCGCCCATTTTGGCCAGCACGGAGGAGTTACCGGCAGTCACACAACCCACCGTTTTAGCTTCAATGTCGCCACGGTTGGTGTGTACACCGTAAATCTGTCCGTCACGAATCTTGAAGCCGGTGACTTCGGTCTGCTGCAGGATATCCACGCCGTGAGCATCGGCACCACGCGCATAGCCCCAGGCTACCGCGTCGTGGCGTGCCACCCCTGCCCGCGGCTGCCAGGAGGCACCCATCACCGGGTAGCGCGCGCTCGCAGAGCAATCCATGATCGGCACCAGTTCCTGCACACCCTTGGCATCCAGCACTTCGCCGTCAATACCGTTCAGACGGTTGGCACTCACCCGACGCTGGATATCGCGCATGTCCTGCAGGGTATGACCCAGGTTGAGCACCCCGCGCTGGGAGAACATCACGTTGTAGTTAAGATCCTGGGAAAGCCCCTCCCACAGTTTCATGGCGTGTTCATAAAGGGCAGCCGATTCGTCCCATAAATAGTTGGAACGTACGATGGTTGTATTACGGGCGGTGTTGCCTCCGCCCAGCCAGCCTTTCTCAATCACCGCCACGTTCTTGACGCCGAACTCTTTAGCCAAGTAATAGGCTGTCGCCAAGCCGTGCCCGCCACCACCGACGATGATCACATCGTACTGCTTCTTGGGTGTGGGGTTGCGCCACTGGCGCTCCCAATTCTCGTGGTGGCTCAGCGCGTGCTTGACCAGGCCGAAGCCGGAATAGCGTTGCATAGGGGCCTCCTCTCAAGCAATGGATTCGACGGCTTCAGCGGCGGACTCAGCGTAAACAGGATGCTGGGCACACACGTCGGTCACTTTGGCCTGCACCTCGGCTTCAATGGACGCCGTTTCTTTGCCTGCAGCCAATTCATCTAAGATGTCGCAGATCCATCCAGCCAGCTCGCTACACTCTTCGGCATCGAAGCCTCGCGTGGTGACCGCGGGGGTTCCAATACGCAGGCCAGACGTCACAAAGGGGCTTTGGGGGTCGTTGGGCACCGTGTTTTTATTCACCGTGATATGTGCGCGACCAAGTGCAGCATCCGCATCTTTACCGGTAATGCCTTGGCGGATAAGCGAAACCAAAAAGAGGTGGTCGTCGGTGCCGCCGGACACCACGTCGTAGCCACGCTCCATGAACACCTTGGCCATGGCCTGGGCGTTATCGATCACCTGCTGCTGGTAGCGCACAAACTCCTGGTTCATGGCTTCCTTAAACGCCACCGCCTTAGCGGCAATCACATGCATCAGCGGGCCGCCCTGCTGGCCTGGGAAAACCGCGCCATTAAGCTTTTTATACAGCGCTTCGTCGCCATGGGCGGAGAGAATCAAGCCACCCCGTGGGCCACGCAACGTTTTATGGGTGGTGGTGGTGACCACATGAGCGTAAGGGAGCGGGCTCGGATAGAGGCCAGCGGCCACTAAGCCAGCGACGTGGGCCATATCGACCATCAGCCAAGCGCCTACCTCATCGGCGATGGCGCGAAAACGCCGCCAGTCCACCACGCGAGAGTAAGCCGAGAACCCCGCGATGATCATCTTCGGCTGGTGCTCGCGAGCTAAGCGCTCGACTTCTTCGTAATCAATCTCACCGGTTTCCGGCTTGAGGCCATACTGCACGGCGTTGTAATGCTTACCCGAAAAGTTGGGTGCAGCACCATGGGTTAAGTGGCCGCCGTGGGCCAGGCTCATACCCAATACCGTATCGCCCGGCGATACCAGCGCCATGAACACAGCAGCATTGGCCTGGGCCCCGGAGTGCGGCTGCACATTGGCATAATTGGCACTAAAAAGGTGGCAAGCCCGCTCAATGGCCAAGGCTTCAACCTTGTCAACGAACTCACAGCCACCGTAGTAACGGCGACCTGGATAGCCTTCTGCATACTTATTGGTTAGCTGTGTACCTTGCGCTTCCATAACAAGCTTGCTGGTATAATTTTCGGAGGCGATCAACTCAATATGCGCTTCCTGGCGTTCCGTTTCTTCAGCGATTGCCTCGGCAAGCAAGCTGTCGTAATGGGCCAAGCGAGCATTAGGGGAAAAATTATTTTGAAGCATTACCGCCTCCTCATTAGTCACTTTTTTATTAAGTGCTGGACATACTCTTTAATGCTGATAAACCCGGGTCGCTTTCAACCAAAGTCCCTATCAACGCGTTGTTACCGCGATACTATCGTTGGAGTCCGGGCCCAAGATGCTTGCCGACGTCACCACGCGATGTATTTGCGACATCGGTAACAATTAGGTTACGGCTTGGGATGAGTCGCCGAAAAAGCAAAAGGAAAAGACCAAAAATCTCGTCACGACGGGGCGATCCAACGCGCCATGGCGACAAGTCAGCCGAGAAAAAATGCTTCGTTAAGGTCAATTATTAATTAGTGATTAAATACACAACGCCCTATACAGCGAGTGCCGTATAGGGCGATTAATTGAAGGGAACATACATTATCGCTGGTGCTAAAAATCGACTACCAGATCGCCTTTAGGACGACTACAGCAGGACAGGATATAACCTTCTTCGACATCTTCATCCGTAATGCCGCCGTTATGCTCCATTTCTACTTCACCTGATTTGAGCTCTACGCGACACGTACCGCAAATCCCCATGCCGCACGCCTTGGGAATATGCAGACCCAGCTTCGCCGCTGCCGCATGGACCGTCTCATTAGGCTGGATCTTGACGCTTTTTCCAGAAGAGGCGAATTCGATGCTGTGCAAATCACTACTATCGACATTTTCGGCGTCGACCTCTGCCTGTTCGGCCAGTTCAAGCACGTCCTCACGAACGTCGACCGGCGTGGCGCCAAACGACTCTTCGTGGTAATGACTCATGTCAAAATTCTTGCTTTTCAAAATATTTTTGATGGCATTCATGTAGGGGGTAGGACCGCAACAAAATATTTCCCGCTCCATAAAGTCCGGCACTATTAGCTCAAACAGCGGCTGAGTGAGGTAACCGCGGTAGCCGGCCCAGGCCTCACCGATATCCTCTTTGTTCTCACAAATGATATGCAGCTTGAACTCAGGGATGCGCGAAAACATATGCACCAGTTCGCGGTGATAAATGACATCGCGTGGGGCGCGGGCACTGTGTATGAATTCAACGTCAACAGCGGCGTTGGTATCGAAAAGCCAGCGCGTCATGGACATCAAGGGCGTAATGCCCACACCGCCAGAAAGAAACAGCACTTTGTCGGCAGGGAAATCGATAGAGTTAAAATTGCCTACCGGCCCGTGCACCACCAGCTCATCACCCACCTTTAAATTGGCATGTAGCCAGTTAGATACTTTACCGCCCGGCACCTGCTTAACGGTGATTGAAAAGCTGTACGGAATGGAGGGAGAGCTAGAGATCGTATAGGAGCGCATGATGGGCTGATTATCGATCTCAAGCTCGAGGGTCACGAACTGACCGGGCTTGAAGAAAAACAGCACAGGCTGCTCGGCCATAAAGCAAAACGTGCGTACATCCTGGGTTTCTTGGATCACCTTAACGCAACGCACCTGGTGGCGGCCGTTGGTCCAGGTTTGGGTCGTGACCGGATTGAAGAAATTAGTTGTCATTATCGCCTCTGCCTGAACAGCCTTCGTCACCATGCATCACCGAACCGTATTCGCTATACGTCCAGTACCTTGAGCTGCATTTTGGGGATGCGCCTGCTAGCCGACTTACCTGATAACGACTCACACTTACCTCGTGCCACTCGTGAACGTTTAGAATTTTCTGTTTTAGTCGCCTCTACGCCACCTGATGTCGCGGGTAGATAACTGGCAGGGGTTAGCCTACAACACAATCGTGTCACTAACGTCAGGTCCCATTTGTACAAAACGCCAGGTTACGCAACAGAACAACAAGACACGCAATCTTGATTATTGGCCGACTCGCAGTCCTTAAGGGGAAGCGGTGGTTTACGAGGATACTGGTATGGAAAAAAGTGTTTCTTACATCATGGACGATCCACTCGCTGCGGCTCGTGCATCAACGGCCCAGATGCTGCAGGAAAGAGGACGTACCTTTTCGCTTCCGCAGCCATTTTATAACGATGCCCGCCTGTTCGCGCTTGATATGCAGGAGGTCTTTGAGAAGGAATGGCTGTTCGCTGGCATGACATGCGAGATCCCTACCAAGGGCAACTTCATGACGCTGGATATTGGTGATAATCCCGTCGTGATTGTGCGTGGCAGTGAAGGGACTATCCATGCGTTTCACAATGTGTGCCGCCACCGCGGGTCGCGCCTCTGTGTAAAAGATAAAGGTAAGGTGGCAAAGCTAGTATGTCCGTATCATCAATGGACCTACGAGCTTGATGGCCGCTTGCTGTTTGCCGGTAGCGATATGGGCACTGACTTCAACCTCGACCAGTTTGGGCTCAAACCGGTCAGTGTGTGCACCGCTGGCGGCTTCATCTTTATCAACCTGAGCGAAGAGCCACCCGCGATTGATGATTTTCTGGAAACGCTGGATCACTATCTTGAACCGTACCAGATGGATAACGTCAAGGTCGCCGTAGAGTCCAGTATCGTCGAGCAAGCCAACTGGAAGCTAGTCATCGAAAACAACCGTGAGTGCTATCACTGCAATGGCGCCCACCCTGAGCTGCTTAATTCATTACAAGAGTTTGATGACACCGAAGACCCCCGCGCCACGCCCGCTTACAAGACACTGGTAGCGCGCAAACAGGCAGATTGGGATCAGGATCAGGTGCCTTACCAGTTGAAGCGGTTTGGCCAGCAAAATCGCCTGACCCGCACGCCGCTGCTGGATGGCATTGTGTCGATGACGATGGATGGCCAGCCCGGCTGCAAAAAGCTGATGGGGCGCTTGTCGAGCCCTGATATGGGCTCCCTGCGCATCCTGCACCTGCCCAACTCCTGGAATCACTTTATGGGTGATCACGCCGTAGTGTTCCGCGTGCTGCCACTTGGCCCGCAGAAAACCATGGTGACCACCAAATGGCTGGTTCACAAGGATGCAGTTGAAGGCGTTGATTACGATCCCGAAAAGCTTCGCCGCGTATGGGATGCAACCAACGACCAGGACCGCCAACTTGCCGAAGAGAACCAGCGCGGCATCAACTCCATCGCGTATCAACCCGGCCCTTATTCGGAAACCTACGAGTTCGGCGTTATCGATTTTGTCGACTGGTATGCCACCCGCATGCTAGAGAACTTAGGCCAAGACACCCCTTCACTAAAGATAGCGCAAGGCTGAGGTTTCCCTGAATGCACTGTGGCCCGCTTATGCGGGCCACAGTGTTTATACACCTAAAGCTTTATGTCCTTAAGGCTCGCGCCTATTGACTGCCTTCCTTGGCAATATCCTGTGGGTCCCCCACTTACCTTAAGCGTCGGTCTCCTCCAACATCGCGGTTTCCGAGCGGCTCAAGTGACAGGCGGCATACTTGAACTCCGGGATCTTGCCATAAGGATCCAGCGCCGGATTGGTCAACAGGTTGGCCGCCGCTTCCTCGTAACAGAAAGGCACGAAGACCATACCCTCTGGCATGCCCGGGTCCGTCCTCGCTTTGAGAGTGATAGACCCTCGCCGGGTGGCGATCATCAGATCATCACCCGGCGCCATTCCAAGTCGAATAAACTCAGCGGGCGCCAGGCTCGCTACCGCTTCCGGCTCCAGGTCATCAAGCACTTTGGCGCGGCGGGTCATGGACCCGGTATGCCAGTGCTCTAACTGGCGCCCGGTGGTCAGCACCGTCGGATAGTCGTTATCGACCGGCTCATCAGGCGGCAGTGGCCGCGTGGGCGCGAATTTCGCCCGGCCGCTGATGGTGGGGAAAGCATCGCTGAAGACCACGTCTTGCCCCGGCGCGTCCTCCGCTGGGCAAGGGTAGGTCACCGACTGCTCGCGCTCCAAACGCTCCCAGGAAATATGATCGAGGGAGGCCATGCCGCGTTTCATCTCGGCGAAGACGTCCCGTGGATGCTGATAATCCCAGTCCAGTCCAAAACGTTTGGCCATCTCCTGGATAATCCACCAGTCCGGCTTGGCCTGGCCGGGTAGTGGTACCGCCGCACGCCCCATCTGCACTTGGCGATTGGTGTTGGTGACGGTGCCGTTCTTCTCGGGCCAGGCGGAGGCAGGCAGGATGACATCGGCGAACTGGGCGGTCTCGGTGACAAACAGATCCTGTACCACCAGATGCTCCAGCTTAGCCAGGGCGGCGCGGGCATGGGCCAGATCCGGGTCGGACATCGCCGGGTTTTCGCCTTGAATATACATGCCGCGAATGGTGCCTGCGGTGATGGCGTCCATGATTTCCACCACGGTGAGGCCTGGAGTGGGATCCAGTTTGGTATTCCACAGCTCTTCAAACGCCGCACGTACTTGGCTATCGCTGACCGGCTGGTAGTCCGGCATCACCATGGGGATCAGGCCCGCATCAGATGCCCCCTGCACGTTGTTCTGTCCCCGTAAAGGATGCAGGCCGGTGCCAGGGCGCCCGGTCTGTCCGCAGGCCAAGGCCAGTGAGATCAGGCAGCGGGCGTTATCGGTGCCGTGGGTGTGCTGGGAAATGCCCATGCCCCAGAAAATCATCGCCCGTTCGGCGTTGGCATAAAGCCTTGCCACGTCACGGATGGTGTCTGGCTCAACACCACACAAGCCGCTCATCGCTTCGGGGGTCATGTCGACCGTATGCATCTTCAGCGCCTCAAAGCCCTCGGTATGCTCGGCGATATAGGCCGTGTCATAAAGCTCTTCGCTGATAATCACATTGAGAATGGCATTAAACAGGGCCACGTCGGCACCCGGTGAAAAGCGCACGCTCAAATGGGCATACGCATCCAGCGCCTGACCACGGGGGTCGAGAATTACGATCTTGGTGCCGCGCTTGGCGGCCTGCTTGAAGAAGGTGGCCGCCACCGGGTGATTCACCGCCGGATTACAGCCGGTAAGAATGACCACGTCGGCTTGGCTTGCCTGCATAAAGGAGGCAGTGACCGAGCCTGAACCAATACATTCCATCAGCGCCGCCACCGAGCTTGCATGGCATAAGCGGGTGCAGTGATCCACATGGTTGGAGCCAAAGCCGGTACGCACCAGCTTCTGGAACAGCCACGCTTCTTCATTGGAGCACTTGGCGCTGCCGAACCCTGCCAGGGAATCAGGTCCATGGGCTTCTTTAAGGCCGACAAGCCCGCGAGCGGCCACCTCCAGTGCTTCATCCCAGCTCGCCTCGCGGAAATGGCTCAGGGGCTTGGCGGGGTCGAAGTCCGGGTCAAGCCCTTTAGCGATGCCCTCCCGTCGGATCAGCGGGGTAACAAGCCGGGATGGATGGCGCGGATAGTCGTAGCCGAAGCGCCCTTTGACACACAGTCGGCTCTCGTTAGAGGGACCGTCGCGGCCCTCCACATAAAGGATTTCATCGTCCTTGATATGGTAGGTAAGCTGGCAACCTACCCCGCAGTAGGGGCATACCGAATCGACCTGGCGGTCGGCCACGGTAGAATCGCCGCGGCCTTCTGCGTTGACCAGGGTAGCGGGCATCAGGGCGCCGGTGGGGCAGGCCTGAACGCACTCGCCACAGGCCACGCAGGTGCTATCGCCCATGGGGTCGTCGAAGTCAAACACGATCTTGGACGCCGCCCCACGGTGCGCCAGGCCAATCACGTCGTTGACCTGTACTTCGCGACAGGCGCGCACGCACAGGTTGCACTCGATGCAAGCGTCAAGATTGACACGCATGGCAGAGTGACTGCTGTCCTGCTCTAGACTACCTGCCCGGGAGGCTACATGGTGCACGGTAGCCGTCTCGCGCTCTTCGCGCCTCGGCAGCTTACGGCGCACCGCCGTGGCATCAATGGCCAACTGATCGGCCATGGCCCAGAAATGGCTCGCACGGTCGGGGCTATCTTCCCGCTCAGGCTGGTCGACCAACAGCATTTCCATGACCATCTTGCGGGCCGTATGCGCGCGTTCGGAGCTCGCGCTATTGACCACCATACCGGGCGCCGCTTGGCGTAGGCAGCTGGCGGCCAGCACCCGTTCACCTTCGATTTCCACCATACAGGCGCGACAGTTACCGTCGGCACGGTAGCCGCTGGTATCCTTGAAACACAGGTGGGGTATGGTCTCGCCGGCGCGTTTGGCCACCTGCCAGAGGCTTTCACCGGGGTAAGCGCTGACCTCGACGCCATCCAGCGTCAGCGTGAAGCATTTGCTTAAGCTCTGCTCGCTCATACTCATGTCCAAATTCATATCCCACTACCCCCTGACGATGACGTTCTGAGCGGCAAGTTCGCCGCGGAAGTCCTTGAGCAGCCCCAGCACCGGGTTAGGGGCCGCCTGTCCAAGCCCGCAAATGGAGGCATCGATCATCACCTGTGAGAGCTGTGTCATCAGCGCGGCGTCCCACTCATTCCGCTCGAGCAGCGTGAGCATTTTTTCGGTGCCCACCCGGCAGGGTGTGCATTGACCACAGGACTCATCGGCAAAGAAGGCCAGCAGATTGGTAGCGACCCCGCGCAGATCGTCCTGGTCGGAGAGCACGATCACCGCGGCCGAGCCGATAAAACTGCCGTGCTCCTGAAGGGTATCGAAGTCGAGGGGGATATCGGCCTTGGCTGCGGGCAGAATACCGCCAGAGGCGCCGCCGGGCAGGTAGGCCGCTAAGCGGTGACCTTCAGCCATGCCGCCGCCATATTCGTCAATCAACTCGTTGAGGGTGATGCCCGCAGGGGCCAAATAGACCCCGGGCTGTTTGACGCGACCCGAAAGCGAGAAGCTGCGCAGACCCACGCGGCCGTTGCGACCCTGGCTTGAGAAGGCCTCCGCGCCACGCTGCCAGATCATCGGAATCCAGTAGACAGTCTCGACGTTATTGACCAACGTCGGCTGGTTAAAGAGCCCCTTCTGGGCCACAAACGGCGGGCGATGTCGAGGCTTGCCCGGCTTGCCTTCCAGCGACTCGATCATCGCCGATTCTTCGCCGCAGATATAGGCGCCAGCGCCGCGGCGCAGCACAATATAGCCAGGCGCTACCAAGCCAGCGGCCTCAAGCTCGCCAATGGCTTCGCGCATCACGACATGCAACGCCGGGTACTCATCGCGCAGATAGATATACAGCGCCGCGGCGTCTATCGCCCAGGCGCTGACCAGCGCACCTTCAAGAAACTGATGCGGCGAGCGTTCAAGGTAATAGCGGTCCTTGAAGGTTCCGGGCTCGCCCTCGTCGGCATTGATAGCGCAGTAACGGGGGCCGGCCTCCTGGCGCACGAAAGTCCATTTTTTGAAGGTAGGAAAACCCGCGCCGCCCAAGCCGCGTAAGTTGGCCTGCTGCATTGCCTCCATCAATGTCTCTACCGTGACGTCACCTTGGCGGCAGGCCTGAAGCAATGCCAAACCACCTTCGCTGCGATAGTCGTCAAGTCGCTGCCAGGCGACGGGGTCAGGGTGAAAATGCGCCGCCTCGATCAACGACGCGATACGCGCCTGAGTAGCAAACGGCACATGATTGTGTCCAACCTCCACCACCGGCGCCGTGTCGCATCGTCCCATGCAGGGAGCACGCAGCACCCGCACCTGTTCGATATCCACGCTCGCCTCCAGCTGTGCCTTAAGCGCTTCGGCTCCGGCCAGTTGGCAGGTTAGAGAATCACACACGCGAATGGTGACCGCAGGCGGCGGCAGTTGGTCGTCGTGAATAACATCGAAGTGCGCATAAAAGGTGGCGGTCTCGTAGACCGCGGCCATGGGCAGGTTCATGTAGGCCGCCAGGGCACGTAGGTCCGCCAGCAGCAGATGGCCACGCGTATCCTGAATAACATGCAGGTGTTCAATCAGTAGGTCGCGGCGGCGCAACGTGGCGTCCTGGCGTTCGTCACCCAGCAGCTCACGCAACTCCTCAAGAAGAAGGGGGTCGAGTTCACGGCCGCGGGGCTTGCCGCGAAAGCGGCGCTTGGGGATCACGGTCTGGACGGTCATGGGTTACTCATTATTATCTTGATCAGCTTTATGCCGAATGAACAAAGACGGCACCCCGCGGGGCGCCGTCTAGGGTCGCGCTGTCTCAAATTATCTCGCACTAACCTGCCCTCAGGTAGGCGTTACAGCTGTTACTAAGTTGCTGAGTTAATAAGTTGCTGAATTAATAAGCTCTTAAGCCACACTGCCATGGGGATCAATGACGAATTTCTTGGCCGCACCGCCATCGAAGTCGGCGTAGCCCTGGGGCGCCTGATCCAGGGTGATCATCTGGACATTGACCGCATCGGCGATATTGACCTTGCCGAACAGGATTGCCTGCATCAATGGGCGATGGTACTTCATCACCGGGCACTGTCCAGTATGAAAGCTATGGGACTTGGCCCAACCAAGGCCAAAGCGCATGCTCAGCGCCCCCTGCTTGGCGGCGTCGTCAGCGGCACCCGGGTCTTCGGTCACGTAGAGGCCGGGGATACCGATCTGCCCGCCCGCGCGAGTCAGCGACATCGCCGAGTTCAGCACGGTAGCTGGTGCTTCCTTGCCATGATTGCAGCCACAGGCGTGGGCCTCGAAGCCGACGCAATCGACAAACGCATCGACCTCACGTTCACCCAGGATCACCTCGATCTTGTCGGCCATGTCGCCGTCCTGGGTCAGGTCGATGGTCTCGCAACCAAAGCTGCGCGCCTGGGCCAGACGCTCTTCGACCATATCGCCGACAATCACGCAGGCCGCACCCAGCAGTTGAGCGGAAACCGCTGCCGCCAGACCCACGGGCCCAGCACCAGCGATATAAACGGTGCTTCCCGGACCAACACCGGCGGTAACGCAGCCGTGGAAGCCGGTGGGGAAGATATCGGAGAGCAAGGTGAGATCCTGGATCTTCTCCATGGCCTGCTCGGTATCGGGGAACTTCAGAAGGTTAAAATCGGCATAGGGAACCATGACGTATTCAGTTTGGCCACCGACCCAGCCGCCCATATCCACATAGCCATAAGCGGCTCCAGGCCGGGAGGGATTGACGTTGAGGCAGATACCAGTGCGGCCTTCTTTACAGTTACGGCAGCGACCACAGGCAATATTGAACGGTACCGAGACCAGATCGCCCGGCTTGAGGAACTCGACGTCGCGACCGCATTCGACGATCAGACCGGTAATTTCGTGCCCCAGCACCAGACCCGATGGCGCGGTGGTGCGGCCACGTACCATATGCTGGTCGCTGCCACAGATATTAGTGGTGACTACTTTGAGAATCACGCCGTGCTCGCATTTGCGATTGCCGAGGGCGAGTTCAGGATAAGCGATGGACTCAACGGCGACCTCACCCGGCCCTTTGTAGACCACTCCGCGGTTGGCTGCATTCATGGCTGGCTCCTGTAGTTTATTGTTCTGTTCGTTATGGTTGATTGCGCTTTTCCACCCTATCCCCTCCGCGTCTTGGAACTTACCCCAAAAAGGCACTCACATATCTATTCAAGACATTCTAGCCAGAACGAATAGATAGAGGTCGCTTTCACGACACTCCTCTTTTGAAACAGGCCCAACAATTCCTAGCGTCGGCAAGGTAACGCAACTCCGATACCTAACAAGAGCCACCAAGGAAACCTGATGAATAACAACGACGACCCGGTTCTGTCGCCCGGACAGGACAATACTCAGATTTTGGGGTTGGACTTTCATAACCCCGTCTTTCCGCTTTCCGCTCTAGCCATCCTACTGTTTATTATCTACGCACTGGTTTATCCAGATGCTGCTAATACTCACCTGGGGCTTGCCAAGAATTGGTCGATTGAACACTTCGATTGGCTGTTTATGATTGCAGGCAATATTTTTGTGGTGTTTTGTCTTGTACTGATCTGCTTGCCACTCGGGCGGATTCGTCTGGGCGGCAGCGACGCGAAGCCGGAATACTCACGCACTTCCTGGTTCGCCATGCTGTTTGCGGCGGGCATGGGCATCGGTCTGATGTTCTGGAGCGTTGCTGAGCCGGTGGCCTACTACACCGACTGGTACGGCACGCCTTTAAATACGCCAGCGGGCACCCCGGCGGGGGCCAGTGCGGCCATGGGGGCCACCATGTTTCATTGGGGGCTGCATCCTTGGGCGATCTACGGCGTAGTCGCGCTGTCGCTGGCCTTCTTCGCCTATAACAAGGGTCTGCCACTCACGCTTCGCTCAGCGTTCTATCCGATTCTGGGCGAGCGAACCCGCGGCTGGGCAGGGCATATCATCGATATTCTTGCCGTATTGGCGACCATTTTTGGCCTGGCCACCTCGCTTGGTTTTGGTGCTACCCAAGCGGCCAGCGGGCTTGCCTACGTGTTCGGCATTCCCGACACCATCGGAACGCAGCTAGCGATCATTGTGGTGGTAACGGTGATTGCGCTGTTCTCGGTATGGCGGGGCCTCGACGGTGGCGTCAAGCTGTTCTCGAACATCAACATGGTCATCGCCGCGGCGCTGCTGCTGTTTGTGTTCATCGCCGGACCGACCTTGATGATTCTGACCGGCATTGGCACCACCGCGATGGACTACGTGAGCCATCTTCTGCCGTTGTCGAACTGGATTGGCCGCGACGACGATGTCTGGTACCACGGCTGGACCATCTTCTACTGGGCGTGGTGGATCTCCTGGTCCCCGTTTGTGGGCATGTTTATCGCTCGCGTATCCCGGGGCCGCACGGTGCGTGAGTTCCTGATCGCGGTGCTGTTGGTACCCACGCTGGTCACGCTGGTATGGATGAGTGCCTTTGGTGGAACGGCACTTTATCAGGCTTCAAACGGCATTGGTGAACTGGCCAACGGCATTGGCGACGTCTCACTCGCTATGTTCCACATGCTGGAACAACTCCCCCTGACCGGTATTACCTCGACACTGGCGATTATTTTGGTACTGGTATTCTTCATTACCTCGTCAGACTCAGGCTCCCTGGTGATCGACAGCATCACCGCCGGCGGCAAAACCGATGCGCCCAAGGGCCAGCGGGTGTTCTGGGCGGCGCTGGAAGGTATTATTGCAGGCGTGCTGCTATACGGCGGTGGAAGCACGGCACTCAGCGCACTGCAAGCGGGCGCGGTCGCCACGGGGCTGCCCTTTACGCTGGTGCTTTTGTTGATGTGCTTCAGCCTTTACAAGGGGCTTCACAAAGAGTGGCGCGAGCTCAACGTAATGCCAAAAGTCGCGGGATAAACATCTTTCCGCTACTCGCGGGGCGCCATTTCAATGGCGCCCTTTTTGTTTGGCTCCTGGCTCTGCTTAGCCCCTGTCTTGTCGTAATTCCCTCACTGGGTGCCGCTGGCAGCAATGAGCGCACTGGCAAAGCGCTGCACGATGACTGAACAATATTAACAATCCCGTTATCAACTCCATGGTTATGCTCATGATTTATACCATCGCAATACTGTTAAGCCTAGTCGGCTATTTTGTCATCGGCCATCTGGCCGGGCGGCGCGTGAAAGGCCTGGATGACTATCTGGTCGCTGGTCGTAATGCGCCTACCTTTTTCATCCTTGGCACCCTGGTGGCCAGCTATTTAAGCACCAGCGCCTTTCTCGGCGAGACGGGCTTTGCCTATCAGGGCTATCCGTTTGTCATGCTGATCTTTGCAGCGGTCAGCACCTCGGGTTGCCTGCTGGGCGCGCTGGTGTTTGGCCGTTACCTGCGGCGCAGCGGCGCCAGAACCGTGCCGGAGTTTTTTGGCAAGCGCTTTGCCTCACGCCACGTTCAAGTCATTGCCGGGCTCACCACCATTATCGGCTTGGGCGCTTACCTGCTGGGGGTCATGCAGGGGGCAGGTATTATGTTCTCCGAACTGACCGGTATGCCCTATTGGCTCGGTCTGGTACTGGTATGGATGACCTACACCGGCTTCATTCTCTATTCTGGCTCACCCGGCGTAATGCTGACCGATACCATTATGTTTGTGATCTTCTCGCTGGCCGCGGTGGGTGGGTCTCTATATGTGATCCAGGACCTGGGCGGCTGGAGCGGGGTTGTTGAAGGCCTGCTAAGCCAAACAGACAAGCCCGGCATTGCGCTGTGGCATGGCGTTATTGAGGGACCGGAAGCCAGCTTCTCATCGCCCGGCGAAGCGCTTGTCTGGGGCCTGACGCTGGGCCTCGTCTGGGCGGCGGTATTGGCGGCGAGCCCTTGGCAATCCAGCCGCTACCTGATGGCGCGCAACGAGCACGTGGTCATGCGCTCGGCCATGCTGACAGCGGTGGCACTCGCCGTCTTCTATGCCCTGATGATGATGACCGGCGCAGCGATCAATCTGTATGACCCGCAGCTGGAACCCGAACGCTCCATGATCTGGGTAGCGCTCAACATACTGCCTACCTGGCTTGGGGTAGTCATTCTCACCGGCGTTTTCGCCGCTGGGCTGTCGTCCTGCTCGACGTTCCTGTCGATTATCGGCTTTAGCCTTTCAAACGATATCCTGCCCGTCTCGCTGGACGAGAAGTCTGCCATGCGTAAAAGCCGTATCGCGGTGCTTTCGGCGGGATTAATAGCACTGATATTGGCGCTTTTTCAGCCGCCAGCAGTTATGTCAGTGGTTTGGTTTGCCGCCACGCTATTTGCCTCCTCCTGGGGTCCGGTTGCTTTGATGAGTATCTGGAGTCGGCGAATTACCGCTGCTGGCGCCAGCGGGGGCCTAGTGGTCGGATTTGTTAGCAATGTTGCGCTATCGTTGATGGTGCAGGCCGAATGGATCAGCTTACCGGTGTATCTGCACCCTGTAGTGTTGAGTACACTGATGGCATTGGCAGCCATCGTGCTGGTCTCGACCATGACCCGCGTAAGCCAGACTGAGAAAGCCTATCGAGCGTTTTTGCATGAATTTGATACCCGTGAGCTAAGCGGCTGGGTGTCCGGTACCCGCTGGATAGCGCTATGCACCATGCTCTCTGGAATCGCTATTGGGCTGTTCTTATGGCAACAGTACGCGGTCACCTTGGCGGGTTTCGCCAAGGGTTTCGCGCTCCCCTCCGGCGCAGTTTACGGTGCTTACCTGCTGGCAATAGGTTGCGGTAGCATGCTGCTACTTGCCGGGGGCGTGGGTTACTGGGTAGTCCGTCCTCGCCATCAGAAAGCCGCTGCCGCGCGCACGGCCATGGCCGACACTCACTAGGTTAAGGGGAACTTAGCGGGCCAACGGCCATTGGCTCGCTGCGCATTTTTCAACCGCTCGCCTTTGGGCGGGCGGTTATCTTTTTCGCCAACCGGGAGTCAATGTAATGCAGTTGAGTGCTTATCAGCGTGGCCTGCTTATGGTGGTACTGGGCGTGGTGTTTCTCAGCTTCGACGGCCTGCTGATTCGCCTTGCCGATACCAACGGCTGGACCATCGTGTTCTGGCGCGGCTTCTTGATGTTCTGTGTGCTGGGGCTGCTGTCTCTAACGGGCAACCGGCTGGCCACGCTGCGCGTCACCCCTTTCTCCTCACTGGCCTCGGCCATTCTGCTGGGGCTGATTTCGGCGCTGTTCGTGCTGGCGGTGATGAACGCCAACGTGGCCAATGTGGTGGTAATTCTCAGTACAGCTCCTCTGTTTGCAGCGTTGTTTTCACGGGTCTTTCTTAAAGAGCGTGTCTCCTTGCGAACGCTGGTGGCGATTGTCATCTGCATGCTGGGCATGAGCTTGGTCTTTATGGGAGAGGGCGCCCACGGCATGCTGGTGGGTAATATTTATGCGCTCGCCGCGGCGACAGCGATAGGCGGTAATCTGACGGTGTTGCGCCGCTACCCGGACATTGACCGCATCGTGGTGATTGCCGGTGGGGGCTTGCTCTCGGCGGCCATTGCGCTACCTCTGGCTTCGCCGTTTTCGCTGGACGTTCCACGCTATGGCGTGCTGGCGCTGATGGGGCTTATCCAGATGCCGCTGGCCACGGTGCTGATCAACAGCGCTACCCGTTATCTGCCCTCCACCGAAGTGGCACTGTTTTATCTAGTCGAAACCGCGCTGGGTACGCTCTGGGTGTGGTGGTTACTGGGCGAAACGCCTACCGTTTCAACACTCACAGGCGGGGCCGTCGTGATCACGGTGCTGATGCTACACGCTTGGCGAGGCCTGCATCTTGAGCGGCAGCGCCTACGGTTACATCCAGGTTTTGCGAGCAAATAGCGGGCTGACTCATCGCAAAGACAAGGCCGCGAAGATAAGAAAGCCCGCGTGGATGGCGGGCTGGAAAGGAAGTTAAACGTAAGCAATGAATAGAGACTAGCGCAACACATCCTCCTCCTTAAGCAGCTTATAGATCACCTCGGCGCCCTGCTCGGGAGTCATATCGGTGAACACTTGTCCGCCCTTGCCCTCGGCCTTGGAAGCTGCTGCCTTGAAGCGATCCCTGGCCGAAGCGGCTTTAACGATTTTCAGACGCTTAGGCCGCTTACGTGCAGGGGCCAGATGCCACTGGGCCAGCTCGCTGTCGGCTTCAGGGGTAGTCGGTGTGACCGCAAAGGTGGCCCGACGCGCCGGACCGAAGGCGCTCTGACGCGCCGCCGGCGCCGCTTCATCCACGCTGATGATGGCGGGCAGGCGCACCTTGAGACGGCGACGCTGCCCCCGTGGCAGCGCCTGAAGCAGCGTCACCACGCCATTCTCCACCTTCTCTACCGACGCCAAACTATTAACCAATGGCCAGCCGAGATGTTCTGCCAACGCATAGGGCAAAAGCCCCGAACCTTCACCGCGCTCTGCCCGTGCTCCGGTGATCACCAGTTGCGGTGAGGTTGCGGCTAAATGTTCCACCAGGGCCAGAATAGCATCGCTGCCCTCAGGCTGCTCCAGCAGGGTCATAGACTCCAGCCCCATTCCTAGGTAGCCACGCAGGGCCGCCTCTCCATCATCACTTTGGGGGCCAGCGTGAAGGACGTTAATCCGGGTGCACGGCAGTTCGGCTTCCATGGCCAGGGCAAGCTCCAGGCCCCGGGCATCCTGCTCTGCGCGCCTCGCACGGCCGGTGGTAGGGTGACGGCCGATGGAGACCAGCACCGCCACGTCGATTCCCTGTTGTTGTTGCTTCTGGTGTAGATCAGGCTGCATCGCGCTGCCCTCCCCGCTGCTGTTCCACCATGGTCACTAATGCGGCCAGAATTTGCGTGCTGTCGCCAATCACCGCCAGGTCGGCGCGCTTGATGATGTCGCACCCCGGATCGAGATTGATCGCCACTACCTTGTCGCAGCGCTGAATGCCCTGGAGGTGCTGAATAGCGCCTGAAATACCCACCGCCATATACACTCGTGCGGTCACCCAGGTGCCGGTCGCGCCCACCTGACGGTCACGGGCCATAAAGCCGTCATCCACCGCGACACGGGACGCCCCTTCGGTGGCGCCGAGCACTTTGGCGGCGTGGTGGAAGGCATCCCACTCTTTCACGCCGTTGCCGCCGGAGAGGATGAACTCTGCCTCAGCCAGCGCTACGCCAGCGGGATCCACGGCCACCTGCCCCAGGTCTTCTATACGCGATAGGGTGGTGGGGATTGTTGCCGCCAGACTCAGGTGCTCGGCCGCATGAAGCGTCTCGTCCACCGGCTCGGCGCACTCGGCCAGCGCCAGCGCAACCCGCGGCAGAGGGCGTTGAATATCCAGACTTCCGGCAGCGCCACGGGCAGTACAGCGCCAACCCAAAGCGGCCACATTATCAGCTTCCACATGCCACACCCCCGTGGCAGCGCGTTCGCCCAAGCGCAAGGAAAGACGCCGCCCCAGATCGGCGCCCCCCAGCGGGGAGTCCGGCAGCAGCCAGAAGCGCGGCGTCATCTCCCGCTCGACGGCGCTTAAAGCCGCCAGGCGCGTCTCAGGCGCAAACCCCGCGTAAAACTCATCGTCCAGATGCACGACCCGGTCAATGCCGGCCTCGCCCAGCGCCTCTTCCTTATGCTCACCAAACAGGATCGCCACCACGGCACCAGGCTGTTTGGCGTCGGCATCCGCCAGGCGCCGGGCCAAGCCCAGCAGATCCTTGTCATGTCCAGAGAGTCGCCCGCCGGTCAGGTCGGGCACCACAGCCACCAGGAAGGCGGGTTGATCTATGGTCACCGTGCGGCGGCTATCGCGGGCCGCCGTCGTTGTCGCGGTGGACTGCCCTCCTTGCTGGAGGCCACTACGGTCAATCCGTTTGACGCCATTGGGGCCGATAAAGCCGATGGCACGAGGGTTCTTGCGCACCACGCTGTTGGGGCCCATCCATTCGCTAACCGCTCCGCCACCCGTGTTTCCACCAAGGGCGGCGATCACGCTGGCGTACTCGGGATGCAGACGGTTCCGGGCGATCCACTCGCGACGCGGGTCGCGGCGAAGTATCTCACTCATACGATCACCTCCTCAGCAGTCTTCGTTGCAGCAGGCCGACGGGATCCGCCAGACGCATCACCCGCGGGACGCTCTACCAGGGCATCGGCCACTAGCTCAGCAATATCACGCACCTCGGCGCTGGCATCCACCACCCCTTCCAACATGGCGGTGCACTGCGGGCAGCCCACCGCGACGAGCTCGGTGCCGCTTTCCTTGACGTCATTCATGCGCATGTCGGGAATCCGCTGCTTGCCGGGAATATCGGTAATCGGTGCCCCGCCACCGCCGCCGCAGCAGCGCGAGCGGTAACCGGAGCGTTCCATCTCCTTGACCTCAATGCCCAGCGCCTTGAGCACGTTGCGCGGTGCCTCGTACTCGCCGTTATAGCGTCCCAGATAACAGGGGTCGTGATAAGTGACGCTGCCCCCCTTCCAAGGCGCGAACGCCAGTCGACCGGCCTCATACAGCTTGGCAATGAAGGTGCTGTGGTGACGTACCTTATAATGTCCCCCTAGCTCACCGTACTCATTGCCCAGCACATGAAAACTGTGAGGGTCGCAGGTCACGATCTGCAGAAAACGGTACTTGGACAGAGTGGCAATATTGCGCTTCGCCAGGGATTGGAACGTCGCCTCATCACCCAGACGCCGGGCCACATCGCCGCTATCGCGCTCTTCATTACCCAACACGGCGAAGTCTACCTCGGCGGCTTTCAACACCTTGACCAGTGCGCGCAAGGTGCGCTGGTTGCGCATATCAAAGGCGCCATCCCCCAGCCACAGCAGCACGTCGACCTGCTTGAGGTCAGCCATGAGCGGCAGATTGAGATCCGCCGCCCAGTGAAGCCGTGAGCCAGGATCGAAACCGCCGGGATTGTCGGTAGCGATCAAGTTATCGAGCACCTCGGCCCCTTTGTTGGGCGTCTTACCACGCTCTAGCGTCAGGTGGCGGCGCATATCGACAATCGCATCCACGTGCTCGATCATCATCGGGCACTCTTCCACGCAGGCGCGGCAGGTCGTACACGACCATAGGGTATCGGCGTCAACCAACGCCTTTCCTTCCAGCGCCACGATAGGCCCGTGGGGTGTACCCGCGTGCTCGCCCACCGGCTTGCCCGGGTAGGGGGAGCCGGCATAGGCGGCATCGCTGCCTCCCGCCATGCCCACGACCATGTCCTGGATCAGCTTCTTGGGGTTGAGCGGCTGACCGGCGGCAAATGCCGGGCAAACCGCTTCGCAGCGACCGCACTGCACGCAGGCATCGAAGCCCAGCAGCTGGTTCCAGGTAAAATCGGCAGGCTTTTCCACGCCCAGAGGCGCCGCTTCATCCTCAAGGTTTAGCGCCTTGAGACCCGTTGAGCGGCCAGCGCCCCCTTTTTTCGTGGAGAAGCGCTCGGCGCGACGATGGAAGGCAAGATGCAAGGCACCTGCGAAGGCGTGCTTCATGGGCCCGCCCCATGTCATGCCAAAAAACATTTCACCCAGGCCCCAGGCCACGACGCCCGCTAACACCAGCGCCAGCAACCAACTGCCGCTTCCTTCAAGCAATCCTTCGGGCAGCAGGCCCACCGTGGGCAGCGTGATCAGGAAGACACCCAGCGAGAACGCCATCAGGCTCTTGGGCAGGCGCATCCAGGGGCCTTTGGAGAGCCGAGCAGGAGGGTTAAGCCGCCGCCGCGCCACGAAGAGGCTGCCGACGAACATGGAGGCGCTAGCCAGTAGCAGTAACCCGCCTAGCAGTGGGTTGGCGATCCCCAGACCGTGCACCAGGATCATCAGCACGGCGGCCGCCACGAAGCCGCCGGCGGTGGCCACGTGGGTGTTGGAGATCATTTTGTCACGCCCCACTACATGGTGCAGATCTACCAAATAGCGGCGCGGCATAGCCGCAAGCCCCTGTAGCAAGTTAACTCGCGAGGGGCGCCCCTGGCGCCACAGGCGTATCCGGCGTACAGCGCCGATTACTGCCAGGGCCAGGGCAGTAAAAATCAGTATCGGCAAGAGCGTTTCGAGCATGGTGCTCACCTCATCTTTGGTGCCATTAGCTTCGGCGGCGGGGCTGCTCTGGCGCCCCGCTTTATTGTTGGCTTTCGCCTAAGTCAAAAGTCCTTGCAGATTCGCAAGGCATCGTAGATGGCCGCGTGGGTATTGCGCGGTGCCGTGCAGTCGCCCAGGCGGAACAGCAGGAAGCCGTCCCCTTCTTCGCTCAGGCTGGGCTGAGGCTGGATAGCGTAGAGCGCCTCCAGGTCGACCTGCCCTTTGTTGCGGGACTGCTCCTTTAGGGCGTAGTAGAGCGCCTCATCGGGCCGTACGCCGTTCTCCACCACCACCTGATCCACCACACGCTCTTCCAAAGCACCGGTGTACTCGTTTTCGAGCACCGCCACCAGACCGTCGCCCTCGCGGTAAACCTTATGCAGCATTAGGTCGGAGGACATGATCACCTCCTTCTCGTAGAGGCTGCGGTAGTAGGTGGGGAAGGTGGTGCCGCCCACCGCTGCACCGGGCTTGATATCGTCGGTGACGATCTCCACTTTGGCGCCCTTGTCGGCCAGAAAATCCGCCGCCGAAACGCCGGAGAATTCGCAGATGGCGTCATAGATCAGCACGTTCTTGCCGGGCGCTACCTTGCCGGAGAGGATGTCCCAGGTGCTGACCACCAGGCTCTCTTCGGGATTCTCCGAGTAGCCCCACTCGGGGTGCTGGCTCAGGAAAGGCTGACCGCCGGTGGCCAGGACAACGATATCTGGACGCAGGTCGAGCAGCGTCGCCTCATCGGCGCGGGTACCCAGCCGCTGGTCGACTTTAAGACGCGCCAACTCCAGTTGGTACCAGCGGGTGATACCGGCGATCTGGTCACGCTGGGGTGCCTGGGCGGCAATCGTGATCTGTCCACCCAAGGCGTCAGCGGCCTCAAGCAGGGTGACATCGTGACCGCGCTCAGCGGCGACACGGGCTGCTTCCATGCCGCCGGGGCCACCGCCCACCACAACGACCTTGCGCTTGGCGCCCTCGGTCTTCTCGATGATATGCGGCAGACCCATGTATTCCCGCGACGTGGCAGCATTCTGGATGCACAGTACGTCCAGGCCCTGATATTGACGGTCAATGCAGTAATTGGCCCCGACGCATTGTTTAATCTGGTCGATCTGGCCCATCTTGATCTTGGCGATCAGGTGCGGGTCGGCAATATGTGCCCGGGTCATGCCCACTAAGTCGACGTAGCCCCCTTCGAGGATACGCTGGGCCTGGTTGGGATCCTTGATGTTCTGAGCGTGGATCACCGGCACGTTCACCACTTCCTTGATCCCCGCCGCCAGGTGCAGGAAAGGCTCTGGCGGGTAGGACATATTAGGAATGACGTTGGCCAAGGTGTTATGGGTGTCGCAACCGGAGCCGATGACGCCGAAGAAGTCGACTTGGCCGGTGGCATCGTAGTAGGCGGCGATCTGCTTCATGTCATCGTGGGAGAGGCCATCCGGATGGAACTCGTCGCCGCAGATCCGCATGCCGACGCAGAAGTCGTCACCCACTTCGGCGCGCACCGCCTTGAGCACTTCCATACCGAAGCGCATGCGATTTTCGAAGCTGCCGCCCCACTCGTCGGTACGCTTGTTAACCCTTGGGCTCCAGAACTGGTCGATCAGGTGCTGGTGCACGGCAGAAAGCTCAACGCCGTCTAGCCCGCCCTCTTTCGCTCGGCGCGCGGCCTGGGCGAAGTCACCAATGATGCGCCAGATCTCCTCTTCCTCAATGGTCTTACAGGTAGAGCGGTGCACCGGCTCACGGATACCGGAGGGTGAAACCAGAGTAGACCAGTCAAAACCGTCCCAGCGGGAGCGGCGCCCCATATGGGTAATCTGGATCATGATCTTGCCGCCATGCTTATGCACAGCGTCTGCCAAATTTTGAAAATGCGGAATAATGCGATCAGTAGAAAGGTTTACCGAGCTCCACCAGCCCTGTGGGCTATCAATGGACACCACCGATGAGCCGCCGCAAATACATAGGCCACAACCACCTTTGGCCTTTTCCTCGTAGTACCTGACGTAACGCTCAGTGGTCATACCGCCGTCGGTGGCATGCACCTCGGCGTGGGCAGTACTGACCACACGGTTGCGGATAGTCAACTTGCCGATCTCGATCGGCTCGAAGATTGCGTCGAATGCCATGTTGTTCTCTCCTCGTACCCGGGTTAACGGGCGGCGTCGGTCAGCGGTTTCACGACGAAGATACCCACATCGCAGCCGGACTCTGCAGCACTCTGCGTCTGCTCGGCGGCGGTACGCAGTGAACTGCCACGTGCCGCGAGGATCTGGTCCATGGCGCCGGCGAACCAGCCGGTGAACATGTACTCCACCTTACGCCCCACCTTGCCCATCTGGTAAACGAAGGCGCTGTGCTCAAGCCGTACCTGGGCGGTTCCCGACTCGAGGTCAATCTGCTCAGTGATAAAGAGACCCCACCCACGCTGGGAGAGACGCAGCATATAGTGCTCAAAGACGGCTTCCCCGCTAATGTCATGTAGTTCGGCCTCTTTTTCGCACCAGTGCCAGGCGCTATTGTAACCAGCGTGGTAGAGGATCTCGGCGTACTTCTCGGCACCCAGCGCCTCTTCTACGGCCACATGGTTGTTGATAAAGAAGTGCCGTGGCACGTAAAGCATAGGCAGAGCGTCTGATGTCCAGATGCCGGTTTCGCTATCCACTTCGATGGGCAGTGCGGGGGCCAGTTTGGTCACGGTTGTATTCCTCGAATCGTTGTTATGTCAGGTTATCGACGGGGCTACCCCGGGAGCATGCCTACGAGGAGGCGCTATGAATCCATCCTTGGACGCTACCGACGCCATCCCTGGCGTCGGACCTCCTCTACGGCATGCTCCCGGCGCCCCTCACTTCGGAGGCAGCCGCCTGCGCTTAGTCAGGCGCCCCAGACGTCCTTGAGCACGCGCACCCAGTTCTCACCCATGATCTTGCGCACCTGAGGCTCACTCATCCCCCGCTTTAGAAGCGCTTCGGTAAGATTGGGGAACTCACCAATAGTGCGGATTCCTTTGGGATTGATGATCTTGCCAAAATCGGTCAAACGACGGGCGTAGCCCTTGTCATGGGTCAGCCACTCGAAGAACTCCTGATCGTGCCCCTGGGTGAAATCGGTACCGATGCCGATAGCATCCTCACCGACGATATTCATGACGTACTCAATCGCCTCGCAGTAGTCTTCGATGGTCGAGTCGATACCCTTTTTGAGGAACGGCGCAAACATGGTGACACCCACGAAACCGCCGTGGTCGGCAATGAACTTCAGCTCTTGATCGGATTTATTACGCGGGTGCTCTTTGAGACCGGAGGGGAGGCAGTGTGAGTAGCAGACCGGCTTCTGGGACTCGAGAATGACTTCTTCGGAAGTCTTGGCACCGACGTGAGAGAGGTCGCACATCATGCCGACGCGGTTCATCTCGGCCACGATTTCGCGGCCAAAGCCAGAGAGGCCGCCGTCGCGCTCGTAGCAGCCGGTACCTACCAGATTCTGAGTGTTGTAGCACATCTGCACGATGCCCACGCCCAGCTGTTTGAAGATCTCGACATAGCCGATCTGGTCCTCAAATGCGTGGGCGTTCTGGAAGCCGTAGATGATGCCGGTCTTACCTTCCTCTTTAGCGCGCGTGATATCTGCGGTAGTGCGGACAGGGCGCACCAGATCGCTACACTCCGCCATTAGCTGGTTAGAAGAGACAATGTTATCGACCGTAGCCTGAAACCCTTCCCACACTGAGACTGTGCAGTTGGCAGCGGTAAGACCGCCACGACGCATGTCCTCAAGCAGCTCACGATTCCATTTGGCGATGATCAAACCATCAATGACGATGGCGTCATTGTGCAGTTCAGAGGGGGTCATAGCTAAGCTCCAACATTGATTAATGTAGCGAGCATAGCGCTGACGTTGGGTTTAGCTGCTATTGGAAACGACGGCGGAAATTCCAAAAGCGTCATGGTGTCGTGAACACGACAACTACTCATGCTCCTGCAAACATGTACCTGCAAACATGGCAGCGGAGTAATATTAAAATAGTGAGTAGTGTTCATAAAAAAACGTGCTCCCCGAAGGCGGGTAGCACGTTTCAAATATTGGTTATTCAGAGGGTGTCAGTACAATAGCGGTACGCTGGCAAAAGTAGGCTCGCCCTGGGCATAGGCAAGCGCCTGCTGGGCACTCGAAAGAGGTTCGCTTTTGTAAGGCTCGCCTCCCCATCGTTTGATTAACGATGGCGACTTCGTTTGGTTATTTCCTTGGCGGTCATGCACACCCAAGCGTTCATTTCTCGGCGGCACACCAAAATATTCACGATAACACTTAGAAAAATGGGGCGTAGACACAAAACCGCAAACAGAAGCAATTTCGATAATCGACAGAGGCGTTTGCTTGAGCAACTGACGGGCGCGCACTAAACGCAGTTTGAGGTAATAGCGAGACGGTGAACAAAGCAAATAACGCTGGAACAACCGCTCTAACTGGCGCCGTGAAACATCCACATAGCTTGCCAGCTCATCGAGTTCGATTGGCTCCTCAAGGTTGGACTCCATCAACGCCACAATCTCTAACAACTTAGGCTGAGTGGTGCCCAGCACGTGTTTAAGAGGAACCCGCTGCTGATCCTGCTCGTTACGTACGCGCTCATAGATAAACATCTCAGAGATGCCTGCCGAAAGCTCACGCCCATGGTCGTGAGCAATCAGATTGAGCATCATATCGAGTGGCGCAGTACCGCCAGAGGCGGTGAATCGATCACGATCAATAGAGAAAAGGTGCGGCGTCAGAATAACGTTGGGGAAAGCTTCCTGCATGGAGGCCAGACACTCCCAGTGAACACTGGTTTGATAGTGATCGAGCAGACCCGCCTGCCCTAGTGCCCAACTGCCCGTACACACCGAACCTAATCGTTTTAGCTGGCGTGACTGCGACTGAAGCCAACGTATGTGTTCACGAGTAACACTGTGTTGCGGGCCTACTCCGCCACAAACCACCACCCACTCAAGCGATAGTGGGGTTTGCATAGAGGCATCAGGTGTTACCTGCAGTCCATCACTGGCGCGTACAGGGAGGCCATCCTGTGTCAGGGTATACCAGCGATATAGCTCACGGCCGGCCAACTGATTAGCCATCCGCAAAGGGTCTATTGCCGACGCCAGAGAAATCAGTGTGAAATTATCTAACAGTAGAAAGCCAAGGGTTTGCGGTTCGCCCGCACGGGTGGTATTTGCTGTCGGGTCTTTTGCTTGATTTGATGTCATGGTCTTACCCTCCGTCACCTTTTAATCATCATTTTTTTTCTTATTAGTATATAGGCGTCGCTGGCGTATTTTAGTTTCCCCTTACTGGCGTGAATACTCACTCGTGCAGGGGGGCATTGCTCTTTGGTCGTATATTGGCATGAACAGGGCGGATAGCGACAAAACTATTGCACGAATTTGGCGGTCAGTCGCAAATGCAACACTAGAGGTCGCTCCCAAAGCCGTTGGCAGGTTGCGAAACGCTGTAAACCTTAGGGTCACACCGGAGCAATGAGTACAAAACGTCCTCTATTAACAAAATCGAGGCATGGGGGAGTTCATGCTATCGAGTAGGGCCATAGACCGGGCGGCATTATTTACCTCGTCGATGCTTACCTGAGAAGGCCACAAGTAACTCCAGCCTTGCGGCCTGGAGTTACAGGTACCATGGAACGAGTTGGCAAGACTAGCCACCAAACATCCCAAACATGTTCAACAAGTAGAGAATGGCGAAGCCGAAATAGAAGAGCCCGGCAAGCCCCATGATCACCGTCGCGGCAATCCCTGGACGCAGGCTGGAGGGAAGCCGTGACCTATTCACATAGAGCGCTGTCAGCGCGATAAACGGCGTGTGGGCGGCAGCAATGATGCCCGAAACCGACATTACCTGTACCGGGTCACTGAACAGCATCAGAATGATCACCGGCACCAGCCCGGTCACCGTAATAATGTAGATACGCTTAAGCCAGCGACGCTCGAACAGCGGCCAAGGCAACTTTCGATCTAGGGCATCCAGGCTTTTAAGCAGAGCACCGGCGCCCTGGTCGTTGCGCTGACTTCGAGCGAGTATCAGGGTCATATCAGCGAAACTACGGCCCCAACCGTCTTGATTTGCCAGGATACTGCCACCCAGAGCAATCACAATGGCCGTCAACAACAGATACCTGCCGAACTCGCCCCATACGTCAGAAAAAATGCTAGTCAAATCTACCGCCACTTCCGGCCCCTCGGGCATGATCCCCTCGGGGGCAAGTAGCTCGGCGCCCAGTACCAAAAACGAGAAAATCACTACAAGACCACCCACTACCCCCAGTGCGGCAGTTTTCGTCATCACCCGTATCCAACCTCGCGCGTTAGCAAGGCGGGTGTCCATCGCTTCGCTCTCCGTACCCTGAAGCTCTTTGCGCGATGCTTCCGGCACTTCATCGTCGGGTTCACGCCCCTGCAAACCACCGCCAAAACCACGGGTGGCGGTCCAATATCCGAACCAAACAATGCCCATGGAGCCAGCAAGAATCGTACCCACCCATGGCAGGACCACATAGAGGTCCAGGTTATCCGGCATCCCAGGCATCAAACCTTGGGCGACCTTCTGCGGAGCCGGAAAGACAATGGCCGCCGTGACAATGGCCATGACCATCAGAGCCAACGCCATTAATCGGCTAAAGGACTCGATCAGAGAATAGCGACCTGTGGCGGTGAAAAGCGTAGAAAACACCACCATCCCAATGGCGTAGAGCGTATTAGATCCAGGAAGAAATTCGCCCAACGCACTACCCACTACGGCGGCTAGCCCGGCGATGCCTATCCCCGCGGCAAGCAGCTGAGGTACAAAAATCACCCAAACCGCCCAGTCCCGTGGCCCTCCCAGGCTGTGCATGCCCTCCAGCATGGTGTGCCCGCTGACGATTGAATAGCGCGCCATTTCACGAATCATGACCCACATAAACAGCACGACGACGAGCAGGATCCAGAGCAGCTGGTATTCGTAGGCAGACGCTACGCGTGGGGTAAAGAGTATCGACCCCGTACCTACGGCAGAAAGCATCCAAAGCAGGCCGGGACCATACCATTTAAAACGACCGCGACCTTGAGGGGGTGAAGGCACCTTGTCACGAAAATGCATCTCTAGCTCATGGTTCGTCCTTGCCACGTTACCTCCTTATTTAAGCCAGTAGGGACTAACCAAGGTAGCAGACAATAAGCATTCTTTTGGAACGAGGCACCACTAGGCAGGGTATTCAGCAGCTTAGAGCGACCAGACTTGTAAGCATTGTCCAGCAGAGGGTTAATTTATGATGCTTTTATGCTGATGCCACAGCGTCGCTACCACTGAAAGCGTGGACGTTAAACTCACCGGGAGCAGCGCGCTGAGAACCCAGCGTCTCCAGGGCATGGCTCATATCTGACCGGCCAGCTTCCCACCGCTCAGCTAGGGAGGGGCGCGAGAAATCGAAGGCTCGCATCTCGGTATCGTGCGGCACACCAGCGTGGCTAAGCATGAGCAGCGTGATCGCTTTCTCGGCTTTTGCTCCCTCCGCCAGGGCGGATGCCAAGCCGGGGTCTCCGCGTTGCTGTTCCGGCACTTGGCTACCTAGTAGCCGCAGTTGGCTGCGCAATTCATGGCGTTGACGAAAGTTCTGCAATGCTCTCCAACTCTGGCTCGAAAGGAGCAGTTCCAATTGCCGGTCCATCGACTGCCCAACGGTCCTAAACTCGGGGCCAAGGCGCCGGAATAGGTCTATTGCAATGCATAGCCGTTCGTCCGACGTCGGCTCATCCAAGGCAGCTTCGAGTGGAAGATTCGAGGTCATGCCCCCGTCCACCACTAACCGACCATCGACCCGGGTCGGCGGAAAAAAGGGAATAAATCCACAGCTCGCCAGCAAATGGTCAATCGTGATGGGCGACTTGGCACTGTCAAAACGTATCTCCTCACCGCTATTCGCATCCACGGCGATGATCACCAACCTAATCTCGGCACTGTTCAATCGCTTAAAATCGACCAGCCGTTTTAAGCGTTCACGCAAGGGAGCAAGATCGTAGAGGCCTGTATCCTTGGGCATACCCGGAAACATCGATAGGAAGCCTGGAAACCGTGCGTGATAGAAAGCAGGGCTCCCAAGTAGCAGGCTTTGCAGCGCACGCCTGCGCTTACCGTTCCAGGTTGTTGACCAAGCAGGCCTAAACGCCCAGGCGCCATCTTGGGCAGCAGTATCCCAAAAACTGCGAAGAACACTGATACGTTTCTCAGGTGGGTTACCAGCAATCAGAGCCGCATTGACCGCACCGGCAGAGACAGCGAAAACTTGATCAAGATGAAAACCTCGCTCGAATAGCGTTTCATAAACGCCGCCTTGGTAGGCGCCGAGAGCGCTTCCCCCGGACAAAATGAGTATGTTTTGCTCAGCCATGAGATCTCCTTATCCACCCCGCAACGTCTCCCCTGCCGTAAGGCAAAATCCGATTTATTGATTCAAAACACCATCGTATTTTTCATAGTCAAAAACCGGTAGCTCTTTGGCATCCTCTCTGGAGTAAGGAAGTAGATAGTGAGAGTCGCCAGGGCGCCAGCCTTCGCTATAACCATAAAAGGGATACGCACGAGGACCGCCTTTTCCATTTTCGACATTCGAGGGGTTAATAATAATAGCCTGCATAATACCCTCGCTTGAAAACAGCGCATCGGTAATATACCCAAACCCTTTGCCTCCTTTCAGGCTGGCATAATCATCGATAACGTCAGATATCTTCCAGATTTGCGGGCCTGTCGAAACATCCTCTTCTACCCGGCTAACGCGCTCCAATTCCTGTTTATGGATATAGGCTTCACCAATCGCTACATTAGTAAAAAGATCGTACTCTTCCACATTATCCTGTCGGACTGGGGCCTTGATGCCAGCTTCAAAAAACTCGACTTCATCCCAAGGAATGGCGACATGCCGATCACCGCTGTCCCACATACCACCCACTTCAGCAATAAGCGTGACAATCTGATTCTTCTGATCAAGAACGATATTTTCCATTTCTCCTATTTCATTTTCTTGAGGAGAAAACACTTTTGCTTCTAATAGTAGCTCTGCGCGAAATCCACCCTGTTCGTACAGCGCACTATAATCCCATTCATCAAGGGACCGAAGCTCTTGAGCTTCGCTTAAATTAGTTTGATCAACCTGTGTATTGGCCTGTGCTATGTTATCTGATGCATGCTCGTCTGACGCATGGCTTTGCATAGGTATTAAAGAAGTGATCATGAATATTGTTGTGAGTGGCAATATATTATGGTTCAGTCTCATTTTATTTCCCTCTTTTTAACTCTCCATACTTAAGGCCGGTTTCTTTATAGCATTCTGCGTAGTAGCAGTACATGCGTTAAGAAACCGGCCTCAAAGGTTAGCGATAATCGCTAAAGCACTTAACTATTAGTCGTCTAATAATCCATCATATCTGTCGTAGTCGAAGTCCTCCATTTCGCCTATTTCATCTTCACCGTATTGTAAGTAGTAAGAAGATTGACCTGGATTCCAGCCATATCCATACCCATAAAAGGGGTAACCATAAGGCCCAGTGCCATAACTATTATCAGACTCTACAATGACGGCCTGAACCTCGCCTTCACGGGAGAAGAGGATATTATCGATGTAACCATAGCCAACACCTTCCCCGACCGTTGCATAGTCATTAAGCAAGTCAGTGAGCTTCCAAACCCCCGAACCGGTTTCAAGGTCATCATCTACTTGTTGGGTCCGGCTGAGGTCGTCTTGGGTAATATATTCGCCAGATGCGAAAAGCCCATAATCCTCGGCGTTCTCTTCTGTTACAGGTACCCTAACGCCATCTTCATGTAGCTCAACTTCATCCCAAGGAACCAAGACATGCGTATCGCCAATATCCCATAAACCACCTACCTGGGCGATAATAGCGGCAATCTTATTGTCCTGGGTAACTAACACATTTTCGACGCTACCAATTTCTTCTTCGTTCTCACCAAAGACCTCGGCATCCATTAAATTGTCAGCTCTTATACCGCCCTGTTCATAGACTTCCTCATAATCCCAATCGCTTAAAGGACGTATCTCTTCTTGGGCCTGAGCTTGCAGCGCGGCAGCAGTAGCAGTAAGCGCAAATGTAGTAACACAAACATTCCGTTTGATTGACATTTCGTATCTCCCGTCTGTTGGTGTAACTGCAAGTTAGAAAAGATAGTTTCTCCTGTAAAGGGAGGTATTTTAGCTTATGAAAGCAACTCGACTCGTCTTTAACAACTGATTTACAGCGTAAACACATGAAATAAATGGCTTTCCGAGATAAAGGAGGAATCTACGAAACTCCACTTAACATCATTCCCCTCATTCAAATAACGACTATTTAAAAAATATTAACAATCTATTTTATAACTAATTTACAAGCTATAACAAAGCATAAATAGAAATAAATAGACACTGTTAATCTATATCAATTTAGCTCCTCGGACGACATGTACATCTTAGGTTGAATGGCTATATTATTTTATTAAAGGGCCATTTTTGAAGGGCTATATTTGAAATATACGACAATGGGCCTAGCGCATGCCAAGATAGCAATACACGTACGCATCACGGCGTAAGGTAGTCAACATTATGCAACATAGAGCTTTTCGATTTCTAAGGTGGTGGTTGCTTGTTCCGATCATCATAGTGGCGCTTATCATTGCGGCTGTAGAACTGATGTCGTGGAATTTTTTAAAACCTACTATCACCGAACGAATTGAGGAAGCCACCGGGCGTACGGTGGCTATCCACGGTGATGTAGAGATTAGCTTGTTTCCTCAACCGCAGCTGTCACTTCATGAGTTTGAACTCGATAACCCCGAATGGGCCGCGTCACCACACATGCTTGAAGCACAGCAGATCAGCGTTACGCCATCACTTGGCGATTTGCTGCAAGGGGACATGGTACTAGAGGACATTGCGGTTACCGGTTCGACCCTGAATTTGGAACAGCGCGCCGAGGGATCAAGTAACTGGACGCTTGGTGACGACGAGCAAGCCAACCAACAAACCAACCAACAAACACAAGCCGAGGAAAGTAACGCCTCTCCTGTCGATATCCGTAACCTCTCAGTGTCTGAATCAGAAGTGCGTTACTGGCCCGCTGAAACTCAAACCTCACTCGACATCACCATTTCATCTCTCCAGTTGCAAGCGGATGACGAAGCACTGCATACCCAGGCGACACTCACATTTCAAAAGAAAGAGTTCGAGCTGGAAGCGCAAACGGATCCCATCGCCGCCTTCCTCGATGATGCCCAGGCATTCGAGGGTGATGCGTCTCTCAGCTCGGGAGATAGCCTACTCACAAGCACTTTCGAGCTTCCCCAAGCGCCAGCATTCGATCATTTTAAAGCGAGCATCGAGGTAAGCCTGAATAATCTTGCCGAATGGTCACAATGGCTGGAATTACCTCAGGTCGAGCTGGAAAGCCTTGAGATCGCAGCCCAACTAGAACGCCAAGGCAGTGAATGGCGTTTGCACGAAATCGATACCGCCGTCGCCAACAGCCAGGTAACCGGTGAACTGACAATGGATACCGCTGGTGAAACGCCGAGCCTTGGCGGCCAGTTGAACTCGTCACAACTCGACGTTGCGGCTTTACGTTCAGCCCTGCCCGAATCGGAGGAGCAGTTAGGCCTTTCGGTGCCCGTGTTACCTAATTTACGCGGCGACGTTACTCTGTCTGTAGAGCGTCTTTTGATGGAGGAAGCCCAGCTTCAGAATATTCACACCCAGGTACAGCTGGCAGAACACTCGGTGGCACTTGAGCCCCTTACCTTCGACGTGGCAGACGGTCATGTCGAAGCAGGGATCAACCTAACCAGCAGCCCTGAAAGGTTTTTCGCAGACGCTCAGATTACCCTGCAGAACCTGGAGCTAACAAAACTAAGCAGTGCCTTGCCGGCTGGCGACGTTTTGGACGCCGATTTCGCTCTTGAGCTTCAACCGCTAGAGCAGCGCCAAACATTCGAGCCCGACACCCTGCTAGCCCATCTGCGTATCGTCGATGCTCGTCTGGCTTACCGTAACGCCGAGGCGGGTAGCAACCTTGAGGCGACACTTGAGACTTCTGGTGAGACAGAGCCACCGGAACTAGTGCTAAATGTGGATGGTACCTTTCGTGACAAGCCACTGACGTTGCAGGCCAGGGGGGCGCCATTAACCCGGTTGATCGACCTAGAGCAAGGCACCTTACAGCGGGACTATCCGTTTGAGGCCGAAGCCACTTCAAACAGCGTATTCGCTCAGGCGGACACGACACTGGCTTCACTATTAGACCTGCAGACGTTTGACGCAGAGGTAGTACTCGAGGCGGATAACGCTCAAGCCCTGGAAAACTGGATTGGCCCGGTATTGCCCTCTTTGCCTGACTTTCGACTCGCCGGTCGCTTGCGGCGCGATCACCAGGAATGGATAGCCAGCGGGGTTGAAGGGCAAATCGGTTCGACTGATGTTGCTGGCAGTGTAGAGGTACTCAGCAACGAACGTCCTGTGGTAAACGTCGACCTTGATGCCGGACATATCGACCTTGCTCAGCTGATTTCCGAGACTACCCAGGAAGCCGACGATGAAGCCCAGCGTGATGAGACTCAACCTGGCGATGCCCAGGATGACTCCTTTTTGGCGCCGTTACGCAGCTTCGATGGGCAGCTTAACCTACAGGCGGATGCGCTGGTGCTGCCTAACGGCCTGGCGTTAGGCGAGCTCGCGCTAACAGCAGAACTTGAGGACGGCAGGCTACAAGCGGATCCAATCCAGTTTCGCCTGGGTGAAGGCTCACTTACCGCTAACCTTGCACTGGATGCGACACAACCAACCGCCTCCGGTCGCCTGGACATCAATGTGAACGACCTTTCACTGGCCAGGCTGGGCGATACCTTTAGCCCTATCGAAGACCGGCTGGGCAGAGTATCAGGCGAACTCCACCTGGAAATGCGCGGAACGCTCCCAAGCGATAGACGCGATGATCTGCTGTTACCGTTCATCAGCCAACTTGCGTTCGATCCTTCGGAGCTGCGTTTCAGCGATCCTCAAGCCGGTACCGACCTGACACTGAATATTGAGACCCAAGGTACCGACGCAGCGTCGCAAACGTTTCACATGCGAGGGGAAGGCCGCTACGACGGTGCGCCTGCTTCCTTCAACTTGCAAGGAGATCCCCTACTTAATGCCCGCGACCCGAACCTCTCTTATGCCGTGGATCTCGAAGCGGATATCGTCGATACAAATATTAGTTTAAGGGGCACGCTTCAGCGCCCCCTGGCGCTGGAAGGGTTAAACCTTTCACTCGCTATTGAGGGGCCGAACCCGCAACGCCTGAGCCGCCTGCTAGGCATTGCGCTACCGGAGCTTCCCGCCTACTCGGTATCGGGAGAGCTGGATCTAGAAGGCCAGCGCTGGGTCTTTACCGAGATGCAAGGACGCATCGGTGATAGTGATCTCAATGGCCGCTTAACACTCAATACCAATGTCAGCCCTCTTCACGTGAGTGGCGAGCTTAGCTCCACACATCTCGATATTGCAGACCTGGGTTTCCTTGCCGGGGCCACGCCAGAGGAGATCGACAATAACGACCGTTTCGTATTGCCCGACACCGAGATAATCACCGATGCGTGGCAAGGCGTATCCGCTAATGTAAGCTATCAGGGCGATTCTGTGCGGGCGGGTGACGTGCCGTTGAGCAATGTGGAGATCGATTTTGTTCTTGAAGATGGGCGCGGACAGTTCGACCCCGTCAGTTTCGGCTTCGGCGAAGGAAGTGTTGATCTCACACTCGATTTGGATGCCACCACCAACCCTCCCAGTGGCACGATGCAGGTGGAAGTACAGAGAGTCGATCTCGACGATGCTTTACGCAACTGGGATCTGGCCGATGACAGCGTGGGCATCATCGGGGGGCGCGGCAAACTTTGGGTAGAAGGTTCTTCGATTGCAGCGCTTTTGGCCTCCGCAGATGGCGGCGTGGTCCTGCTGATGACCGGCGGAAGACTCGACGCCTTGCTCGTGGAGATGGCGGGGCTCGATGCCGGCCAGACGTTTCTGAGTTGGGCGCGAGGGCGCGACCCAATCCCCATTGATTGCGCTTACGCTGATCTACAGGTAAGAGACGGTATTACCCAACTGGACACGTTCTTGGTGGACACTGGCGACACCACATTCACCGTGGGTGGCCAAGTAGACTTGAACACGGAACGCCTAGACGTCAGTATCATCGCCCACCCCCACGACCCCAGCCTCTTTGTCGGTCGCTCGCCGCTTCATCTGGGCGGCACCTTCGCTAATATCGAAACGGGCGTACATCGTGAAGAGCTTATAATGCGCGCAGGTGCAAGCGCGGCACTTGGCGCCCTTGCCGGTCCGCTCACGGCTCTTTTGCCGCTAGTAGATGTGGGCGCAGGCCCCGACATGGAACACTGCCAAGGCTTGATCAGTCGATCTCGCGAGGCCATACAAGAGGGAGATGCCGAATGATGTGTCAACGCCACGGGTACAATCGTTGGATAGTAGGCGGCCTGCTCTTAATCACATTGCTGGTCGGCTGTGCCGGCTCGCCGGTTAATGAATCCGCAAGGCTCGAGCAACAAGATTCACTCGAAGCGGTTCAGATCAAAGCCCAACTTCTCGAGGCCCCAGATTTGGCCGGCTCGGCCATTGACGTGGATTTGAATGGCGATCGAGCCATTCTGAATGGTTTTGTTGAAACCTCGCAGCAGCGCGACCGGGCTGAAGCGATCGCCCAAGACCATGATCAGGTGAAAACGGTGGAAAACAACATCACCGTTAAATAAACATCACCGCCAAATAGTAGTGGCTAATTTAACGCTTAGTACGTGGAGATCATGGATGAACCAGCCGTTACGAAACCTTGAACAACTGCTCGAACGAGTGGGTGAATTGACACGACACAACGATCAGGTCTCGATCGGGATGGTCGTTGAGTCAATTGGCAGTCGTTCTTTCGGGCCACTATTAATGCTTATCGGCATCACTCTTTTTTCACCATTGAGTGGCGTGCCAGGCATGTCAATATTTATGGCGTCGTTCGTATTGCTAGTAGCGGTTCAGATGCTGTTTGGCCGGAAGCAATTCTGGCTGCCACATTACATTCTCAACCGCTCGGTTGAGCACGGCAAGCTGCAAAAAGTGCTGGATTGGCTCAACAAACCGGCACGTGGTATAGACCGGGTTCTCAAGCCGCGGCTAACCTTTCTGGTGCGAAATGGTGGTAGCTATGCGATTGCCGCAATCTGTGTCGTCGTCGGTCTATTTATGCCATTCATGGAACTGGTGCCGTTTTCATCCTCGGCTGCTGGGCTGGCATTACTGGCGCTAGGCCTTTCACTCGTTGTGCATGACGGAGTGCTGGTCCTGCTGGCGCTTGTGATCTTCGGTGCAACGTTCACGCTTATTGTTATTAACCTACTGTGAGTTGCTTTTACCCATCTGCATCCCGCCCCATGAACTAGTAGTGCCTGGTCCCAAATTCAATGCCTAACTGAACGGTAGGTTGCCATAGTAATGGCTCCGATCACACCGAACATAACCTGATGGCAATACTGGTAGAGCCTCGCAGCCGTTTACAGATGGTTTACAGTTTAATTGCTAACTGTAACGAACTCGACTAGGTTGGTATAAACATAGGGTCGGTAAGAACCTCAACGCTGGCTTACTCAATTGCCTCTGAATAATACTGGCTACGGCTCAGCTCATCTGACACGCCTCATTCTCGGCGCAGTCAACCTGGGTTAACCAGCCAAGGAGAACATCGAATGTCGATAACATCAGAAAAGCAATTACCCGAAGCTGTAGCTGCCTGGCGTGATCCAGAAATGGACTCGGTTAAAGGAACCGAGACCCCCAAGGATCCAAACAAGGGTTATATCGCCCTGCTTGGCTGGAGCGTTAATGCGATCAAGGCTGCGCAAAAGTTTGACCGTCGCTATGTCGTCGTTGCTCCAGAATGGGCAGAAGATTTTTGCACTGCCAACAATATACCTTATATCTCGTGGGATTTTATCCGGTTAAACGATCGGTCCATTGAGATTGCGCAAAGGTTGAAGGCGGAAGGCGTTGATGTAGCGATACCATTGTTCGAAGAAACCGTGGAATGGTCCGGCGCTATCAACTCGGTTCTCATGGATAGCCCCCGCATGTATGGGCAGTCCATACTGTTTCGTGACAAAGCTCTAATGAAGCGCCGCGCTCAGCTTGGCGGTATTCGCGTCGGGATCTTCGAAGAAGCGCACGAAAAAGAAGACATCGTTCGCTTTATGAAACGCGTCAACCAAACGCTGCTCAAGCTCGATGGCGATCCAGACGACCCGATTCACGTCAAGGCATTCGACAAGGCCGGTTGTCTCGGCCACCGCATGATTCGCACCATAGAAGAAATCGATAATATCCCGGACGAAGAATACCCATTGCTAATGGAAAGTCACTTGAGCGGCTGGGAATTCGCGGTTGAAGCCTGGATCCATGATGGCAAAATCCAGTTTCTGAATATTTCAGAATACGTCACGTTGGGTTATTCGGTATTCGTGCCCGCAACGGCTGAGCTCGAGAGCTGGCGTAACGCGATCACTAAGCAAATCGAGTTATTGATCAAGACGTTCGACATCCAGTTCGGCTTAATTCACCCCGAGTACTTTGTCACGGCGGATGGCGAAATGTACTTTGGCGAAGTGGCCTACCGCCCACCCGGTTTCAAAGCGTTTGAGCTGATTGAACGGGCTTATGGGTTCAATGCCTACCAAGCGTCAATGTTGGTGTTCGATCCGAAAAGCACCAAAGAGGAAGTAGCAGCATTCTTCCCCAAAGAAGTGGTCGATGCGAAAGGCTATGCGGGTTGCTTTGGTGTATACCCGCGCCGTCGTGTTGTCAGCAAATTGGAAATGCCTCCAGAATGCGTTGATCACCCCTATTTTGAATCACATGAATTGGTCGCGCCGGCAGAAGAAACGGTTCCTGACCGGTCGGCCTTCGGGACTCATTGGGGGCTGGTCTTCTTCTTCGGTGATGACCCCATCAAGATGCGGGATCTGCTGAAAGCGCAAGAGGATTTGGATTTCTACGTCTAAGCTTATGTGAAACCAAAAATCTTGTAACACAGTACGTTTCATTAGGGGCGCCCTGTCATCATCTGAGATACTTAACCTCAAGATGCTGACAGAGGCGCCCTTTTTATTTGACAACCATCGCTCTGTCAGCCAAGTGACGTTGCCTTAATTGACTGTTGAGAAATGCGATGCGTCTATCTTTTCTTCGGCACCTATTGTTCATGCTCCCCCTTATACTGTTGGCTGGCTGCGAGGAGACGCCAACTGGGCGCTCTCAGCTGGCGCTGGTACCCGAGAACCTGATGGGCCAGATGGGCGAGGACGCTTTCGACCAGATGCGTCGTCACCAGCCAGTATCGCATGATGCGGCCATCAATCACCGAGTACAGTGTGTGGCCCAGGCGATAGTGACCGCCGCCGAGGCAAGCTACCCGGCCGTCAACCCGCCCAGCGTATGGGAAGTAGTCGTCTTTGACGATCCTTCACCCAATGCCTTCGCCCTGCCTGGGGGTCGCATCGGTGTGCATACCGGCCTGCTGCGGGTAGCTGAGACACCGGCCCAGCTGGCGGCAGTGATCGGCCACGAGGTCGGTCATGTATTGGCCGAGCATGGCAATGAGCGACTTACCCAGCAACTCGGCATTAAGGCGGTGCTGTTGTTGGTCGGTTTTTTGGGGGAAGGTGATTTAGGGCACCAACAGTTGATGCAGGCCTTGGGCCTCGGCGCCCAGCTCGGCATCAGCCTACCGTTCAGCCGCACCCATGAAGAGGAGGCCGACCTAATGGGTTTGGCGATCATGGCGCGGGCAGGTTTCGACCCGCAACAAAGCGTGGCATTGTGGCGCAATATGGCAGCCGCCGGTGGTGGCCAGCCCCCTGAGTTTCTCTCTACTCACCCCGCCCACGGGTCGCGCATCGAGGCATTGCAGCAGGCGATGGAAGAGGCCATGTCGACCTACCGTACCGTCACACCGGCTGCCTGTTCCTGGTAGAGCATTATCAGCGCCCCTGTAACTAAAAGAGTAGGTTATGTTTTATGCTAAAAGTTGCCATATTGGTTGATGTTCAAAACGTGTATTACACCGTACGCGGAGCCTACGGCAGAAATTTTGATTACAATAAGTTTTGGGCTCAAGCAACCGCAAATAGAGAAGTGGTGAAAGCGTTTTGCTATGCCATTGATAGAGGTGACCAAAAGCAGCGAGAGTTTCAAAATATCCTCAGAGCGATTGGCTTTAATGTGAAGCTAAAACCTTTTATTCAACGATCTGATGGTTCCGCAAAAGGCGATTGGGATGTTGGCATTGCTCTTGATGCCATAGAGTACGCTGATCAGGCAGATGTGATAGTGCTGGTATCGGGCGACGGAGACTTCGATCTTCTCGTTAATAAAATTCGTGTTAAGTATGGCAAAGAAGTTGAAGTTTATGGCGTTCCTCAATTTACAGCCGCGTCACTAATGAATGAAGCCAGTGATTTTGTAGCGATTGATGAAAACTTTCTGCTGTGAAAACCTTCTGTTTTGAAAACCTTCTTTTTTGAAAAACTTCTGTTTTGAAAATAAGTAAAGCATTAGAGAATACTATTAAAAAGAAAAAACAAGGCAGTCTCCAGTTCCAAGTATAGCGCTATTGAAGGGCGCTTGGCCGGTAAGACCTTGCGCCACCTCAATGGCGTCGCTCAACCATCACCGAGATCGGTTAACAACATGGGCTTAATGTTTTATAAAAGCTCACACGCTTGTTCAAACGTTAGTCTGGGGCTACGCGGGTGCAGTTTGCTGCTGTCTCCATAGCCCAGATTACACAGGAAATTGCTGCGATAGTCAGGATCGCTATCGGCAAAAAAGAGCCCATCCACCGCGTCGTTATCGAATCCCGAAAGCGGCCCGACATCTAAACCGAGAGCACGCGCGGCCAGGATGAAATAGCCACCCTGCAGGCTGCTATTACGGAACGCCGTCTCTTCTCGGTACGGCTCGTTTCCCACAAACCATGATCTAGCATCCGTATGAGGGAACAGCGTTGGCAAATGGCGATGAAACGCCCGATCATAGGCAAGGATTGCGGTGACAGGGGCAGCTTGAACTTTATGTCGATTGCCCTCGCTTAATGCAGGATCAAGCTTTGCCTTGGCTTGCTCGGTACGCAGAAACTTAATGCGAAGCGGACTACAGTTAACGCTGGTAGGTGCAAATTTCATCAGCTCGTACAGCTTACGCAGTGTTCCATCTTCAACCGATTTATCCTGCCAATAGGCATAGGTGCGTGCCTCATTAAACAGCTGGTCCAACGCATCGTTGGGTAACGTCCCCTGTGAAAATATAGCGCTCATAAATTACCCTCTTTAAGATTAATAGCGATAGGCCAGGTAGGTAGATAAGATCGGAAAGGCACTTAAAATAATCAGTACGACCATCATCGTTATGAAAAACGGCACAACGCCTTTAAAAATCTCTTTAACGGGCACCGTTTTATCATTTAAAGCTGCTTTAACCGTGTAGACCGATATGCCAAAAGGCGGCGTGATCAGCCCTATTTCAACCGCAACAACAGTAATAACGCCGAACCAAATCAAGTCCATACCAAAATGCTGGGCGATGGGTAGCACAATAGGCAGCACAATCAGCATGATGGACACCGAGTCGATGATGCAGCCCATCAGAATGATGATGAGCAGGTACAACGCCAGGAAGTGATAGATAGACAGGTCCATCGCCGTCACCGATTGAGCAATGGACATTGGCAAGCCCGTCAATGCCAACATGCGACTATATAGCGAGGCGGCCAATATCAAGAAAAGGATGGACACCGCCACATAGCCGGTTTCGCCCAACACTTCATAAAACTTGCCGGGCGTCAGCCGTCGCTTAGCAAGCGCCAACAGCAGCGCCCCGAAGGCACCAACTCCACCTGCCTCGGTCGGCGTGAAAAAACCACTGTATAGCCCACCCAGCACCAGCATCATCAGTAACAGAATAGGAACGAGCTTAGACACCAGTGTGAGCGGTGTCTCGTCGACTGGCTCTTCCAGCACGGCACCTGAGTCGGCCTTGCTTTGCATCATGAAGCCCGGCCACAACCAGGAAAGCAGCAGGATGACCACACAGAAAGACACGGCCAGAATAATCCCTGGGATGATCCCAGCGATGAACATCCGCCCGACCGACTGCTCTGCCAGCACACCATAGACGATCATCAGCAATGACGGAGGAATCAACATGCCCAGTACCGAGCTGCTCGCCACGACGCCTACCGAGAATTTGGCTGTATAACCATGACGGCGCATCTCAGGCACGGCGACTTTGGTGAATACCGCCGCCGACGCCACGCTAATGCCCGTGATAGAGGCAAAAATACCGTTGGCACCCACCGTCGCAATCCCCAGACCACCGCGAATTCTACGTAGTAACCACTGAAATACATCGAAGGTGTCACGCCCTACGCCGGAGACCACCACCAACAACCCCATCAGAACAAATAGCGGTACCACCCCATAGAGATAACTGCTTAGCGAATCATTGGCAGCGGCGGCGACCATGCGGGTGGCCAGCTCCGAATTGCGTAGCGCCGCGATAGATATCAGCGAAACCAGCATTAAGGCGATGCTGATGTGCATCCCCAGATAGATAAGTACCAACATCAGCACGACAGCGATAATGCCGATTTCGAGACCTGTCATTGTTCGGTCTCCTCAGCCAGAGCAACCTGTCCGTGCCAGGCCAGCCACAAGGCCTGTATTGCCAGCAACAGATACTGCACCACCGTAATCACCGCACAGCTAATAACGACAAACCGGATAGGCCAGACGGGGAAGGTAAATACCCCTTCTACGCCCATAAATTGATGACGCTCCCAGGCGCGCATAAAGTTCGGCAGCGTGCCGGTATAAACGATATAGAGCATATAAGCCCCCGCCAGAAAGAAGATACACATTAGAAGGTTTCCCAGACGTGGGTGTTTTTCAGTGAAACCAACGATAAAAATATCGGCCTGGGCCATCCGGTTATGGCGCAGCGTGCCCGGCAACTGTAAAAAGACAATCATGACAATCGATGCCGCCACTAACTCCGCCACCCCGGCAATCGGCTGATTGAGCAGATTGCGTGACAGCACATCGATGACGATCATCGCCATGATGCTAAAAATAAGTAGAGAACCGACCGCATTCAGGCCATCAACCAGATAACCAAACAAGCTGTTGTGCTGTGCGTTGCCCAGCCTGCGCCCCAGAATCAGGGTTTTTAAGGAAAAAGACATTGCCCGCTACTCCTGGAATTCTGCCCACCTGCTGGTGGGCAGAATCGTTACGTTGAGTGGGATCAAAAGCTGTATAGCAGCCAATCAGGCGATCAGCTCACTCCTGATCCCAGGCACGCTCCGGCTCGTGGCCGCGCTCGCGCATGGCGTTCATATAGTTATTCAGCAGTTCCTGCGCTGGGTAACCGCGTTCTTCGTTGCGCTCCACCCACTGACGGGCGAGGTCTGGCATACCATCGATCCAGGCCTGACGGTCTTCTTCAGACAGTTGGTTGACTTGAACTGAGGGGTCTTGGCTCGCTCCTAGCGCCACCATGCGCTCAATCGATGTTTCATAGCGCTCGGCAAGGTCCTTACCATGAGCGTCGGAGTAGGTTTCTCCGGCCGTCTTTAGGGCTTCCTGTACGGGCTCAGGCAGGGCATCCCAGCTCCACTGGTTGATGGCTAGCCCGCCAGAGAAGACGACCCCCATGTTGACCTGGGTGATATAGGGCGCTACTTCGTAGATACGCGCCGGCAGGTTGCCTGTTGCCAAGCCAACGACGCCCTGGGAAACCCCGGTTTGGATATCGGTGTAATAGCTTGCGAGCGTGCCGTCGACCGGTACGGCACCCACCGGGTCAAGCCATACCCCCAGTACGCCCGGTGCTGAGATGCGCGCGCCATTTAAATCCTCAAGAGACTCGACGGGGAAATCGGTATAGATGTCGTAGCTATCAGAGGCGGTCGCGCCCAAGAAGACCACATCGTGGTCCTCCCATTCGGCCTTGAACTCGGGAACATTACGGATCATGTCATTCCAGACATCCAGCATCAGCTCAGGGTCACTCGTCGTAAATGGCGTATAGGCGCTCATTTGTGCCAGAGGCATGCGCGACGGCTCAAGATAACTAAACACCCAGCCAATATCGGCAATGCCATCGCGAACAGATGTCAGTGTCGCATTGGCCCCGTAAAGCTGGCCCGCATAAGCTTCAGTCCAGTTGATTTCGTATTCACCTTTCTCAGCAAGGATCTCGTCCACGGTGGCGATGAAGACGTCAGGGATCATGCCCACCCAGGGAATCGTCGTGGGGTGGCTTGAGCCGACCGTCAGATCGATCACTTCCTGGGCATTTGCGGGCGAGTGTGCAACAGCCGTCGATAAGGCGAGCGCGGTTAATGCCATTGCAGGGCGGGGTTTAATACTATTGATTATTTTCATGTGATGGCTCTTACGTTGGCGTTATTGTTGTCAATTCAAGTAGCGGGTAATACAAACTATTGGTTGATCACGACGCTGGCTCAGGAACCAATAGGTGATTGCGGCAAGCGTGATTCGCCTGGCGAGAGATCAAAGTCGATGGTGACGGTGCTGTATTCCCCCGTGACGTCAGGGTCAGGCGCGTTGCCATCGTTATGCAGAGGAAAATCCATGGCCAGGTCAGCACTGGTCACTCCAAACACGCAGTCGGATTCGATAAATAAGTCATCTTGCGGAAAAATCTGCGTGACCAGCGTTTGATGACCCGGCGCGGAAACACAAAAGTGGATGTGCGCGGCGCGGAACGGATGGCGCCCCTGTGCACGAAGCATGTCGCCGACTAAGCCATGGGTAGGAATCGGGTAGCTGGCCGGCCGCAGCGTGCGGAAACGATAGAGGCCATTTTCATCAGTACGAAACTTACCGCGCAGGTTCATGTGCGGCTGACGTTCATCCTGATTTTCGTACAGCCCTTCCGGCGAGGCCTGCCACACTTCCACCAGCGCATTGGCCAGCGGCTGACCATCACGGCTCTTGACCTGGCCAGAAACAAACAGCGGAATATCACCGTCATGAGGTTTATCGCGGGCAATATTGGTCCCCGGCGGATATTCCGGATCTTTACGTGTGTAAAAAGGGCCCAGCAAGGCAGGCGAGATCTGCTCATCGGTACGGTCCTGATTCATGATCATGACCAGCGTGGAGAAGCCCAGAGCATCCGACATCACCATGGTCTCGTTATGACGATCCTTGGTCAGATGGCCCAGTTGCGTCACGGCATTAATTGCCGCGGTGAACTCTTCTTCGCTCAGTTTCACTTCACGACCGAAGGCATGCAGGTGCTTGACCAGGCTGGTGAGTATTTCTCTCAAGCGGTCATCCTGGGTGTGGCTGAACGCCTTGATCACAATATCGGTAATGTCGTCCGGCGTTGAGGGAATGCCGTGATTGACGATATCTTCTTTGTTGGGCAACTCAAACATGATTCACGCTCCTAGGGAGTATTGCGCCCATTGGGCACGCCACCCTTTATTACTTGTTATTAATGATGCCTTGCATCGTGCGTTTGAGGTCATTCAGCGCTGGCGCTGCTTCAACTCCTGAATGATTTCATCGTAATGTTCGTTCAACACCGGAGGAGCGCTAACCTCCAATGGCTTAACGCCGTCGTATGATACCGGTGAGCGCACCGTCTCCCACTTACCGATCTGCGGATGCTCTGTGCTGATTCGCAGCTGCAAATGCTTGGCTTGTGGATCCTCCAGTACTTCGCTGGCGTCGTACATAGGCGCATGCGGGACATCTTCCGCCTCAAGGCGCGCTAGCCAGTGCGCCCGTGGCTGTCGGATGAAAATCTCACGTAGCACGACAATCATGTCGTCTTGATTATCGATGCGGCCTTCACGGGTCGAGAAACGCCCATCCTGTAGCAATTCCGGGTAGTCGATGGCGTTTGCCAGGCCCTGCCAAAATTTCTCTGGAGACGACATATGCAACGCTACCCAGTGCCCGTCGGCGCACTCCATCACATACGACTGCGACACCTGCGGCCGGCTGTAGGGCCCCATGACCTCACCTTCCGAGAGATAATGAGTGAAAGCGTCTAAATTGAAGTGGCACATGGCCTCCATCATCGACACATCCACACGGCGCCCTTTACCGGTATGGCTACGCTCGTAAAGCGCTCCCAAAATACCGTAGGCAGCGTAAAAGCCTGACAGCGCATCGGCCATCGCCGGGCCGACGACGCGCGGATTTTCAGGATTGATCAATAGCTTCAGAAAACCACTGGCCGCCTGCGCCACCGTGTCGTAGCTCGGGCGGTTGGCATAAGGCCCGTCATTGCCGAAGCCGCTGATGGCACAGTAAATAAGCTTGGGATTAATGGCGCGCAGCTCTTCCTCACCCGCCCCCAGGCGATCCGCCGTACCCGGGCGAAAATTTTGGATATACACATCAGCGTCGCGGATCAAGTCGTGGAAAATCGCTCGATCATTATCTTCTTTGGTATTCAGGGCGATACTGCGTTTGTTGCGGTTATACGTTTGATAATGAGGGCTATAGAGCCCTCCTTTAAAGGCGCGGAACGGGTCGCCCTTGCCCGGCAACTCCACCTTGATCACGTTCGCCCCCAAGTCAGCCAGCATCATGCCAGCCGCCGGACCGGTGATGAAGGTGCCCTGCTCGATCACCGTAATACCTTCCAGTACCTTTATCATTGTCTTTGCCTCTGCTCGCTGTTGCTGGCTTAGCGTTTATAACCAGGTGGAAAGTCGCCGGTATATTCCAGGTGCTGCGTGGCTTGGTAAGAGAGAGCAAAGCCGCAAGGCTGTTCAGACTCTTCAAGCATGTGTGCGATCAGGCTGGCCGTACGCGCCAGAATTGGTACGCCCCTCAGCGCCTTTAATGGGAACCCGGCGCCAAGCAATACCGCCGGAATTGCCGCAGACACATTGAGCTTCAGGTCTTTGCCGATAATCTCAGGAATGACGGCTTCAACGGCATCGGCAATTTCCACAAAGCGCAGGTCGGCACCGGCCTCACGTGCGACCCTGAACAGCGCTTCGACGCGCGGGTCACGCGCTTTGTGCAGCGGATGGCCGTAACCTGGGATCGGTTTGCGCTCTTGCCGCCTGGCTGACACCACATCAAAAGCGGCCTGTTTGACCGACTTGCCTTCATCTACCTGGCGAGCTATCTCATCAAACAAAACCCCAGCATCTTGAGAGGCCCCCAAAATGACCGAACCGCAGCCTAAAATGCCTGCTGCCACCGCCCCTTGCAGGGCTTCCGGGGCAGCGGCATAGGTCATTCGTGATGCTTGCACGCTGGGTACTAAGCCGTGCTCGGCAATGGCCACCAGGGTGGCATCCAGTACCCGTCGGCGAGTCTCATTGGCAGGTTGCCCGGTCAGCAGCAGTAAAAAGTAATCGGAGAAAGAGGTCTGCCCAATCAGGTCCTGGCAGAGATCCATGCCTCTCACCACGATAGTGTCGGCATCCGACGTGCTGATGGCTGTTTTTGGTATTGTTTCGCGCCCTATTTTCATATGCCGCTCCGCTAGTCAGGAGAGAGGACAACGTCTGAATGACGGCCACCCTCATCAGGGAAAACGCTTGATATGAACGAATATAAGAGCGATAAACAATGAATGAAAATGATTAATTTACATAAAAACAATCGATAACATCGATCAATAAAGTCACTTTAAAAGAGAGGTCATGTCGTGGAACTTCGCCACATGCGCTACTTTGTCGCCATTGTTGAAACGCTTAACTTCACCCGCGCCGCCCAGCGCGTCCATGTCACCCAATCAACACTGTCGCACCAGATACGCCAGCTTGAAGACGAGTTAGGTCAGCCGTTATTTACCCGTATCGGCAAAAAAATCATCCTTACCGAAGCAGGCCGCAGCCTGCTTGAGCACGTGGTGCCAATTCTTAGTCAGGTGGACCAAGCCATTGGCGCCATGAAAGCAACACCGGAGGATATTCGCGGAGAACTGCGAATTGCAGCTACGCACAGCTTCAACGTCCAGTTGATCCCACTCTGTCTGTCGATATTTTTGCAACGGCTACCCAATTTAAAAGTTGCCGTGGAAGAACTGGCCGGTGATCAGATCAGCGAACGGCTGCTCAGTGGCGACCTAGATATGGGTATTTCCTACCGCCCGGCGATTCCTCGCGGCTTACGCTTTGAACCGCTCTATAACGAAGAGCTCAAGCTGATTGTGGCGAGTGGCCATCCGTTGGCCAAGCGCAAGCGGCTACGTATGGTTGAGCTTAATGGGCAACGCATGACGTTATTGTCGCCGCATTTTTCCACGCGGCAGATGCTCAATGAATGCTTCGAAGCCGCGGGCGCTCGTCCGCAGATCATCGCCGAGCTCAACGCCATCTCGCCGATGATCGAGCTGGTCAGGCGAACCGATCTATGTAGCATCGTGTCGGAAAACGCCCTGGCCAACGAGCCCGGCGTAGAGGCCATTCCGCTCGAGAGTCCGACGCCTGTACGCACACCTGGCCTGCTATGGCCAACTCAATCTGAGCGCTCCGCCGCCAGCCGATTTATGGCTGAAACTATTCGACAAATCGTTAGTGAGGGAGCTTGTGAAAAGTAGTATGTATCGATAAATATAAATTTTTCCTGAAATTACATTTAATAAGAACAACGAACTAACGAGCATTACTGTTGCTTAAAAAGCAACAAATTCGACACTTGCAATACTCCTTTCTACCTATCAAGTCGATTAACGTTAAAGCGCCAAAACATCGATAACGGCAAGGACAGGACATGTTTTCAGAGCAAGTGTTTTCAAAACAGCAGATACACGAAGCCACAGCGTTGCGGCATAAGCTTCACCAAAATCCAGAACTTAAATTTCAAGAAAATGATACCGCAGGACTCGTTGCTGACAAGCTTCGCGAACTTGGCTATCAAGTAACGGAAGGCATTGCCACCACAGGTGTGATTGCAGAGCTCGATACAGGTCGGGAAGGACCAGTGATTGCTTTTCGCGCCGATATGGACGCATTACCCATCAACGAAACCAACGCCTTTGCCCATCGCTCCCACCGAGAGGGCCTAATGCACGCCTGCGGCCACGATGGGCATACCGCCACACTGTTGCTCGCCGCAGAAGCCATTATGGCGATGCGCGAAGAGCTATGTGGCCATATCAAATTGCTGTTTCAGCCGGGCGAAGAAGGCGGCAACGGTGCCGATTTAATGGTCAAAGCGGGAGTGCTACAAAACCCGAAAGTGGACGCCGTATTTGGCTACCATAATCGCCCAGGCTTCCCCACCGGTCAGCTGTTTGTTAAACCCGGCTCTGCGATGGGGGGTAACGACACTTACAAAGTAACTATTGAAGGTGTATCCGGCCACGCTGCCATGCCGCATTTGGCGGTTGATCCTATATATATAGGTTCATCGCTGGTACAGCAGTTGCAGGGGCTAGTAGGCCGTTATAAATCGCCGCTGGAAGCAGGCGTAATTACAGTGGCTTCCTTCCATGCGGGCGACGCTGCCAATGTCATCCCCGGCCAAGCTGAACTACTGGTCAATATACGCAGTGATCGCCCTTCTTCTCGCGAGGCGCTGACTGGAAAACTTGAGCAAGTAACTCAAGGGGTTTGTGCGGCACATGGGGCTCAATTCCGGATAGAGCATTTGCACCAAATTCCCCCACTAGTAAACGATCAGAGGTGGTCTGAGCGGATGCTAGCCATAGCCAACGAATACGCCGTTAGCGACGATATACAGCAACTGGACTATATGCCCACCATGGGCGCTGAGGACTTTGCTTTCTATCTACAGGAGGTGCCGGGCTGCTTCTTCTTTGTCGGTAATGGCGACAGTGCTTACCTGCATAACGAGCGTTACGACTTCAATGACGAAATCCTACCAGTGGCAGGCAGCATGTTCGTAGCTCTAGCCAAAGAGCTGCTATCAAAGCACCAATAATTCTTTACTCGTGCATTGTTTTAAAAATAACACTTAAAAATAAGGATCGATACCATGCAAGGCGTACTCACTTCTATAGAGCGTGTGGGCAATAAACTGCCCCATCCTTTCATTTTGTTTGCCATTCTAGCGGCTGTTGTCGTGGTGATTTCCGCCATACTCGCTACCTTGGGTGTTTCTGCAATCAACCCCCAAACCGATGCAGAGGTTTACGTTCGCAGTCTGCTCTCTGCCGATGGCATCGAGTTTATGCTGACTAGTGTGGTCAGTAACTTTGTCAACTTCCCGCCGTTGGGGCTGATTTTGGTGGTAATGTTTGGCATTGGCTTGGCCGACAAAGTAGGCCTGATGTCGACGTTGATGCAGGTCAGCGTGGCGAAAGCGCCGCCCTCACTACTAACCTTCTGCGTCTTTATGGCTGGCATTTGCGGCAGTATCGCATCAGATGCCAACTATCTGATCCTTATACCTCTAGCGGCTATGGTGTATTACTCCGTGGGTCGGCATCCGATTGCTGGTGCTGCAGCGGCTTATGCCGCCGCTGGTGCCGGGTTTGATGCTAGCCTTTTTATTACCGTGGGTGATGCACTGTTTGCGGGTATCACTACCGACGCAGCGCGCTTAGTTGATCCGGAAGCCTATGTCTCCCCAATCGATAACTATTATTTCGTCGCTTGCTCGGTATTTGTGCTCGCGGCTGTCGGCACCTTGATCGTTGATAAAATCGTGGAACCCAGGCTTCAGCGTACCCTGCCAATGGGCAAAGACTTTAAAACTGATGTCGTCAAACCGGAACTGACTGACGCAGAAAAGCGTGGCCTCAAGCGAGTAGGCATTGCCACTCTGTTTTATCTAGCGCTAGTGCTAATAGCCGTAGTGCCGGAGGCATCGCCACTGCGCAATGAAGAGGGCGGGCTAATTCCATCGCCGTTCCTACGCTCGCTGGTGCCGCTTATGTTTATTTACTTTGTCACCATTGGGTTGGTTTACGGCATCACTACCGGCAAGATCACCAGCAGTCGTGACGTACCCCAACGCATGGCCGAGTCGGCTAGCGACCTCGCCCCCACCCTAGTGCTCTTCTTCGCCATTTCGCAGTTTATTGCCTACTTTCGTTGGTCAGAGCTTGGCCAGTACATTGCTATTGAGGGTTCGAACATTCTGCAAAGCACCGGTTTTACCGGGCTACCGCTAGTGGGTGCGTTTATTGCAATGAGCGCGGCGCTCAATGTCTTTATGACTAGCGGCTCGGCCCAGTGGGCCTTAATGGCGCCGGTTTTCGTACCCATGCTAATGATGATCGACTTTGACCCCGCCTTTGTATTAGCGATGTTCCGCATTGGTGACTCCAGTACCAATATTATCTCTCCCATGAGCCCTTACTTTTCAGTCGCTCTGGTGTACATGCAGCGTTACAAACCTGATATGGGGCTGGGAACGCTCATTGCCACCATGTTGCCATTGGCATTGAGCTTCTTGTTCGCGTGGTCTGCATTTCTGATGTTCTGGCTCGCCATGGGATGGCCGATTGGCCCCGGTGTTTATATGATGGCGAACTGATGTCGATAAGCATCACTGCATCGTCATCATAAGCTTCCACAGGTAATCGGCAGCGGGCGATAGCCTTCTGCCGACTCGACGTACAAGGTTGCCCTGACTGCTGGCGGCCATAGGATGCTGAATGGGAACCGCTTTCAGCAAACCAGCCTCTATCTCATTACGCGCAGCTGCAGCCGTCATAAACGATACCCCAATGCCCGCACTCGCCATGCGCCGTGATACGGAATGTAGATTGCAGCGATAGCCAGGCGTTGCCGGTTGCCCAGCAGCACTAAACAGTGCATTAACAAACTGCTGGGAACCCGATACATCGGGAAGAAATATCAACTTATGCTGCAGCAACTCGGCCACAGTGACCCAATCTTGGCGAGCCAATGGGTGAGAAGGCGCGACCAGCGCACAGAGAGATCCCCTTTCAAAAGAGTGCACGATAAGCCTGGGGTCTGAGATTGGGCCATAAGTAATGGCAATATCGACCTCGTCGTTAGCCACCATTTCATGGGGTTCACGTGGGTAGTAAATGCCTGTTTTGATCTCGATAAGCACATCTGGGTACTGCTCAGAAACCCGGCGCATGACATGGTTAATAAAACTATCCACAAAGCCATCACCTACCGAAACCACCACCTTTCCTGCCTGTAGATTACGCAGCCGCGAAAGTGTATCGCCTAATTCTGAATTCAACCGACGCTGGGCCAGGAAACTATCCACCACCAGTTGCCCAGCTTCTGTGAGCATCACATGACGCCCCTGCCGCTCAAGCAGTGCCATACCCAGCTCTCGCTCAAGGCCGCGTACCTGACGGCTTACCACAGAAGGATTGACATGAAGATGTTCCGCCGCTGCACGGATACCGCCACAGCTGCTTACCTCCAGCAAATAGGAAGCGCGTTTATCCAGTATGTTCATGAGGCTACTCCCCCTACAGCATGCTGATAGGAACGTTAAAGCAGTCGGGCACATTCAGCTTTACGCAATGCCGCCCGGTATAAATCAACATGCCATCTCGAAACTGCCCGCCCGCTTGATCGGCGAGCCGGGTGAGCCCTGCGACATTCTTGGCCCGCACAGTAGCAGAGCTTTTGACCTCAACCTGATCTTTGTCCGGTAAGGAGAAAAGCGCAGCTCTGGTTCGACCCAAGAGGCTTGCACCATGAGTTGCTCAATCCCTAGATTTTTCGTAGGGCGCCAAAACACTCTGCTTCCGTCAACTGTTGCTCTGGAGATAGCCTTTCCAGAGCAGCCGCAAGCCAGGTATCGATCAAGTGTAGCTTAGTGCCCTTGATGAGCCGCTTAGCTTGGTTGCCACGGGGCGAACCAGGGCTTATAACTATATGGTGAGGTATAGTTAATAATTCAACAACAGGAAGATTAACGCTATGTCGCTTGAGCTTTGGCTATCATTTGTGTTGGCTTCGTTTTTGGTTATCGCATCACCCGGTCCCGCCGTTGCGCTGCTGGTAACGACCGGCATCAACCAAGGTCGCAAGGCCGCACTGGCGATGCTGCCCGGCTTTTTCTTAGGTGACTTGGTGGCTATGTCGCTTTCATTTGCAGGCGTAGGTGCCCTGCTGATGGCATCGGCGGAGCTGTTCTTCCTCGTCAAGTGGCTAGGAGTTCTCTACCTGTTTTACCTAGGCATAAAAATGTGGCGCGAATCCGGCCAATTGAACGACTTGGAGGCTTCTGGGGCGAACGTCAAGCAAGGCACTGCAAAGGCATTTTGGGTGACACTCTTGAATCCCAAAAGCATTCTCTTTTTCATGGCCTTTATGCCGCAGTTTATTAACCAAACTCAATCTCTGGTTCCCCAGTTGGCGATTCTATTTACCACCTTTCTTTTGTTGGGTGTGATGTCGGATCTCGGCTATACACTGCTATCGACAACTAGTCGAAAACTGATGACCGCCAAGTTTCGGCGTCTGTTACACCGCTGCGGTGCTGGCAGTTTGATTGGCGCAGGGGTATTGATGACCGTGATGCGCCGCCCGGCAGGGTAATATCGGCTTGGTGCTTCAACCCTGTGAAAAACTCTGCCGCTTATCGCAGGGCTGATAGATTACAACGTGTGACCAAGTAACAAATAGGCGACAAAGGTAAGCAGTATCCCCACAAACCTCATCACTCGCGACGGTGGCGTAGACCAACGGAGTTAAGAAACGTCATGGCGGATAGCAAAGTAGGTGTTAGCCAGCCAGCGGTGGCTTCGACATTATAATTCGCCGTACCTCTGTTTTTGGACAGCTGATTCAACGAGTAGGCCAACACCAAGATGATGATGGGCATTACCCCTTCATACCAGCTAGCGAGATTTCCATAACTTTGTTGAAGGGCATGCCTTGAAGGCACACGGCAATTCCCAGGAATACAGGGGCAGTCGGAAGGCTGTGTCCAAGATAGGCCCATACGCCTACGTTCGTGGGTCTTATGTGCTTCATCGCGCGCATCTAAAAGCTGTAAAAACCTTATCTGAAGCAAAAATCGTTTACTCATCGTTTACTGAATTATGAAAAACGACTGAATCGAATTTTTCTGACACATACTTTAGTCTTGCTTTTACAATATATTTACCCATACCGAACCTGCATAGGCTATGCAAAGAAGCATGCTGACAGTTAAATATTCTCACGCTCTGGCCAGCCAATCTTTATTAATAACTGTCACGGTATGCTCTTATGCCCTATGTCCACGATACGCTTACACGACTTAAGAAAAGCAGTCCTGCACAGTCAGAGTTTTATCAAGCCATCGAAGAAGTGCTCGAATGCCTACGCCCACTGTTCGAACAGACTTCTCATTACCATCAACACAGCATCATCGAGCGAATCGTTGAGCCTGAACGACAAATCATGTTCCGGATAAGCTGGGTAGATGATGCCGGACGCGTACGAGTCAATAAAGGCTATCGCGTACAGTTCAACTCAGCTCTTGGCCCTTACAAGGGCGGCTTACGGTTTCATCCCAGCGTTACGTCAGGCACGATAAAATTTCTCGGCTTCGAGCAGATTTTCAAAAATGCGCTAACTGGTTTGCCTATCGGCGGTGGTAAAGGCGGCTCCGATTTTGACCCAAAGGGCAAATCCGATAACGAGATCATGCGTTTTTGCCAAGCCTTCATGAGCGAACTGTACCGCCATATTGGCCCGAACTGCGATGTGCCTGCAGGTGATATTGGCGTCGGTACGCGTGAAATTGGCTATCTTTTTGGCCAGTACAAGCGGCTCACTGGCCACTATGAAGGCGTGCTAACAGGCAAAGGGCTTACCTGGGGAGGCTCGCTTGGCCGTAAAGAAGCCACCGGCTACGGTGCGGTCTACTTCGCACAAAATATGTTGGCTGACCGTGGAGAAGACATTCGTGACAAGACCTGCCTCGTTTCTGGCGCTGGTAATGTTGCGATCTACACCATTGAGAAACTCTACGAACTGGGCGCCAAACCGGTCACCTGCAGCGACTCACAAGGCACCATCCATGATAAAAATGGTATTGATTTAGGCTTACTTAAGCAGCTCAAAGAAGTGCAACGCACCTCTCTTGAAGCCTACTTAAGCGAACATCCTGATGCGCACTATATTTCAGCGCGTGATTACCCTCAGGGCGGGCATGCCGTATGGCGTATTCAAGCCGATGCAGCCTTCCCTTGCGCAACACAGAATGAGCTGACCGAGAGCGATGCAGAAATCCTGCTTGCTAACGGCGTAACGTGTATTAGTGAAGGGGCCAACATGCCCTCCACAAAAGAAGCCGTCGATCTTTTCTTAAAGGCAAAGGTTGCCTATGGGCCGGGTAAGGCCGCCAATGCGGGCGGCGTCGCTACCAGCCAGCTAGAAATGGCGCAAAACAGCAGCATGGAGCAATGGCCGCTGGAAAAGGTTGATCAGAAGCTGAAGCAGATTATGGCTAATATTCACAGGCAATGTGCTGACACAGCCGCCGAGTTCGGTGATTCGACGAACCTGGTACTAGGGGCCAATATTGCAGGTTTCAGAAAGGTCGCTGATGCCATGATTGAGCAGGGCGTCACCTGATCGTCTTTATTGTTTAAATCACTTATACTCTAAAGAGTATGCAGTCCTTCCTTTATTAAGGAAGGGCTGTTTTTTATTGGCTAAATGGATTGCTTTCCAAGGAAAGCAAATAGGCTAAGGAGAGTAGATATGAAACAACGTCCTCCTATTATTATTAACCGTCTTGATGCCGAGCGTCTCCAACGCTTGATTGATAATGCCTCTGATAAAGACATGCCTGTAGCTCAGCTACTTGAGGAAGAATTGTTGCGAGGAGAAGTCTGTGATCCAGAGGATATTCCGGATGACGTGGTCAGCATGAATAGCCAGGTCCGCTTCACCGACCTCACGCGCGGGCTTAAGATGATTCGCACCCTGGTCTATCCTCATTCCATGGATAGCGTAGCGGATGGCATTTCGGTCATGGCGCCCATTGGCGCCGCACTCATCGGTCTCAGAGTCGGCGACACCATCGAATGGCCGCTTCCTAACAATACCGAAGCACGCCTGCGTATCGATGCCATTTATTGGCAACCCGAACGCGAAAAGCAATACCACAGGTAGCGGAAGCGGACGCCACAGAGAGCTAGCTTTACAGAAAGCGCGCTATCTACCAAAGGTAAGTAGCGCCCCCTACTAACAGCTCTGTATCGCCGAGAGCGTTCCCACTCTCTTGGTTTAGCTAAGTCGCTCTTGATTTAGCAAAGGTATCAACATGAGTTACGCCACGCTCAATGCCTCGGCAGGCCCAAAATGCTCAAAATGTCGCTTCGAAGCAGGGACACCCAAACGTTCCAGCTCTTGATTAACAAGCGCCATAAAGCCATGTGGCCCCACAAAATAGCAGCGGGCCTGAGGCGGCAGATAGCTCGCAAGCAGACTCTCGTTGATACGCCCTTGATGATCGCCGCCCGCTTCATTTTCATAGAGGGTGACGGTTTCCAGCAGGTTAGGATAGGCGCTGCGTAGCTCCTCTACTGCGTCGACAAAGGCATGATGCTCGGCATCTAGCGCAGCATGCAGGTAAGTAACATAGCGTCCCTGCTCAAGCGCCTGCTTGGCAATTGGCAGCAAGGGTGTTTGACCGACGCCCCCGCTAATCAGCATTAGCGGCTCTTTATCACCCGCCAAGGTTAGCTCACCCGCAGGCGGCAGCAGTTCGATGGTATCGCCGACGCTAAGCTGGTCATGAAAAAAGCGGCTCGCTACGCCTTGAGCTTCCCGCTTAATCGAAAGCCGATAAGAGCGTCCGTTGGGTACATCCGAAAGGCTATAATGGCGATAAACCGGCTGGCCATTGATAGTGAGTTTGACACCGATATATTGTCCTGGAAGGTGCGCAGCCACTTGGCCACCATCTTCAGGTTCGAGAATAAACGAGCGAATCACGCAGCTCTCCTGTTGGGTTTTCGCAACACGAAAACGCCGAGTCCCGCGCCAGCCGCCAGGCTCCTGCTCAAACGCTTGGTAACGCTGCCTTTCCAGGCTTATTAATAGGTCGGCCAACTCCTGATAGAGCGCGCTCCATGCATCGGCGACTTCGGGCGTGACCGCATCCCCCAGCACGTCACCAATCGCCACCATCAAGCATTCGCCCACAATGGGATATTGGTCCGGCTGAATATCCAGAGCGACGTGCTTATTCACCACGATTTGCAATGTTTCTAACGCCTTTTGTGGTGAATGGCGTAGCTGCACGTAGGCAAGAATCATCCCTGCCAGTGCGCGGGGCTGCCCACCATTTTGTTGATGCGCCTGGTTAAATAGGGGCTTTACTTGCGGATAACGCACAAACATAAGCGGGTAAAAGCGCTGAGTGATTTCGTCTAGATGCTCAGCCACGACAGGTGCTGTAGCTTGAATAATCTCTTCCTGAACTGGAGTCAACATACGCGCCCTTTTAAGAAATATATACAATACATCTTTAAAATATCAAGCTTTCCAAAAAGCGTAAACTGAAAGCGAATATTATTTCCGCACGCCTGCTCACACCGTACAATAGTGATTTCTCTGAGCCGGTGGTCCTCTATGCACTTAACTCGCTATTCTGATTACGCCATTCGCGTACTTCTCTACCTTGCGGTTAAAGGCGAAGAGCGCACTACGATCAGTGAGATAGCAGAGACGTTCTCCATCTCACGCAATCACTTAATGAAGATCGTCCAAGAACTCAGTCAGAAGGGGTATCTCACCGCCATCCGCGGTAAAAATGGCGGGTTACTGCTTGGTCGCCAACCAGAAACGATTTCACTGGGGACGCTGGTTCGGGATACCGAGCATGAGATGGCCCTGGTTGAGTGTTTTCGCGATGAGAATAACTGCGTCATCACGCCCTCATGCCGCTTGCAGCCAATTTTGTCGGAAGCACTCGCGGCCTTTCTTAGCGTATTGGATCAATATACGCTTGCCGACTTATTAGCAGATCGCACCTCACAGCTCTCAAGGCTGATGCGTATTCCCACCCTTACCGTCCATCACTAGCCGCTCGGCTGAAGACTCCTATGCCGTTGATTTCTTTACCTTACTGCGCCTGGAGAGCCTGCAGCGTCAGCAATTTGCGCTGCTTCACGAAGAGCGTGACCAAAATTACCCGTTGATCAAAGAGGTAGTCCACCGAAAAGACATGTGTACGTTGTGCCCAAGCGTCACCATCGGTATTGCTGTAGCGCACGTTGAAGAGCTCGTCCTCGATTCCCTGATCTCGCGAGTAGACAAAATGCTTTATGTTGGCAAGCGCGATGGCAGGAACCGAATTGTGATGTGATTCAAGGCATGATGTTGGAGCCAGGGTTTTATTGAGACACATATCTTCGGAGAGGGATTAAAGGTTTTATCGATCCGGGCCGATATCAACGAGATAGGGATATCAATCTTCGTGATAACGAAGCACAACAAGAGAACGAGAAACTTCATTTGCATGCGCAGCATGCGTGAGTAAATAGCGAATGACTTTCCTGAAGACCCCTCGTTGAAGCAACGCTTAGGTGGAGTAATCTTCATTGTTAAAATGTAGCGACAATACAAACTTATACCACCCAGCACTGGCTGACGCCTCTGAACTGAGTGAGACGGGCGTTAAACCGCTTACCCAGGCGTTAGTTGAAGTGGGAGCCCAGACATTGGCAAGCGCCAATGGGCAAACCCACCCGAAATTTCGAGGGTGGCTAGGAAAGATCTTTCCCGGCAATGCCAAGGTGCCCTATCGCCCCTATGCCACATTCAGCGCCTCGGAAGACTTTGCACGGTGGTTTCAGCGCTTCTATGACACCTCGACAGAAAAATTTTACTACCGATGGTCAATGGAGGGTCCTTTTCATAGCCAGGGGTATTCACTGGTGTGGACGATAGCGCCTTCAGATACTCGATTAGCAAACGGAGATGTCGAAACAATCTTCATGAAAAATGATCTGCGCGCCCTCGCCACCGTCGTAAGGCAGGCATCGGTGAACATTACGGTCAGCACAACACCATGCCATTAAACGGCTTGACGTCACCGTACGGTTACTAGCCTCCACAAGCTAGTTTTTGCATGGCGGATAACATGCCTCAAAGCGGCCCACCATTAACGGCAGGAAGACGTACTTATCTGTGTATTAATTAATTATTATGCTACATGACGCTTTAATTATTGCGTTGTCCCGAATGTATTCTTTTTAAATAAAATATAAAAAATGCTCAGTCCATCCGGCGTCGCCTTGCAATGCCACCAACCAATGGGGGGCAAAGCCGTGTCGATGCTTTCCATTCCTAAAATAACAAAGACAAAGTTGTTTATCATGATGAAGTCAGCCTGACAAAAGGCTACCCTGCCTCTGCTTCACCCAAAAAACTTACGTTTGACTCTTCGCTGAAACGCTTCTTCACCTCCGCTCTCCTTGCTAGCAGAGTCGGACCCTAAAGTGTAGCGCTACTCAATCAGGGGGTGACATCGCAAGCTTGATCGAATCGCCAAAGTAGCCCCCCTTTCGCTCCGTTGTAGCTATATAAGCCTTAGAATTTTAGCGGTAACTCAGCCAATTCAAATGGCAACTCCCCAAACCAAATTGATTTGGTAATAAGGGCCAAAGAAAATGCCGCTCTGCTTTTCTGATAGCCCACAGGGTAACGGGCCGCAGTGGCTCCACTCCCGGCTATAAAACAGACTTAGACCTTCAAAGCTTCGCGGCACGTCAAACTTAAACGCTGACCCAACCAACTAATATTAAGCTAAGGTAGCGAATTGCCCGGTTATTTCTATATAGGTACTTAAAGCTTCGCTCATTTATCTTGTTCGCGGCGTTTTTATTCATGTAATGCTTTCACTCTGCATTTCCAACACGGGGAGAAAGCATAATCTCTTCATCTTAATCGGGCTTTTTAGCCACCAGTGTCAGAATGTCGTAGCTCGCCACTAGTTCGTCGTGCTGATTTTGAACCTGGACATCCCAAACCACTACACCCTGAGGATGCCCGTCCGGTGATGTGCGCCCTTGATCGATTTTGCGCTTGCAGGTCAAGCGGGCCCGAATGGTGTCACCTGGTGCAACTGGCTCAATAAAGCGCAGAGTATCCAGGCCGTAGTTCGCCAGCACCGGTCCTTCACCCGGATAAACGAATAGGCCAGCTGCAGCAGAAAGCACAAAGTAGCCATGGGCAATGCGCTTACCGAACTGGGATTCCCGCGCTGCTATTTCATCAAAGTGCATGTAGAAATGATCGCCAGATAGGCAGCCGAAGTTGACGATGTCCGCCTCTGTGACTGTGCGACGGTGAGTCAGCAAGGATTCGTTGATCTGTAGATCCTCAAAGTGACGACGGAACGGATGCACTTCGGTTTCGATCAAGTCGGCACCACGTACATACTCCCGAGTAACCGCTGCCAGCATTGTCGGGGACCCTTGGATAGCGGTTCGCTGCAGGTAATGGTGGACCGCACGGATACCGCCTAGCTCTTCACCGCCACCAGCGCGACCGGGGCCACCATGCTTGAGCATGGGCAAGGGCGAACCGTGTCCTGTGGATTCTTTTGCAGCTTCTGCGTTAAGCAGGTGCAGGCGTCCGTGGAAGGCCGCCAGCAGGGGCACCAACTTACCAGCGGTGGCTGGATCTCGGGTCGTCAGAGTGGTAACTAGTGAGCCCCGGCCCTGAGCACACAATAATACCGCGTCTTCAATAGTGTCGTAGGGAATAACCGTTGCCACTGGGCCGAAGGCTTCGATCTCGTGGGCGCCACAACCATTTTCCGGATTCCGACACAGCAGCAGGTGCGGCTCAATAAAGGCGCCTTTCTCGGTGCCTGCGCCGGTCGGCTTGAAGCTGCTGTCGCCACCCATGACCAGTTCGCTGGTTTTTAGCAGCTTCTGAATATTGGCTTTGACGTCCTCAAGCTGGTCGGTGGAAGCCAGGGCGCCCATACGAACGCCTTCAACGGAAGGATCGCCCACGGTGACTTTCGAGAGTCGTTCTTTAAGCTTGTCGCAGACAGCTTCCACCTGGCTTTTTGGTACCAGCACACGGCGGATCGCGGTACATTTCTGGCCGGCCTTAGCTGTCATCTCACGACCCACTTCCTTCACGAAGATATCGAACTCTTCATGCTCGGGGGTCACGTCGGGCGCCAAAATGGCACTGTTCAGCGAGTCGGCTTCGGCGTTAAACGGAATAGAGCGATTAATAATATTCGGATGGTTGCGCAACTTGCGCGCCGTCGCAGCGGAACCAGTGAAGGTCACCATGTCCTGCTCTTCGAGGTGATCAAACAGGTCGCCTGTGCTGCCGATAATCAGTTGCAGGCTGCCTTCGGGCAAGGCGCCGGATTCCTGCATCAAACGGACGGCAAGTTCGGTAACGTAACAGGTTGAGGTAGCCGGCTTCACAATGGAGGGCATGCCCGCCAAGAAGGTAGGAGCGAATTTCTCCAGCATTCCCCACACTGGAAAGTTATAGGCATCGATGTGAACGGCCACGCCACCGCGGGGAACGAGGATATGGGTGCCAGCAAAGTGGTTGTTCTTACCTAGAGGCGTTACCGGACCTTCGTGTACAACGTTACCGGAAGGCAGTTCGCGCCGTCCCATACTAGCGTAAGAGAACAGGGTGCCGAAACCGCCATCAATATCAATGCCGTTATCGGCTTTGCTTGAACCGGTATGCATCGACAGAGCGTACAGCTCCTTCTTATGCTCCTGCAGGTACATGGCCATAGCCTTCAGGGCCAGAGCGCGCTCCTGGAAATCCATGGCCATTAAGTTTTTGCCGCCGACCTTTCGGCCATACTCAACGGCGTTTTTGAAGTCAAGAATGTCGCCGTGGGTATGTGCCACGATTTCGCCATTTACGGCGCTGGATAAAGCCTTGGCGGCCTTTTCCCCAACCCACTGGTCGGCAATGAAACTTTTCAAGACTGACATAGGAAACTCCATTCGCTCATCTGTAGCCTCCAGTGGCGACCCTGAAGGTAGAATAGGCTCATCTAAACTAAAGCCTTAGCTTAGTGATACAAAAAAATAAATCAACAAATAAAAACTGTATCTATTTATACTTTAGAATGATTTCTAACCCGGCCCTCTATTGTTCTGATCGCGCCGAGATGTGTGGGCTAAACCCAGCCCCACCCTACACCCTGCTCTTCTCTTTGGAATAACCCGAATCTTGCGGTGGGGGAAAATATTTTATCGAGAACATCTTCTAGTCTAGCCGTGCGAAAAAGGCATTGACATAGAGAACCGCTTGATATTACTTAACACCTTGCTACTCAAAATATAAGATTATAGAAAAAACCGTATCGGATTTTCTGACTTGACGCCCCCCCCTACAGCATCACCGTGAACAGGGGGTATCGAGATTCCTAACGGACATTTGAACCAAATCAGCATGGCTAGGGCCATTTCGCCGATAGCTAACCTTTAACCTTTAAACTATGACGCCCTGAGCCCTACAAAAGGAGATTTACCGTGCCCTGTTATCGTCTTGAGGGGGTAACCCCAGTCGTTCACCCTAGCGCCTATGTGCACCCCACCGCAGTGCTGATTGGCGATGTCATCGTCGGGCCTAACTGTTACGTAGGTCCTGGAGCGGTAATGCGTGGCGACTTTGGCCAACTCGTTTTGGAAGATGGTGCCAATCTCCAGGATACCTGTGTGATGCATGGCTTTCCTGGCTTCGTTACCCGGGTCGCACGCGACGGTCATATCGGACACGGTGCTGTACTGCACGGCTGCGTGGTGGAGCGTGATGCCATGGTAGGCATGAATGCTGTGGTAATGGATGGTGCCGTTATCAGCGAACGCTCTATCGTCGCCGCTGCAGCCTTTGTCAAGGCTGGCTTCGAATGCCCGCCTCAATCTTTGGTATTAGGATCACCGGCCAAGGTCAAGCGAGCGCTCACAGATGAAGAAGCAGCTTGGAAGCAGCAAGCCACCCGGGAGTATCAGCGCCTGACAAACCGCTGCCGTGAACGAATGGAACCTTGCGAGCCACTTAGTAAACTGGACGCTAACCGCCCACACCTTGATGCTGGCAACACAGCCCCTAAGGGAACGGCAAAAAGCAGCGAGGAAAATTCATAACCCTGAAGTGCACCGATAAGGTTGAGAGAGACTCGCTGACAGGCGATATGGCCACTTGATTTAAAAGCTCCCGTCGACTGTGTTGAGCCGCTAAGTTTATACTCGCATTGTGCTGCTTTCTCTCACAGAGGAGCAGTGGGTACTATTGTCAGCCTGATACATCTACTTTTGGTAGCATATCTACATAAGTCATTAAATACTTTAATGATAAAGAATTTCCGCACGGGAACTCAATACCACATGTCGTTTTCTTCTGATTGCGTTACGAAACTTGTTAATGACTTCCAGGCACGCCGTCCTATACGCGCAGGCTCACTTATTATTACCGTATACGGGGACGCAATTGTTCCGCGTGGAGGTGCAGTCTGGCTAGGTAGTCTGTATCAATTGCTAGCCCCCATTGGTATTAATGAACGCTTGGTGAGAACGTCAGTTTATCGTCTAACGCAAGATACGTGGCTGCAAGGCGAGAAGGTGGGACGACGGAGTTACTATAGCCTTAGTAATGCAGGTCAGCGCCGATTTGAGCAAGCATTCAAGCGTGTTTATCATGGTCAACAAGCTCAGTGGACAGGTAAATGGACGTTAGTCATGCTGACGCAGTTGGAACCTGAACTACGTCAAAAAGTACGTGACGAGTTAGAATGGCTTGGCTTTGGCAGTTTTGCTACAGGAATTCTTGCGCACCCAACGCTTAACTGCAATGACACTACGGCAGTATTACAAGACATGGGAGCTGCTGAAGATACCATTATTATGCAAACAGCATCTTCAAACCCTACGGTGATAAAACCACTAAGGCTACAAGTAAAAGAGAGTTGGAATCTTGCTGAGCTGGCGAAAAGCTACAAATTCTTTTTAGAAAAATTTCGACCCTTATGGCAAGCTCTGGCAAACGATGGCGATTTACTAAGTGAAGAAGAGTGCTTTATAGCGCGAGTACTTTTAATCCATGAGTATCGAAAAGTGCAACTTCGAGACCCTCAACTTCCAGACGAGCTTTTACCTGCTACGTGGGAAGGACGAAATGCCTATCAATTATCACGAAACATCTATCGCGCAATTCATCAGCGCGCCGAGCGCTGGCTTGATAAGCACCTGGAAACCGCGGAGGGCCCACTTCCAGCACCCAATATTCGGTTTTACCAACGCTTCGGTGGGTTAGCATAAAAAGCGCATGGCAGCCCATTTTCTTCTGTAATGTGCAGAATGCTGTGTCACTTCTTCATCCCCCTCTTGGAAAGATAAGTGACACAGGGCATTGAACACTTCCTATTAAGACCGACTATTCTCAGTCGGGTTGAACATGACGACGGCTTTGCACCACCAAGAAGCGACTGGAGACAAAGGCCTGATCGCATAAGGAGGCATTGGCCGCGGGGTTACCGCCAGTGGCGTGGAAATCACTGAAAGCGGCCGACTGATTAACAAGTACTCCCCCGTCCATATTCAGCGAGAGTGGCGTAGCCACGTCGATAGCCAATTTTTCGAACTGCTCAGCCACTGACTCATCAGTAGTGTAGGCGCCCAAGGTTATCGCGCCTTTTTCCCGGATCACGTCACGCGCCAGGTCAATGCTGTGCGCGGTATCTTCGGTAGCGATAACAAAGCTTATCGGGCCGAAGCGCTCTTCACTATAGGCAGCCTTCTGCTCTGCATCCACCTGGAGCAACAAAGGTGTATGGATGCGGGCATTGGGAAACTGGGCATGTTCACGTGGTTCGCTATCCAGCAGAATTTCGCCCAGCCCGCGACATTCATCAATCCGAGCTTCGGTGGCTGCAGACTGGATGGCACCTAGCACCGTACAGGCGCGGTCGTTGTCACTCAGAAATTCCTGGATGGCCTTGGAAAGCGCTGCAGTAACATCGTCAAAACTCAAATGACCTTCTGATGTTTCAATACCGCTTTTGGGAACATAGATGGCCTGGCTGGTTGTGCACATCTGACCAGAGTATAGGCTCAGCGAGAAGGCAAGGTTCATCGCGACCGCCTTGAGGTTATCCACGCTGTCAATAATAACCGTGTTGATACCGGCTTTCTCGGCGAATACCTGGGCCTGGGTAGCGTTTTGTATCAGCCAATCACCAAAAGCGTTGGAGCCGGTGAAATCGATCAATTTGACCGCCGGGTCGAGCGCTAGCGACTTAGTTACTGGCGCCTCAGTGCTGTCAGGCATCAAACTGACTAGGCAAGGGTCAAACCCTGCTTCCTCAAGGACTTCCTGGGCAACGCGTGCGGTCATCGCCACCGGCAGAATGGCGCCTGGGTGCGGTTTGAGAATCACGGGATTGCCTGTGGCCAGGCTAGCGAATAGACCAGGATAGGTATTCCATGTAGGAAAAGTGGAACAAGCTATCACCAGGGAAATACCTCGCGGCACAATATGATAATGCTTATTTAGCACTAATGGATCGCGCTTACCCTGCGGCTTTACCCACCTAGTAGTAGTAGGAATCTGTGACATCGCTTGCCATGCGTAAGTGACGGCTTCAAGGCCTCGATCTTGGGCATGTGGGCCGCCAGCTTGAAACGCCATCATCGCACCCTGCCCGCTAGTATGCATGACCGCCTGAGCGATATCTGGACTCATAGCGTTAAGACGTGTCAGGATTTCTAAACAGACACCAACACGTGCTTCAGCACCGGCATCCCGCCACGCTGGCATCGCTTTTTGCATGGTATCAATCAGAGTTTCAGACGTGGGTTGAGCATAAGTAATACCAAGTTCAAAGCCGTAAGGCGACACCTCGGCTCCTACCTTTTGTATATCCCCTACTGCTTTTAAAGCGAAAGGCCGATTGAGGAGAGTCTCGAACTTAGCCGGAGCATCTTCAACAAGGCGCTTATCATACTCCTTAATACTTTCTGGATAGGGCGTCCAAAAGCCACGGACAGAAACTGCCTCTAGGGCCTTATTTAGCGTGTCGCGGTGCCGATCAAACATTTGCTGTGCTGGCTGGCTCACGAGTGACTCCTCGGCTGATATATTTTGATACTGTATATGGAAAAACAGTATATTTCTTGTAACAAAATATCAAACTAAGAATTGCAACATCCATAATACAACATTTTTCATCTACCTATATAAATCAATTAATTACGCTGAAAAAAATTGTTTTTCAGGGACAGCAGCACTACAAAATAAAAAAGTTATACCATAGTATAATGCTTTCATAAGCCAACCAAAAACCGCGCAACCTATTGTTTAAATGACAAAAAACCACCATCAATCAAAAGCGATACGATAAATTATAAAAACAGTATTGATACGTATCAAAAAAAACTTATACTCCGATGATAGTCCATCCAGTACACCACGGGCTAACTGAGGAAAAAATGCCGAATACTTTAATAATCAACCCTCCCCTGGGTGGCGTTTTATGCATCAAGCTGAATCGTCCCGACGCTTTGAATGCGCTCAACACACAGTTGCTCGCCGAACTCGCCGACACATTGAGCGACGCTGATAATGACGAAAAGGTTCGTGCCGTGGTGATTACCGGCAATGCGAAAGCGTTCGCCGCCGGTGCAGATATCAAGGAAATGGCTGAACGCGACCTGGTCGGCATGCTGGAAGACCCTCGTCAGCACCACTGGGCCGCTATTACGCGTTTTCGCAAACCGATCATTGCGGCCGTCAATGGCTATGCTTTGGGCGGTGGCTGCGAACTTGCCATGCATGCCGACATTATAATCGCCGGCGAGAGCGCCCAGTTCGGCCAGCCGGAAATCAACCTGGGCATCATGCCTGGTGCTGGCGGCACCCAGCGTCTGCTTAGAGCGGTGGGTAAATCCCTAGCCACCCAGATGGTACTGACCGGTGAGCCGATTTCCGCTCGCCGAGCGCTCGAAGCCGGCTTGATCAGCGAAATCACCCAGCCCGAGCTAACGCTTGAACGCGCCATGGCCATTGCCACGCGCATCGCTGCCAAGGCGCCGCTGGCGGTGCGCTTGGCGAGGGAATCGCTGCACAAAGCGATGGACACCGACCTGGCCACCGGCCTGCGCTTTGAGCGCCATGCGTTCACCTTGCTGGCGGGCACCGCCGACCGCGAAGAGGGCATTCGCGCCTTCCAAGAAAAACGACCTGCTACTTTTCAAGGGCACTGAGACAAGGATATTACCCATGAGCCAAGCGCCCCTGCTTTACACCGTGGAAGATGGCGTCGCCTGTATCACACTGAACCGCCCCGATAGCCTGAACAGTTTCAATACCGAGATGCACGCCGAAATGCGCAAAGCGCTCAAGGCTATGCGACAGGACCCAAGCGTACGAGCACTGTTGTTGACCGGCAGTGGCCGCGGCTTCTGCGCTGGCCAGGACCTTTCCGACCGTAGCGTGGCGCCCGGCGAGCAAGCCCCCGACCTCGGCGAGTCGCTGGAGAAACGCTATAACCCCATGCTGCGCGCCCTTAAAGACATGCCGTTCCCCACCATCTGTGCGGTGAACGGCGTGGCGGCTGGTGCCGGCGCCAACATCGCTCTGGCCTGCGACATCGTGTTGGCGGCACGCTCGGCAAGCTTCATTCAGGCCTTCTGCAAAATCGGCTTGATTCCTGATTCCGGCGGTACCTGGACCCTTCCGCATCTGGTGGGCATGGCACGCGCCAAGGGTCTGGCGATGCTGGGCGACAAGCTGCCCGCCGAGACTGCCGAGCAGTGGGGCATGATCTGGCGCTGCGTTAACGATGAAGCGCTCCAAGAAGAAGCCATGAATATGGCTCGCCACCTGGCCACTCAACCCACACGCGGCTTGGCACTAATTAAGCGCGCCCTGCATGCCAGCAGCGAAAACAGCTTCGACGAACAACTCGACCTGGAACGCGACCTGCAGCGACTTGCCGGACGTTCCGAGGATTACCGCGAAGGCGTCAGCGCTTTCATGGAGAAACGTCGTCCCACCTTCAAGGGAGAGTGATATGTCAGCCCTTCCCACGAGCGCCGTCATTGGCGTGATCGGTGCTGGCGCCATGGGAGCCGGTATCGCTCAGGTCGCTGCCCAGGCTGGTCACTCGGTAATTCTGCATGACAATCAGCCGGGCATGGCAAGTGCTGGTATCGACAATATTCGCCGTCAGTTGGAAAGGCGTGTGGCCAAGGGCAAGATGAGACAGAACGATGTGAATAGCATCACTGCTCGTCTGCAGCCTGCCGATACCATTGATGCCTTGGCCAACAGCCGTTTGATTATTGAGGCTATCGTCGAGAACCTCGACATCAAGCGCCAAGTGTTCTCTCAGCTCGAAGCGTTGTGCTCGCCCGACACCTTGCTCGTCAGCAACACCTCGTCGCTGTCGATCACTTCAATTGCGGCAAACCTCGAACACCCCGAACGTATGGCGGGGCTGCACTTTTTCAACCCCGCACCGGTGATGAAGCTGGTCGAAGTGGTGTCCGGCCTGGCAACCACCGCCGAGGTCGCCGAGACCCTTTACGCCACCGCCAACGCCTGGGGCAAAGTCGCGGTACATGCCAGCTCCACCCCAGGCTTCATCGTTAACCGCGTGGCGCGGCCTTTCTATGCCGAAGGGCTGCGCCTATTGCAGGAAGGCGCCAGCGATGCCGCAACACTAGATACACTGCTGCGTCAGGCTGGCGGGTTTCGCATGGGACCTTTCGAGCTGATGGACCTGATCGGCCATGACATCAATTACGCCGTGACTCGCTCAGTGTTCGATGCCTATTACGGCGATCCCCGTTTCAAGCCCTCCCTAGTGCAACAGGCTCTGGTCGAAGCTGGGCGCCTGGGACGCAAGTCTGGTCAAGGCTTCTTCGACTATAGAGAAGAACAGCACGAAGAGCAGCGAGAAGGCGCCGCCAAGCCTCAGCCCAACATCGCGCCGCCAGCACAAGTTGAATTACCGCCACTGGTGGTACAGGGCGAACCAGGGGTGATCGCCCCGCTGCTGGAGCGCGCCCAGGAAACCGGGCTTGATATCGTTCGCCGGGAGTCGCTGCAGAAGGATGGTACGACCCGCCTGCGCCTGGGTGACCTGGCCCTGGCCCTCAGCGACGGGCGTTGCGCTGCCGAACGCGCGGTCAACGAAGGGCTCGAAGCGCTGGTGTTGTTCGACTTGTGTTTGGACTACCGCAGCGCCAGTGCCATCGCGCTCTCTGCCAGCCACGCCACCTCGTCCGAGGCCCGCCAACTGGCCACCGCCTTCTTCCAGCGTCTGGGAATGGACGTCGTCTGGCTGACCGATACCCCAGGGCTGGTGGTGTTACGCACAGTGGCAATGCTCGCCAATGAAGCCGCCGACGCCGTCTTGCAAGGCGTGTGCAGCGTCCAGGATGGCGACCTGGCCATGCAGGCTGGCGTTAATTACCCCCGCGGCCCCCTGGCCTGGGCAGATTCACTGGGCCTGCCCTTCGTTCACCGTACCCTCATGCACCTGCAGCAGAGCTACGGCGAGGAGCGTTATCGTGCTTCTTTTTTGCTGCGTCGCAAAGCCCTGAGCGAGGAAAGCTTTCATGAGTGATTCCCCACTGTCACCGCAACAACTGGCGGAAGCCTGTGCCGAGGCGATGTTTTCCCGCGACCATGCCAGCCAAGGGTTGGGCATGCGCATTACGCGTATGGCCCCCGGCTTCGCCGAACTGACCATGACCGTGCGTCAGGACATGGTCCAGGGGCATGGCAACTGCCATGGCGGGTTTCTTTTTACCTTTGCCGACTCCGCCTTTGCATTTGCCTGCAACAGTTATGACGAGGCCACGGTGGCCGCCGGATGCAGTATCGACTATCTCGGCCCCGGCCAACTGGGCGACGAACTCACCGCCACCGCCGAAGAGCGCAGCCGCCGCGGACGCACCGGTATTTATGACATCACAATACGCAACCAGCATGGCGATACCATCGCCTTGTTCCGTGGGCGTTCTTACAAAATTCGCGGCAGCGTACGCCGCCTAGAAGAGACTGCTGCTGGAGATAACGCATGAAAGACGCCTTGATAATTGATGCCATTCGGACCCCAATCGGTCGCTACGGCGGCGCACTTTCAAGCATACGCGCCGATGATCTGGGCGCTGTTCCCATGCGTACCCTGATGGAGCGCAACCCTAGCGTCGATTGGTCAGCGATCGACGATATCTTTTACGGCTGTGCTAACCAGGCCGGGGAAGACAACCGTAACGTAGCCCGCATGTCTGCCTTGCTCGCTGGGCTTCCCGTCGACGTGCCCGGTAGCACCATCAACCGCCTATGCGGCTCCGGTATGGATGCGATAGGCAATGCCGCCCGCGCTCTCAAAACTGGAGAAGCAGGACTGATGATCGCTGGCGGCGTGGAATCGATGTCACGCGCACCTTTCGTCATGGGCAAGGCTGAGCAAGCCTTCTCGCGCCAGGCCGATATCTTCGACACCACAATCGGCTGGCGCTTCATCAACCACGCCATGAAAACTCAGTTCGGGGTGCATTCCATGCCCGAAACCGCCGAGAACGTGGCTGAGCAGTTCGGTATTTCTCGTGAAGATCAAGACGCCTTCGCGCTACGCAGCCAGCAACGCACCGCCGCCGCCACAGAAACCGGCCGCCTGGCCGAGGAAATCGTTCCGGTCAAAATCCCTCGGCGCAAACAAGACCCGCTGGTGGTGGAGACCGATGAACATCCACGCGCCTCCACCACCGCCGAACAACTCGCCAAGCTGCCCACCCCCTTCCGTGAGGGTGGCAGTGTCACGGCGGGTAATGCTTCGGGGGTCAACGATGGGGCCTGTGCGCTGCTGATGGCTTCTCCCGAGCAAGCCGAGCGCTTTGGTCTCAAGGCCCGCGCTCGTGTGGTGGGTATGGCTACTGCCGGTGTGGAACCACGCATTATGGGGTTTGGGCCATCACCAGCCACCCGTAAGGTACTTGCTCAAACCGGACTTACGCTCGACCAGATGGATGTTATCGAGCTCAATGAAGCTTTTGCCGCCCAGGCCTTGGCGGTAATGCGCGACCTGGGCCTTGACGATGATGCCGAACACGTCAATCCCAATGGCGGTGCCATCGCCTTGGGTCACCCACTGGGCATGAGTGGCGCTCGACTGGTCACCACAGCCTTACATGAACTTGAACGCCGGCAAGGACGCTTTGCGCTATGCACCATGTGCATCGGCGTCGGCCAGGGCATTGCTCTGATCATTGAGCGCTTATAAGCCCATTGCTTAGAGCATGTCACATATAGACGTCAGCCCAATAATAACTTGCTTGACCGGAGCCCCCTGATGAATCAGTCCGCAACGCGTATCGACACCGCGACTCTCGATCCCATGGAAACTGCCAGCGTCGACGAGCTGCGCACCACTCAGGTCAAGCGCCTGAAGTGGAGCCTGAAGCACGCCTACGAAAACGTGCCCTTCTACCGCCAATCCTTCGACAAGGCTGGAGTGCATCCCGACGACATCCAGACGCTGACTGACCTTGCGAAGCTGCCTTTTACTACAAAGGCCGACCTTCGCGATAATTACCCCTATGGCATGTTCGCTACACCGATGAGCGAGATTGTTCGAATCCATGCCTCCAGTGGCACCACCGGGCAACCGACAGTAGTGGGCTACACCCAAAAAGATATTGATGTGTGGTCCGATGTAATGGCGCGCTCGATACGTGCCGCTGGCGGCAGCCGCAACGACAAAGTTCATGTGGCCTATGGCTACGGCCTGTTCACCGGTGGATTGGGCGCGCATTACGGTGCCGAGCGCCTGGGCTGCGCGGTAATCCCCATGTCTGGTGGTCAGACTGAGAAGCAGGTTCAGTTGATCCGTGATTTTGAGCCGGACATCATCATGGTCACCCCCTCTTATATGCTCAACATTGCTGACGAAATGGAACGCCAAGGCATCGACCCGCACACGCTACCCTTGCGTACCGGCATCTTCGGTGCCGAACCCTGGACCGACAGTATGCGTACCGCCCTTGAGAAGCGCTTGGGTATCGATGCATTGGATATCTATGGCTTGTCGGAAGTCATGGGGCCCGGTGTAGGTATGGAATGCCTGGAAACGAAAGACGGTCCAACCATCTGGGAAGATCACTTCTATCCCGAAATTGTTGACCCAATAAGTGGCGACGTTCTACCCGACGGCGAATACGGCGAACTGGTGTTCACAACCCTGACCAAAGAGGGCCTACCGGTTATTCGCTACCGCACCCGCGACCTTACTCGCTTACTACCAGGCACTGCGCGTCCTATGCGGCGTATTGACAAGATTACTGGTCGTAGCGACGACATGCTGATCATCCGCGGCGTCAATGTATTCCCCACCCAGATCGAAGAGCAACTGCTTAAGATCGAGTCACTCTCTCCACATTACGAGATCGAAGTCAGCCGTCAAGGCAACATGGATATGGTGTTGGTGCGTGTCGAGGCAAGTCATCATGACATCGCCCGCGACCCCGTGGCCTGCGATCAGGCTGCGAAACAGCTCCAGCATGCCATCAAGACCTATATCGGCATCAGCACTCGGATCGAAGTTTGTGAAGTAGAAGGTGTCATGCGCTCGATGGGCAAGGCCAGACGTGTCAAGGATCTGCGCTGATTCAATTCCTCAGACAATTGATGAGACGCGTTCAGCGACAAAGCCCCTTCGGGGGCTTTTTTATGCCTGAATAGCCAATAGCTCCTGGATAACAAAAGTATTCAGAATCATTTCTCATTTCAATACCTTCCTTTATAAATGGCCTATTCAAGCCTTCATCCCTATCACAAAGTATAAAAGTGACACAAAAAATAGATGTTGATAAAATATTTTGTGTCGTTATACTTTGGATAAGATAAAGCCACATTCCTGACATACCGACGCCGCGGAGGTCTCTATGTACGCGCAGCTCGTTGAAACTGGCACCAGCAAACTTAAGACACTTGATGAAATGAGCCCTGATGAGCGCGAGTTCCAGGAGCGCATTAATGATGAAATCAAGATAGAACCCAAGAACTGGATGCCGGATGCCTATCGCAAAACATTGATCCGTCAGATATCCCAGCACGCTCACTCCGAGATTGTCGGTATGCTGCCGGAAGGCAACTGGCTGACGCGCGCGCCGACCCTCAAGCGCAAGCTGCAACTGATGGCCAAGATCCAGGATGAAGCAGGCCATGGCTTGTATCTCTATAGCGCGATGGAAACCCTCGGCGCCGATCGCGATGAAGAGATCGACAAACTCCACGATGGAAGGGCCAAGTATTCCAGTATTTTTAACTACCCCACACTGAACTGGGCTGATATGGGCACAGTTGGCTGGCTTGTTGATGGCGCTGCTATCGTCAACCAAGTGCCACTCCAGAGAACTTCTTACGGCCCTTATTCCCGCGCAATGATTCGCGTGTGCAAGGAAGAGAGCTTTCATCAGCGCCAGGGTTATGAAATTTTGCTGACCTTGATGCAAGAAGGTACCGATGAGCAGAAAGCCATGGTGCAGGACTCCATTAACCGTTTCTGGTGGCCAGCATTAATGATGTTTGGGCCATCTGACGACAGCTCTCCTAACAGCGCTCAATCGATGGCCTGGAAGATTAAGCGCCACAGTAACGATGAGCTGCGTCAGCGCTTTCTTGATCAGACGGTACCCCAGCTTGAACTACTGGGATGCACCGCGCCGGATCCCGATCTCAAATATAACCAAGAGACAGGCCACTACGAATTCGGTGAAATCGACTGGCAGGAATTCTTCGATGTAGTGAAGGGTAACGGCCCCTGCAACCGCGAGCGCATCGAAGCACGTCGCAGCGCTATTGATAACGGTGCTTGGGTACGTGAAGCCGCCGTGGCTCACGCAGCTAAGCGTCAACGCCGAGCCGCCTGAATCGGTCGGCAACTCAGTTTAATGATGGTTGGTTAAAAGCACGATCCAACTTTTTAAAAGCCGACTTTTGAAAACACGATTTTTTGAAAAAAACATGGAGCTCCTCAGCGCGGGGCTCCTCTGACTACCGAGGTTTTCCCATGGCTGACTGGCCCCTCTTTGAGGTTTTCGTGCGTAGCAAGCACGGCTTAAATCATAAGCATGTCGGCAGCGTGCATGCCGCCGACCGCCGTATGGCAATTGAGAATGCCCGCGAGCTTTACACACGCCGTAATGAAGGGGTGAGCATCTGGATCGTCCCGGCCAGTGAAATCACCGCCTCTTCGCCCGACGAGAAGGAACCGCTGTTCGATCCATCCAATGACAAAGTCTATCGCCACGCCTCTTTCTACAAATTGCCGAAAGAAGTCGGCCACATGTAATGGAGATGGTGATGCATAACGTAGCTCAACAAACACAGGCACCATTAACCACCTACCTGCTTCGCCTTGGTGACAGCGCGTTGGTGCTCGGCCAGCGCAGCGCTCAACTATGCGGCAAGGCCCCAGCGCTGGAAGAAGAGCTAGCGTTAATGAACGTAGGTCTCGACCTCTTCGGTCAAGCGCGCAACTGGCTGGGCTACGCTGCTGAACTGATGGCCTCCGAACTGGAAGGCAATGGCAGCCAGGTCAAGATCGATGCCGACCATTTGGCATTCCGACGTGATGCACAGGATTTTCGTAACCTTTTGATCGTCGAGCAGCCCAATGGCGACTTCGCCGATATCATTGGCCGTCAGTTTCTGTTCGATGCGTGGCACGTTCACGTACTTGATGGCCTGACCCAGTCCAGCGACCCCCGCGTCGCCGAAGTGGCCGCCAAATCACTCAAAGAAGCGACGTATCATCTGCGCCGCTCGTCTGCATGGGTCATTCGCCTGGGCGACGGCACCGAGGAAAGCCATGCTCGTATGCAGCGTGCCCTAGATAGTCTATGGCGCTTTACCGGCGAACTGGTGCAGTTCGACGATGTTGACCAGACCCTGTTTGGGGCCGGCATCGCGCCTGACCCTGACATCCTCGTCACCCGCTGGAAGGCGACCGTGGAGGAGACCCTTGAGGAAGCCACCTTGGTGCGGCCCTCTTACGACGCTTGGATGTATACCGGCGGTAAAGTCGGTCATCACACCGAGCACTTGGGTTTTTTATTGGCGGAGATGCAATATCTGCCAAGGACGTATCCTGATGCTACTGTCTGGTAACCCCCCAATGAAACCGCTTGATGATTGGCCTTCTAGTGACCTGATCGGCAGCGACCGCAGCGGTCTGCCGCGAGCGGGTGACGAAGGCGATATCGAAGCAGTCCTGGCCGTATTACAGGAAGTGCTGGATCCCGAGGTTCCGGTCGTTAGCGTGGTGGAGCTGGGTATCGTTCGCGATATCGCCTGGGTCAATGGGCAATTAAAGGTGAGCGTCACTCCAACCTATTCTGGCTGCCCCGCCACCGAAGTCATTGAAAAGCAGATCCATGAAGCCCTGGTGGCAGCTGGGTATCCTGACCCATTACTCCAACGTCGCCTATCACCCGCCTGGACAACCGATTGGTTGACCGAGGCTGGACGCGAAAAACTGCGTGCCTACGGCATCGCTCCACCAGTGGGAAGCGCGAGCAAACGCAGCTTGATTGGACAATCCGACCCAATAGTTCCTTGTCCCTTATGTGGCAGCGAAGCAACCGAACGCGTCAGTGAATTTGGTTCCACGGCTTGCAAGGCGCTCTACCGCTGTCGCGACTGCCTAGAACCCTTCGACTACTTCAAGTGCCTGTGAAGCACATAACGATTGACGAGACCATTTCCCATGAGCCGATTTCACGCCTTGACCGTCAAAGATGTTCGCCAGGAAACCCATGATGCCGTTTCCATTGCATTCAACATACCTGACAACTTGCTAGACGCCTTTCGCTTCACCCAAGGGCAATACCTGACGATTCGTCGCGAAATAGAAGGCGAGGAGACTCGTCGCTCTTACTCAATCTGCACTGGCATCCATGAACATGAGTTAAGAGTTGCCGTCAAGCTAGTGCCTGGCGGTAGCTTTTCTACTTTTGCCAACCATGCATTGAAACCTGGCGACTCACTGGAAGTAATGCCGCCGCAGGGCAAGTTCTTTGTACCTCTCGACCCCAGTCGCGAAGGACATTATCTGGCGGTGACTGCAGGCAGTGGTGTTACCCCTATCATGTCGATTGTTTCTACCACGTTAGAAACCGAACCGAAAAGCCGTTTCACAGTCATCTATGGCAACCGCTCAACCACCGGCACGCTGTTTCGTGAACGCTTGCAGGACCTCAAGGATCGCTATCTAGAGCGTCTCAATATCATTTACGTATTTAGCCGCGAACAGCAAGAAATCGATCTTTATAACGGACGCATTGATGCTGATAAATGTAACGCTCTATTTGATCGCTGGGTAGAGGTACCCAAGCTGGATGCCGCGTTCCTTTGCGGCCCACAGGAAATGACAGAGACAGTTCGGGATGTCCTTACCAAGCATGGATTGCCAAAGGATAAGGTGCATTTTGAGCTTTTCACTACCGGGTTGCCGACTGCAGGCGCCAAGCGTCGGCAGGAAAAAGGTGTCGAGCACGTTGAAGCGGAAACCTCACATATTAAGGTAATCATTGATGGCCGTACTATTGAGTATGATTTGCCCCGTAATACCAAGAGCATTTTAGACGCGGGTAATGAACACGGTGCCGATATCCCTTTCTCATGCAAGGCTGGCGTTTGTTCCACTTGCCTAGCCAAGGTCGAAGAAGGTGAGGTAGAAATGGACGCCAATTTTGCCCTTGAGGACTACGAGATCGAAGCGGGTATGGTATTAAGCTGCCAGTGTTTTCCTCTAACGAAAAGTGTCACTTTAAACTACGATCACTGAGGCATATACCGATTTACACTACCGAGCTTATGCAAAAGAACAAAGAGCGGCTTACCCAATGAAGGCGACCGCTCATTGTGCTTTTATTTGCTAACCAATTGGCAACCCCTGCTCTTCCTTCATACTTCTTAGAATTATTTCTGAACGCACTTGGGTAACATTGGGATGTGGTAGTAAATAGTGATGAATAAAGTCAGAAAACTCTGACAGTCCCTTCGTCGTAATATGTAGCACATAGTCAGCGTCCCCTGACACCGAGTAGGCCTCACGCACCACGGTGTGCTTCGACAAAAGAGCCACGAAACTCTCATCCATGCTTTCACTGTGTGCCTTGAGGTTAACGCGAGTAATAGCCCTTAAACCAAATCCTAAACACTCAGCGTTAAGTTTAGCAGCATAGCCTTTTATAACACCTTCTGCTTCCAGCCGAGCCTTTCGCCGGGAACACTGCGAAGAGGATAAATTAACCTGCTCTCCTAACTCGGCGTTAGTAAGTGCCGAGTTTTTTTGCAGCACCGCCAAAATTGCAAGATCGTATCGATCAAGTGTTATTCCGTGCATCCTCCCTCCTCAACATGCACGATTTGTGCATTATCAGCCGTTTCACATACACCTTTGCAACCCAATTTCGCCTCCTCTTACATATACTGATGAGTGTCAATTTACAACATCAAAAAAGGAGACAGAGATGGGACCCTTTCCGCATAGCGCGCCAAAAGCGCAAATCAGTGCTGCAAACCCAGCAGGTACCGATGGTTTCGAGTTTGTCGAATTCGCCCACCCCGAGCCACAAAAACTGGACGCCCTGTTTCGGCAAATGGGGTTTACCCCCGTCGCCAAACATCGCAGCAAGTCGATCACCGTTTACAGGCAGGGCGATATTAACTACCTCCTTAATAGTGAGCCTAATTCGCACGCATCAGCGTTCATTGATGCACACGGGCCCTGTGCGCCCGCGATGGCATGGCGGGTGGTCGATGCTCAACACGCCCTCAAACGAGCCGTAGAACTGGGTGCCGAAGAGTACACTGGCGTTAAGTCAATTGCCGTACCAGCAGTGATCGGTATTGGTGGGTCCCTCCTCTACTTCGTAGATACCTACGGAGAAGAAGAAAGTTGCTACTCCAAAGAGTTTGAGTGGCTAGGAGAGGCAAACCCGAAGCCACAAGGTTTTGGGTTTTATTATCTTGATCACCTGACACACAATGTTGTACGCGGCAACATGGATACTTGGTACAAATTTTATCATGACACTTTTAACTTCCGCGAAATTCGCTATTTTGATATTAGTGGTAAAATGACCGGTTTAACCAGCCGTGCCCTTACCTCACCCGATGGTAAGATCCGCATTCCTATTAATGAAAGTGCGGATGAGCACAGCCAAATTGAGGAGTATCTACGCGAATATAAAGGTGAGGGTATTCAACATATTGCTATTGCAACAGATGACATCTATTCAAGTACCGATGCTCTTGCTGCGGAAGGGCTTAATTTTATGCCTGGCCCTCCTGATATTTATTATGAAAAATCGACTAAGCGAGTTAGAGGACACCAAGAGCCATTAGATAAGCTCCAAAACCGCGGCATCCTAATTGATGGCGAAGGCGTTATTGGAGGAGGTGAGACTCGGATTCTTTTACAGATCTTTTCAAAAACGGTTATCGGGCCGATTTTCTTTGAATTTATTCAGCGTAAAGGTGATGACGGCTTTGGTGAGGGTAACTTTAAAGCCCTTTTTGAATCCATCGAGGAAGATCAAATTAAGCGTGGTGTTCTCACAACTCAGTAGAAAAATAATAGCTCCTTCGAGTTAAGAAACGATCGTACAAGAAAGATGAAGCAGCTGAAATGCCCCCTGAGAGGGGCATTAATTCAGACCCTAATTACTAAAGACTAATAAAGCAGTTGCGGCAAAAACAGCACGATGCCTGGGAATATCAGCACGAGCACAGCACGTAGCGTGCCAGCCACCCAGAAAGGCGTTACACCCCGGAAAATTGTGCCGGTACTAACATCAGGCAGTACCGCCCTAAGCACAAATACATTCATCCCCACTGGCGGTGTAATCAAACTAATCTCAATCACGATTACTACCAGTATGCCAAACCACACTAGGTCATAACCTAGCCCCGCCACTACCGGAAAGAACACCGGCACGGTAAGCAACATCATCGACATGCTTTCGAATACACACCCTAGCAGGACGTAAATTGCCAGGATGACGAGAATAACCACGAAGGGTGCCACGCTTAGCCCATTGACCAACCCTAGAAGATCATTGGGCAGCCCCGCTCGGTTGATAAAATTAGCAAAGATTAATGCCGTTAACACTACCGCAAACAGCATCGCTGTAGTACGCACAGTGTCCATAAGAACATTCATGAGCATGGCCGGAGTCAAGGCACGCTTGAGCAGCGCAATGACAAAGGCACCCATTGCGCCAATACCTGCCGCTTCAGTTGGGGTGAATATACCTAAATAGATGCCGCCGATAACCAAAATGAACAGCGCTAGGGTACTACCCACATTTTTTAAGGCAGAAAAGCGCTCACTCCAAGGTACTTTTTCGGCCGCTGGACCAGCACTGGGGTCACGCCATAGAACCCACTTAACCGCACCAAGATACATCACTATACCCAGCATGCCGGGAATGAAGCCGGCTGCAAATAGCTCACGGATGCTGGTTTCGGTAATGATACCGTAGATCACCAGCATCACGCTGGGAGGAATAAGTATCCCCAGGGTACCGCCCGCAGCAATAGATGCCGCAGCCAGTGAATCCTTATAACCATACTTGCGCATCTGTGGCATGGCCACACGCCCCATCGTGGCACAAGTAGCCAAACTCGACCCACAGATAGCACTAAAGCCACCACAAGCAACGATGGTCGCCATAGCCTGCCCACCCTTGCGATGACCAAGAAAACCATTGGACGCTCGGAATAGTGCATCCGATAGTCCCGCGTGTGACACTAAGTTACCCATCAAGATAAACAGCGGGATTACCGATAAACCGTAGTCCATCGCAGTGTCTACCACCCGGCGTGACGCCATAGCTTCGGCCGCATTCCAGTTGCCAGTCAGGTAATAAAAACCGACAAAACCCACAATCCCCATAGCAAATGCTAACGGCACACGCAGGAAGACCAATACTAATAGGGCGGCAAACCCATACAGTGCTTCAATCATTCTTTTCTCCCTGACTCACGGGACCACCACACTTGATTACGCCCATGCCCTCCAGCAGATAACTCAGTGCACGACACAATGTGAGTAGAGCAGATAGGAAAAGCATAATGGAGATTAAATAGATGAGGTAACCATTCGGTATCCGCAGGAACTCAGTGACATCACCCCACTCGAAAGCACGAACGCCTAAAGCCCAAACCCGACCAGCGATCACCCATAAAGTCATAGTGATGACTAGATTGACGATCATCTGGCGCAGCCATATCCAGCGAGCCGGGTAGATTGCATCAAGGAGATCAACACTAACGTGTTCTTCACGCCAGCAAGCTACTGGCAGCGAAAGAAACACAACAGCGGCCAGCATTTGCTGAGTCAACTCGACAGTTCCCAGGATAGGAAGATTAAAAAAATAACGGCCTGCTACATCAGCAGTAGTCAGCAGCATCAAGGCAAAGAGGGTAGCTCCCGCCACCCCCTCTAACCCAAGCTGCATGACCCTACCGACATTTGACCAGCGAATCGTCAGGGTCTGCATCGTCGCCCTCCACTTGGCGAAGAGTAATTATGATTGTGGTACCTGGGATGCCACACTTTCCTGCGTCGCAGCTTCTCCGAGCTGTTGGTGGAAATATTTTAGGGCTGATTCAGCGTCTACACCGCGCTCACTGACTTGCTCGGACCACGTTTCAACTAAGTTACTGCTGATGCCGCGCAGTGTCTCAAGATCATCATCGCCAAGAGCAGTAAACGTGTGCCCCTGCTCTTTAGCGAACTCGACACCCCGCTCATCAGAAACATCCATCATGTAACCGAACAAGCGTGACAAGCGCTCACCGGAGACCTCTTCCACAGCGGCACGGTCCTCTGCGGACATTTCATCCCAGATCATCGGATTGACCACAATGGTGAAGCTTCCACGATAGAAGCCCCCATCAACCGTCAAAGTATGAGGAAATATCTCGGCTACACGAAAGCTTCTAAGGCCTTCTGGCACCAGCATGGCGCCATCAATAACGCCTTGTGAGCCAGCCTCATAGACCCCAGTTGGAGGCAAAGCTACGCCGGTCAGGTTTAGGGCGTTAGAAAGATCTCCCATCACCCCACCGCCCACACGGATGCGCTCACCTTCGAGGTCAGCAAGCGTTTCATAATGCTCACTACTAAAAATCCACCCCGGCCCGTGCACCCCGGCAGCTACGACATCAACACCGCGATGCTCATTAGCTTGCGCTAAGTGCTCCTGGTGAGTACGCCAGTAAGCGGCAGACGCATTCTCCGAAGAGAAGTCCTCAAAGGTAGGGAACTCAGGCAATTGAGTGGCGAGAAAACGACCTGCGTTATAGCCATGAAACACCCATGTGGCATCCGCGATGCCATCGGCGACCATTGCCATTTGTGAAGCAGGTGGCCCAAGATCGTGCACGACTTCAACGGTCACTCGTCCGTCAGTGGCTTCTTCAATCCAGCCTTTCCAGGTCGGCCACACCATTGTGTTAATACCATGGTTGGGGCCTGCCCATGTACTAACGGTAATTGTGGTCTGAGCCAAGGCAGTCGTACTTATAGTGGCAGCCGCCACAGCCCCTAACAAAAGGGTTTGCTTGGTTTTATTCATTATGCTCATTTTCTTACCTCCGCCGTCACGGTGAGTGACGAGCTGTTTGCTATTGTTATATAGAGAAGGAGATTCCCGTTTGGGGTTGCTAATCGTACTTATTTTTGGTGTTTCATGTGGCGCTTGAATCGCCTTATAAAATCGATACACAAATTTGTAAAAAAACAAGAAAAAAGGAACGCATTAAGTGACACAATGCCTGCAATGCAGCTCTACAAGCAATATCTAAACGCTTATTTTTATCTACAACTTAAGTATTAATTTCTAAAAAACCTTTGTATTTTATATACTTTTTTAAAACAAATTCCTCGTTTATATCATCTGACTAGAGTACAAAAACAAAAAACTTTACGTTACGCAGACAGTGGTTAATATATTTATAACCTGCTTTAAATAAGAATTTTTCACATTTCAAGCCAGCCTCTCAAGCTGGCGCTCCAGCTTACGCATGATATGTAATAGGTCGCGGTACTCAGCGGCTGTCAGTGAGGACACTAAACCGGCCTCCCATGTCTGAGCCAAGGGAACCAGTTCCACTAGCAGCGCTTCTCCACTCTCGGTTAGTCGCAAATCATGTAGGCGTTGATCTCGTTGTGACTGCGTACGACCCACTAGGTTACGGTCGACTAATGCCTGCACTGCCCTAGACACACGAGCCTTATCCATGCGAGTGGTTTCACAAATCTCTTTTGCATTGAGTACATCCTTATGGCTAAGCCAGACCAGGACCCGCCACTGGGCGACATTGAGTGAAAAGCGCTGCTGATAGAGCCGCGATAGTTCTTCACTGATGCGGTCTGAAAGGCTACTCAATTGATAAGGTAAGAATTGATCCAGATCGAGTTCAGCCCTAGCTCCTTTATCGCCCTTAGCGCGAGCCTCTCTCTTATCTTCGGACATCATCGGCTCCAGCCTGCTTTCCATTAAGAACTCTTCTTTTAAACACTCTTTTTGCTTTCTTGGCATATAGCCTGCACCCATATTAATTTCTAATGCAACTAATTTTGAACCATGATACTTACAACTTAAGTATAAAATGAACTATTCTACTGAATTTTAAGCTATTTAATGCGGAATTCACACTAACCTTGCCCAGCAAGATCATCTCCTCCTGGACATATAGTTTCAATAGAAACTATCATCAAAAAACTTTCATGCGTTGGCGGCCTATCGAAACGCTGCCTGATTATGAGAGCCATGACGTCATTGGAGGAACCATGAACAAAAAATTCGCATCCCACGCAGACACAGAAGAGAAGAACATCAGCTTTACCAAACTGGCAGAAGGCGTTTACGCCTACACAGCGGAAGGCGACCCCAACAGTGGCATCATCATTGGCGATGACAGTGTGATGGTCATCGACACCCAGGCCACCCCCATCATGGCGCAAGACGTAATTCGCCGTATCCGCGAGATAACTGACCTACCGATTAAGCATGTGCTGATGACTCACTACCATGCGGTACGCGTGCTAGGTGCTTCAGCCTATGAGGCGGAAAATGTTTACGCTAGTCAAAATACTTATGACTTGATCGTCGAGCGTGGACAACAAGATTATGAATCTGAGGTGGGACGCTTCCCGCGTTTATTTCAGGGTGTGGAATCTGTCCCTGGACTCACTTGGCCTAACATCGTTTTCCAGAAAGAACTAACCGTTTTCATGGGTAATCGCGAAGTACGCATTATCCACCTAGGCCGTGGCCACACAAAGGGCGATACCGTCGTTTGGCTGCCTAAAGAAAAGATCATGTTTGCTGGCGACTTGGTCGAGTACGGTGCCACCCCTTATACAGGTGACGCCTACCACGAAGACTGGCCCGCCACACTGGATCGTTTACAGGCCATGCAGCCAGAGAAACTGGTGCCAGGCCGCGGAGATGCGCTGGAGTCTCCGGAAAAATGTCTGGAAGCCATCCAAGGCACGCGTGATTTCCTAGCGGACATGTATGGAAGTGTTCAAGCCGGCAAAGCCGCTGGCAAGACGCTTTCAGAATGCTATGCCGACACTTATGCCAAGCTCAAGCTCAAATATGGCCACTGGGTCATCTTCGATCACTGCCTGCCTTTTGATATTACTCGTTGTTATGACGAGGCTGGCGGAGAGTACCCTGACCCACGTATCTGGACGGCGGAACGCGACACTGAAATGTGGCACTCGCTACAAGAGGTCCTAGATCAGCAGTAACTATTAGATTTCCAGGTTTTCCTGGAACATGAAACGTTGCCGAAGCAGCATTGCTTCGGCAACGCAGTGGGAGCATAACAACATGACAACTTACAAGAACCCCGTCTATCCCTACCGTCGCCCAGCGGAGCTAGATGCCGATATCACCCATCACTACCCGGTCATTATCATCGGCGCAGGACCTAGTGGGCTGGCAGCTGCAATCGACTTAGCGCTTCAAGGTATCAAGAGTATTGTGCTTGATGATAATAACACTGTAAGCGTTGGTTCTAGGGCAATTTGCTTTTCCAAGCGTACGCTGGAAATTCTTGACCGTTTAGGCACTGCCCAGAAGATGCTCGACAAGGGAATCACTTGGCAGCACGGTCGTGTGTTTTTCCAGGACCGGGAGGTTTATAGCTTCAACTTACTGCCTGAAAAAGGCCATCGGATTCCGGCTTTTATTAATCTGCAGCAATACTACCTGGAAGAGTATCTTGTCGACCGGGCCATGGAGCTTAGCGACTATATTGATCTGCGTTGGCAGAACAAGGTTAGCCATGTGGATAGCCTCCCCATTCAGAGCTGGGTGGGTGTAGAAACTAAAGACGGCTTTTACCAGCTAAGCTGCGATTACCTATTAGTTGCCGATGGCGCCAACAGTAAAATTCGGGACATGTTAGGCCTGGAGTGCAAGGGGCAAGTTTTTCAAGATCGTTTCTTAATTGCTGACGTGGTCATGAAAGTAGAGTTTCCCACTGAAAGGTGGTTCTGGTTCGACCCCCCTTTCCATCCCAACCAATCGGTATTGCTGCATAAGCAACCAGATAATGTGTGGCGAATCGATTTCCAGTTAGGTTGGGATGTTGACCCTGACGAGGAGAAAAAGGAAGAGAATATTCGTCCACGGGTACAAGCAATGCTTGGTGAAGATGTTGAGTTCGAGCTGGAGTGGGCAAGCGTGTATACCTTCCGTTGCCGCATGATGGATAGCTTTATCCATCATCGTGTGTGCTTCATAGGCGATGCCGCTCACCAGGTATCGCCCTTCGGTGCTCGCGGTGCCAATGGTGCTTTGCAAAGCGTTGATAACCTAGCGTGGAAACTGGCACGAGTGCTTAAGGGTGAAGCCCCCCCATTCCTGCTTGAGACCTACAACACCGAACGTCGCCATGGAGCTAAAGAAAACCTCCTTAATTCTACCCGTGCCACTGATTTTATTACTCCCAAGAGCCGTATCAGCCGGCTATTCCGCGATACTGCTCTAGAACTGGCTGAACAATACCCCTTCGCCCGGACTCTGGTGAATAGCGGTCGGTTATCCCAGCCTTGCCACTATCTCGAGTCTCCACTTAATGGTGCTGACGATACCGCATTCCCCGATGATCTTTGTCCTGGTAGCCCAGCCAAAGACGCTCCCGTCAAACGCAATGGGACGGATGCATGGCTGCTCAACCAGTTCGGCAACCGTTTCGTACTGATGATTGATGGCCGTGTCGACAGTGCACGCTACCAAACACTCGTAGCAGAGCTCAGCGAGCTGCTGACACGCCACATCGAACTAGGCCTCGTGATTATCGGGCCATCACCTCATATCTTCAGCCAGTTACCGCGATGCACTCTGCTTGAGGATGGTGATGGCCTAGTTAGCGAGCGTTATGGTCTTACTGGCGATGGAGGCTACCTGCTGCGCCCCGACCAACACGTTGCCGCCCGCTGGAAGAAGTTCACTGCACTAAGTGCCAATGATGCTTTAGACCGTGCTCTAGGCAAACACCTTACTGAGAACGCCAGTATTAAGGGGGAATGCCATGTCACGGCTTGAGCTTAAACCCAACTTTACTCAGCCAGATGCTTTCTATGCGGCATTGACCGCCGCTCACCGCGAGCGCAGCGAGCCCGAAAGCGAATGTATCAATGCCAGGTTGATCCTGTTGCTGGCCAATCACATTGGCGACCAACAAGTCCTTGAAGAAGCGCTAGAGATAGCGAGTCAAATCGTATCAGCACCTAGCCAGTCACAATAATATATAAGAGGAAACGCTCATGTTAAATGAAACACCTCACTATCAGAGTGGTTTTCGTAATCACTTCGCAACCGAAGCACTGCCCGGCGCTCTGCCGCAAGGACAGAACTCTCCACAACGCTGCGCTTATGGACTGTATGCAGAGCAGTACACCGGCTCGGCGTTCACTGCGCCTCGCCACCAGAACCTGCGTAGCTGGCTCTACCGTATCCGCCCTTCGGTAGCGCAAAGCGCTTACCAACCGCTGCCGGATAAAGCAGTAGCGACCGCACCATTAACCAAGCCCGCCGCCGATCCTAACCAGATGCGCTGGGACCCATTACCGCTACCAACTGAACCAACCGACTTCGTCGATGGCTTGCTAACCATTGCCGTTAATGGTGATGCGGGAAACCAAACGGGTGTCGGAGTGCATGTCTATGCATTTAACCGCGACATGACCGAACGCTTTTTCTATAACGCCGACGGTGAGTTGTTATTCGTACCGCAACAGGGCACGCTGCTGCTACGTACCGAACTGGGCGAACTGGAAGTTGCGAATGGGGAAATAGCGGTGATCCCACGCGGCATTAAGTTCCAGGTTCGCCTAAGCGATGGAGCAGATGCTGCCCGTGGCTATATCTGCGAAAACTACGGCAGCCCACTAGAACTCCCTGGGCTTGGCCCGATCGGCGCCAATGGCCTGGCTAATCCGCGCGATTTCTTGAGCCCTGTGGCTCGTTACGAGGACCTTGAAGGCGATTACTCGCTTATCGCCAAATTCTCCGGACGCTTCTGGGAAACCAAACTTGATCATTCACCGCTGGACGTTGTGGCATGGCACGGCAACTATGCACCCTATAAATACAACTTAGCCAATTTCAATACCATCAACACAGTGAGCTTCGACCACCCGGATCCATCAATCTTTACTGTCCTAACCTCGGCGTCCGATACACCGGGAACGGCTAATCTAGATTTCGTTGTTTTCCCACCGCGCTGGATGGTCGCCAACGACACATTCCGCCCCCCTTACTTCCATCGTAATCTCATGAGTGAATTTATGGGGCTAATACATGGCGAGTACGATGCCAAGGCAGAGGGCTTTCTACCCGGCGGCGCCAGCCTTCATAACAGTATGTCGCCCCATGGACCCGATGCCGATACCTTCGAAAAAGCTACTAATGCCGAACTATCCCCCCAGTACCAGGGCGCGACCATGGCGTTCATGTTTGAAAGCCGCTATGTCTACCATCCGACGGAAACGGCACTGAACGCCGATATTCGCCAACGTGACTACGTCGACGTGTGGTCAACCCTACGCTCTCACTTTGACCCCAACAAGCCGTGAACTATCGTCGCGACACAATTTAGGATGTTGCCACTGTAGCGAAGTTTGCCCCTGACAAAAAGGATAGAACACAGATGAAACTTGCCACTCTCAAGAACGGCCGCGACGGAGAATTAATCGTCGTCTCGAAAGATTTGACCCGTGCCGTGCGTGCTTCTGGCATTGCAGCCACCTTGCAGCAAGCCATCGAGAATTGGGATGATTTCGCGCCTCAGCTAGAAGCGATCTATAGCCAGCTCAATGATGGCAAGGCAGAAAAAGCCTTTGACCTGGATCAGAGCGCCCTCCACTCACCCTTGCCCCGCAGCTACCATTGGGCTGATGGTTCTGCTTACCTCAACCACGTCAAGCTGGTGCGTCAGGCGCGTAATGCCGAAATGCCGGATACTTTCTGGACCGACCCCTTAATGTATCAGGGCGGCGGCGACCACTTCCTCGCGCCAACCGAAGACATTGAAGCCGTCAGTGAAGAGCACGGCATCGATTTCGAAGGTGAAATCGCTGTTATTACCGACGATGTGCCCATGAATATCACGCCAGAACAGGCCGCGGGGCATATCAAGCTGATTATGTTGGTCAACGACGTCAGCTTGCGAGGCTTAATTCCAGGAGAACTCGCTAAAGGCTTTGGTTTCTTCCAGGCAAAACCGGCATCAAGCTTCTCGCCGATCTGCGTCACCCCGGATGAACTCGGCGATGCCTGGCAGGAAGGCAAAGTACATTTACCGCTTACCGTGCATCTGAACGGCGAAAAATTCGGTGAGCCGCAAGCTGGCCCCGACATGATCTTTAGCTTTCCACAACTGGTCGCTCACGCCGCTAAGACACGCTACTTAGGTGCTGGCGCCATTGTCGGTTCTGGCACGGTTTCCAACCCCGATCCGGACGGTGGCCCCGGTAAGCCGGTGGCTGAAGGCGGCGTGGGTTACAGCTGTCTCGCGGAAATCAGGATGGTAGAAAAGATTTTGTACGATGAAATCAAGACCCCCTTCATGCGATTTGGTGACCGCGTGCGCATTGAGATGTTCGACCGCGAGGGCAAGAGCATTTTTGGCATAATCGACCAGCAGGTCGTCCAGTACCAGCCTGGAACGGATAAATAACAAAAGGAGCTCGCATGACGACGCTATTCGGCTATTTCCGTTCGTCAGCCGCCTACCGGGTACGCATTGCACTGAACCTTAAGGGTCTAGAGCATGACCATGTCCCAGTTAATTTGGTCAAAGGCGAGCACCGCAGTGATGCTTTTTGCACGCTCAACCCTCAGGGGCTAGTCCCCTTACTGGAGACCGAAGCAGGCATACCACTCACGCAATCATTAGCGATCTGCGAGTACCTTGAGGAGCGCTATCCCTCGCCGGCCCTGTTGCCCGAAAATCTCGAGGAGCGCGCCCGCGTCCGGGCTCTGGCCCAACTGGTTGCCTGTGAAATGCATCCACTCAACAATCTGCGAGTGCTTAAATACTTGGTGGGCGAGCTGGGGGCCAACGAGCAGGACAAGCTAAACTGGTATCGCCACTGGGTCATCGAAGGCTTCAATGCCCTCGAGTCGATGCTCAAACCAACCGCCGGTACCGGCGACTTCTGCCACGGCGATACGCCGACGCTGGCAGATATTTGCCTAGTCCCTCAGGTGTTTAATGCCGAACGCTTTGAATGCGACCTGGCGGCTTACCCTACCATCCAGCGCATAACCGCCAACTGCCGCGCCCTGAAAGCATTCCGCTTAGCAGCACCTAGCGAACAACCTGACGCTAGCTAAATAGGCGCACGCTTCTGCAGTTACAATAAGCAGGCTAATTAAGTGGGTGTGTTCCTTGGGGCTCACCCACTTCTCGTTTTATTGCTTTCAATACCGCTGTTTTCAATACCATTACTTTCAAGGCAGCCCCGTTCACTTCCTGGCTGTCCACCAAGGAGATTCGGGTGCTGAAACTTACTTCACCTACCACTGTAGCAGTGCTCGCGGCCCTGACGGCGCTAGGTCCATTGGCAACCGACATGTATCTGCCAGCCATGCCGGCCATGGCCGAGGTCTTAAATACCGGCCCCGACCAAGTACAACTGACCCTCAGCCTTTACATGGCGGGCTTCGCCGTGGCGCAGCTACTCTGCGGTCCATTATCCGACCGGTTTGGCCGCAAGCCGATCATGGTCGGAGGCATTACACTGTTCCTGGTGGCTAGCCTGGTATGCGCCTTTGCTCCCAGCATTGAGGTGTTGCTGTTAGGACGTTTCCTACAAGCCTTCGGCGGTGCCGCCGGCCCAGTATTGGGACGGGCAGCGGTTCGTGATATCTACAATCCGCTGGAAGCCGGGCGAATTCTTTCCTACATGGCCAGTGCCATGGCGTTGGCGCCAGCACTGGCCCCTCTGGTAGGCGCCGGGCTTCTGGTGTTCTTCGGTTGGGAGTCGGTGTTCGTAGTGCTGGCGCTATATGCCGCAGTGATGTTGCTGATACTCAGCTTGGCTCTGCCCGAGTCGTTACCTCTCGAGCGACGCCAATCGATTCATCCGGGCGCCATACTCGACAATTTTCGTATGCTGCTTACCCAGCGCACCTTTATCGGCTATACCTTGATCAATGCCACTGCTTTTTCGGGGCTGTTCGCTTACCTGTCGGGCTCTTCGTTCGTGTTGATCGAATTTCTCGGCGTCGCCCCCTCCCAATACGGGCTTTTCTTTATCCTGATTGTGGCAGGCTTTTTTACCGGAACCTTGCTCAGTGGACGTTATAGCCATCGCCTGGGGCGTGACCGCTTGATACATCGGGGTACGCTATTGTGCGCGCTGGGGGGAGGTAGCATGGCGGCACTGGCCATCGCCGGAGTATTCTCTTCCTGGGCGGTGGTCGGTCCGCATGTCATCTTCATGATAGGTGTCGGCATTCTCATGCCGCAGACTATGGCCGGTGCGCTTTCGCCTAACCCCCACTGTGCTGGGGCGGCTTCCTCGCTATTCGGCTTTTTGCAGATGACCATCGCCGCCGTGGTCGGCGGCGTGGTCGGGCAGTTGCATGACGGTACATCGCTCACCATGGCTCTGGCGATCGGTGCCTCCGGCCTGCTTGCGCTGGTGAGTTACCTAAGCCTGATGCGTAACAACGCAGCATCGGCCCAGGCCGTCAGCAGCGAACCGGAATCAGGCCGCTGAGGCAATGGTCACCGGTTTGTCTTCGCGCAGCTCCTTAAGCAGCCGAGCCTGACGCTCGGCGGCTTTCTCGGCGGCCTGCTCGCGTACCGGGCCGTAGCCACGTACCTCTTCCGGCAGTTTGGCCAAGGCCACTGCCGTGGCATGGTTGGTGCCGTCCAGGCGCGCCAGCAACTCATCGACCAGCTGCTCGTAATCCGCCAGCAACTTGCGATCGAGCTTGCGGTCGGCACTGAAACGGAAGGGGTCGAGGGCGGTATTGCGCAAGCCGCGCATCTTCGCCAGTACTCCCATCGCCTTCAACACCCAAGGGCCGAAGCGGCGTTTCACCGGACGCCCCTGGGTATCCTTGCGCCCCCCCAACAGCGGCGGTGCCAGATGGAAGTTCAACTGGTAATCACCGGCAAAGGTTGCCTTGACCTCATCGAGGAAATCGCTCTGGGTATACAGCCGCGCCACTTCGTACTCATCCTTGTAGGCCATCAAGCGGTAGAGCTGGTGGGCAACTGCTTCGCTCAAGGCTTCGCCACCTCCCAAAGATGCCTCGGCCGCCCGCACCTTGGCCATCCGTTCAGCGTAACGCTCAGCCCAGGCACGGTTCTGGTAACGTTCCAGGTAGCGGCCGTTGCGCGCCACCACGTCATCCAAGGTGGCGCCCGTGGGTAGCGGCACCGCATCCAGGCGCTGCTGGAGGTAGTCGGGTTCCACTGCCGCCAGACGTCCCCAGGCAAATGCCTGACGATTTTTTTCCACGGCCACGCCGTTAAGCTCAAGAGCACGCTGTAGCGCTGGTTCGGAAAGTGGCACCAGTCCCTGTTGCCAAGCGAAACCCAGCATCATCATGTTGGAGAACATCGTATTCCCCAGCAGTTGTTCAGCCAGGCGGTTCGCATCCAGGGTGGCGAAACGCGACTCACCCACCGCATCACGCAGCAACTGAAGCCGCTTGTCGGGCTGCATGTCGGCATCGCGGTATAAAACGTAATCCGCCGTAGCCAGTTCCGCCAAGTTGGCGACGATCCGAGTGGTTGGCTGTAAGACATTGAGCGCTTTCTGCGAACTTGCCACCACCATGTCACAGGCGATCAAGGCATCGGCCTGGCCGGCTTCGATACGTACCTGGTTCAACTCGCCGGGACGCGGTGCTAGGCGAACGTAGCTGAGTACCGCTCCGCCCTTCTGAGCGAAGCCCATGAAGTCGAGCACGCTGGCGCCCTTGCCTTCCAGGTGCGCCGCCATGGTGATCAGCTGACCTACCGTGACAACCCCTGTGCCACCAACACCGCCTACCAGGAGGTCATAAGGCGCCTGGAGCGTGGCAAGCGTCGGGGTCGGCAAACGGGAAATGCGCTCCCAGAAGGCATTGTCCGCCGCCACGCCCTGCCCTTTGCGCAGCTCGCCGCCTTCCACGGTGACAAAGCTGGGACAAAACCCACTGACGCAGGACATATCCTTGTTGCAGGAGGACTGGTCGATCTTGCGCTTGCGGCCCAGCTCGGTCTCACGTGGCACGACCGACAGGCAGTTGGACCGTACCGAGCAGTCGCCGCAACCTTCACAGACGTGATGGTTGATGAACACCCGGCGCGCCGGATCTTCCATCAGGCCACGCTTGCGACGCCGACGCTTCTCAGCTGCGCAGGCCTGATCATAAATCAAGACGGTACAACCGGGGATCTCGCGCAACTCACGCTGCAGCGTATCCATCTCCTCGCGACCGTGGAAGGTCACGCCCTTGGGAAATTCCTTTTCGTGCCCGCGGTATTTTTCCGGTTCGTCACTCACTACCATCACCCGGCGAACACCTTCATCCAGCGATTGCCGTGCAATCATAGGTACACTGATCTGCCCATCCACCGGCTGGCCGCCAGTCATGGCCACAGCGTCATTGAACAGTATTTTGTAGGTGATATTGACGTTGGCGGCGACTGCCTGGCGTACCGCCATTGAGCCCGAGTGGAACCACGTACCCTCACCCAGGTTCTGGAAGATGTGGCCATTGCCGGTAAAGCGGCTCTTGCCCACCCAATTGATACCTTCACCGCCCATCTGGATCAGCGATTCGGTGCTGCGCTCCATCCATGACGCCATGAAATGGCAACCGATCCCCGCCAAGGCCTTGCTGCCTTCAGGCACCTTGGTCGAGCTATTGTGTGGGCAACCGGAACAGAAATACGGCATGCGGCGGACACCACCCAGCTCCTTGACCCCGGCCTGGCAATGATCTATCGCCGCCAACGTCTCGCTAAGATCAATCCCGAAGAAGCGTCCCAGACGTTCCGCCACGAAACCCGCTAAGAGCCGCGGGCCCAGCTCGCCGACAAAGGGAATCAGCGGCTTGCCGGTTTCATCCTGCTTACCAGTGATCAGCACTTCACCGGGGTGATCGGGTTCCGACATATACTCTTTCAGTTGGCTTTCGATGATGCCGCGCTTTTCTTCAATGACCAGCACCTCGCGCTTGCCATGGATGAACGCCAGGATGCCACGCCGGTGCAGCGGCCAAACCATGCCGACCTTGTAGAGTTCGATCCCCAACTCCCACAGTTTAGCTTCATCCAGCCCCAGCAGGCGCAGCGCCTCGAGCAGGTCCAGATGCCCCTTGCCCGTGGTGACGATCCCGAAGCTTGCCTGTTCGTGACGAAACAGCCGCTGATCAATAGGATTGGCCTCGGCAAAGGCTTGCACGGCGGCCAGCTTGTGCTCAAGGCGAGTTTCGAGTTGGGGCCCCGGCAGGTCAGGCCAGCGGTAGTGCAGCCCACCTTCGGGGGCCGTGAAAGCCGGCATCACATACTCAGGCAGCGGCGGTACCTCAACCGAAGCACCGCTTTCCACGGTTTCGGAAACGGCCTTGAAGCCCACCCAGCAACCAGAGAAACGCGACAGCGCATAGCCCCAGAGGCCGAAGCTTTCATATTCCGCCAATGAAGCGGGGCTCACCACTGGCATAAACCAAGCCATAAAGGCGACATCAGACTGGTGCGGCATTGAGGACGACACACACCCATGGTCATCACCTGCGACCACCAGCACACCGCCGGTAGGTGAGCTGCCGTAAGCATTACCGTGCTTTAAAGCGTCGCCCGCCCGATCGACCCCCGGGCCTTTGCCGTACCACATGCCAAATACGCCATCCACTTGTCGGTCGGGGTCGGTCTCAACCTGCTGGCAACCCAGCATCATGGTGGCGGCAAGGTCCTCGTTAATCGCGGGTACGAAATCGATATGATGTTCATCCATAGCGGCCTTAGCCTGCCAGATTGCTTGATCGACCCCTCCCAAGGGCGAACCACGGTAGCCGCTGATCAGTCCCGCAGTATGACGACCATCTCGCCGATCGAGCTCAGCCTGGCGCAAGGCGATACGCACCAGGGCTTGGGTGCCGGTCAGAAAGATACGCCCTTGGTCACGGCGATAGCGGTCAGCCAGCGCATAGTCATCAAGCGTGATACCAGCGGCGCTTGCGAATGAGCCTTCTAGCTCAACAGGAGGAGAGATCGACATGAGGTGTCACCCATCAGGTTGGATAGTTATGTTTGTAATAACCTGAAGTCTAGCTAAGAGAACACTAAAGGTGCTTGCTAAATCACTCTCAAAAATCCTATATTTGGATAATTCCTTTCACTTTTTCAACTTAAACGAAATTATATTCACATATCTCTCAAAACATGAAGTACCGCTATGAAAGAAACCACTAAAGAGACGACGCTGGATAAGCATGATCGACACATTCTCACCCTGCTACAGCAGGATGGGCGTATTACCAATAATGAACTTGCCGAACAGATCGGCCTTTCCCCAGCCGCCTGCTGGCGACGAGTCAAAGCCTTAGAGGAGAGCGGCGTCATCCGTCGCTTCGCTGCCTTAGTGGAACCCAGCCGAGTAGGCCAACCATTATCGGCACTAGTGATGGTGACGCTAGTTCGCCATCATATCGACAATACCGTTGAGTTCGAAAGTCGTATTCTGCAATACCCCGAAGTTCTGCAGTGCTACGCCACCACCGGCAACGCCGACTTCGTGCTGCGCGTGGTGATCGAAGACATGGCGGCCTATGACCGCTTTCTCAATGAGAAACTCTTCACCCTGAACGGGATATCTCAGGTCAGCTCCAATTTTGTGCTACGTAATATCAAGGAGGAGACCGCCATTCCTATTAGCAAGGGCTAATCGTTAGGTTTGCAGGCCTTCGCGGGCTTCTTTTATCGCCGTCATTACCTGCTCCACGTCAGGTACGCGATGGGCCAGCGTCAACGCCAACTGAGCGAGAAACAAGGCTTCCTGAGCTGCTGGCACCGCGTCCAACGTAACGGCCAATTGCTCATAGACCTGCTCAAGTTCGGCAAACGGCAGGGTAGGTGGTGTCTGTATTTGTAACGAAGTCGGCGTGGTCATTAGTGTTCTCCCAGGGCAGTCTTGAAGGCGGTGTCGATGGCGTCAAGATCAAGTGTCTTCCAGCGAGAGACCACGTGGCGATCAGGGCGAACCAAGTAGGCACTGCCGTGCTCGGCGTCATAGCCAGTGAAGCAAGCACCGTCTCGATCAAACAAGGTAGTGGCCAACTCTGTTGTACCGGGATGATTAGCGATTACCAGTACATCCAAGCCAGCATAGTGTTTCTGTAGGTCGGCCAGTTTTTTCTGCAGTTCAGGTGTCAAGCTACCATCCTCACTAAACACCAACAGGTTGAATCCCGAGCCCAGGTGGTCGAGCAGAAAATCGTCTTCGCCCAAACGACGGTTAATCAAGGGAGCACCGGGCATCGGGCCGGCGATGAAATCGGCATCATCGCTCGGGGTTAACGGGCTTTCGACATAGGTGTAGGGAGTGACCTGGCGAGGGTCAGCGAAGTGGCTGGCGTAATCATTACGCAGGGCCAACGATAAAGCAGCATCGCGCATCAGCCGGTAGCCACGGCTGGGCGGGGTCATGAAGCGGGTACTCTTGCCGGCATTGGCGAAGACCTCAAGCGTGGCCCCGCGTCGCTCCGGGCTGTAGCTATCCAGCAGTTTCTCCGATGCCTCACCCTTGAGCACCCAGGCCAGTTTCCAGGCAGCATTGACCGCATCCGCCAGGCCATTGTTAAGCCCGCGCACGCCGAAGATGGGTACTAAATGTGCGCTGTCGCCAATGAACAGTACACGCCCATGGCGATAGTCATCCAGCGCCAAGGTGTAGGCCTTGTAGAGGCTCCACCACTCAAGCTTCCAGTCGCTATCTTCGCCAAGCATCTCAATGATCATGCCCACCCGTTCGCGGATAGCTGCTTCGGTTACCGCCTGGTCGGGGTCTTCATCGGGCAGCAGTTGATAGTCGATACGCCAGATATTGTCGGGCTGCCTGTGCACCAGAAGCGTGGATTCAGGCAATACCGAGGGGCTAAAGAAAGCCCTGCGTTCGGTTGGAAACTCAGATTCCATGCGCACATCAGCGATCACGTAGCGGCCTTCGTAGGCCTCGCCATGCAAGGGCAGATCAAACGCCTTGCGTACCACGCTGCGCCCTCCATCAGCCGCTAGCAGATAGTCGGCCTTAAGCCGATAATCCCCTTCAGGGGTGCTAACGTTCAATGTCACGCCGTGGTCATTCTGGGTCACGTCGGTGATCGCTTGCTGCCAGCGCATATCGATCAAGGGGCTATGCATGGCCTTGTCGACCAGAAACTGCTCAATGTATTGCTGCTGCAAGTTGTACATCGGCAGAAAACGTTCCTGTTCGGAATGCGGCATCTCGAAGCGATAGACGTCATGGTCATGAAAATAAGTACGCCCCTTTGTCCAGCCCAGAGCTTTGTCGATAAACGGCTTTTCGACGCCTAGCTGCTGCAGAATTTCCAGGCTGTGACGCGAAAGACAGATCGCCCGGGAGCCGTCATTGAGCGTGGCCTTGTCATCAAATACTACCGATTCGATACCTTGGCGGGCCAACTCCAGAGCTGCTGCTACGCCGACTGGACCAGCACCAACGATAGCCACCCGATGGCGAGGTTGGTCGTGTAGAGATTGGTCACCGCTCAATTCAGTAGGGCGCACAAAAGGAAAATGCGGATAATCGAAATACAGCGAGTCGAACTCGCCTTTACCGGCGGGTCGCATGGCTTTCTCCTGTTACTATTATTTTTAAAACTCACATTAGAGATAGCCTATACCCAAGTCGCCGGGAGGGGTGTCCCGTAAAAGCCGGGACACTGTCATATGTTTAAACCACACCAGCTTAACCCCAAGCCATAGCGTTAACCCTTGCCACCATCAAGGCCTTTCTATGAATGAAACTTTCGATATCAAGCTGACCGACTGGCCAAGCCTGCTGCCCGGCGTAGCCGCTTGTATTGAGGCGATGGGAAGCGACACTTTCGAAACCCACCTGCTCGCGTTGTTGCAACAGGCTGTGGGCATTGAGCAATGCATGATCTTTGCCTACGCAGGCAATGATGAAGTTGACTGCCTGCTAGCGGCCAATCAAAACAAACCTCGTGTTGCCGGGCGCCTAGCGCGGCTTTATGCCGGTGGGCTGTTTCGTCAGGATCCCAATTATTTGCAACTGCGCCGGCTGGTCGACAACCAGGAAAACCTTTCCACACAAGTGTTGAGAACCATGCAGGGCGAAGCCATGTCACCGGCTTATCGTAGTCACCTGTTCACGTTTCCCGATCTTATCGATAAGGTCTCGCTCAATGTGCCGGCCAGTGATGGGGCTTATTACCTCAATCTCTATCGAGACGCCCAGCGAGGCCCTTTCACCTCGACCGATCTGGTTTGTCTAAATGGCCTGGCACCGCTATTGGCAAGTTTGATTCGTCGCCATTACAGCAGTATTCACGCTGGCCCCGAAAAACCTAGCGCCTATGAAGCTGCGGTATTGGCCCCGCTCTCCGAGCGTGAACGTCAACTATGCCATTATCTATTGCGTGGTCACACGCTCAAAACCGCTGCCGCCGAACTCGATATCGCTTTTTCTACCGCTGAGACCTACCGCAAGCGTGCCTATGCCAAGTTGGGCGTGCCCTCCAAGGCGCGCTTGGTAGCATTGTGCAAGCGTAGGCACTGAACGACTAACCCCGACAAGGTTGAAATTTATTGAGTGAAGCAAGGCATGCTCGATACGTTATTCGACGACCCGAGCACCCAGTCGATCAAATGCCTCGGCGTTGGGGCAGAAGTCACGGTAGGTTGCGACATCGGTGGAATGACGCAGCGTTTTCCAACAATGGCCCATCACAGGACAAGTATTGCAGATGGTCTCAAGAGTTTTTTGCTCCTCGCCAAGACTTTCGAGCACTAGGCCAAAGCGTTGTATCACTAACGGCATCAATGATTTGGCGGGGCGAAAGCCAACATAGGTTGCCTGGGCCAGTTGCTTGGCTACTTCCCGTTCGAAGAAGGCATCCAGCGGTATGGTGATATCGTTGACCACCGTTTGAAAGGCTCCCGGCGACTCGTTCTGCATCTTTCGCGCTAGCGCGGGCGTGGAAGCACGGTAGCAACGCTCACTGACACGTTCCCACCAGGATGGACGGTTTACAGGCGCTTGGGAATGGGGATGAGTCATGACGGTTCTCCCTTCTGATGAATACCTGCAGTATCGTTGCAATATTCGACGCTTGCTTTGACCAGGATCAAATTTTTTCATTTGAAACTATAAGCCTGTAAGGGTTTGGCTCTTCGAGATTATCCCTTATCTTTCACCTCTCATCTCACGGCACCGCTTAACGCAAAAGCGAGCATGAACATAGTTCATACTCGCTTAGGACTGGTTACATTCAGACCTTAATGGCGCTTCAGGGCTGTTGTTCGATCACGTCATCAGCGCTTAGACCCTCCTCGCTGCCCACTGCTTCAAGCTGTTCGAGGAAGAAGGCACGGGCGGCCTCACCGTCAACACCGCGCTCACTGGCCTCGGTCTCCCACTGCCCAGGCAGGTCCGCTGCCATCTGCTGGAAGCGCTCCATTTCCTCTTCGGGCAGCTCGATGAAGGTATTGCCCTGCTGCTCAGCAAACTCAACACCCCGCTCGTCTACCACATCCATCATATAGCCGAACAGGCGGGAAAGAGGCTCGCCCGAAACTTCCTCAATGGCCGCACGATCCTCTTCGGACAACGAGGCCCAGGTATCAGGGTTAATCACCAATGAGAAGCTGCCACGGTAGAAGCCGCCGGGCATTTGCACGGTGTAAGGCAGCACCTCGGCTAGACGAAAGCTCTTAAGCCCCTCAAGCGTCAGCATGGCCCCGTCGATGACCCCCTGCGTAGCGGCCTCGTAAGTACCGCCCGGGGGCAGTGCCACGCCAGTGAGCTCAAGTGAATTGGAGATGTCTGCCATGATCCCACCGCCGATGCGCACACGCTTGCCATCAAGGTCATCAAGACTATCGATCGATTCATCGAGGTAGAGAGCACCAGGACCATGCACCCCAACCCCAATCACCTCGACGCCGCGGTGCTCGCCGGCCTCGGCCAAGTACTCGTTATGGGTGCGCCAATAGGCAACCGAGGCTGCCTCGGAAGAAAAGTCCTCGAAGGTGGGCAACTCCGGCAGTTTGGTCAGCTCGAAGCGCCCCGGCATTAGACCATGGAATAGCCAAGTAGCATCAGCCACCCCGTCGGCCACTAGTTCCATCTGAGCGTCGGGCGGGCCCATATCATGGATGACATTAATAGTGACACGGCCCTCTGTAGCCTCTTCCACCCAACTTCCCCAGGTCGGCCAAACGATGGTATTGACGCCATGGTTGGGGCCTGCCCAAGTGCTAACCTGCAATTCAGTGGCTGCCGCAACGCCTTGTAAGGCGCTAAAGGATAGCGCAGTGAGTGTCGTTAGTATTGCCAGTTTCTTCATTGTTAGCTTCCTCTATGTTGTTGTTTACATCGTTGTTGTTCACATCAAGGTTGGCGTACGCTTTAAAGGGTCTTAATTGTCATTCTTATTAGAGTGAGAGTATCTAGAGTGAGAGTATCTAGAGTGAGAGTATCAAGCGCTTACCCTTAGCACGCGAGCAGCAAACCATCATACGATTATTAGCATCGCGCTCGGCAAGACTGAGCACCAAATCACGGTGATCAATATGACCCTCTACCACCGCCACCTCGCAGGTACCACATAGGCCTTCACAGCAATCGCTAGGCACATCCACGCCGGCAGCCGTCAGTGCCTCAAGCAGCGTTTGGTCGTTGCCGACCTGTACTTTCAGGTCAGAATCCGCCAGTACCGCTTCGAAGGCATGCTCATTTTCGGGATCAAGAATATTGGAGCGGGCGGAGAAATGCTCAACATGCAGCGTGCCCTCGGGCCAATTCACCGCCATCGCCTCAAGCGCCTCAAGCATGCGTTCCGGGCCGCAGGAGTAGACCTGCTCACCCGCGGATAGACGGCTCAGTACGTCCGGTAAATCTAAGCGGCAGCCTTCGTCACCTGCATGGACGGTCAGTGAAGCTGCATGATCGCGCTCGACCCGCTCAAGAAAGCCCATAGTCCGTCGTCCGGCTCCGCAATAATGCAGCGCGTAGGGTTTGCCAAGTTCCTTGAGGCGATCGGCCATGGCCAGGATCGGCGTGATACCAATGCCACCGGCAATCAGGGTATAACGCTGCGCGGTTTCGTCTAGATGAAAATGGTTCTTGGGGCCGGCAATATGCAGGACATCGCCTTTCTTGACCGTATCGTGGAAATGTACCGAACCACCACGCCCCACAGGCTCACGCAGGATGGCGATAGATAGGCGGCTAGGATCTCCACGTGTTCCGCATAGCGAGTAGTAACGGCGCCAATCGCCCGATACTAACTCAATATGCGAGCCAGGAGACCAGTCAGGCAACTCACGCCCATGGGGATCGGCCAGGTCGATACAAATCACCGCCTCAGCTTCACGCTTCACCCCAGTGACCACGATCCGACGCAGGATATCATCCTTGATAGGCGCGCCAATATGGAAATGTGTGGGATTTTCTAGCACCGAGCGGGTTTGCCTTTCGGGATTCTTCGCAGGTTCCCACTCTACCCATAGCGACGTGGGGCCACGGAAGGAGGTATTAGGCAAATATTCGAATGTTTGATCCTCGACTAGGTGCATATGGGGCAGACGACGAACAAATTCATCGAGGATGACACGCATCTCCAGCCGGGCAATATTCTTGCCCATGCACTGGTGTGCACCATAGCCGAAAGTAAGATGCTCCGACGCGTTATGGCGGTAGATATCGAACTCATCAGGATTCTCGAAGTGGCGCGGATCCCGATTGGCCGATGCCTGCACGATCAGTAATTTGCCACCCTTGGGAATTTTCTGCCCACCCACTTCGGTGTCAGCAGTGGCAAGTCGACGCCAAGCTACGACCGAGCCGGCAGCGCGCAAGCATTCTTCTATCGCACTGGGAATTAAAGTGGGATTCTCGCAAATATCGTTCCATGACTCGCGATTCGATAGCAAGGTACGGAAGGCATTGGTAGTGGCGAAAGCCGTGGTCTCATGCGCAGCCACTAGGATCGCCATCATCATCGAGCGCAGATAACTCTCCGGTACGATGTCGGGATTCACTTCATGCATGCGGATCGAATCGTACATCCAACCTTCACCGGTGGGATCGGCACGCATACGGTCGAGGATACCCTGTGCCGTCTTCCAGAACTGGCCAACATCCTCGGCAATCTGCAGCTGCTGTTCTGGAGAGGGACGGCCCCAGGTGTTAAGCGTATGAGCGACTGAGAACTTGCGAAGCTCCTGGGCATCCTCATTGGGTACACCAAGGAAACGCAGCGCGACGGTCATGGGAATTTCCCGAAACATCTCGTCTACTATATCGACACGCCCCTTGTCGATGAAGCTGTCCATATAGTCACGCACTAACTCACGTACCCATACCTCGTGTTTCTCAAGTTTCTCAGGTAAGAAAGCGTCCATCAGTAGACGGCGGCGTTCCATATGATCCGGCTCATCCTCGTTAACCATGGTGCGGCGCATTGCGAAACCGTGGCTTTCAAGGATTTCCGTCGCCTCGGGCGGCGCAGGAGTGAGCTTTTCCAACGCAATAGAGGGCGAGAAGGTGTGGTTGTCGCGGAAAACCGACTTCACGTCATCGAAGCGACTCACGACCCAGTAGCCAAGCTTGGGGCTGTAGAACACCGGCTCCTGTTCACGGGACCAGCGCAGCGCCTCTGCAGGGTCAAGCTGATAAGGCGCATCGAAAGGATCGAACTCGGCTGCGTCAGGGGAAACCGGGCAACCGGTAGGTGAGACGGCGGCCTGGTGAAAGGGACATGCACCTGCCCCAAGCGGGAGGTGCTCCGTCGTTGACGTCATGTTGGGCTCCAGGGAGTGCGTTTATTTACTTTTATCGCACATTCTGTTTATAATAACGAACAACAAAAAGGTAATCTGGTTTTATAGGTACGTCAAGAATTCCCTATTATCTACTTACCCTCCCAACCAGAAGGTCACACTACTGATGTCCACGACCCTGCAGACCCTGGATCGCGGCCTTCGCGTCCTTGAGGTTGTTTCGGAGCACACCGACGGCATCACCATTGCCGAACTCGCTCTTCAGCTAGAGGTGCATCGCGCCATTGCCTACCGTATCGTCACCACCCTAGAGGCTCATGGCCTGATCGCACGAACAACCGAAGGGCTCATCCGTTTAGGCGCTGGAATGACATTACTCGCCTCCCGCTTCGAGCCTCAGTTACGCAGCGTAGCCCAGCCATTACTTCGAGAGCTGGCTGGTGCGACAAGAGCGACGGCCTTCGTATCGGTCGCCCAGGCTGAAGAGTGCGTGGTGATCATGGTGGAAGAGCCTAACGAGGGGATGTTGCGGGTCGGTTATCGAGTAGGCAGCCGCCATCCTTTGACCCAGGGGGCGGCTGGCATCGCTATCCTGTCTGGACGTCGACCTAGTCAGGATGACGATGAAACCGTGCAGAAGGCAAGGAACGACGGCTACAGCCTAACCCATGGCCAACTGCAGCGCGGTGCAGTTGGCGTGGCCAGCCCCCTCTCATCCACCTCGTTTCGACCCACTATCGAGGCCTGTGTGGGCGTGGTGGCCATGGAGGATCTAGATGAAGAGACCGCTATTGCGAAAGTAAAAGCGTATGCCCAGCGAATCGCCGAGTTGATCAATCAATAAGCCTTCATTAATCCTATTGCTTATCAAAGTTTTGACTGTTTATGCGCGCTTTGTAGCTTTCAGATAGTCACGATTCAATGAGCGCTAGCGCGGCAGATCGAGCCCGCTTTGAGCCTCCCTTCGCTCCCATTACGACCTCTGGAGGCCTAGTTACGATGGGCATAAAAATTGACTCCATAAAACCAAAAAGGACTATAATTTACGTATCATAAATTGAGGCTCAGTCTTTCGGCTGCGCTACCAAAATGAACTTGACATGTATTCGTAAGCTATCTAATTTCGCTGCTTAGCTCTCTTAAAAATACAATTTCAATAGGCCAGCTATGCATAGACATACTCGCTCAACGGGGGTATTTGATCGCTGGATCAGTGAGGTTAACCAAATTTGTGGGCCTTTTTCAGCAGAACCCTTGAATAGTAAGTTCTCTGGGAACATCCAAAAAATGGGAGGTGGTGCTCTGGAGATGTCCCGAGTCACGATCTGTGGTGCCCAGCTTTTTCGTGGTTTGGATGAGATACGCCGCTGCGTTACTCCAGAGTTTTTTTGTGTTTTCCAAGTAGAGGGGAAGTCCCGTGTTGAGCAGGCAGGAAACAGTTCAACACTCCACACAGGGGATATCGCCCTGGTCGACTCGTCGCTTCCGTTTTCCTTTACCTATGACCGGGAATCCCAGCAAATACCGCTAATATTGCCTCGCCCAATCGTCGAACGTACTCTGAACTTATCAGGTATTGAACTGGGTGTCCGCATTCCGTCCCACAGTCATATTGCCAGTTTTGCCAACCATCTGATCGCCGAAGCTGCCCATTACGACAGCCTGGATGCTGAGGAAAGCTCCGCCATTATTGATTCCCTAATTATGTTGTTAAAGCCTTCCGTTATCCGCAGCGTGGGGCAGCATAGCCCTAATGAGAGAATATTCTTGCAAGCGGCCTCCTTTATCCGGGAAAACATTGGCGACCCTGCACTGAGCCCTAAACGAGTGGCCACTGCGACGGGAGCGTCGGTACGCAGCCTCTATCGAGCATTTGCCGTCCGTTCTATGACCATTTCTGGGTACATTAAAACCCAACGACTGGAGATGTGTGCTGATTACCTCACAGCTTCGAAAAGCAAGGTGAATCTGACCGAGGCTGGATACCGTTTCGGTTTTGCTAGCCCGAGTGCCTTCTCAACGGCCTTCAAGCAGCACTTCGGCATCACCCCAACCAGTTATTGCCAGCACCACGGTTATTGAAAAAGGTCTGCTAGGCATTGCACCAGGCAGACCCTGAAGAGAGCGAATTACCGAGGCCTTATTTTTTAATGCTAATAACCCGCGGCTGGGTTACAGCCTTCAACCCTTCCATACCGAACTCAACGCCATATCCGGAAGCCTTGTTACCGCCGAAGGGCACCATGGGATGAATCGCGCCATGCTGGTTAATCCAGACAGTTCCGGCTTCTAGCTTCAAAGCAACCGGCTCCGCCTCCTCTGGACTGTTGGCCCAGACTGACGCACCAAGGGCGGCCGACAGGCGGTTGGCAGAATCGATGGCCTCATCCAGGCTACCGTAACGGATGATGGGCAGGGCGGGACCGAATTGCTCTTCATCGACCAGCCTCTGACCATCCCGGACGTTGCCCACTAGTGTCAGTGGTAGAAAGTAGCCAGTCTCCGGAACATCACCAAATTCCATGACATCGCAGCCATTGGCCCGTGCATCGGACACCAACTCTTTCACTTTATTGTACTGCATCATGTTCTGCAGAGGCCCAATCAAGTTGCTCTCGTCCATACCGTCGCCAATGGGCACCTGGCGAGCAAAGCCGCTAAGGGCGGCAATCACTGAGTCATAGTCATTCTCGTGAACGTACAGGCGCTTGATACAGGCGCACGTCTGACCTGCATTGAGGAAGGCACCCCAGAAAAGCCCTTCTGATATGGCATTGGCGTCCGTGCCCGGCATGATGATGGCAGCATCATTGCCGCCGAGCTCCAGAGTAATAGGGGCGAGGTTTCGTGAGGATGCCTCAATAATACGTCGCCCTGTCGACTCGCTGCCGGTGAACATGATCTTGTTAATATCAGGATGGCTGGTCAGTGCAGCACCTATACGACCATCGCCAGAAACGGTATTGAGTACGCCAGGGGGCAGTACTTGGTTAATCAGCCGAACCATCTCCAGCGTTGCAATAGGCGTGTATTCAGAGGGTTTGAGCACTACTGTATTGCCCATTCGAATGGCTGGAATAATCTGCCAGATGGCGATCATCACTGGCCAGTTCCAGGGCGCTATAGCGGCTACGACGCCCAGGGGGCGACGGTAAAGCACATCCTTACGCTCATCGTCTTCATATACAACTTCAGGTAGTAACTCCAGGGCAGAAGGGACTTGGGCCCAACCTACGCATGCTTGCATCTCGAAGCGCGAACCGGGACCGGACAAAGGTTTGCCCTGTTCCTGGGTAATCAACTTGGATAAATATTCTGAGTTATCCTTCAGCACCTGGGCGACTCTCTCTACGGTCTCCCGGCGCTCCTGGTCACTGACACTGGCCCAGGCATTCTGAGCCAGCCGAGCAGCGTCTACGGCGAGAGTTACGTCGCGTTCGCTATTAAGGGGCGCAAGCCCCAGGGAGGCGCCCGTGGCGGGGTTGAAGATCTCCTGGTGATCGGCTGCTTCAGCCTGTTTACCACTCACCGTATTATGATAGGTCTGCATAATATTACTCTTCTGAAGATGTGTTCGAGCTGTGAGCCGGTTACCGTCTGAGCCATGAATCAAGCCAGAAAGCTTAGGGTCATGGGCTTAGCGGTGCTGCTTCAAAACGGCATAATCGCAATTATTTGAGCATAGGTACTGGTGTCATTACCCCCGATCTGGCTACCACCTTCAGCAGCACTTTTGTTGGGGTTATAAAACCCAACCACCGGGCTGATAATCAGATGTTGAGTTGCCACCCACTCGGCATAAAGATTCACTTCCTGAGCGTTCAGGCTTCCTGTACCGCCCGCCGTGTCACTGAAGTCGAAGAAGAGCGCACCAACACTGAGTGTCTCCGATGGCGTTGCCTTTAGGCCCAGATGGTGCACCTCCGCATCGGAGTTGAAAGGCCCCGCATAGTTGGCCGCGACTTCACCCTGAAACCAAGTGCCATAGCCACGATTGAAGCCAAAAAACAGTGGGTCGAAGCCTTGGTCAAAGTTTGAGAACCTGTAGTTAATACTGGGCGACCAAGGAACGTCGCTGAAGGTCCAACCTGCTTCGGCATACCATGCGTTAGCGTCTTTGCCGGAACTGTCCCCCGGTTTCTGGTTAACAAATTCCGCTGACAGGAAAAAGTTCTCAACACCGGCATTTCCCTGATAGCGCAAGCTTGCCGTTTGCTGTCCATCCCGTGAGCTGTAACCGGTGACGGGGGCAAAGGTATCGTCTACATCAAGCCCCTCAATATATGTCAGGCCAAAGGTGCCCCTCTGGCTAACGTACTCGGCATTGGCACCTGCAAGCTCCATCTCTGCCTGTGCCCGGTTATCGGACGACAGCCAAAACAGGCCTGCACGCAGCCCATCCGAGCCGCCAATACGCGCAATGGCCGTTTGATCAAAGGCCTTGCGCGCTGCAAGCCAGTACGCACCACCCCGATCAAAATCCAGGCCGGGAGCACTAAGTGCATCGCCAAAATTCAATGCATCGTCATTGATGAGAAAACCATCGCCGATAGTGAACGGTTGCCGCCCTATGGAAATATCAAGACCATCATCACCAAGCGCCGGAATCAGATTGCCTGAACGCCAACCGACATAGGCATCTTCCAGCTCGGTTTCCCGTTCATTGCCCGAGGTAAATCCCCCCGCGTCGCCATCACCCCAAGTGCCTGACGTCACCATGCTGACGGCACCGTACAATCCACTGCCCGCGCCCATCGCTTGGCTTCCAGAAAGCCCGTACTTGATATAACCCTCTTGCCACTTGGCATCGCCAGCTTCGGACTTGGCGCCAAGGCTGTAGCTCTCTTCACTGTAGAAAATGCCTAAAACGGCCTCGATATCGACATTCAGTTCAGTGCTGTCTTTTTCATAAATGTTGTAAGCCAGAGAGGGCGTGGAGAATGCCGCTACCGCCGTAGCGGCACTGACTAGGCCCGCTATACGCTGAATAAAGATTTTTGTTCTCATTAGCTTCACTTCCTGGAGATCCGATTTGTGACCAGGCGTTTCTGCCTGGTCAGGCTTTACCTAGTTCGATCAGTTCTCCGGGGTTTCCGGCTCGGGCAGGTTCAATGTGGGTGTCTGGTCGAAGAAATTCCATGGTTTGAGCATGGAGTGAACATACTCCGTCGGCATGATTGGCCACTCCTCGGCGCGAGCCACATGAGTAGCACCTGTTGTCATCCACAACACGGTATCGACGTTCTCGATGGTTTGATCATCCTCGACAAAGGCTTTCAGGCCAGTATCCGCTTCGGCCCGGTTCGGATATTTACCTTCCGGGAAACGCTCATCAGGGTTGTATTGGGTAACCCATATTTGCTTATCCATGAAATTGACGCGTTTGAAAAGCCAGTCATCCTCACTGAACAACGCCCCCTTGGCGATTGGGTGGGTACCGCCAGCGAACGGTATAACTTGGTAGCCCACCGGATAGCCCATACGATTTTCTTCGTTTGGATTGGTTATCAGGCGGATGGTGGATGGGTCGAACTTCTGCACGGATTCAAGCTCCGTAGGAACGACGCGCTCTCTGGTAACCATGACACTTTTGCGGGGGCCGCCAGCGGTATTCTCTTCAACGACCGGGTCAATTTCCGTTAGGCTGTTCTGCTCGCCATCGATGTCTAGATCCAGGCGGAAGTTATAAATGTGCTGATGTGTAGTGCCTACGATATTGTGGTCAATCAGTGTGCCGTAGCGGGTATCTTCTTCGGCAGTCTCGTCGTGTATGGTGCGTGACCTCACGGCCTTGACCGCTTCAATGCCAGATGCTCCGACCGTCAACTGTATATTGCCGTTGGCCATAAAAATCCAGTCGAACATATAATCGTAGTTGCCAATGGTACTGACCCAACGGACAACCAGTTCGCGGCGCTGGCGGCTTTCGTTGCCGGGGCTGCTGCCCAGCATTTCGGTGTGTTTAAACTCAGGGCCTGCATAACGCTCAAACACTGCTATAGCATTAGGAATGGTAAAGGGATTGCCATCATTATCCGCCAGCGTTGCCGGCAGGAGTGTGGCATTGGCAGGAACATCGGTACCGAGTACTAGTGGCGAAGTAAGATTACCCATCCCATATTCACCGGAGTCGAGATAGGCTTTGAAGTACCAGCCTACATCAGGATCACCGTAAGGCACGATCATGCCGCCCAATGAGCCTTCGTACATGACCTTTCGTTTCTCACCCTGGTCGTTATAGGTAAGGGTCGAGATGACGGGGCCGACGCGAGAATCCAGTTTGAGGTGAAAGTCCCAGTTCTGCCAGTGGATCATGTTGTCCGACATGGACACATTTTGCCCTTCCGGCTCCATCGTCACCAGCGGTTTGACTTCGGCTATATTATTCTGGTCGCGCCCGTCATAAGGGCGTGGAGTCATGGGTATGGGAACAACGCCCTCGTCCTCAATTTTCAGGATGCTGCTGTCTTCCAGGTCAACGACCGCAACAAGGTTTTCGATCGGGTGCGCCCAATAATTGCCATCGCCGACATCAAGATAGGACACCACCTTCAACAGTCTCGACTCATGCTCCAGACCATCCTCACCCTCGAAGTATCCTACGGTCAGTGGAGTGGCGACGACCTTATCAATATCGTCGATGCCGCGCTTCTTCAGCGCCTCCTTGTAGGCCTCGCTCTCAGAGATGATCGCCTGCACAGCCATGAAGTCATCAAACGTGACCATGCCGTGCGCGCCCTCGATATGTTCCCATCGAAGTATGTCGCCAGAGCTTAGATCCAGGGTGCCTTCGATCACTTTTCTTCCGTCCAGAACGGTGAATTCGGCATGGCGTTCAAAGTCATGAGAGCCACCAAAAGACCAATCCCAGACATTGCCCTTGTCTGGGTCCGCCAACCGTATTTCGGTAAAACGCATGTTGTCCTTGTAGTGCGTCGATGCTTTAACTGCATCTGCGGCCTGGCTAATCTCCTCGGCTGTCAGTGAGTCGAGAGGATGATTCCGGCCTTCCGTGCGTAGGGTCTGCGGTACATGATCCTTGAAAATATCGTGCACGAAGCTGCGCTCTACCATGATTTCACCGTCATGCAGTTTTGGTGGAGCAGAAAGCTCAACGGGTTCCCCGTTGTAAAGCGCCTGAGTCCCGCCCAGGGGCACCCTTATTTCGGCCTCCCCGGAGGTGATCAGCAGCTCACTGTTGTCATCATTAAGTTCATAGGTTGCTCCTGAAGAACTGAGCACCTGATCTATTGGCAGATAATCTGCTGAACCACCATGGGCCATGGTGGCAGGGCTCGTCAGTAGAAGGGATGATGCAAGCGATAGGGCGAGTAAGGTCTTCTTGTTGTCCATGATCACTCCTGACACTGGTTCCAATGTTAGATGAAGGTTCGATACCGTTAAGATAGCGATAGCCTCCAACCAAGTTTTGTTAACAATAGGAATATCAGTTTTGGAGCCTAGGGACTTTTGAGGTGGTGCCAGAGCCTTATGGAAACGTGCCAAGCAGAGGAAAAGCGATATATTCCGGCTAAAAATAGAAACTAACCGGAAAATTACAGAAAGCTTAAAAAGAGATTCTACGAATGCCTTACCGCTTGTTACGTCATCTCATGCCTCTGCGGGTATCGCCAAGCTGCTATTAGTTGCCATAGGAAGAACTGAATCATTGTCGCTTTTTTGCCAAATCCCGCTTATGTCGACAAAAATAGCAAGTTCATAGCGTTAACTTCGGGGAAAGGTCAAATAATCAAAACGTAACGCTTACGAAGCATCCAACGGCTTACCCGCTACACAACTCTCTTAGTGAACGAGGTCACAGGATAGCGCCGATAAAAAACGGCTTGGAATTGCCGAATGCAATTACCAGCGTGGTTACAGCCATTAGCACCAAATAATAAAAGGGCCTACGCATTAACGTAAACCCTTGAAATTATGGCGTGCCCGGTAGGGTTTCAACCTGCGACCCTCGGCTTCGGAGGCCATTTCTAGCTACCCTCACTTTTTTCATTATCGGGAAAATCTAAAATAATATTAAGTTCAGAAACTTATGTAAAAAAATGCCTATTGAAGATGGGGAGTTCCACATCCATTAACGCCGTGCTGTGCCTATTGAGGGTACAATACCGGCTTATAGCTTGATTTTAACATGTCCAGAATTAGGACGTTTTTGCCCCTTGGCCGTTACAGAAATTTCGGTTTTACCTTTGATTAAAAACTTAAGTCCTACCGGTCCCTTCCGCCCGCATTGGTAGGCTGATAAAACGTCTGAATGGTTTTGTTTTCCTGCGGGAGAGAAGCCAATACGTGTTCTGGGCATGGACGTACTGCTTGCCGATAGTCCTCGGCAATTGGACGCTAGGCGGCGAAATTGTCTCGGGTTGAGCTGCGCTGGTTCCACTTAACGATATAGTCGTGCTGACGGCTTTCTTCAGCAAATGCCTCACGGTGATGCTCAAGCAATAGTGAATTGTCTCGTGATCTCCTCAGGTTCGATGTCATACTTCAGTGCCGTTGCCCCCGATACAGGGGGCTTTCTAAATTAAGCTGCTTTTTCGGCAATGCTGTCTAACACTAGCTGCGCATATTCGCGGCCTAATGCGGCTTCAGAAAGTGCTTCCTCAATTAATGCGCTAGTCACGGGATTCATTTTGTCGCCTTCATATCGACGAATATTTTCAAGTAACGCCAAAATTCGCTGAAAATGTCCCTGTTGCTGTTCAATGTGGTTAATCATTTCTATCCCCTTCCTCTGCTTAATTTTGCGTCATGGCTTCACGAATCACTTCGTTTATACATATTGCTTATTATTGGAGCGGCTTCGGGTTTGCTTGCCCGATTTATACCCGTCAAGCTCTATGCCAGCCGCTCTGAGGCCATCCTTTACGCCACCATAATGTAACAAAAGGAAAATAAAAGTATATGCAGAGTAATTTAAAAAGGCTAATAAAAACTCAAGCTCTTAAATTGACACACTTGACCTAACCTTATTACGCCACTTTTTTTGTGATGGCCTCAAAATCCACGTGCCTGGGCTTACCGGGTGAAAGCGCATCGCTTGCTTCAATGTCCGCAGATTCCTCGCCGCTCATAAAGGGTTACTGCACGAAGGGGGTAGAAGGGTAGAAAATCCTAGCAATTGCTCCATCGTGAATTCGAAGAACACGACTAGGCTAATGTGTCACGATTACCAATGGACCATGGCGATAAGGAACGTTTGCATGACCAGCCTGCCAGGATATGTTCTGCGAGACGAAGCGCAATGGGAAAGTCTCTTTTGTGATGTGGGAGGTATGACTTACCACACCAGGCGCAGCCTTACTGCCTCAGCGCCGGGGATAAATCCGATCGTGCTGGTACATGGTTTGGGAATGTCCGGTGACTATTTAATGCCCACTGCAAAGCGACTCGCCGCAAAGGGTGCTGCCGTTTACGTGCCCGATCTACCCGGCCATGGCAAAAGTGATACACCCGAATCGCCCTTGAACATGCTCGGCTTGGCTAATGCCCTGATCGATTGGCTGGATGCCATGGACATTGCACAAGCCGACCTGGTGGGGTATTCAATGGGCTGTCAGATAGCGTCTGATGTGTCTGTTCGTTTCCCCACTCGGGTAAGACGCTTGGCCCTGATAGGGCCGACAGTCGATCCTTCACATCGCAACATCCGCGCTCAGCTGCCTCGGGCGCTCTACGCCTGTACCTTCGAGCGCCCTGGGCTCCTCCTGCATGTCCTGGCTGATTATTGGCGCATGGGAACGCGGCTCTGGCCCGAAGCGATCGCCATGCTCAATTATCCTATCGAAGAGAAGCTTTCTTGCATTGAGCAGCCTGTGTTACTGGTTCGTGGCCAACGGGATAAGATCGCGCCACAACGCTGGCTCGACCAAGCGAGCCAAATGACTGGCGCGGAGCGGGTAGTGACCATCCCTAACTGGGGTCATAATGTCATCTACAGTGCGCCTGATTCGGTAGTGGCTGAGCTATGGTCATTCTTGGGTTAGAGGCTACCTCTTTTGGCCTCCACTTAGCGATCAAGGCAGTGAAGCAACACAGCGGCGGCAGCCTTATTGTTTGTAAGATAAGCTAGGAAAAAGGCTATTTTCGCCCTAGTTATGGAGAGGGGATGCTCTACACGTTGACTCTGTACTCCATGGCGACTTTAAACAGCTACAGCTCACAAGTCGATTGATACTACCAGGGGCAACAAAACAGTGTTTTCTCTACATTATGTTCCTCAACTCTTACCTGTGCCGGTGTCATCTCAAACATTTACTGTTCGCCGTTATCTGCAAATGTAAAGCTGGGCGACTGTTGGTCAACGGCTTCCCGATTGCGCCGTTGGACTGGCGTACTCTCTACAGAGCTACCACAGCTGATTAGATAGCGCCTGAGAAGGCGCTGCGCGCCATGCCCTGCAAAACAAAAAATCCCACCCCTTTAAATGGACTGCACCCCGAAAGTTGGACGCTCAATCCAATCTTCGGGGTGTTTTTATGAGTAAGCAATACGACGAGGATTTTAAGCTGCTGCTGGTGCAACAGTATTTACACGATCAGACGAGCTTAAAGGACGTGGCCTATCAACACGGCGTAGACGAGTCTACCGTAAGGCCATGGGTAGAGACCTATAGACAGCATGGTATGAGAGGGCTGAGAAAGAAATACACACACCGCAGTGTGGCTTTCAAACTGGAAGTGCTTGAGAGAATGTGGAGAGATGGTTTGTCACAACGCCAGACAGCGGCCCTGTTTGATATTCGTGAGCGTAGTGCTATTGGCAGATGGGAGCAGCAGTATCATAGTGGAGGGCCAAGCGCATTAGCGCCGAAGCGCAAAGGACGACGCCCGATGAATAAGAAACCTATTTCAACACCGTCACTCCCTGATGAAGAGCGTCCTCACGAAGAATTGCGTAAGGAGTTAGCGTATCTGCGGGCGGAAAATGACTATTTAAAAAAGCTCGATGCCTTGACCCAGGAGAAGCGGACGACACGGGGCAAAAAGCCCAAGCCGTCCAAGGGTTAAGGCATAAGCATCCATTGGCCTTGCTGCTACGTGCGGCAGCCCTACCGCGCAGCACATTCTATTACCAGCTCAAGGCTCTGGGCGCTGGCGACTCGTATGCGTCTGTGAAGACGCTTATCCAGGCGATCTATGATCGCCACCAGGGACGTTATGGCTATCGCCGCATCACCACGGTACTGCGGCAGACAGGCGAAGTGATCAACCACAAGACCGTCCAGCGGTTAATGCAACAACTAGGCTTGAGATCCCTTGTCCGCCCCAAACGATATCGTGCTTATCGAGGAGCAGAAGGCTACGCTGCTCCAAATACGCTACGGCGCCGGTTTCAGGCCAACGGGCCTAATCAGCGATGGGTGACGGACATTACCGAATTCAATGTCAATGATCAGAAGCTCTACCTATCACCGGTCATGGATCTGTATAACGGCGAAATTATCGCCTTCCAGACTGGGCCACGACCGGTACTCGGGCTAGTAAAGCACATGTTGAAGGACGCCTTTGATCGTCTGAGACCAGGCGATCGGCCTCTGTTGCATTCGGATCAGGGATGGCATTACCGTCACCCTAACTATCGTCGCTTGGTGGTGAAGCAAAGGATACTCCGCAGTATGTCTAGGAAAGGAAATTGTTTGGATAATGCTGCCATGGAAAGTTTTTTCGGCACTCTGAAGGCCGAGTACTTTCATCTGAACCGATTCACGACCATTGAGCAGTTGCAGCGAGGCATTGTCGACTACATCCATTACTATAATCATCAGCGGATCAAGCAGAAACTAAAAGGCCTGAGTCCCGTGCAATACAGGACTCAGGCCATGGCCGCCAGTTGAGAGAACCAACCGTCCAACTATTGAGGGTCAGTTCAAAGTCGTGGGCATTTACAATTTAGCGCGCCCGGCAGGATTTGAACATGCGACCCTCGGCTTCGGAGGCTAATTTCAAGCCTTCTAATTAAGCTTACCTGAAAAGAAACTTTATTGACAAACTTCGGTTTAATTTAATAAAAACATACGCTTAATAAAATATAGAGTGCTAATAGCGTTTCTCGCTTTATTCCGATTGACATCGACTGCTACCCTTCGCCACCATCAAAACGGTCACATAGCGTGATTTTAAAATGTCCGGCTTTCGGATGGTTTTGACCTTTGGCGGTAGTGCCCTACTTGCGGTTCTTCATACCATGATGACCATCTTGTCCCCCTTTTCCCCTTCTGGCAGCATGATAAACTGCTCAATAAGGCGATAAGACACCCTTTATTAAGTGCCTTATCAATCAGAACACGGACATCTCGCTAACCACCTCTCGTGCTGGTTGAACATTACACGCAGAGTGATATGGGTAAACCGCATTTTGGACGGTGCTTTTGCCGGATTAGGCATATCTATTTTGCGTTTACGGTAGTCTGCATTGGGGCCAAAGAAAAACCGACAATTCTTCAACTGGCTTTTGCCTCTGACTACCCCATAATTTTATCTGTTATACAGGGGCACTCGCGACATCACTCATTAAAATAACAGAGCTACCAACAGTTTGATTCTCCAAATGATGGATATTGAGAGGGGGTTATCATTGGCTCTGCCGTCAATCTCATGGCTGAAAAGCAAACTTTTATGTGCCTAAAATACTACAAGCTTCTTAACACTTAAAGTCGCACTTTAATCCATTCGGTAAAGGATTTGACCTTATGCAGATCAGCCATATGTTCTGGGTAGGCCATATAGTAAGCATCTTGGCTGTTCAATGAAAACTGCCAAGGAATGACTAATTTCCCTTCATCAAGTTCTTCTTGAGCAAGGAATTTTGGTACTAATGCTACACCACAACCTGATCGCGCTGCTTGAAGCGCCATGTAAAATGTATCGAACTTTGGCCCATGGTAGCTGTGTTCGGTGTAGAGATGCTGGGTTTCAAACCATTCGTGCCAGGCTTCTGGCCGAGCAGACACCTGCAACAGAATCATTTTCGTTAGCGCTAGCGGGTCATTGACTACCGTTTGTCTCATGACAGCAGGCGCACAGACAGGGACTACTTCCTCATCTAGTAATTTAATGCATTCGGCACGTGGCCATACCCCATGACCAAAAAAGAAGGCAATTTCAATACGCTCCTTTTGCATATCAAAAGGCTCGGAACGATTAGAAATATTGAGGTTAATACTAGGGTGTTTAAAACGAAACCCGTTCAATCGTGGGATCAGCCATCGCGCCCCAAAAGTAGGTAACGTAGCAATATTAAGCACATCGGCCTCTACCCCGTAAGACTGCATATAGTGCGTTGACATTTCGACCTGAGCTAATATTTTACGCGCTTCGCCAAGATAGACCGCCCCCTCTGGCGTCAAGTGGAGACGCTTTCTCACCCTCCTAAATAATGGATGTTGCAGCGTCAATTCTAATTGCGACACCTGTTTGCTCACCGCACTTTGCGTCAGGCTAAGTTCATCCGCGGCCCGCGTAAAGCTGAGATGTCTCGCCGCTGCTACAAAGCAGTTCAGGCTGGTCAAAGAAGGTAAGTTTCGACGACGCATAGCAACCCTACTTGATGAAATTAAGGAATGATGTTTTTCACAAACATCGTTTGATGAGCTACCACAAGCTTGGCAATACTGACCCGGTAATCAATTTACTCACAACTAAATATTTGGTGAAGCAATGATTCATTCCCTGATGGAAAAAATGGGCGTCACAAAAGAACAGTATCAAGGCGGTGACCTCGTTGTTAATACCCCCATTGATGGCAGCGAGATTGGTCGCCTAACAACCTCCTCCAGCAGCGAAGTGGATGCCGCTATCGCGAATGCAGAAAAAGCTTTTTCAACCTGGAAGCGTGTACCAGCACCACGTCGCGGTGAATTGGTTCGCCTGTTTGGCGAGCAATTGCGCCAGCATAAACAGTCATTGGGTGAGCTGGTGACCTGGGAGTGCGGCAAAATTCTTCAGGAAGGCCTGGGCGAAGTGCAGGAAATGATCGACATCTGTGATCTTGCCGTTGGCCAATCCCGTCAGTTATTCGGGCTGACCATCGCTTCCGAGCGTCCGGGTCACCATATGCGCGAGAGCTGGCACCCATTAGGTCCAATTGGCCTGATTACCGCCTTCAACTTCCCGGTTGCCCCTTGGGCATGGAATTCAGCCTTAGCGCTGGTGTGTGGCAATAGCTTGCTGTGGAAACCCTCTGAGAAAACGCCGTTAACGGCACTGGCATGCCAAGCATTGCTAGAGCGCGCCATAGAAGAGTTCGGTGTTGAAGCGCCCAAGCATTTGAGCCAAGTGATTATTGGTGAGCGAGCGGTAAGTGAACAGCTAGTAGATGACTCACGTGTAGCACTTATCAGCGCTACCGGCAGCACTCGTATGGGTCGCGAAGTCGGGCCTAAAGTGGCGGCACGTTTTGGTCGCAGCATTCTTGAGCTGGGCGGTAATAATGCGATGATTCTCGCGCCAAGCGCGGATCTGGATATGGCAACCCGAGCAATCCTATTCTCCGCAGTGGGCACCGCTGGCCAGCGTTGTACCACTCTGCGCCGCCTGATAGTTCATGAATCCATTAAAGATGAAGTGCTGACCCGCCTGAAAAAGTCCTATAGCGCAATTACCATTGGCAACCCGCTGAAAAGCAACTTGGTCGGCCCACTGATTGATCATCAAGCCTTTGATGCGATGCAGAGTGTTCTGGCCAAAGCGCGCAAACATGGTGCCAATGTCTTCGGTGGAGAGCGTGTCGAGATCGCTAACGGCGAACAAGGTTACTACGTGGAACCCGCCATTGTTGAAGTGGCCGAGCAAAACTCGCTGGTCAAGCACGAAACCTTTGCACCCATTCTCTATGTGCTCACCTATAAGGAGCTGGATGAGGCCATTGCCGCTAATAACGACGTTCCCCAAGGACTCTCCTCCTGCCTCTTTACAACCGATGTTCGCGAAGCAGAAACCTTTGTATCTGCAGTAGGTAGTGATTGTGGCATTGCTAACATCAACATCGGCCCCAGTGGTGCTGAAATTGGTGGGGCGTTCGGGGGCGAGAAAGAAACCGGCGGTGGTCGCGAGTCCGGTTCCGACGTCTGGAAAAGCTATATGCGTCGTCAAACTAACACCGTGAATTACTCCCGTGAACTGCCGTTAGCCCAAGGTATTAAATTCGACTAATACAAGCTTACTTAAAAAGGCGAGAGCCCGCTCTACCCAGACTCTCGCCAGAATCTTTAACGTACTTAAAATGGCAAAAATTGGCACTTTACTCATTAACTAACAAAAGGTTCTGCAGCTACACATCTAGTGCAAAGAAGCACATATTGATATTCATTACTAGACATAAGCTAACTCGTAAAACCTATTTATAACCAAGAATAATTTTCTAGAGGGAGACTATGAGCGAATCATATTACTCAGCCACAGCAAAAGAAAAATTTTCTACAAGCAAGCTATGCGAAAACTTAATTACTGATGTATGCATTATAGGAGGAGGCATTGTTGCGCTATCATGTGCTCAAACTCTTAATAAAAATGGCATAAGTGTAGCAATTATAGAAAAAGGACAAGTTTTTTCTGGAGCCTCTGGACTAAATGGTGGCTTTGTTGTCCCTGGATACGCATTGGGCCTTAATGAAATAGAAAAAAAAGTAGGTCTTGAAGATGCAAAAGAATTATTTAAAGCAACCATCAAAGGTGTCAACAAGGTTAAAAACAACATCTTATTATACAAAATTGACAGTGCTAAAATGGAGCCTGGAAAGCTTGACCTTTTGAGATACCGGCCCTCAACAAAAGAGCTTAACTATCCAGAAATGATGGCCAGAAATTATGGTTATAAGATTGAACAAATGGAGAAGGAAAAAGTACAAGGTCTCCTAAATACAGATGCTTACTGCCATGGTTTCTTTCACCCCGAAGGATTCCATATACATCCTTTAAATTATGGCTTTGGGCTGGCACGCCAACTCGAAAAAGGTGGAATTAAGTTCTATGAAAGAAGCAAAGTCGAATTTATAAAAAAAACCGAGAGCGGTTTTAAAGCAATTTGTTCCAGGGGAGAAATAACATGTCAAGAAGTTGTTGTTTGCACAGGTGGGTATCCTGGAGATGAACCTCGGGAAATTAAAAAATCAATCCTCCCTATTACAACTTATGTCGTAACGAGTGAACCAAACAACAAAATACCTAATAATTACATAAAAACCAAATATGCTCTCGGAGATAACAGAAGAGCTTCAGACTACTATCGATTAGTAGACAACAATAGAGTTCTATGGGGAGGAAGAATAACTGCATTTCCAGCCAACAATACAAAAACAATAGAAAACAAAATAAGAAAAGATATCTCTAATGTCTTTCCTGATCTTTCAAATATAAAATTTTCTTACTCTTGGAGCGGGGTAATGGGGTACGCAACACATAAAATGCCATATATTGGACAGTTAAAAAATGGGATATGGTATTGCACCGCCTTTGGTGGAAGAGGCCTAGGATCCGGCACTGCATGTGGAAATATTATAGCAAAAGCTGTATTAGGGAAAACAGACCAATTAAAGCTCTTTAAAAATTTCAACTTACAAAAAAATTATGGCGTTTTCGGTAAAATTGCAGTTGAAGCAACCTATAAACGATACATTGCAAAAGACTACATGAAAGAAAGATCCCACAAAAACAATTATTGGAGTAAAAAATGAATAACATAGGCATTTTGTCCATACTGCCGGCGGCAATTGCAATTTTATTAGCATTTATTACTAAGGACGCAATAATAGCATTGTTTGTTGCTAGTCTTCTTGGTTTCTTCTTTATTGGTGGGGCCTTATGGGACTATCCTGGATTCCTTATTGAAACTATTGCAAATGACAGTTTTGCTTGGGTATTTTATATTGAGATACAAATTGGAATTTTAATTGCCTTATTTCAACTATCTGATGTCCCAAATATTTTCTCAGCTATAGCTCAAAGAAAGAAAGTGACAAGAAGAAAAGGACAAATATACGCTTGGCTAGCGGGTATGTGTGTATTTTTCAGCGATTACTTTAGTCCGGTTTTTGTAGGGACGTCGCTTCAACCAATCACTGATAAAGTGAAAATTTCACGTGAGAAACTTGCCTATATAGCCGACTCTACGTCATCACCTCTTATTGTCATAATTCCATTTACCTCATGGGCTCTCTATATCTCTGGAATCATTGGGGATCAGTCTCCAAGTCTGTCGTCCTCTGAGGCAATTGGAGTATTTGCAAGCTCGATAATTTATAACTTTTATGCAATTTTATCAGTAATTTTTGTAGGGCTAATTAGCTTTGGAGTCATTAAAGATTTTGGGCCTATGAAAAAAGCTGAAGACAGAGCTTTCGAGCAAGGAAAACTTGTTCGAGATGGCTCAACTCCTATGATAGGTGAAGAGATTAAAGTACTTAAAAAACCTGCAGGCGCTTCGCCAAGCTTTACTTTAAACTTTCTTATACCCGTCATTTTAATCATCGGAATAAACGTTACCACTTACATCGTTATAGGCGGTGTTAAAATCGTAGAGTCTTTCTCTGCAGCTTTGCTTTACCTTTTCATAACGATGTCGCTACAAAAATTCGGAACCAAACAGCTATCTAAAGCCGTAGTCTCAGGAGTTAAGGCTGTTATCCCCGCCGTGCTCATATTGCTTTTCGCATATGCTTTAAACAGCATTACCAAAGATTCAGGTGCAGCAAATTATTTGGTGTCCATCTCTGAGGGTTTAATTACTCCGAACCTTCTCCCGGCAATCATATTTTTTGTGGCTGCTGTAATATCATTTTCAACGGGCACTTCTTGGGGAACATTTGCTATTACCATCCCTATTGCACTAGCAATGTCAATGGAGCTTACTGGCAGCATGTATAATCCGTTGGTCTTTATGTCAATTGCAGCAGCCACTGGAGGGGGCGTTTTTGGAGATCATTGCTCTCCCCTCTCAGACACTTCTGTTCTAGCATCCATTGGTGCGGGTTCAGACCATATGGATCACATCAGAACACAGTTCCCATATGCATTATTGGTAGCTTTCATTAGCTTTATCTTTTATTTGGCTGCCGGTTTTATATTATAAAATTAACATTTTATCAAATGCGTTAGAACTATTATGGGCTAATTAGAAATAGCTAATTAATTGACCCATAATCAAATTGAACTAAATAAATTTAACATTATATTATATTGCCATAAGTACGTTTTTCCTACCTATATCAGCAAGCTACTTTCCCACCTCAGCCAATCCCATATGTCAATACAAACCTCTCAATAAATAACGTATTGCTAAAGTACCTCCGGAACTAGATACAATTAACTGTATACTGGGCGGCCTTAAGCTCTAAGCACAGTACTATTATAAGAGCTGGATGTAGGGTATCGTTTTCTTTATTACGTCAACGTTACCTTTTAAAGGCATCCGTGCGTTTAGTATCTTTCTTGGCCGGGTATTCAACTAATCTGCAATTTCATTGAGTTCTTCTTGGTTGTACACCGGCAAGTCGGCATCTTTCGGTAAGTGCTGGCGGTGAAGGCTTTGGTATTCTCATTTGAATCACGTTGCCAAGGGTAGCGCGGATCAGCAAAGTAGATGGTGGTGCTGCTCTTGCGCTGCATAATCTCCTCCTACTTTACCATTCCGTGCCTTTAATCGTAAGTCATGGGCAGAGACTAGGCCCTCGGCACTTCACTCAGTTTGTCGCTAAAACACACAGCAACAGCTGTTGCAGTGTGCACTCTAGCCTCGCCAGAATGACGAGCCGGGTGATGCGCCCTCATAACGTGTCTATAGCAGAACTATTGGACACCTTCACAATAGTTAGTCGTTAGGCTAACGTCCATTTCAGGCGGTCACATGCGCATACTCACTAGCTTTGAAATTCGTTGGGGTTTGTCGTTGCATCGACTGCGAGAACGTCACTTACATCTTTCATGAGATAGACAAGCGATGAACTCATTCTCTTGAGCTATCACATGGAGCGCATTTTAGATGGTCTTATACGAGACGTGGCGTTTTGGGTTATAGGGGTACATATGCTTCAGTATGAAGGGATTTGGTGTAGTGGCGGGTTGAATGTGCCCCCTCTAAAAATGGAGAGATTACCATATCTCGCGCAATACGATATTCGCAGAGCGGCCAAGGTGGCGAGCGATATCACGCAATGAGGGCTTCGCGTACATCAACATTAAAGCAGCACGTTCTCCAGTGGAAAGATGGTGATAGAGATAAGTTGTGGTGATTGCTTATCAAGTGAGTCAGGTGTTGCATCTGATTATTGAGACCGCCCTTTTTTAACTCAATATGTATACTTATTTTAGTAGGAGAATACCGTTTAAAAGCGATAAGTTGAATATATATCTACTGGCTATCAAACACTCAGACCGCAGCCTTATGCAGTTAAAGTGTTTGATAGAGCAAGAAAAGCGTGTTTAACCTACCAGTGCAGCCAGCACTTTCTGCTTTGACATATGCTCTCGTTCAGCATAGAGCGATAGCTCATCCGTTACTTGAGCACCCAGCGCTTCTTCAAAGGCATCGCGATTAGCGTTACCGGCATAGGCTTCGCTCTCTGCACCACCCAGGTTTGACTGGAAAATACCCGCCGCGCTGACCGGCAGAAAGTCTTCATAGGTAATCGGTTGTGCTTCCACCAGCCCGTGCGCGATTAACGCCTCAATATCGGCATTGCCAGCATCTTTAGCAGCCTGACCTTTCTCGGTCAAATGATAGTAAAAATACGCTAACTTCTCACGGCGCATTGCCTCGTCGTTATCAGGGAACTTAGCAAATACATTTTTCATAACCGTTTGGTGTGCGTTGTTATCCAACCCAGTGGTTTGCTTGCGACCTTCGTTAAGCAACTGGTCATAGAGTGCACGACCTTTCGGCGTTAGCGCCACACCACGCTGCTCAATTTCACCAAAACGAGCGGTATGGGTACCTTGCGCATCACCAGCAAAGCGAATCGATTCTTCTAACGCTTTAAAGCTGGTTTGGCGCAGCAAAATGGGGCATTCGCGACGGGGCGGACCTTCAATTACCGCTTTGGGGTTCATGCCCATGTCCGGCATGCGGCGTTGTACTTCGTCGATATCCAAGGTGCGTGGCGTCAGATGATTAATGTGTGGCCCACGGAAGCACACCACATCGGCAATCAAACGGTGCTCATCGTGAAGCGCATGATAGGTATCCAAATCGACAGTGGCGTCTTGGTGCCAACGGAAGGTTTCCAGAGCTTCTTTTATAAACTGGTCGGCCTCGTCACTGGTTAATCCTCCCTGAGTTTCGTGACGCTCAATGAGTTCCCGCGCGCCTGGGGTAAAGATATCTCGCTTGGCCAGAATTTCCTCTGAGCGCTGGCGCAGCGTCTCGCTTTCGATAAGCTCTAAACGCAGGAGCGAGGTAAAAATACGGAAAGGGTTCATTGCCAGCGCGTCATCGTCGATGGGCCGGAAGGCTGTTGAGTGAACCGGAACACCCGCTTCGGAAAGATCGTAATAACCGACCGAATACATGCCCATGACGGCAAACAGGCGACGCAACATGGAAAGCTCTGCAGCGGTCCCCACACGAATTGCCCCGTGGCGCTCTACGCTCAAACGAGCCAATTCACCCTGTGCTTCCAAGCGGCGACGCAGTTCAGGCTGCTGACTAAGCGTTTCTTGGTTAACGCACTCGACAAGTTCAAGCAGCGTGCCGTACTGCGGCACTTCTGCTTGATACATGGCCGACATAGCTTTAGAAAAACGGTCGCGAACATCATTGGTTGAAAGTAGGTCTATTTGGGTCATTTCGTAGCTCTTTATTACAGATTTTTGGGATAAAGATGGGATGCCGACTTTAATTGCGCCAGTAGTGCCTGAAGAGGATGGGCCAGAGTTTGCGCTGAATAGCGCTTCACCTGAGTGCGGCATGAGTAGCCAGTGGCTAATAGCTTGCCTTCGGTTGTGCTCGCTTCCACCTGCGGCTGCCAGGACTGCGCATAGATAGCCTTTGAGGTGGCGGCGTTGCGTGTTTCGTGACCATAGGTGCCCGACATACCGCAGCAGCCGGTTGCTATTAGCTCAAGCTCTAATCCAAACGCGGCAAATACCTGCTGCCATGCTTTGGGGCTGCCGGGGGCGTTGGTTTTTTCCGTGCAGTGGGAAAGCAGCTTAAAGCCAGGGTCGGTGAGCGTTAATGCGC